>CAYQQU010000068.1:0-27988 GCA_964419545.1 uncultured Saprospiraceae bacterium | reverse complement strand
TCTGAGTTTTTCGCTTCAAAAGCACTACCTCCAAACAAGCTCTTAGCCCGGATTAGTCTGGATCAGACGAGGATCATCTGCATGAGGTCTTTGAAATCGTGGGCGTCCTTGAAGAGGTGGTCCCGGTAAGAAGTAGCGCGGAAGCGCAGGTTGTGCACCTGTTCGTCGCGCGATTCCATCTCGATCATGATGTTCCCGTATTTCTGCTCGAATTTTCCTTCCCGCATAAAATCCGGTTTGGGCTTCAGGTAGTGGCGTTGCACCGTTTCCACCCATTGCGGGCGGTTGTAGGTGCGGCGGTCGGAAACCTGGGTGCGGTAATCGAGGGTAAGCACTTGCTCCTTCAGAAAGTCGAAAAAGTGCATGATGTCGCGCTCGCTGTAGCGCGTTTTGAAGAAGTAGATGACGAAGCCTTTGGAGGAAGGCGTATCCAGAAAGTCGAGGGCTTCGTCGATATTGTCGGGCGTCACCCGGAAGATGGAATACTGGTTGTTCAGCCAATCCTGCAGTCGCCGGCGCACCAGAGTTTCCCGCCAGTGCAGGTAATCCTGCCGTTCCGCTTCCGAGCGTTCGATCACTTCGTGGATCAGGGGTTGGGCCGGAGAACTCTCTTCCGCTTTTTTGAACAGGTTTTTTAAATAATCCCAGAATTCCATTTTCATCATTTCCACAAAAAACGCAAGAAGCCAGAACAAGGTTCTCAATCCTTGGGCCGAAATGGGATATTTGACGGTAAAGGCTCTATTTTTGTAAAGGACCCTCGTAAAAATTGACCATGTCGATGGAAAGCTTTTTATACTATTTGCTCATCGCGGCGCTGGCAGCCGGGATCATTCAGGGGCTGATCGTCGGCATACTCTTTTTCCTCCGCCGGTTCGGCGTTCGTCGGGCCAATCTTTTTTTCGGGCTATTGCTCACGGCTTTCGCCCTGACGCTTTTGCACAATACGCTGACCGTTACGCATTTTTTCAGCGAATACCCGCGCTGGAAGTTCCTGCCCATCTACTTCACCCTCTCTTTTCCGACCTTGCTGTTTTACCACGTCAAGCTGGAGCTGTACCCGGCTTACCGGCTACGGGCTTCCGACATCAAGCATTTTATTTTACCGGTCGGGCAGTTTCTCTTTTTCTTTTTCATGTTTTTCACGGCGGTGGCCTTCAAGCGCGGTTTTGACCGTCATTTTTTCAATCCCTTTTACGGCGCGCTGGAGCACCTGTTGTACCTCACCAGTTTTTTTGCTTATCTGTACTTCGCCTATCGCTACGTCAAGCAAAAACGCAAGCACGTACGCGACCGGGTGGAGGTGCGCAAAGTCCTCTATCTCCGGGCGTTGCTGCGTTTTTTATTCGTTTTGTTCATCATCCACTCCATTTTTGTGGTCGGCGATTTTTTCACTTTCGAATTTTTCTCCATCAATCTGCGGTCGGTAAAGCCCTACGCGGCGCTGGGCGTGTTGTCTTTTGCGGCGCTCGTCTACTGGCTGGGCATTTACGGCATCCAGATCCTCGTTTGGGGACGAAAAGTTTTCAGCAAATGAACCCACGCACCCTCTTGTTCCTGCTCATCGCGGCGGCGGCCTGCAAACAGCCGGTAGCCATCGACAATATTGAAACCCCGCCCCGGGTCAGCCCGGCGGATACGGCATACGCCGACGTTTTCCAGCCCCTCGACGGGCGCTGGGCGGGCACGTTTTACATCTACCAGCTGCCGCAGCCCGGCCCGAAAAAGCGCGAACAGCTCTATCCTCCCCGGCTGGATACGGCCCGGCTGGAACGGAGCGGCGCCCTCGAGGTGCGGCAGCAGTACACTTCGGTCTCGCCATATTTTCAGCGTGTCGCCATCACCGACATATATCCCGAAAAAGGAGACACCGTGCGCAGCGAGGGCGTCAATAAGGTACAGGACGGGAAGCTGTGGTGCGTAGTGCGCAAGCCCGACGAGACGGTCGTGCACCGGGGAGCGATCGCCGGCGACCACACGGTTACCTGGTCGCGCAACGAACGATCGCCGCAGCGCATCGAGTATTTCCACGAAACCGTCACGGATTCCGTCTACGCCATTCGGGGATGGGGATATTACGCGGGTGATGATACGACGCGTATGCCGCGCTACTGGTTTTCGGCCGACTATCGACGGCAGTAGGCCTGCTACTCGTCTTTTTTCTTAAAGTCGCCGCGTTTCCAGGCGTCGAAGAAGCGTTTCCAGGAGATGGGGTTGAAAATATTCATCGGCGGTTGCTGGCCGATGTAGTAGAATTCCCGGGTTTGCCGGCGCAGGTAATAATCGGCGTTCTCGTTGCCGTCGGCGATCACCTCGCTGCGCATGCGTTCCAGGGTTTCCTCGGCGAGGTTTTCCGCGGCCCGTTGCTGAAGTTCCGGGGTGACGTCCATGGCGAGAAATTCCAGTTTGAAATGTTCGCGACTGGGCCAGGGGAAGACCACCGTTTCGGGCAGGTTGATCGTATCCTGCGTCATGAGTTGCACAATGGAGTAGCGATTATCGTCCAGGTCGGTCGGAATGACGTATTCTACGGTTTTATAGCCGACGGCCGAGAAGACGATGACGTCGCCTTTTTCCACTACGATCGAGAAAAAGCCTTTAAAGTCGGAGTAGGTGCCCCGGCCTTTGTCCTTCACCAGGATATTGGTATACGGCACGGGATAGAGTTGCTCGTCGGAGCCGTCGAGCACCATTCCCGAGAATTGCACCAGTTGCCTGTTCTCGCCGGATTGCGCCTGGGCCGTTCCGATCGTAAAAAAGGCAATACTTATGATCAAAAGAAAACTTCTCATGCGTGCTCATTTTTCGTTAAATCGCCGGGGCGATTTGATTCGGCAATCTTTGTCTTTAAAAAAGACTCCGAATACGGCCCAATAGTTTGAAACAAAAGTAGAAATTTTCGCGGCAAGAAGCATTTAGTGGTGTGTAACACAAGTTCCTTGTAAAAATTTTTGCTGAGGGCTCAACTTAAAAAATTGATTTTCAGTAATTAGAAGCGTTTTCTTTCAAGAAAGGATCAGCAAAAATTTTTGTTACACACCATTTAGCCCAAAAAATAAGCTGCTGAAGCCCGTCTGAGCAGAATGCGGGATCGGTGCGCTTTTCACCTGGGGTGTGTTTTCCGGTCTGCGGCTCATCGAGTCCCGGGCGCCGGGCAATCGCATTTAATTTTTGGATCGCGAAAAAGCAGGAAAAATCCGGATTAATTCTCCAGAGCCGCCTCCAGAACTTCCTGCATTCGGGAGACGTAGTGAAATTTCAGGCCTTCGATGTACGAGGCTTTGATTTCCCGGACGTGTTTTTCGTTCTCTTTGCACAGCAGCACCTCCTGCATACCTGCGCGTTTGGCGGCCAGTATTTTTTCTTTGATGCCGCCGACGGGCAGCACCTTGCCCCGCAGGGTAATTTCGCCGGTCATGGCCAGGAAGGGGCGCACCGCTTTTCCGTTGAAAACAGAAGTAAGGGCGGTGAGCATGGTGACCCCGGCCGAAGGGCCGTCTTTAGGGATAGCGCCTTCGGGGACGTGGAGGTGGATATCGAACTTTTCGAAGCGTTCGGGGTCGACGCCCAGGGATTCGCTGTTGGCTTTGATAAAACTCAGGGCGGTGGTGGCTGATTCTTTCATGACGTCGCCCAGGTTGCCGGTCAGCGTCAGTTTTCCTTTTCCCGGGCTGAGGCTGGCTTCGACGAAGAGGATGTCGCCCCCGAATTGCGTCCAGGCCAGGCCGACGGCCACGCCGGGCACGGCTTCTTCCTGATACATCTCCGGGGAGTAGCGCGTGGGGCCGAGGATGTCGGGCAATTCTTCGGCTTTGACGTTGACGTTGTACGGTTCTTCCATCGCCACCTTTTTGGCTACGGCCCGCATCACGGCGGCGATCTGCCGGTTGAGTTCGCGAACGCCCGATTCGCGGGTGTATTCCTGGATGATGCGCGCCAGCGTTTTTTTCCGCAGCTGCACGCTGCGGCCGTCCAGGCCATGTTCTTTGCGTTGCTGTGGGATGAGGTGGCGTTTGGCGATCTCGATCTTTTCCTCCAGCGAGTACCCGCTGATCTGGATGATCTCCATCCGGTCGAGCAGCGCCGGCTGTATGGTGCTCAGCGAATTGGCGGTAGCGACGAACAGCACTTTGGAGAGGTCGTATTCATGTTCCAGGTAGTTATCGTAGAAAGTAGCGTTCTGTTCGGGGTCGAGCACTTCCAGCAAAGCCGAAGAGGGGTCGCCGCGAAAGTCCTTACCGACTTTATCGATCTCATCGAGGATAAAGACGGGATTGGACGACTGCGCCCGTTTGATCGACTGGAGGATGCGCCCCGGCATCGCGCCGATATACGTTTTCCGGTGGCCGCGGATCTCCGATTCGTCGTGCAGGCCGCCGAGCGACATGCGGATGAACTTGCGTTTGAGCGCCCGCGCGATCGACCGGCCCAGGGAGGTTTTCCCGACGCCGGGAGGGCCGACCAGGCACAGGATGGGCGCCTTCATATCCCCTTTGAGTTTGAGCACCGCCAGGTGTTCGAGGATGCGTTCTTTGACCCTTTCGAGGCCGAAGTGGTCTTTGTCGAGCACTTCGCGGACGCGTTGCAGGTTAAAATTGTCTTTGGTATAGGTATGCCAGGGCAGGTCGAGCAGCAATTCGAGGTAATTGAGCTGGATGCCGTATTCCGCGACCTGCGGATTGATGCGGCGCAGGCGGTTCAATTCCTTCTCGAAGGTTTTGCCGACCTCTTCGGGCCATTTTTTCGTTTTGCTGCGTTTCTGGAGCTTTTGGACTTCCTCTTCCTGGGGGTTCTGCCCCAGCTCCTCCTGTATCGTTTTCAGCTGCTGGTTGAGGAAATAGTCGCGCTGTTGCTTTTCGATATCACCCCGCACTTTGTTCTCGATCTGATCTTTGAGTTCCAGCAATTGCAGTTCGCTGTTCATCTGGTGCAGGATGGTGTCCGCTTTTTGGCTCAGGTCATCCATTTCCAGAATATCCTGTTTGATGCGGATCTTGGAGCCGAGGTTAGAAGCGATAAAGTTGAGCAGGAAGCTGCTGTTGTTGATGTTGCGCAGCATGACCATCGCCTCCGAGGGGATATTGGGGGAAAGCTCGATGATGTCTTTGGCGAGGTCCAGGATCGATGAGATCAGCGCCTCGAATTCCAGTTTGTTATCGGGGTGCCGGTAGTGCAGCATACTGACCTGTCCCTCCATATAGGGAAAGTCGCGGAGCATCTGGTCGAGCGAAAAGCGACGGCGCCCCTGCAGGATAGTCGTGGTAGTGCCGTCGGGCATGCGCAGCAGTTTGAGGATGCGGGCGATGGTGCCGACCTGGTAGAGGTCTTCGACGCCCGGATCTTCGACGGAGCTGTCGCGTTGCGATAGCACGGCGATCAGCCGGCCCTCTTCGTAGGCTTTGTTGACGGCGCGGATCGACTTGTCGCGACCCACGGTGATGGGAATGACGATGCCGGGAAAAAGCACCGTATTTTTCAAAGCGAGGATGGGCATTATGTCGGGATATACTTCGTCTTCCCCTTCGAATCCCTCATCGCCGTCTTCATCGACGGAGATGAGCGGCAGGAAATCACCGTCATCATCGAATCCCTTATGTGCTAGAAGATCTTCGAACATCTCTTTCATGCTGGATGGTTAACGAGGCTTCCGGGTCCGGATGTCGTTGTCCGGGCTTCAAGGCGCCGCTCGCTGATTCGGCTGAAATTATTCAATGTCCCACACAAAGTCAAGCGAAAAATCGCCTCCTTCCCGGCAAGACGGGGATGGAATGAATTCATCGGAACGATCGCCGACTATTTACCCGGATTATTCATGGGTTTATGAACCCCTTTCGAATTTATTTGGAATTATACAAAAATTAAGGGCGACAAGTTTCATGCCAGCCGCTTTCCGGGCAGGAAAATGGACTTAACGGCAGGCCCTGCCCGTCAAAAAGTCAGGGTAGGCGAAGCTATGCGGGTCGTTCATCAGGGTTCCACCCTGGCCAGTTCGGCGGCGGCGGGCGCCTCATCCGCGACGGCTGCTTCCTCCGTTTCCAGTTCGTCTTTTTCGATCCGCAGGTTTTCGATGATAAACTCCTGGCGGTCGGGCGTATTTTTACCCATGTAGTAAGCCAGCACGTCGTCGATGTCGGTATCCTCATTGAGGATGACCGGTTCCAGCCGGATATTTTCGCCGATAAAGTCGCCGAATTCGTCGGGCGAGATCTCCCCCAGTCCTTTGAAGCGGGTGATTTCCGCTTTTCCGCGCAGTTTTTCGACGGCCCGCTTTTTCTCCGCTTCGCTGTAGCAGTAGAAGGTTTGTTTTTTGTCGCGCACGCGGAAGAGCGGCGTTTCGAGGATAAACAGGTGCCCGTTGCGCACGAGGTCGGGGAAAAACTGCAGGAAAAAAGTGAGCAGCAGCAGGCGGATGTGCATGCCGTCGACATCGGCGTCGGTGGCGATCACCACGCGGTTGTAGCGCAGGTCGTCCAGGCCGTCCTCGATGTTGAGGGCGTGTTGCAGCAAGTTGAACTCTTCGTTTTGGTAGACGATCTTTTTGGTGAGCCCGTAGCAGTTGAGCGGCTTGCCGCGCAGGCTGAAGACGGCGTGCGTTTGTACGTCGCGCGCTTTGGTGATGGAGCCGCTGGCCGAGTCGCCCTCGGTGATGAAGATGGTCGTGGCTTTGCGGAGTTCCTCGTCTACTTTGCGCGCCGGATCGCTGAAATGGATGCGGCAGTCGCGCAGTTTTTTATTGTGGAGGTTCGCCTTTTTGGCTTTCTCGCGGGCCAGTTTTTTGATGCCGGCGATCTCTTTGCGTTCGCGTTCCGACTGTCGGATGCGTTTTTCCAGCGCCTGGGCCACATCTTCGTGGCGATGCAGGAAGTTGTCCAGTTTTTCTTTGACGAAATTGCGGATAAAGGTGCGGACAGTGGGGCCTTCGGGGCCCATTTCGGTAGAACCGAGCTTGGTTTTGGTCTGGGATTCGAAGACGGGTTCTTCGATGCGGACGCTGAGGGCCGCGACGATGGAGGTCAGGATGTCGCGCCGGTCGTAGTTTTTATTGAAGTGTTCCTGGATGGTAGTCACCACGGCTTCCCGCAGTGCGTTGAGGTGGGTGCCGCCCTGGGTGGTGTACTGCCCGTTGACGAAAGTGTGGTATTGTTCGCCGTAGTGATGGCCGTGCGACAGGGCGATCTCGATATCTTCCCCTTTCATGTGGATGATGGGGTAGCGCAGTTGTTCTTTACTCGTTTTGCGTTCCAGCAGGTCCAGCAGGCCGCGCTGGGAGTGGAGCGTCAGGCCGTTGAAGTTGATCTTGAGGCCGGAGTTGAGGTAGGCGTAGTTCCACAGTTGGTTTTCGACGTATTCGCTGCGGAAGCGGAATTTTTTGAAGATCTCGGTATCCGGCCGGAACTCGACCAGGGTGCCGTTCTGGTCTTGCACTTTTTTCGGGCGTTGGTCTTTGGTCAGTTCGCCGCGTTCAAATTCGGCGATCTTCGCTTTGCCGTCGCGCACCGATTGTACGCGAAAGTATTCCGAGAGGGCGTTGACGGCTTTGGTGCCCACGCCGTTGAGGCCCACCGATTTTTTAAACGCTTTGGAGTCGTATTTCCCGCCGGTATTGATCTTTGAGACGCAGTCGATCACTTTCCCCAGCGGGATGCCCCGGCCGAAGTCGCGCACGGACACCAGCCCTTCTTCTATTTTGATGTCGATGTGTTTGCCGTAACCCATGACGTACTCGTCGATGGAGTTGTCGATCACCTCTTTGAGCAGGATGTAGATGCCGTCGTCGGCTGCCGAGCCGTCGCCCAGTTTGCCGATGTACATGCCGGGGCGCATGCGGATGTGCTCCTTCCAGTCGAGCGAGCGTATGTTTTCTTCGGTATAGTTGACTTTTGCCATTTTATTTATCCAAAAGTTTCGATTCAGCTCAGCAAAATAAACATAATTTTGTTAGAGCCATTAACTTAACATATCGACAAAGATACAAAATCCGGCCTATCGGATCAACAAATTGTTTTTAAAACAACCAACAAGTTGTTAACAACTGTCTGAAACATGTCCGACGATCGACTTTTCCGACATCCCGGCATCCAACTGCTGCGACAGGCTTTGCGGCGAGAAATGCGCCTGCAGCTCATTACGTGCATCAGCCTGGCGGTGCTCGGCCTCGTACTCTCGGTCGCTTTCTTCGCTTCCAGCATTATCCTGACGATCATCGGGTTGTTTTTCATGGTCATCGGCATCAATCTCACCTATCAGGCGGCGCGCGGCCACCGTCCGGACGATCATCCGCTCATGGAGGTGCTGCGTCATCAGCCGCACCGGGTGGTATGGGTGTACAGCGTCGTTACCCAGCGCATGCCGTTCGGGTTGCAGTTTTCCCAGAACGGCATCCTGTATTTCAAGCTGATCGACGGCGACCAGATCAGCGTCAGCGCGCCCCGCAAGCACCTCAAGCTGATCTCCAAAACGCTCAACCGCTTACTGCCGCACGCTTCTTTCGGTTATACAAAAGACCGCGAGCAGTGGTTCCTGGCCAGCCCCGAGCTGTTGCTCCGCTCCAAACAGGACGAATAGGCCGCTCTTTTCGCAAATTCTCCCAGGGCCGTGCAACTTATTTTTCGGACTGCTGTCTTTGATGGCAAATCGGACAGTATGCGAATTTTTACATTGATCTTGTTTTTTGCCTGCTCTTCTTTCACCCTCGCTTTCGCCGCAGGCAGCCTCAAAGGTCAGGTCCAGGACCCCGCCGGGGAGCCCGTAGCTTTCGCCAATCTGGCGCTCTATTCCGCTGCCGACAGCAGCCTTTACAAAGTTGAGATCAGTGACGAGGCAGGCGTTTTTCAATTTCGCAGCCTCGCGCCCGGCGGCTACACCCTGGAGATCACCTACGTCGGGCTGGCCACCCTGCGCAAGACGAATATTCAGGTGAACGATCAGCAACTGGACCTGGGCGTTTTAACCATGCAATCCGCGGTGGCGGAGCTTACCACTGCTACGGTCACCGCCTCCCGGTCTATTGTGGAGGTCAAGCCCGATCGCACGGTATTCAACGTGGAAGGCACCATCAACAGCGTGGGAACCGACGCCGTCTCCCTGTTGCGCATGGCGCCCGGCGTAACGGTCGACAACAATGAAAATATCAACGTGATGGGTCGTTCCGGCGTCCTGATCTACGTCGACGGCAAGCGGCTGCCGCTCTCGGGGCAGGACCTCAGCAACTACCTGCAAAACCTGCCGGCCGAACAGATCGACCGCATCGACATCATCACCAACCCCGGGGCCCGCTACGAAGCCGAAGGCAACGCCGGCATCATCGACATTCGCCTGAAAAAAGATAAGAACCAGGGCGCCAACGGCTCGCTCAGTTCTACCTACAGCCAGGGGCGCTACAGCCGCCTCAACAGCAACCTGAGCGCCAACTTCCGCAACCGGTTCCTCAATGCTTTCGGCACAGCCGGCTGGGCCGACGGAGAAAGCTTCAACAGGATGGTCTTTTCCAGCACCCAAAACGGCATTTTCCTGGATGAGAAAAACCGCATCGACAACGGCTGGGAAAACTACAACTACCGGTTGGGCCTGGATTTCTTCCTCGCCGACCAGCACACCCTGGGCGTACTGATCGGCGGCAGGCAGACGAACGGCGACAACCGCATCGACAACCGCATCGGCATCGCCGGCCAACCCGCACCGGCGCCGGCCGACAGCGTACTGGCCGCCAACACGCTGGGAGCAGACCAGCGCACCCAAGAGACCTACAACCTCAACTATCGCTATGACAACAGCAAAGGCCGGGTGCTGAATATCGACCTGGACTACGGGAAGTACCGCAACGACAGCAGGCGCGCGCAGACCAACCGCTACTTCTCGGACGACGACCGCTTTCTTTCCGAGATCATCAACGACTTCGACACCCCCACCGATATCGACATCTACACCTTCAATGCGGATTTTGAAGAAAAAATGCTGGGCGGCGTCTTCAGCGCCGGAACCAAGCTGAGCCGGGTCGTATCCGACAATTCTTTCCTGGTGTACGACGTGCTCAACGACATCCCGGCCCGCAACGATTCCCTCTCCAACCGCTTTGAATACACGGAAAATGTCTACGCCGGTTACCTGAGCTTCGCCCGGCCGCTGGGCGAAAAATGGGACCTCGTCGTAGGGCTGCGGGCCGAACAGACCGACGCGACCGGCGACCTGCAGGCCTTCCGCCCCGAACTGCAGGAGCCGCCCGTAGACCTCAACTACCTCAGCTGGTTCCCCAACGCCGGCCTCACCTGGCAGATCGCCCCGCAGCACAGCCTGGCGCTGAGCTACGGCCGCCGCATCAACCGGCCCGACTACAACGTGCTCAACCCGTTCAACAACCAGCTCAGCCAGCTCTCTTACGAAAAGGGCAACCCTTTCCTGCGACCCGAGATCGTCAACAACCTGGAGTTGGGCTATACCCTGGCTTACCGCTACAATTTCAAGCTGGCGTACAGCCTGACCACCGATCAGATCACCCGCCTCATCGCCCCCGACGAAGAAAGGGAAACGGCCAATTTCATCACCTGGGACAACCTCGACGAGCAAACGATCGTCAGCTTCAACGCCAGTGCGCCGGTACAGTTTTCCGAGGGCTGGAACGCCTACTTCAACTTCAGCGCTTCTTACCTCGACAACCAGGCCGACTACGGCGAAGGCGCCCGCGTGGACGTACAGGCATTTACCTACAGCATCTACCAGCAACAGACCTTCGACCTGCCCGGCGACTTCAAAGGCGAGATCAGCGGCTACTTTGCCGGACCCGGCGTCTGGGGCGGCGTCTTCGAATACGAAACCAGCTGGAGCCTCAACCTGGGACTGCAACACCAATTCCTGAACGACCGCCTCAACGCCAAGCTGAGCGTCAACGACCTCTTCTACGAATCGGGCTGGGACGGCGTCTCCAGCTTCGACGGCCTCGAAAGCCGGGGCAGCGGACGCTGGGACAGCCGGCGCGCCACCCTGAGCCTGAGCTATCGCTTCGGCAACGAGAACGTAAAATCGCGGAAGCGGAAAACAGGGCTGGAAGAAGAAGCCGAACGAGTAGGGGGCTGACAAAGCAAGCCTGAAAAGTTTTGGCCCGGATTATTCATGGATTCGTCTATTGCGAAGAACCTGTGAATAATCCGGGTAAAGGTTGGTATTTTTGTGCGGTAACGGTTTCAAAAAAGCTAAGAGATCTAAAAACCCGTATTCCTTGCGTCGCCTCCAATCCTTACTGTTCCGGCCCGTCGACAGCGCTTCGCTCGTCTTTTTCCGGGTAGCCTTCGGCATCCTCGGCTTTGCCGACATCATGACCAACTGGGCGGGCTACCACCTCTACCTCGGCTTTTTCGATCCGGACAACTTCCAGTTTACCTATTACGGTTTCGAATGGGTGCGGCCTTTTCCCGAACCCTGGATGTCGCTTTTTTTCTGGGTGCTGATGATCGCCGCGCTGCTGATCGCCCTCGGGAAGTGGTACCGGATCTGCACCGTCATTTTTTTCCTGGGATTTACCTATACCTATTTTCTCGAGAAAGCCAATTACCTGAATCACGGCTACCTCTTTTGCTGGCTCTGTTTTGTGATGATCTTTTTGCCGGCCCATCGCAACTGGTCGCTCGACGTGCTGCGCCGGCCGGCCCTGCGGCGGAAGCAGCTGCCTTACTGGCCGGTGCTTCTGCTGTGTACGCTGATGGGCATCGTCTATTTTTACGGCGGGCTGGCCAAGCTGAACTCCGACTGGCTGCGTGCGGTGCCGCTCCTTTCCTGGCTGGACGGCAAAGAACGCATCCCGGTGCTGGGCTACCTGTACCGGTACGACGCGGCGGCCTGGGCTATGGCTTACGGCGGCCTGCTGCTCGACCTGTTCGTCGTCTTTTTTCTGCTCAACCGGCGTACGCGCCCCTGGGCCTTCGGGTTTGCCGTCCTCTTCCACACCGTCAACGTCTTCACATTCGGGATCGGCATTTTCCCTTATTTATCGATAGTGCTGACTTCGCTGTACTTTCCGCCCGACTTCCCGCGCCGCCTGCTGGGCCGCCTGGCGCAGCGCTGGCCGCGCCTGCAACGCTGGGGCCGATGGTACGAAGCGCGAACCGCCTACGACGAGCCGCCGGCGCCGCTCTGGCAGGGCGCCCCCGCCTACCGCCCGGCGATCGTGGCCGCGCTGACCGTCACCCTGCTTTTCCACCTGCTCCTCCCCTTTCGCCATCACCTTTTCCCGGGCAATGTCACCTGGACCGAAGAAGGGCATCGTTATTCCTGGCGCATGATGCTGCGCAGCAAAAGCGGCTACGGCCACTTCACCCTCCGGAGCCCCGACGGCCGCACCCAACGCATCAATCCGCGCGAATACCTGCACCGCAAACAGTTGCGCAAGCTCTACACGCATCCCGATATGATCCTGCAATTCGCCCATTTTTTGCGCGACCAACACTGGAGCCGGGGCGACAGCGTGGCCGTTTACTGCGAGATCCGCGCGAAGATGAACGACCGCAAGTACTACCCTTACATCGACCCGAATGTCGACCTGGCCCGCGTGGAATGGTCGTTTTTCCGGCCCTCGCCCTGGATCCTTCCCTTGCCGCCGGCGGATACCGATGAGGCGCGCTGACCCGATTCCGGAAACAATTACTATTTTGTGGTATGAACCGACGCACTTTCCAGCACCTTTTCGCTTCTTCGCTAGCCGGCGCCTGGTTCGGTTTTCGGTCGGCAGCCGGAACACGCCCCGCGCCGGTTCGGCCGCCGCGGCTGCGGGCCGGCGATACCGTCGGGCTGATCACGCCAGGCAGTTATATCTCCGATGAAGGACTGGGCCGCGCCGTGCGCAACCTCGAAAGTTTCGGGTTTCGGGTAAAGCCGGGCCGGCACATCAGCGCGGAGCGCGGCTTCACCGCAGGTACGGACGCGCAGCGCCTGGAAGACCTGCACGCCATGTTCGCCGATCCCGAAGTAGCCGGCATCTGGTGCGCCCGCGGCGGCTACGGCTGCAGCCGCTTACTGCCCCGGATCGATTACGACCTGATCCGGGAAAATCCCAAAGCCCTCATCGGCTACAGCGACATCACCGCTTTGCACATCGCCATTCACCAACGCACCGGGCTGATCACTTTTCACGGTCCGGTAGGTGCGTCGGAGATGACCGACTATACCCGCAGCCATTTCGTCGCCGTAGTCATGGAAGGGAAAGCGCCGCATACCATCGAATTATCCGCGACGCAACAGGCAAAAGAAGAAACCGCCTACCAGGCGACGACGATCACACCCGGCCGCGCCCGCGGCCGCCTGACGGGCGGCAATCTATCGCTGCTGGCCGCCCTCTGCGGTACGCATGACGCGCCCGTATGGGAAAACCGGCTGGTATTCCTGGAGGAGGTCGGCGAAAAACCCTACCGCATCGATCGCATGCTGACCCAGCTGCGACAGGCCACCGACCTCGACCGGGCAGCCGCCTTGGCGCTGGGCGTTTTCGCCGACTGCGCGCCCGCGGCCGACGACCGCTCGCTGAGCCTGATCGACACTTTGCACGGACAGCTGTCCGGTTTGGCGAAACCCGCCGTCTACGGTCTTTCTTTCGGCCATATCGGCGATCAGTGCACCCTGCCGTTGGGCGTCGAAGCAGAGCTGGATGTGGAAAACCGCCGACTCCGGCTCCTGGAAGCGGGAGTGGCGTAGCGAGCACCCTATAGTCCATTTTCCGCGAATTCCTTACCTTCCGGCAAATACCGCCGCCTATGCAACTGCTGCTCCACCCCAAACAATTGCTGCTTAAGGAGCCCTTCACCATCGCGCACGGCACGCGCACGGTGCAGCCCAGCCTCATCGTCGAATTGCGCGAGGGCGCACTTTCCGGTTTCGGCGAAGCCACGGCGACCAGCTATTACGGGCTGACGCTCGACGGAATGGTGGAAAAAATGGAACAATTGCGGCCGGTAGTGGAGCAAACGCCGCTGGACACCCCGGAGTCTTTCTGGACAACGCTCGCCGCCCACCTTCCCGACGATCCCTTTCTGCTCTGCGCGCTCGACGAGGCGGCGCACGACCTCCACGCCCGCAGGCAGGGCAAGCCCCTATACGCCAGTTGGGGGCTGAGCCTGGAACGGGCGCCCCTCACCAATTACACCATCGGCCTGGCGCCCATTGAAGAAATGGTGAGCAAGATTAAGGCCATGCCGTGGCCGGTCTACAAGGTCAAACTCGGCGGCGATCACGACCTGGACATCGTAAAAGCCTTGCGGCAGCATACCGACGCCCCGTTTCGCGTCGACGCCAATACGGCCTGGACCGCGGATCAGACCATCGCGTACGCCCCCGAACTGCAAGCGCTCGGCGTGGAATTTATCGAACAACCCCTGCCGGCGGACGACTGGGCCGGCATGGCCCGCGTGTTCCAGGAATGCGCCCTGCCGGTCATCGCCGACGAAAGCTGCCGGCGGCCACCGGATATCGATCGCTGCCACGGTCATTTTCACGGCGTCAACATCAAACTGATGAAATGCGGCGGCCTGACGCCGGCCCGCCGCATGATCAGGCGGGCCCGGGAACTGGAACTCAAAGTGATGGTGGGCTGCATGACCGAATCCTCGGTGGGCATCTCGGCCATCGCCCAGCTGCTGCCCTTGCTCGACTACGTCGACATGGACGGCGCCCTGCTGCTGCGGGAAGACCCGGCCCGCGGCGTTTGTATCGACTATGGGAAGGTGCATTTTCCCGATTTGCCGGGCACGGGGGTGGTGCTGGATTGAGTAGCGCGGCTTTAGACATGTTTGGGGCGGGTTCGTTTAATTTGCATTATGACCATCGACCAGCTACCGGGACGGAACCTATACTACCAGGGCGAAGAATGGCTGTACTTCGCCGGCACCGCCTATCTGGGCATCCCGCACGACGCCGTCTTCCGGCAGTGGCTGCTGGCGGGATTTGACCGCTACGGCCATCACTACGGCGGCTCCCGCCTGGCGCAGCCCGAGCTGAAGGTCTTTGCGGAAGCCGAAGCCCGGCTGGCGCTGAGGTCGGGCGCAGAAGCCGCCCTGGTCGTCTCTTCGGGCACGCTGGCCGGGCAGCTGGCCGTGCGGGTCCTGTCCGGCCGGGGAAACGTACGAATCGCCCCGGGCGCCCATCCCGCCATCCGGGGCGCCGAACCGGGAGAGGCGGGACGCTTTACCGACTGGCTGCAGGGCGTCCTGCAGGAATTGCGCGGAAAACCAGGGCCGCTGGTTCTTTTTGCCAACGCATTCGACCCGCTGGAAGTCCGGGAACACCCCTTTCAGCTACTCGGGGAGGTCCCCGCCGATGTTCCGGTAACGCTGGTGCTCGACGATTCCCACGGCCTGGGCGTTACCGGAGTAGAGGGCGGAGGGATCGCCACCACGCTCGCGCTGCCGGACAATATTGAATGGGTGGTGGTCAGCTCGCTGGGCAAAGCACTGGGCCTGCCCGGCGGCGTAATACTCGGCCGGGCCAGGACCATCGCTGCGATCCGGGCGCATCCGCTCTTCGGGGGAGCGGCGCCGCCCCCGCCGGCTTACCTCTATGCTTTTTTACAGGCCGAGCCCGATCACTACCGGCGGCAACGGCGGCAACTGCGGGCCCACCTGGCGCGTTTTCGCGCCTCGCTGCCGGCTCGCCTGCATTTTCGCCATATTCCGGATTTCCCCGTCTTTTCTTCGGATAGCGACACGCTGACCGCCTATCTCGCCCGGGAACGACTGCTGCTCTCCAGCTTTCCCTACCCCACGGCGCAGTCTCCGTTGCTCCACCGCATTGTTCTGACCAGCGCCCACGAAGCTGCCGACATCGAGCGGCTGCTGCACCACCTCGCTTGTTTTGCAGAAACGCTCCCGGAATGATATCTTTCCGCAATAACCATCACCGACGCGCATGAAAAAATTGCTCTATTGCTTTCTGGTATTTCTGGGCGCTAACCATCTGCAGGCGCAGAACAACCCGCTGGAAGCCCTCCTGGCGGACCATCCCCGGCTGCAGGCTATCGCCCGGCAGCCTGAGCATCAGGTGCAGATCCTCTACACCCAGATCGACCGCGACGAGCATAACCGGCCCCGGTTCAATACGTATACCTACGGGCACGACAGCACCCTGTATTTCTACCCGGCCAGCACCGTAAAAATGCCGGCGGCCTTTCTGGCGCTGGAATGGCTGCACCGGGAAGGGCTGCGGCCCGGGGACGAATGCTTCACCGGCGCCGACCGGCCGGTACAGACCGCAGCCCGCATAGACACGAGCGCGGCCACCGGGAAGCCGTCGGTGGCGCATTACATCAAAAAGATATTTCTGGTGAGCGATAACGACGCTTACAACCGGCTTTACGAGTTGCTCGGCCAGCGCTACCTGAACGCCCAGCTCCACCGAAAAGGGTACGAGCGGGTGCGCATCGTTCACCGGCTCTCGGCGCCGGAGTTCGACACGCTCGAAAACCGATATGCCAACCCCGTCAGCTTCTACCGGCAAGGGAAGCGCCTCTACGAGCGGGGCGGACTGTACAGCTGCGCCGACAGCGAATTGGAACTGAATCGGTCGGTACGCGGAAAAGGATACCTCGATCGGAAGGGAGCGCTGGCGCCGGAGCCCTTCGATTTCCGGACAAAGAACTACATCGGACTAGCCGATTTGCTGGCGATGCTGCAGGCCGTCATTTTTCCGGAATCCGTCGCCCCGCGCGCCCGCTTCGACCTGACCGAGGCGGATTACCGGTTCCTTTATCGCCACATGAGCCTGCTGCCCCGCGAGAGCGATTTTCCCGCCTACCCGGAGGAGGAATATCCCGACGGCTACGTCAAGTTTTTCATGTACGGCGACACCACCGCCCGCATTCCGTCCCACATCCGCATATTCAACAAGGTGGGCGACGCCTACGGCTTCCTTACCGACGTGGCGTATATCGTCGACCTGGAGAACGGCGTCGAATTTTTCCTGGCGGCCAATATCCACACCAACGAGAATCAGATCTTCAACGACGGCGTCTACGAATACGAGGAGACCGGCATGCCTTTTCTGGCGGAACTGGGCCGGGCGGTGTACCGGTTGGAGCTTGCCCGGGAACGGGCGTATGCGCCGGACTTGGAGCGGTTTCGAGTTAATCCCGGAGGGGGGTAAGTGGATGGGGATTTTTTGAACGGGAGAATGGGAGAATGGGAGAACAGAAGAACGGAAGAACAGAAGAACGGGAGAACAGAAGAACGGAAGAACGGGAGAACGGAAGAACGGAAGAACGGAAGAACGGGAGAAGTATTCCGGTATGCCTGTTGCGGTTCCGATGAAGGCGGGCGATAGCGTTTTTATTTAACCCGGATCATTCAATAATTCCCAGTTTCTTTGCCCTTTCCTCCCAGCTTTTGCGCGCCAGTTCCTGGAGGTCGGCCACGGCGTCCAGCTCGTCCATGATTTCGAGGCCGAGCAGGGTTTCCAGGACGTCTTCCATGGTGACCAGGCCGACGATGCTGCCGAACTCATCGGCGACGACGGCCAGGTGGGCGCGGTTTTGCATGAGAGCTTCGAACAGCTGGGGCAGCTTTTTATTGGCCGCCACGGCCATGATTTCCTTGCGGATCTCGCCGAGTGTGAGGTCGGGATAGTTTTGGACCAGCCGCTCCAGGATCTCGTCTTTCAGCACGAAGCCGGTGATGTGGTCGGAGGAGCCCTTATAGATGGGAATGCGGGAGAAGCGCAGTTTGCTGTGTCCTTCAAAAAAATCTTTGAGCGTCGTACTTTCATCGGCGGTCACCATCACCGTGCGGGGCGTCATGATGTCTTTCACTTCGATGGAGTCGAAGCGCATGAGGTTTTTGATGATGGCCGATTCATTTTCCTGGAGCGTACCCGCCTCCTCGCCCGCCTGGGCCATGGCGAAGAAGTCGGCCCGGCTGAAAACGCTTTTTTTCTTGTCTTTCTTGAGCGTTTTGGTGATCAGCTGGCTGAGCCAAACGAAGGGTTTCAAGACAAAAACCAGGATTCGGAGTGATTTGACGGTGAAGGGAGCGAGCTGTTCCCAGAGGTTGGCCCCGATGGTTTTGGGAATAATTTCCGACAATACCAGGATCGCCAGCGTCATCACCGCAGCGATGATCGATTCGTAGCTCAGCTCGGCAACGCCCAGGTTGACGTGGTGGGTCCCGAAAATCTTGCCGGCCTGGGCGCCCACACCGATCGCGCCCACGGTATGGGCGATGGTGTTGAGCGTAAGGATAGCCGAGAGCGGCCGGTCGATATCCTCTTTAAAATGCTCGAGGTCGCGGCCGAGCTGGGTCCCCTTTTGCTTTTGGCGGTTGATATAGGAAGGGGTAATGCTGAGCAGCACCGCCTCCCAGATGGAACACAGAAAGGAAAAGAGGATAGAAACGAAGAAAAAGAATAGCAGCAAGCCCATGTGAGTGGAATCATTTGCCGAAAGATACCGAATTCCGGGAGATTCGACAATGGCAGGGACGAAAGCTCCGGGCAATCGCATTTAATTTTAGGATCTCGAAAAAGTAGGAAAAATCCTCGTTTTTACCTCGATCCTAAAGGAAGAACGAGGATTTTTCCTTCCGTTCCATGTGAATTTTATGGCAATTGAGAGGTAACATCTTTTAGATGCGATTGCCCTGGACGAAAGCTCCGGAGAACGGCTTACCTGCGCTTCGGGGCGTACGGTATCGCTTCATCCAACAGGACCGCTTCCGCCAGGACTTCCAGCAGCGGTTCGACGGGGATTTCGCTTACCGAACCGATAGTGATCCCGCCGACCTGTTTGCGCCCCCGGAAGTCGAGCAAGCCCTGCTCGTTCGACAGTTCATTGCCGCGGATAAATGCGAATTCCACCTTACCGCCTTTGGTAGGATTGAGGTAGCAGATCCAGCTTTTCCGGTAGTAAAAGGGAATTTTATACCGGATTTTCGCTTCCAGCTCGGGAAACTGCGCCACGATCAGGTCGTGCAGAAAAGCCAGCACTTCCTGCTGGGGTTCTTCCTGGTCGAGGATAAACAAGGATACGGCATCCATGGGGTTTAGTTGTTTGAATTTACGGCCTCGTAAAGCACCTGGTGGATCCGCGGCCGGATATTCAATTCGTAGAGGCGGCGGTTTTCGCGGGTGGGATACACCCGGTTCGATAAGAAGATAAACAGGAGCCCGTTCGCGGGGTCCACCCAGGCGAAGGCGCCGGTATAGCCGGAATGGCCGAAGCTGGCCGGCCCGGCGGCTTCCGCCACGGAGCTTTTGGCGGGATCGTATTCGATCAGCGGTTTGTCGAAGCCGAGGCCGCGCCGGTTGCCGTCGGCGCAAAACTGGCAGCGGATAAACTCCCGCACCGCTTCGGCGGCGATGAGTTGCCGGTCGCCGTAGCGGCCTTCATTGAGGTAGAGTTGCATCATCTTGGCCAGGTCGATTGCCGATCCGAAGAGGCCGGCGTTCCCGGAAACGCCGTTCATCATAGCGGCGCCCTCGTCGTGGACGGCGCCGTGCAGCTGCGTCATGCGGAAGAAAGTATCCCGCTCGGTGGGCGCGATGCGGGAGCGGTCGAAGAAGCGCAGCGGTCGGTAGGTAAGCGTGGCGGCGCCGATGGGGTCGTAGAAGTTCGCCTTGAGGTACGACTCGAAATCTTCGCCGGTCAGCTTTTCCACTATTTCCGGCAGCAGGTAGAAGAGCAGGCCGGAGTAGACGTATTCCCGTTTTTCGCGCAGCGGCGATTTGCGAATGGCGCGGTATATTTTTTTCCGGTAGTTGCGGTGCAGCCATAGCTCGTCGGTGACGCGGATGGGAAACCGGCGGGAAGAGTCGCGACGGAAGCTGCGGCAACGAAAGCGCCCGTCGTTGCGGCGCTCGTCCTCCCAGCCGCGGCGCCAGGGGTAGCGGGCGTTGCCGCGCAGCGCGCCGCGCCAGTAGGGTATCCAGGGGCGCAGTCGGGCCTGATGGGCCAGCATCTCGCGAAACGTCAGTTCGGCTTTGTTGCTGCGGCGAAAGCCGTAATCCGGGAAGTAGCGCTCCAATGGGGCGTCGAGGTCAAATTTCCCTTCCCCGTACAGTTTCATGAGGGCCGGCAGGCCCGTCGTCACCTTAGTGATAGAAGCCAGGTCGTACAGGTCGGTCAGCGCCACCGGCCGCAGGCTGTCGTAGGTATGGTAGCCGAAGGCTTCGTGGAAAACGACAGCGCCGTCTTTCGCCGCCAGCACCTGCGCGCCCGGGAAGGCGCGGGCCCGGATGCCTTCGTCCACGATAGCGGCAATGCTGTCGCGGAGCAGGGCGCCGTCCATGCCCGCAGCAGCGGGAGGAAGGCGATGCAATCGCGGCGCTTCCGCGGTGTAGGGATCGGCGGCGGGCGAGGGCAGGCCCAGGCTGTCGGCCGGTTGCGCCATTACCGTGTTCCAGGCAAAAAAAAGCCAGCCAATGACCGCAGTTTTGTATTTTAAACCACGCATCCGCCGCGCTCGCAACCGCTTAGTATCTGAATACGCCATGTCAAAACGTGTCGCAATGTCCAATGTGCCGAAAATAACGAATTATCTGTTTCTTCTCGCCTTATTGTTCGGGTGGAGCTGCAGCCTGACGCAACCCCTGAGCCGCACGGAGCGGCGCACGCTGCAGCAGCTGGTCGTCGACTCGCCCGTGTTCAGCCGCAGCTTCACCGGTTTCGCCCTTTTCGATCCGGCCGCCGGCAACTGGCTGTATACCTACCAGGCCGACCGCTATTTCACGCCGGCTTCGAACACCAAGATCTTCACGCTGTACACCGCGCTGCGCGTGCTGGGCGACCGCGTGCCCGTGTTGCATTACGGTCTGGCGGGCGATACGCTCCTTTTCTGGGGCGCCGCCAACCCCATGCTGCTCCATCCCGATTTCGAGCTGCCGTGGTACGTGTTGGCGCCGCCGGAGCGCTTCGACGGGCCGGTATTCTTTTCGACGCACAACTTCCGCGACGAGCGGTACGGCGCGGGCTGGGCCTGGGACGATTACCCCTATGCTTTTCAACCGGAAAAGTCGCCCCTGCCCCTCTACGGGAACGTCGTGCGCTTTTATCCGCCCGATTCGCTTCGTCGCGTAGTAGCGCCCGCTACTTTTATTCCGGCCGTCACCTTCGCCGCCGAAGCCCAGGCAAGGCCCGTTTGGCGGGAAGAAGCGGCCAACCGCTTCGTGGTCGCGCCCCAACAGATCGAAGAAATGGCCGAAGCGCCGTTCCGCCCTACCCCCCGCCGGCTGACGCGCCTGCTCAGCGACACCCTGCACCGGCCGGTCGCACATTGGGAGGGCCCCCTGCCGCCCGGCCTCGACAGCGTCACGCTCTACCTCCCCACGCCCGACACCCTCTACCGCCGCCTGATGCAGGACAGCGACAATTTCGTAGCCGAGCAACTGCTGCTGATGGCTTCCGATGTGCAGCTCGGCTACCAGTGCACGGATTCGATCATCGCTTACGCCACTGACAGCCTCCTGTCCTTCCTGCCCGACCCGCCGCAATGGTACGACGGTTCCGGCTTGTCGCGGTACAACCTGTTTACGCCGCGCAGCATCGTCGGCCTGCTGCACCGCCTCTACCTCGAATATCCGACCGAACGCCTGTTCGACCTCTTTCCGGCGGGCGGTCGCTCGGGCACCATCGAAGCGTGGTACGGCGGCAAAGAACAACCCTACGTTTTCGCCAAAACGGGAACGCTGCGCAACAAACACTGCCTGAGCGGCTATCTGCGGACGCGCAGCGGGAAGGTGCTGATCTTCAGCTTTATGCACAACAACTACACGACTTCGTCGCGGCCGCTGAAGGAGGAGATGGAACGAGTGTTGGGGTATGTTTATGGGAATTATTGATGGTAACTCCGGGTCTTGCTCGAAGCAAGGCCCGGAGTTGCCGCCCGTTCTCCGGGTCTTGGCTGGAAGCAAGGCCCGGAGTTCATCGCAATTCATTAACTTTAGCCCAAAAACATGGAGCAAGACTACGGTTTCTGGTCGCTGGTCCCGCCGGTAGTGGCGATTGCCCTGGCCATACTGACCAAGCAGGTCTTCATTTCTCTGCTGTTCGGTATCTGGCTGGGGTGGATCATCATCAGCGGGGGCGATCCATTGACCGGTAGTTTTGACACCGTCCAGGCGCTGGTCGACGTCTTCAAAGAACCGGGCAATACGCGCACCATTATGTTTTGTGCGCTGGTGGGGGCGCTGATCATCTTTATCCAGCGCTCGGGCGGCGTCGACGGGTTTATCAAACACATCTACCGGGTGCTCGACCGCTACGAGCAGAAAAAAAGCGGCAGCAACCGGATCGTCGTACAGTTTCTGGCGTGGCTGACGGGCTTGCTGATCTTCGTAGAATCCAGCATCTCGGTGCTGACGGTCGGCGCGCTGTACCGCCCCTTGTTCGACCGGCTGCGCATCTCGCGGGAAAAGCTGGCGTACCTGGCCGACTCCAGCTCGGCGCCGTCGAGCATCCTCATCCCGTTCAACGGCTGGGGCGCGTTCATCATGACGCTCCTCCTGCAAGAGGGTTTCCAGGACCCCTTCGCGACCATGTTCCGGGCGCTGAAGTACAACTTTTATCCCATCTTCGCACTCCTCCTGGCGCTCCTCCTCGTCTTTTTCCGCAAAGACTACGGCCCGATGGTCAAGGCCGAGCGGCGCGCCCGCGAGGAAGGGAAAGTGCTGAGCGACGACGCCCAGCCCATGCTGTCGGAGGAGCTCACCGACGTCAGCGTCAAAAAGGGCGTCACCCCGCGGGCCTTCAATATGGTGCTCCCCATTCTCGTGATGGTGCTGATGATGCCGGTGATGCTGGCCGTAACGGGCTGGGAGGCGGCCCTGGAAGCACGGCCGGAAGCCGGTCAGGTGCGCCAGGTCTTGTTCGCCATCGGGCAGGGTTCCGGCTCGACGGCAGTGCTGATCGCGGTATTGACGTCCATCCTCTTTTCCATGATCTTATACCGCACGCAGGGCATCATGCGGCTGAAGGAGATGGTCGAATTGACGCTGAAGGGCATCTCCGGCATGATGCCACTGGCCCTGCTGATGATGCTGGCTTTCGCCATCGGCGACGTCTGCGGTAAGATGGAAACCGGACGCTACGTAGCCGAAGTAGCCGGCGCCTGGCTCTCGCCCGGTTTCGCGCCCCTGCTCGTCTTCCTGATCAGTTGTTTTATCGCGTTCTCGACGGGCACCTCCTGGGGCACCTTCGGCATTATGATCCCCATCGCCGTGCCGATGGCCGAAACGATGGGCGCCGATGTTTATCTGACGATCGCGGCCTCCCTGGGCGGCGGCGTCTTCGGCGACCACTGCTCGCCGATATCCGATACGACCATCCTGTCGTCGATGGCCTCGGCGACGGACCATATCGACCACGTGCGCACCCAATTGCCGTACGCGCTGACGGCGGGAACGGGCGCAGCGATGATGTACTTGTTTTTTGCCATTTGGAAATGAGGGGAAAGGGAATAGATAAAAATTTAAGTTAAAATCCGGAACAATGAAATGGACCTTTCTATTGCTTACGACGCTTTTCCTGAGCGCTTCGCAGTGCCAATCCTCCCAGGAGGCCGGATTGGTGGAACTAACCGACTTCGGCAGCAACCCGGGCGCGCTGGACGCCTTCCTGTACGTCCCGGAATCCCTGCCCGATGAGGCGCCGCTGGTAGTCGTCCTGCACGGCTGCGGCTCCACGGTGGCGGATATGGCAGCCTGGACCGGCTGGAACGAGCTGGCCGAGGAGCACCAATTTCTGGTCCTCTATCCGCAGCAGCGCATAACGAACAACCTCCAGCGCTGTTTCAACTGGTTTACGCCGGACGACGCGGCGCGCGAGCAGGGCGAAACCGCCTCCATCAAACAGATGATCGACCACGTACGCGAACAGCACGAGGTAGCCGCGGATCGCATCTTCGCAACCGGCTTCTCCGCGGGCGGGGCCATGACGCCGGCGCTGCTGGCGGCCTATCCCGAACTCTTTTCCGCCGGCGCCGCGCTATCGGGTGTCCCGTTCGCTGCTGCAAATAACCTGGCCACCGGCTTGTCTGCCATGCAAGGGGAAGTTGATCTCAGCCCCGAAGAATGGGCCGGGAAGGTAAAAGCGCAGAACCCGGAATTCTCCGGCGCCTACCCCCGGCTGGCCATCTTTCACGGGATTGACGACGGCATCGTCCGCTTCGCCAACGCCCGGGAAATGACCGAACAATGGACCTACCTTTTCGACCTGGCGCCAGCCGACGGTACGACCGTCAGTAATTTTCAGGATATCGCCGGCGTGACCTACCGGCGATGGGGGTCGGAGGGTAACGAGCCCTTTGTCGCACGCTACGATATGCAAAACCTGGGCCATGCCATCGCCGTCGACCCGGGCGACGGCCCCATCCAGGGTGGCGAAGTCGATCAGTTTGCCAAGGACATCGACTTTTATTCCACCTACTGGACGGCTCGTTTCTTTGGATTATTACCCTAAACAAATACACCATGCGTCATTCAATCCGAACCAACGGCGTGAAGATCTCCTACCTGGACCACCCGGGCGAAAAACAACCATTAGTGCTCATGCACGGCCTGACCGCCAATGCGCATGCTTTTGACGAACTGGTCGCCGCGGGGCTCAGCCCGGGCCGCCGCGTCATCAGCGTCGACCTGCGGGGGCGAGGCTTAAGCAGCAAGCCGGCGCACGGCTATCAGATGGCGGATCACGTCCGCGACATTATGGGCCTCCTGGATCACCTGGGGCTCGACCAGGTAGCGATGGGCGGCCATTCTTTCGGGGCGCTCGTCACCATTTACCTGGCCGCCAACTATCCCGACCGGGTATCGCACCTGGTGCTGATCGACGCCGCCGCCCGCCTGCATCCCAAGGTGCGGGAACTCATCGCTCCGTCGGTACAGCGGCTGGGTAAAAAATGGCCGTCTTTTCAGGTCTACCTCGAACAGATCAAAACAGCGCCCTACATCCGGGACCGCTGGCTGCCCCAAATGGAGAACTACTACCGCGCCGACGTGGCTGACCTGCCCGACGGCGGCGTCACTACGCGCGCCAAGCCGGCCCACATCAAGCAAGCTGTCGACGGCGCGCTGGGCCTCGGCCTGGAATGGCTGGCCCACCTCAAAAAAGCCACCCAGCCGGCCCTCCTGATCAACGCCACCGGAAGCTTCGGCCCGGAAGGAACGCCGGCGGTATTGCCCAAGGAGCTGGCTATGGAAACCGTCAACCTGCTGGCCGACGCCCGCTACGTGGAAGTACCCGGCAATCACCTGACCATGCTTTTCGGGGAAGGCGCCAAAGCCACCGCGAAAGCCATCGAGGATTTTTTAATGACCCCTGTGCAGGTTTAGCCATTGACCCGCAAGGAATTCAATAAAAAGTTGTTGCGACCATGATACTAGCCTGGACCCTATTCAGCATTTACCTGGTCGGTACAGCCTATCTGGGCTGGCTGGGCCATAAAAAAACGGACGATTTCGGAAGTTTTGCCATCGGCAGGGGGGATCTCTCTCCCCTGGTGGTGGGCGTCACCCTCGCGGCGAGTACGGCCTCGGCGGCCACTTTCATCATCAACCCCGGCTTTATCTACGTCGATGGGCTGGCCGCTTTTATGCACCTGGGGCTCGCCACCTTTGCCGGTTTCGTGACCATGCTCATCCTGCTGTCTTTCCGCTTTCGGCAGATCGGCGAAAAAGCCAAAGCCCTCACCATTCCCGACTGGATCGGCAAGCGCTACCGGTCGCAGGACTTTTCGCTTTATTTTGCGCTGCTCAATCTGCTTTCCTTTGCTTTCATCGTGCTGCTGGTCGGGGGCATCTCCATCGTGATGCAGCGGCTGCTGGGCCTGACGAACATCGCCGCCCTGATCCTGACGCTCACCTTCGTGACCGGCTACGTTTTTCTGGGCGGCACCTACGCGCACGTCTTCACCAATATGCTGCAGGGCTTTCTGATGATCGGCATTTCGGCGATCATCGTCGGTTCGGGGGTTTACCTCTGGATTACCGAAGAGCCCGGCGTGTGGACGCAGATCTACGATAAAAACCCCGACCTGCTCAAGCTGATCAACCCGAGCGGCGAGCTGTTCAATGACTTTTTCTCCATTTACATCGCCGGCTTTTGCATCGGCGCCGCTTTGGTGTGTCAGCCCCACATTCTCACCAAAGCGCTCTACGTGAAGACCGACCGGGCGGTGCGCAACTACATCATCGTATTTGCCGTCGTCTTTTTCATCTTCCTGTTGTTGCTGACCACGGGTTTTTTCGCGCACGTCATCGTACCGCCCGAGCAGCTGGTCGATCCGGCTACCGGCGAGTTCCGCCAGGACCTGGTGATGACGGTATACCTGCAGAACGCTTTTCCCGACTGGGTCTTCACGCTGATCAGCGTCGTGCTCCTGGCCGCGGCGATGTCGACCCTCGACGGGCTGCTGGTGGGGCTTTCTACCATTACGGCCAACGACCTGGTGCTCACGCTCATGGAAAAGGGCAGCCGGCGAGACCTCGACCAGAAACAAAAGATGAAGATCGCGTTTAACGCCAGCCACGTCGTCCTGGTGGTCATCGCGGTGCTGACCTTCCTCGTCAACATCGAACCGCCGCGCCTGCTGGGCATCTTCGGCCAGGTCGGCGTTTACGGGCTCGTGCTGGCCGCCATCCCGCCGCTGGTAGCGGGCGTCCTCTTCGAACACGTACCGGTGCGTATCGTGTGGATCACCTCGGGCGTGAGCCTCCTCACCCACTTCGGGCTGTACTTTTTCGGCGAACAACTCTTTCCGGACACCACCTTCACCTGGAGCAACCCGGGTGTAACGGGCGCCTTCGGACTGATCGCCGGGCTGACCCCGACGCTTCTGATCTGCTGGTGGATCAATCGGAGGGCGAGGGAATAGGTTGATTAGGCTTTCGGTGTAAATTGTTGTCTGATGGCCGCGGCGCAGCCACGGCGCCAGAAATAGAGAAGGCTCTGAACGAAGCTTTCATAATGGAAATCAAGCCAAGCTTTAGAAAGTTCACCCGGATTCAACACAGACATATGGCAGGTTTTGTAGTCAAGCACCATTTTACAGCGTCGCCGGAAGCGGTCTGGGCGATCCTCAGCGATTTCGGGCGCGCTCCCGCCCCTTCGATCGAGGTACGGCTCGAAGCGCCGGGCAATCCCAACAACCACCAGGTCGGCGCCGTACGGCAGCTGACCGCCGGGGGCCGGTCTTTCCGGGAAAAGCTGACGGCAGTCGACCCGGGCCGGTTTCTGACGTATCAGCTCCTCTCGGGGGCGCCGGTGCGCCGCTACTACGGCACTATCGCCTTGCGCCCGGAGAACGGGGGCGCTTATGTGGAATGGAAGGTGACGCATCGTCCCAGGTTCCCCTATCCGGCCTTTATGATCAACCGGCAAGCCAAAAAGGCCGTCAGGCAGGTGCTCCGTTCCGTTGAACGCAGCCTTGGCCGGCCAGATGAAGGCAAACCCAAAAGTTAACCCGGATTATTAATGCGTTAAGCGGACCGCGCCAAGCAATGACAAAAGTCACCGTTTCCCTCTGAACCTTGTCAGTATGAAATCACGCCCCTTTCCCTACTTTTGGGCTTGTGATTTCGGGCGACGGCGCCCGCCCGGCGCCCTGATCCGCAGCGATTCCCCTGTACCCCGGATTATTCGCGAGTTCTTAGTCAAGACGGTTGACAGGCTTGCGTTCGCGCAGGCGGACGACACACCGGCGCCTGCCTGGTGCACCCGAGATACGGTGCGTATCGACCAGCGAGCAAACGCAAGAATGGCGGCCGACAATAGAGGAATCCGTAAATAATCCGGAGTAAATAAAGCAATGGGCGCTGCAGGCGCTTCCAGAATGATCACTCGCCCTCGCCGGGGCGAAACGGCGATTAACCAACCCTTTTCAGACGAGTTTCTTGGCCGACCCCGAGAGACGGCTTTCTATTCCGGTAGAGCCGCCGGGTTAGCTTTGGCCCATTCAATTTTAACTAAGAACCCATTGCGGGTTCAGAGCTTGTTTGGAGGTAGTCATTTTGGCTGCAAAACCCAGCTTTTGGA
>CAYQQU010000067.1:0-30104 GCA_964419545.1 uncultured Saprospiraceae bacterium | reverse complement strand
GTATGCTGTAAAAAATAATAATCAATTTTTACTTGCGACAGACGGGCCGTAAATGCCCGGGCTTGTCCAGTTTTCTTGGCTTTAGTCTGATAATCAGCGGGTTAGGCTTGGGCGCCGAGCGCAAAAAAAGTCGTTTGCAAAACAAACCGGGGGAGTTGGCTTAATAACAAACTCCAAAAGCGCGGAATACCGAGTACCGGGCGTCAATTTAGTTTTTTTGCGCATTGCCAATTCTAATCAGCAAAAAAGAGGTTGTTAGAGCTTGTTCCGAGCGGGTTTTTCATGGAAATCAACAGGTTGGAGAGCTGGTAAAAAGATAAAACGGAAATTTGCCGGAAAAATGAACATTTTATCTTACGCAATCTGTTGATCTGCAATCAAAGCAAGCTCAAAATACGCTCTTAATCAGGCGATTATACCTGGGTTGGGGTGGTGTGTGTCTAAGCCTTTTGGGAATAACGCTTATGAAGCGAAAACCCAGCTCCTGGAGCCGAAATGGCTGTCTACGGGCAAACTTTCAGTAAGCCAACCGGCTTAATAAAGGAACCGGCTGGAAAAAAATTATCCCTTTTACATAAATTAAATTCAAAGGTACAAAATTGATTTTAATATTGCAGGTTATTTTAGTGAAACCCGGAAAAATATTTGTTCTGGCCTCTCGGGAAATGCTTTCAGTTCAGGGAAAGCGGCCGGTGATTCAGGGTTGAAATTCAGACCGTTATTTTGGCGTGGCGCCATGAGTCGATTGCTGATAAAAAAGCAAATGTCGTGGATATCGCAATTTATGTCAAGCTCGGTGTTTTTATTTATTGCGTGATGACGGATTATTTTTGATAAAATTGTTACCTACCGGTGGCGAGGGTGCAAAAAATAGTTATATTGACTTAACCCGGATTATTCATGGGTTAATCTATTGCGAAGCCAAACTGGCCGCCATTCTTGCGTTTGCTCGTCGGCCGATACTCACCGTATCTGAGGATACGCCTGCGTGTCGCCCTCCTGCGCGAACGCAAGCCTGTCAACCGTCATGACGAAGAACCCATGAATAATCCGGGTTAGGCAGTTGCGCAATTTTGAATAACTATTATGGTCCATAACCAAAAAAAGCAAAAGAAAAAAAACAAAGCAAAACTCACCTATTTGTCGCCGGGTGATCCCTTGCTCAGAAGGATGGTGGTCGCTACGATGGAGTGGCTCACCGGCCGGCGGCGGCTGGAGAAGCTCTATACGCAGGTCAAAGCCGATGCCCCCGCGCCGTCCGAGGTATGGGAGGCCGTGCTGGGCAAGTTGGAGGTAGGGGTTTTGTACGATGAAAATCAGCTGAACAAGGTTCCGCGCGAGGGGCCGGTCGTATTCCTGGCCAACCATCCTTTCGGGGTGGTCGACGGTTTGATTCTGGGATACCTCATCTCGCGTATCCGCCCGCAGTTCCGGGTGTTGGTCAACGAGGTGCTCTGCCGGGAGGAAATGCTGATGCCCTATTTGCTGCCGGTTGATTTCCGCGAGACCAAAGCGGCGCTGCAAACCAATATCCAAACCCGGCGGGCGGCCTTGTCCCACCTCCAGGCCGGCGAAGCGCTGGGCATCTTCCCGGCGGGCGGCGTCGCTACGGCGCCCCGTTTCTGGGGGGCGGCGCAAGACCTGGAGTGGAAGCGCTTCGTCGCGAAACTGATCCAGCAAACCCGCTGCACCGTGGTGCCCATATATATGCACGGTCAGAACAGCCGCCTTTTCCAGATCGTCAGCCAGTTCAGCCAGAACCTGCGGCTCAGCCTGCTGCTCAACGAGGTGCGCAACAAGATGGGGCGCGACCTGCGGGTGACCATCGGCGATCCCGTGCCTTTCTCGGAGCTGGCTACCATCCGCGATCGCCAGCAGTTGCTGGACCACCTGCGCTCGCTTACCTACGAGCTGGCGCCCCCAAAGCACGACAAATAAAGGAAGGTCGTTCAGCCCGAAAAGTGCTCTTCCATAGCATAGAGCACCCCGCGCACCGGAATGCGCAGCCATTCGGGCCGGGCGTTCATCTCGTAGCCTACCTCGTAAATGGCTTTTTCCAGGATGTAAGTGCGCAACAGTAGGCGCATACTCGCTTCGTCGGCAGGCACAAAGCTTTGTCCTTCGGTGTGTTCGAGGTAAGCGGTCAAGAAAAACTGGCTCACGTAATGGAACCATTGCTGGGCCCAGGCTTCCAGGAACGGCATGTCTTCGTTCCGGTAATTCTGGTTGAGCACCAGCTGGCCGTAGGCGGCGTAGTGAAAAGAACGGATCATGCCGGCTACGTCCTTGAAGGGCGTGCGCTTGAGGCGTCGCTCGCCGATGCTGTACATGGGTTCGCCCTCGAAGTCGATGATGAAAAAGTCACGCCCGTTGAACAACACCTGGGCGAGGTGGTAATCGCCGTGGACCCGCGTTTTGGCGGCCTCGATCTTGCGGCTGTAAACTTCGCTGAAAGCGGCCAGGATCTCTTCGCGCTTATCGATGATTTGCAGGGCTTCTTCGGAAATATGCGGCGGCAGCTCGTGGCAGCGGTGCTGCAGGGCGTTGAGCTTTTCGGTGACGAGCTTGCGGTGGCCCGAGTAGATGGAACGCTGATAGTGCTGGGTGAAGCGCTCGGGAGCGAATTCCGGATCGTCCTGGTCGCTGGCCAGCGCGATGTGCATTTCGGCGGTGCGTTGGGCGAGCAGTACGACGCGCTCGTAAGTGACGCTGCCGATGAGCGTTTGCAGGCGTTCCGGGGCGTCTTCGAAGTGCATGCGGGGCCGGCGCACCAGCTCCGGGGCGGGCGCCTTGCGTTCTACCTTGGTCAGCACCTGCTCGTAATAGCGGCTCAGGGCTTCGAGCATGGTCGTCCAGGCTTCCCCCTGGTTCGGTATTTTGTTTTGCAGCAGCCCCATGATGGTGTAGGTCTTGGCCTGCAGGTCTTCAAACTGAATGCCGCCGCCGTAGCGGGGCGCGTTGCGGAAATCGGTGCGTTCGGAAAGGAAGCGGACCAGCTCCAGGTCGGGGTTGATGTCGGTGTCGAGCTTGCGGTAGATTTTAAAGAAAAACTGATGGTTGTAAATGACCGAAGTGTTGCTTTGTTCGACCCGCAGCACTTCGCTGGAGATGTCTTCTTTTTCTACGGTCAGCTCCTCCAGGATCTTTCCCGGCTCGAAATGGAGGCGGCCGGCCTTGACCGGCACGGTTTGGTTGTTTTTGATGAGCCAGAATAACTCGTTGCGGAACTCTTCGTCGTAGATGGCGTCGATCAGGATGCCTTCGCGGTCGGGCGTTTTGAGGTAGCAGATGACGCTTCGCGTTTCGTTCTTGAGGTACCGGACCATCCGCTCGGCATTGGTCACGAGAATGACGGGCAGGGAGTAGGTCTCGGGCAGCCCGTCGGTATACCGGATTTGGATATGGAGGAGGAAAGCGGCGATCTCGTTGACGGCCACCTTGGGGAAGCGGATGACCTCGAAGCTGACCGCTTTGCGCGACTTGCCGCCGAACCACCGGCAGATGGGCAGGTAACCCGGCAGGACGCGCTTCTCGAAAGCGCGCTTGGTGGAGTAATCCTCGAAAAAGCGATCCCAGGGCACCGGGCTTTCCAGCTCGGGAATGATGCGCTCCTGCGGTCCGTCCACTGTTTCTTCGCCGGCTTCCAGCAGGCACCAGAAGTATCCGTACGGCCCCAGGGTAAAGCGATAGGGCGCCTCGGTGATCTCGTGAAATTTATTCTGGCTGAAGATCTCGACCGGGCGAATACCGGCAAAGCGGCGGAGATCGAGGGCGACCGACTGCGAAAACTTGGACAGGTTGCCGATCACCAGGATGCTCTCGCCTTCGTAGGTGCGCACGAACGCCAGCACTTTGCCGTTGACGGGGTCCAGAAACTCGATGCTGCCGTGGCTGAAAGCCTTCAGCCGCTTGCGCATGGCGATGATGTTCTTCATCCACCACAGCAGGGAGGAGGGGTTGCGGTTCTGGAGCTCCACGTTGACGGCTTCGTAGCGGTAGAGGGGGTCCTGGATGACGGGCAGAAAGAGCTTCTGAGGGTTGGCGGTGGAAAAGCCGGCGTTGCGGTCGCTGTTCCACTGCATGGGGGTGCGCACGCCGTTGCGGTCGCCGAGGTAGATGTTGTCGCCCATGCCGATTTCGTCGCCGTAGTAGACGACGGGCGTGCCGGGCAGGCTGAAGAGCAGGCTGTTGAGCAGCTCGATCTTGCGGCGGTCGTTGCCGAGCAGGGGGGCCAGGCGGCGGCGGATGCCTTCGTTGATCTTGGCGCCGTGGTCCTGGGCGAATACTTTGTAGAGGTAATCCCGTTCCTCTTCGGTGACCATCGACAGCATCAGGTCGTCGTGGTTGCGCAGGAAAAGGGCCCACTGGCAGGAATCGGGGATGGGCGGCGTCTGTTCGAGGATATCGATGATGGGGTAGCGGTCTTCGGTTTGCAAACCCATGTAGAGACGGGGCAGCAGGGGAAAATGGTAGTTCATATGGCACTCGTCGCCCTCGCCGAAGTACTGGGCGGCCTCCTCGGGCCAGAGATTGGTTTCTGCGAGCATGATCTTCCCGGGGTGCCGGCGGTCGAGATAGCTGCGCCATTCGCGCAGATGCTGGTGCACCTGGGGCAGGTTCTCGCAATTGGTGCCGGGTTCGCGGTGCATGAACATGGCCGAGGTGAGGCGCAGGCCGTCGACGCCCAGCTCGAACCAGAAGTCGATGATCTTGCGCATTTCCTGGTGCACCTGTTCATTCTCGTAGTTGAGGTCGGCCTGGTGGCTGTAAAAGCGGTGCCAGTAGTAGGCTTTGGCGACGTTGTCCCACTCCCAGTTGGAAGTTTCGTAGTCGCTGAAAATGATCTCTGCTTCGGCGTATTTTTCGGGCGAGTCGCTCCAGATGTAGTAATCGCGTTCCGGCGTCCCGGGAGCGGCCCGGCGCGCCCGCTGGAACCACTCGTGCTGGGTGGAGGTGTGGTTGACGATCAGGTCGATGATGACCCGGATGCCGCGCCGGTGGGCCTCCATGAGGAAGTGCTCGAACTGCTGGCGGTCGCCGTAATCGGGATGAATAGCCAGGTAGTCGGCGATGTCATAACCGTCGTCTTTGAGGGGAGACTCATAGAAAGGGAGCAGCGAAATGCAGTTGACGCCCAGGTCTTCGAGGTAGTCCAGCTTCTGGACCAGTCCTTCGAAATCCCCGATGCCGTTGGCGTCGCTGTCATAAAAGGATCGTACGTGAAGGGCGTAAATGATGGCGTCTTTATACCAAAGGGTTTGTTCCTGGTTGTTTCCCGTCATTTTTGGTGTGTGTTTTCCTTCGTTTACGGAATCAAAAAAGGGCTGTGGAAAAGATACAAAAATGTGGGAGGGAATGAAGCAGGTCGGTCAATTAATTTGGCGTCCATCGCTGGGTGTCGATCAGTAAATTGTTCAGTGCGGTGACGTACGGTTGCGGATAGGCGCTTGCCGAGCCGGGCTAACAAAAATCATTGGTTCTGAACCCCCGGATGCGTAAAGTTGAGTTGAAAAACGCGGTAGCTATGCGTATACTTTTCGTAATGCTCTTATTGCTACACGGGCTGATCCACACGCTGGGTATGGCGAAAGCCTGGAATCTTTGGGCGGCGCCTTCTTTATCCGGAAAGGCCGTCTTTCCGCTTTCGGGATCCCTCGCCAAAGTGCTGGGAGGGGGATGGCTGCTGGCGGCATTGCTCTTCATCGTCTGCGCGGTCCTGTTTTTCCTGCGCAGGGGCGAGTGGTGGGCCTGGGCGATCGCAGGGAGCGTGCTCTCGCAGGTGCTGATCGTACTGTACTGGCCGGACGCCAAAGCCGGGACGGTCGCCAATATCCTGATCCTCCTCGTCGCGCTGGCCGGCGCTGCGGAATGGCGCTTTGCTCGGCTGGCGGCCGGCGATGTAGAGCGGCTGCTGACCGCTGCGGAAGAAGCCGGTTCGCCGCCCGTCATCCGCAACATCCCGGAAACCCTGCCGCCGGCTGTCCGGCGCTGGCTGCTTCAATCGCAGATCGTCGGAAAACCTGCCATCCGCACCGCCCATCTCCAACAGCGCGGTGCTCTGCGCACCCGGCCGGATGGCAAGTGGATGCCCTTTACGGCCGAACAGGTTTTCTCCATTCATCCTCCCGCCTTCGTCTGGCGCGCCCGCATTCGCGCCGCGCCCTGGTTGCACATCGCCGGTCGGGATAAATACCTGGACGGACGCGGCAACATGCTGATTCGCTTATTGTCGGCCTTTACCATTGCCGACGCCGCAGGTGAGGAGATCGATCAGGGGTCGCTGCTGCGCTTCCTGGGCGAGATCGTCTGGCTGCCCACGGCTGCCCTGAGCAATGACATCCGGTGGGAAGCCGTCGACGAAAACCGGGCCCGGGCTACCCTGCGCTGGGCCGGCCAGGAGGTTGCCGGCCTTTTTACCTTTAACCAGGCCGGGCAGGTGACGCATTTTTCCGCCCGTCGCTATTACGAACAGAAAGGCGAGTACAGCCTGCAAACCTGGTCGATCGAGGTGCTGGATTACGCAAATTTCGACGGCATTCCCGTACCCCAAAACTGCGAAGTGACCTGGGAACTGGATACCGGTGATTTTAAATGGCTCAAATTGGCCGTTACGGATGTTCGGTACGGGGCTTGAATGGGTTGATATACCTCGTAAACCCCCGGCTCCTCAATAAAGGCGCTTCATCCAATACCGGAGCGGCTTTTTACTTTCCTCTGCTGCGTCGAGGTCTTTCCAGCTGAAGTAGCTGTAGAGGTCGGTGGGGGTGAAGCCGCGCTTGCGCCAGAACGAGTCCAGCGGGGTATAATGCGCCGGGCGCCGCGGGTGATCCGCCGGGCGTTGTACGCCGCAAAAAGCCAGCCGTTCGAAGCGATCGAGCTTGCGGGCCCAGGCTTCCCGTTCATCGAAAAAGCGGACACCGACGCCGCGGCCGCGGTACGTTTTTTCCAGTACCGATTCGCCGTAGTAGAATACCGAGGCAATGTCGTAGCCTTGTTCGCGGAAAGGGTGTTGCACTTCCGGCGTTTCTTCCGCCATGGGCATTCCCGTGGCGGCGCCGACAACGCGGTCGTCGTGCAGCGCCAGCACCAGCACGCTATCTTTGGCCTGTACATAAGTCTGCAGGTAAGCGCGCTCGTAGCCGAGGTCGCCGTCGTAAAGGTAGGGCCACTCCCGGAATACGGCGATGCGCAGGCGCGCCAGTTCCGGGAGGTAGGGCGTTGCCGCTTCCCCCGTCAAGGTCCGGAGCTTCACTTCCATTACAGCTTCCGGTGCTTACTACCGGGCGTTATCCAGGTCGTGGGGCCGGTTCAGCGTCACTTTGAAGATGTGGCCGGGGAAGCGGTTGGGGTCGAGTTCCACGTAATTCCATTCGTTGAACCAGTGGTAAGTATCGTCGGTCAGCAGGTCGGTGACCTTGATGTTGACCTGTCCGCGCAGGCCCAGCAGTTCGCGCGGCACTTCGATGTACCCGGCTTGGGTGTATTCGGTGTCGAAGTTGACCACACACCAGATGATGTTGCTGTGATCGTCGGTGATCTTCACGTAGCTCATCAGCTGGTCGTTGTCGGTGCCGGTGAAGTGGATATTCCAGGTGCTTTGCAGGGCTTCATTTTCCTTGCGGATCTGGTTGACGCGCGTGATGAGGTCGGTCATGCGGTTGCGGTGGCCCCAGTCGTAGTAGCGGATCTCGTATTTTTCCGAGTTGAGGTATTCTTCTTTGCCGTTGGTGTTGGGCGTATTTTCCATAAACTCCAAAGCCGGGCCGTACATGCCGTAATTGGAAGAGAGCGTAGCGGCCAGCAGGAACCGTTTGGCGAAGGCGTTGGAGCCGGCGTTCATCAGCTCGTAGGCGAGGATGTCCGGGGTGTTGGGCCAGAAGTTGGGCCGGAAATACTCCCGCAGCTCGGTCTTGGTGAGTTCTTCCACGTATCGTTCCAGCTCGTGCCGCGAGTTGCGCCAGGTGAAGTAGGTGTACGACTGGGTGAAGCCCAGCTTGGCGAGTTCCGCCATAATTTTGGGGCGGGTGAAGGCTTCCGACAGGAAGATCACGTCGGGGTCCACTTTGTGTACTTCTTCGATGGCCCACTGCCAGAACCGGAAGGGCTTGGTGTGCGGGTTGTCGACGCGGAAAATTTTGACGCCCGCTTCCACCCAGTACAGGATGACGCTTTTCAGCTCTTCCCACAGGTTTTTCCAGTCTTCCGTCTCGAAAGAGATCGGAACGATGTCCTCGTATTTTTTCGGCGGGTTTTCGGCGTAGGCGATGGTGCCGTCGGGCCGCCAGACAAACCAGTCGGGATGTTCCTTGATATAAGGGTGGTCGGGCGCGCATTGGAAAGCCAGGTCGAGAGCGATCTCCAGGCCGTGGCGGTTGGCTTCCCGGATGAGGTGCTGGTAGTCATCCATAGTGCCGAGGGCCGGGTTGATGGCTTTGTGGCCGCCTTCTTCGCTGCCGATCGCCCAGGGCGAGCCCGGGTCGTTGGGTTCGGAGATGACGGAATTGTTGCGCCCTTTCCGGTTGATTTTGCCGATGGGGTGGATGGGCGGCAGGTAGAGCACGTCGAAGCCGAACTCCACCAGTCGGGGCAGCAAGCGTTCGACGTCTTTGAAAGTACCGTGGCGGCCGGGCTCGCCGGCGGCGGAGCGCGGGAAGAGCTCGTACCAGGCGCTGAACAACTCTTTATCGCGGCCTACCCGTACGCGCAGGTAGTTGTCGTACTCCGTCACGAACTGCTTCATGGGAAACTGGTGCACGAGGTCGGCGAAGGCGTCGGACATAACCGTGGCCACTGCTTCGTCGTACTGTTTTTCGTCGGCCAAGAGTTTGGCGTGTTTGGTAAGCGGTGCGGCCTTCGTTTTGGAATAGCCCGCTGCGGTTTGTTCGAGCAGCTTGGCGCCGATCTGCAGTTCGACTTTCATGTTCTGCCCGGCGGCTTTCTTCTTGCGAAAACCGTTGAACCAGGTAAGCAGGTGGTCGACCCATCCCTCCAGTTTATACTGATAAAAACCGCGATTTTCTATGGTAAAGGTCGCCGTCCAGAGGTCGTTGACCTGGGGCGTCATAAATACTTCGCGCCACCGGCGCTCGCTTTCGTGTTTATACAATAGCGACGCACGGATGTAATCGTGGCCGTCCGAGAAGATATCGGCCGACACTTCGACACTTTCGCCGACGATGCGTTTGACGAAATAACGGCCGCCTTCGACTTCCGGCCTTACATTTTCAATTATTACCCGGTTCCTCATGAGGTGTGTGCAAGCTTTTGGGTCCTGAAAAAGAGATGGCAAAGGTAGGAAAAAGGGTGTTTTTCCCGGAACACAAGGTAATGATAAAGAATTTTTTAAACTTAAATTAACAGGATAGACTTTACCCCGGATTTTTAATGGATCAGTCGCAATAGATAAATCCATGAATAATCCGGGGCAATACCCGGGTCAACTGCGCGGCCGGAGGCGCCGGGCGAAACGGTGAGCGACCGTGACGCCTACTCTGTTGGTGTTGAAGCCCATGGCGAAGGTGGTGTTTTCGCCCGATTGTTCCCGGATCAATGTTCCCATCCGCACGCTGGGCTGCAGCTCGATATTCACGTAAAACCGCTCGTTGAGGTCGTATTGGAGCCCGATCATATAGGCGAGCCGGCCGTTGAGGCCGGTGTTGAAGAAGGTTTCGCCCTGGGAATTGGTCGCCGAGAGAAAGTCGGCGGTCAGTTGCACCTGCGGGCCGTGGATAAACCAGAGGCGGTCGCTGAGGGCGGCCCGTCGTTCCCAGCCCACGCCGGCGCCTACGCCCACCTGCCAGGGGTTGCCCTGCTGGGTGCTGAGCTCGAGGTCGGCCAGCACCAGGTTGATCCGGAAGTAGCGGTTGGGCCGGGTTTCGATTTTGTAGGCCAGGTCAAAATTTTCCAGCGTAAAGAAGCGCACGCCCGCCTCGCGGTGCAATTCGGGTTGGGATTCCGGTTGGGCGAAGAGCGCCGAAGGGAGCGCCAAAAGTACGATTACCAGGGTTTCAAGTTTTTTCATGGTATTTTCTGAATTTTTCGGTTTTCAGCAAAATTAAGCGATCGCCCTTTGCCGATGGGCCAACGAAAAGCACGACAATGCCAAGAAAACGTTAAGCCTATTAACGAAGCGTTAAAATGGAGGCCGGAGCGGCATTTTTATTTATTTTAACTGAAGTTGCGACGGTCATTTTTGCCCTTTGTTTTCCCCTTGTCCTAAAGGGAGCGAAGCGCAAAAATGACTTGGATCCCTTCAAAAACCAGGCATTTATGCTCATCAATTTTGAGTACATCGCAACTTAAGTTATTTTAGAAAAAATGGCTTCATGAAAAAAGTATTACTGCTGGCGGTGGGAATCGCCCTGGCGGGCCTTACGGCGGTGCAGTGGCGCTTCCTCAAAGCAGGGGTGCAACTGGAAAAAGCCCGTTTGGACCGCCGGGTGGAAGCGGCGCTGGTGCGGGTCGACGAAGCCCTGATGGCGCCGGGGCCGTTGCGCGACTGGCTGCGGTCGGCGGTGTTGCCGCCGGCGCCGCCGACCCTGCAGGAAAACATGCAGCAGTTGATCGCCGATGCGCTGCGCGCCGAAGGGGTCGAAGTAGATTTTTCTTTCACCCTGGAGTCGGTATTTTTCGGCTGGCCCGTCCTGCGCAGCGAAGAAGCGCACCCGCCGGAGAGCGGCTACCACTACAGCCGCCTCCTGCATGGCCGGGAGGCGAACCGGGGGCCCTCCGGCCTGGTGCTCCACCTGCGGGTAGAACATCTGCTGTCGTATTTGTTGGGGCAGCTGGCCGGCCTGGTGGTCTTCTCCGCGATCTTTATCGCTTTGCTGATCGGCTGTTTCGTAGCGCTGCTGATCTCGCTGCGCCGCCTGCGCCGCCTGGATGCCGTGAAAAACGACTTCATCAACAACCTGACGCATGAATTGAAAACGCCGGTATTCTCGATCAGCCTGTTGCTGCGCTTGCTGTCAGATAGTCTTGAGAAAGGGAAGAGGGAAAAAAGCGAGACCTACCTGGGCTTGATCGCCGGGGAGAACGACAAATTGAAAAAACACATCGAAAAGGTGCTCGAACTGGCTTCCCTGCGCAGCAGCCGGCGCCGGTTGGAAAAACAAAATGCAGCGCTGCATCCGGTACTGCGCGAAGTAGCCGCCGAGATGCAGGCCGCCGTGGCGGGCCGCGGCGGCGTTCTGCGGACGCACCTGGAAGCAGATTGCGACCGGGCCCGCGTCGATGTCGATCACTTTCGCAACGCCGTCCTCAACCTGCTGGACAACGCCCTGAAATACAGTACCGGAACACCCGATATCCGCCTGTCCACCCGCAACCGCGGGCGCCGCTTCGTCGTCGCAGTGGCGGACCGCGGCATCGGCATCGAGCGAGCGGAGCAGACGCGCATCTTCAAGAAGTTTTACCGGGCCCCGACCGGCGATCAGCATCCGGCTAAGGGCTTCGGCCTCGGATTGAGCTACGTCCGGCAGGTGATGCGCGGCATGGGCGGCGAGGTGTCGGTAGAAAGCGAACCGGGGAAAGGCTCGACTTTTTACCTTTCCCTGCCGACGATTCGCGCGGCGGCGCCGGCGAAAGCGGGGTAAGAGCTTGTTTGGAGGTAGTCATTTTGGCTGCAAAACCCAGCTTTTGGAACCTCCCTGTGGCATTTTTCCGACCCGTAGCGCTGCTATGAGCCGGAAAAATCCCTTCGGGAGAACCCAAAATCTGAGTTTTTCGCTTCAAAAGCACTACCTCCAAACATCTCTAAGCCCCGGCGCTGGTCTGGCGGCAGTGCTTTTGTATTGATTCCCGAATTGACATTCAAAGTAGACCATCGATGAAAACACCGACGATTTTGCTGGTTGAAGACGACCAAACGCTGGGATACAGCCTGCAGGCCTATCTCGAAATGAAAGGCTTCGCAGTGCGCTGGGCCGCCGACGGGGAGGCCGGCCTGACGTATTTCCGCAAACAGCCCTTCGATCTGTGCATCATCGATGTGATGATGCCGGGGCGCGACGGCTTTTCGCTGGCCGAGATCATCCAGCGCGAAGACGGGCATACGCCTTTTATCTTTCTGACGGCCCGCTCCCTGAAGGTCGACGTACTCAAAGGGTTTGGGCTGGGGGCCGACGACTACATCATCAAGCCGGTAGACGAAGAAGAACTGGTGGCGCGCATCCGGGCCGTCCTGAAACGCAACGCCGCACCGGAGCCCCCCGCCGAAGTGATCGCTATCGGCGCCTACCAATTTGACGTCGCCAACCGGGCGCTAAAATGCGGCGAACACGAACGGCGCCTCACCGAACGCGAAGCCCAGTTGCTGCAACTGCTCTGCGAACACCAGGGACGCCTGCTGTCCCGGCAGACCGTGCTGAAGCGCCTCTGGCGACAAAGCGACTACTTCACCCGCCGCAGTATGGACGTTTTTATCTCACGCCTGCGCAAATACCTCGCGGCCGACCCGCGCATCACCATTCAGAATGTGTACGGAAGCGGATTTATCCTGGAAGTGGAAGAGGGGTGAACCCATTGCGGGTTTAATAAAAAAAAACTGTCGTCTCGAAAACTCGAGGCGACAGCTCAGCCGGGAATCATCCCAGCATTAAAAATGATTGAACACCCAATTGACCATGATATTTTTTGTCCACTTGATTTTTTCAGGTTCTATGGCAAATGTACACCGGCCGTCCTTATGGCGGTAATGACTTACGTCACCAAAGGGCGGTGATTTTTATCAGCTTTGAAGAGGCTGCTCAGGGCTAACTCCGGGCCTTGCTTGGAAGCAAGACCCGGAGAAGGGGGCCACTGATCAAAATCAGTTCTATGCCCTGACGCCCGTCATTTCGACTTCCTACCTACGCCCGCACCTTTGTACACAAGTTATTGTGATGCTATGATGAAAAGGAAAATAAAAATATTCGGCCTGGGCGGCGCCAAAGAACGACAGCTTCTGGCGGAAGTGCGGGCCGTTGCCCGGGAGCTGAAGATTGCAGTCGAGCTGGAGCAGATCTGCGACGTGGAGCACTTTATACGCGAAAGCCTGCCGGCAATTCCGGCCGTCTGGGTGGACGGCCGGATGGTGGCTAACGGGCGCCTGCCCGACCGCGCGGAGATCCTGAGCTGGCTGGCGCCGCGGGAGCCAAGCAGCGCCTGATATCCGTCCGGTGGAGTTTTTGGAGAAAAAGGTTAGTATGTGCACCGGTTTTTTCTTAAAATTACGAAGTCAATTCAACGGACCGCCGACTATGATCAAGAACATCCTGTTTCCAACTGATTTTTCCGAAGCCGCCAACGCCGCGTTCATCTATGCCCTGCACATCGCAGATCATGCCGAAGCCGCCATCACCACACTGCATATCTACCCCAAGGCAGAGATCAAGACGCCCGGACTGCCGCGCACCCTCCAGGAATTTTACGAATCTTACGACCTCGAGCATTTCGAAAATTACAAGGATTCCATTCCCGCCATCACCAAAATTGCGGAAGAACATAATTTTACCCACCTCGACATCCGCCACGCCCTGAAGCCGGGAAAAGTGAAAACAGTGCTCCGGCAACACGTCAATTCCGAAGAAGTGGATATGGTGGTGATGGGCACCACCGGCGCGCGCGGCATGAAGGAGATCTTTCTGGGCAGCATCGCCGGCGAAATGCTGGAAAACGCCAACTGCCCGGTGCTGGCCGTCCCCGAAAGCTGTGAGTTCGACGGCCGCCTCGACCGCATCGCTTTCACCACCAGCTACAAAGAGGAGGAAAAGAAAGCTATGCGCTTCGTGCTGGAACTCGCCAAACTGTTCGACTCCGAAGTGTTCTGCTTCAACATCGACCTGGCTCACACCCACGAGATCACCCACCGCATGGAGCAGTTCCAGGCCGACTTCAACGGTTACGATAAGCTGCGCTTCGACGTGATCGACGGCACCGACCTAATGGAGCAGATCAGTCAATATCTCAAAGAACACCGGATCGATATTCTGGGCATGGTCACCCATAAGCGATCGTTCATCCAGGAACTTTTCAACTACAGCCACGCCAAAAAGATGTCTTACCACGGCAATGTGCCGGTCATGTCTATTCCTTCCGTAATGCTGGAATAACGGTAGCGCAGCAGAGCTGAAAAAGTCGAATCAAATATTAGGCAACATGCCGATCCGCTCGCCCGCGAGGGTGACGTACTTTTTGTTGATATCCGCTGTGAGGCAGGAATGCACGGGCAATACGGCGAGCAACTGCCCGATCTGCAGGTGCTCGACCCAGCGCCCGGGCCCCTGCAGGATGCCGTGCTCCTGGCTGAGCTTTTTCAGGTAGACCGGCGTCTCGGGGATTTCCCAGCCCCGGCCGGTCCATTGGACTACCCGGCCGTAGCAAGGCCGGCCGTCGACGGTCAGGCCGTCCTTGGAGAAGTGGACGCTGCCGCCGTAAATGACGGCCTCCCCGCGCCGGGGATGTTTGGCGACCACCGGGCAGACCATCGCCACGGCGATATCGCCGAGCGCGCATGCCCCGATCTGCGCCTGCATCAGGTCGTAGAAAACGAAATTTCCCGGCCGCATTTCGTCGACGCCGCCAAAATCATCGGCAACGCTGCAGGCGGGGGTGTCGCCCAGGGAGAGCTGCAGGCCGGGGAAGCGGTCGGCGTAGCGCGCTCGAAAAGAACGAAAAACCTGCCGCGACGCTTCGTGAACGCTTTTGATCTCATCGGCGCCGCGCGCGTCGTAGGTGTGCCCGGCATGGGCCAGAAAGCCGCGAAACCGAAGATTGGGAGCCGCTGCGATCCGGTCGAGCAGGTCGTCGATCTCCGCAAACTGTTCGGGGCCCAGGCCGGTGCGGTGGTAGCCGGTGTCGGCTTTGATGTACAGGCCGGCTTCGCCTTGCAGCTCCCGGGCCAGCAACTGTACGGCTTCCGGGTTCTCGACAGTCAGGTGGAGGTCAACCCGGCGGGCGAGCGCCCGGGCGATCGGCAATTCCCGCAGGTTGAACGGAAAGGCGACGAGGATGTCGCTCCAGCCGTCGTCGGCAAAGTACGCCGCCATGCGCAAAGAGGATACGGTGATGGCCGAGACGCCGAAATCGCGAAACCAGCGGCCGATCTCTTGCGACTGGTGGGTCTTGAAATGGGGGCGCAGCCGGAGGCCCAGCCGGCGGGCGCGCCCGGCCATGTTCTCGATGTTGCGGCGGCATTTCACCGCATCCAGCACCAGCGTGGGGACGTCAATATCCATAGGGTGAGCAGTTGATTAACGCAATATTAACTCGCTTTAAGGGCATTTTTACATTATTCGGGTAGGGGATTGCGTTCTATTGACGAATCTACCAAGTGAAAGAAGGGCAGAAAAGCCCATTGCTAAACGAAAAAGATCAACCATGAAACGATCCCTCTTTTTATTCGCCATCCTGCTGATCAGCCTCCCGGCCTTTGCCCAGCTGCGCGTCACTCCGAAAGTGGGCGTCAATATTTCCGCGCTCGACACGCGAATTCAGGACATCGACGCCGAAGCGCGCGTGGGCTGGAATGCAGGTTTTGATCTGCGCGCGGGCGACGGCCTTTTCTTCTTCAAACCGGGCTTGCATTACTATAGCTTTACCGCCCGCCTCCTGCAGGACGTCGACCCGAATACGGACGTCGACCTGAGCGAAGAAACGACCATCCAAAGCCTTAAAATGCCGTTGAATATCGGATTACGCGTTACCGGCGACAACGGCCTGATCGGCGTCCACGTCCACGGCGGGCTGATCCCCACCTACGTGCTGGGGGTTCGCGAAAAACCGATCTTCGCCTTTGACCGCGACGATCTCGAAGATTTTACCCTGGGCGCCAACCTCGGCGTGGGCGTCGACGTGCTCTTCCTGACCGTCTCGGCGAATTACGAAATCGGCATGACGAACTTCTTCGTCGATTCCGACGAAAATAATAATATCCTGACGCTGAGCGCCGGGCTTAAGTTTTGATCGGGTAGGGTTAGTCTTTAGTCTTTAGTCTTTAGTCTTTAGTCTTTGGTCTTTGGCTCTCTCAGGACGCTAAAGACCAAAGACCAAAGACCAAACACTACCCCCCCCTCACCGCTTCTCGATCTCGATCACCATACCCACCGCATTTTTTCCTTTAGCATCGGCCTGGAACGCGATGGTATTGCCGGCCTGAAACTGGACGCTGGTGATGCGTTCGGCGCCGAGTGCGGATTGCAGCCGGTCGGCATAGCTGCCGCGCCCGTTATTGATGCGATCGTTGAACTGCTGGTAATTGATCGGCTTTTTGCTCACCACGATGGCGATGCGGTCGCGCTGGCCGAGGTCGTCGGCTACCATGGAATAGTCTTTGGGGAAAAGGCGCGTACCGGTGATGCCGCAATAAGGCGAATGCTTTTCCGTATAGGGGAATAGCACGTAGCTGGAGCCGTCGGTTTCCTCTCCGAAGACGTAGGCATAGCATTCGATGCTGTTGGCGAACAAGATCTTAAATTTGTCGCCCCGGTTGATGGGTCGGGCGGTAGCGAACACCATATCGCCGGTTTTGCGCAGGGCCAGGGTTGCCTGCCGCTGGGTATTGTAAAGGCCGAACTCGACCGCCAGTTGGTTCGGATCGTACTGTTCGGTATTGCCGGCCGGGTAAATGCCGTAAGCCTCTTTGACGAAGTACTCAAAGTCGCGGTAGCGCACCCAGGCGAAGCCGCGGTCGCCCCAGTCGGTTCCCCAGCTGTTCATGATCTGAAAAGCGCCGCCTTCGAAGTCGTCATCGTAGCCGACCACGCACATGGCGTGCCCGCTGAAGCCGCCCAGGCTGTAGTCGCTGCGGGTAGGGCGCCAGACGCGCTGATTGAGCATGCGGCTCATAAAGGTGCCGCCTACCTGCATGCCGATCACCACCGGGGCGCCCTGTGCGAGGTGTTGCTTGACGCCCATGAGGTCCGGCTTGTAGTTGTTGCCGCCCAGGGTGAGGCGGTTGAACCCTTTGATGCGGAAGTTGCGGCCGGCCTGTAGCTGCGTGGAGGCGGGGCGGTTGTTGCAGGTGGACTGGTTGTAGGGAAATTCCCGGTAGGGCAGGGCCCCGTTTTGCTGCATGGCCTGCATCGCATCGAGCATGTAGGCGCCCTGGCAGCCGCTGAGCGCAATCTGATTGTACAGGTAGGCCGGGCTGAAAGCGAGCTGGTCGGGATCTTGCCCCCGGGTCCGGGCCTCGAGTATGGTGTGCGCCGCGTAGGCGCTGGCCCAGCCGACGCAGGACCCTTGCTGCCCCTGGTGGCGGGGCTGTGGGGCATAGTCTTGCAGCGATACTTTGCGCGGCAGCGCCGCGCCGAGGTTGGACCCGTAGGTCAGCGGTTCGAAAACCTCCGCCCGGTCGTATACCTCTTCGCTCAGGGTCGCACCGAAGGCGAAGTCAGCCGTATTGCTTTCCGAAAGGCCGCCGCTGAGCAGTTGGTCGCCTCCGAAAAAGAAATACCAGACGACGCCGATGATCAGCAGCGGGATGATCAGCTTGGGGCGCTTGAACACAAAGAGCAACAGCAGAGGCAGCCACTTAATAAGGCCGCCGCCCCGTCTGGGCTGATCTTGCGGGGCATCCTTTTCCATTCTGATGGGCATGACGACTTTTTTGGGTCGAATTTAGGGAAAATCGCCGGACTTTGATTTTTAACAATGTTCAGCCGGAAGCCGAAATGCGGGCGATTCCCTGAAAAAACGGACAAATAATGTACGGCTTTCCGCAATATTCAACGACAAAGAGTTCGAAAGAAGAGGTAAAACAGCGGTTCTGTTCTCGTAAAAGCCTGATTGGTAGTTGTTTGTTCTTAGGGAATCAAATTTGATCGCGGAATTGTTGGCATGAACCCATTATTAGAGTATATTTGTGCAATTCTGGGATTTAAATGTTAACCCGTGGACACTAGAAACACTATTACACAAAGCAGCGTCAGCCGGCTGAGCAAGGCCCTGCAGACGCTGGAATCGCTCTGTCACGAACAGAGCATCCCAATCCTCAATTTCCTTCAGGAGCACGAAAGTGCGGCTATCCTTGATTTAACCCTGCATACCGGTTTGGACTCTTCCACTTTGGAGTCGCAATTGGATCGTCTTTGCCTGACGAAGGTAGTGGAGCAGCGGGCCGACGTCTTCGGTTGTCGGTACCACCTGAACTACCCGCGCCTGGTAAGGGTGAAAGCCATTGCCGAACAGCTGGCGTCTTTCCGGCTGCCCCGGTAATCCTCATTGGCTATCCTGATCCGGCTGGTAGCGAACGAAAGTGCGCCCGTCGATCAGCAACACATCGGACCGATCAGGTAACAAACACACGGCGACGGATCGTTGTAGCCCGTTGCCGAAGGTGAGCGTCAGCTGATGGCGGTCCAGGGTGTACGCGCCTTGGAGATAGGGGGCGTCCGCTTCGGGCTCGCCGCTGGTCTGGTACTGGCCCATCATGGAATACCGGGTATTCTGGGAAAACCGGCCCTGCGGGTCGAAGGTGATCTGGGGAAAACCCGGTACGGCGTAGAGCTCCCGGTCGATCTGATCGGGAGCGCGGTAGATGTAGCGTCCCACCAGCAAGGAGTCGGTGGGGGCGGGGGCGAGCTCGTACACGCCCAGTTGGCCGCGCCGGTAGCCGTTCTTCCAGGGGGTCAGCGTCCAGGGCTCCATGCCCGGTTCGTCGGGCCATTCGATGATCAGCTGGTTGTTTTCGAGTCGCCAGTCGCCGGTATTGGGAGCGTCGCGTTCCCGGAGTCGTTCGGCCTCGGGCTCGTTGACCCAGTCGCCTTTGGGGAAGCGCTTGTAGGCGGCCTGATCCGCGCTGAGCAGCAGGGTAAAGTAGCGCTGCTGCTGCCGCTGTCCGAGCATCTCGTTGACGGTGCGCACCAGGAATAGAGGCGCTCCCGGTTGCGGCATGGAATCGAAGACGGCCGAACCGGCGGTCGATCCGGCCTCAGCGGGCGCCTCCGCCGGCGGTGCGTCGCCACAGCTTCCGGCCAGGCCGAAAACCAGCAGGATGGCAAGGTAGGTCAAGCGGAACATCATCTAGGTGTTTAGCGCACCGCAGACGCTGAGGGTCTGGCCCGATACGTATGCCGAGAGGTCGGAGCCCAGAAAAACGCAGGCGTCGGCGACTTCGGCGGCCTGCCCCAGGCGCCGGAGCGGTATGTTGTTCAGGTAAGCTTCTTTGGTTTTTTCGTCGAGTTCGCCGGTCATTTCCGTTTCGATAAACCCGGGTGCAATGACGTTGCAGCGCACGTTGCGGGCGCCCATCTCTTTGGCGACCGATTTCGAAAAGCCGATGATCCCCGCTTTCGAAGCCGCGTAATTGGCCTGACCGGCGTTGCCGGTGATCCCGACGATCGAACTCATGTTGATAATGGAGCCGCCCCGGTTCTTCATCATGGGGCGCAGGGCGTGTTTGGTGAGGTTGAAAACCGACTTCAGGTTGGTGGCGATCACTTTATCCCATTGTTCTTCCGACATGCGGAGCATCAGCGTGTCCTGCGTAATGCCTGCGTTATTGACCAGAATATCGATGCGCCCGAAATCTTCCAGCACCGACTTGATCAGCGCTTCCGCCTGGGCAAAGTCGCCGGCGTCCGATTGGTAAGCTTTGACGGTTACGCCTTGTTCGGATGCCGTCCCGGCCACCTTTTCAGCCTGGGCGGCCGAGGAACGGTACGTGAAGGCCACCTGCGCGCCCTGCTCGGCGAAACGCTGCACGATAGCGGCGCCGATGCCGCGCGAGCCGCCCGTGATCAGGGCTACTTTCTCCTGCAATAACTTCATGGTAAGTAGATGCATTTTGTTCCGGGGGGCTAAGGTAAAATATATTTTGTTAAATCCGAGGCGAAGGAATCGTTTGGGCGGGTTTGTTCGTTACCTATATTAAGTGATTTTCGTTACCCCATGAGTAATCCGGATTTAGAGCTTTGTTAACGATAAGACCCTGGTTTCATCAATAAACACCTAATCAGACATGGTACGTAAGCTCCCTCTCATCGCGCTGATCGCGCTTTTCTTCTTAACCGGTTGCCTCGACGACAATGTCGAGATCAATCGTCAAATCTACACCCCGGAAGAATTCGCCGTCCTGGAGCGTCATCTCGATCTGCCGGCCGACCAGTATGACTACTCGGTCGAGTTGCCCGACCATCTCCAGTCTTTCAACGCGATCGAACCGGATATTTCCGACGAAATGGCCACCCTGGGCCGGGTATTGTTCTACGATCGCAACCTATCGCGCACCAATGCCGTTTCCTGTGCGTCCTGCCACGAGCAGAAACTGGCGTTCTCCGACGATGTCGCCTTCAGCGAGGGTTTCGACGGCGAACTGACCAAGCGCAATTCCCTGGCCCTGGCCGCCGTCACCAATTTCGAGACCGACTACGGCGGGAGTTCGTTCAGCGGCGCCGGCTTCTTCTGGGATGAGCGCGCCCACTCCATCGGCGAACAAACCGAAATGACGATACAGGACCCGATCGAGATGGGAATGAACTTCGGCGACCTGGAGGTCAAACTACAGCAACTGCCCTATTATCCCATCCTTTTCCGCAAAGCTTTCGGGGATTCCGGGATCAGCAAAAACCGCATCATTGAGGCCTTGGAAGCCTTCATGAATTCGTTTATTTCCGTCGATTCCCGCTTCGACCAGGCGGCGTCCAAGGTCGCGGATGGCGGTTTTGCCCGCAGGTTCCCCGATTTCTCCGAAATGGAGAACCTGGGCCGGCGATTGTACATGGATCATTGCACCACCTGTCACAGCCCCAATATGTCGACCCTCATGGTGACCGTCGCCAATAACGGGCTGGACGTCAAATACGAGGACAACGGCCTGGGCGACCACCGTAATAACCCTTCTTTGGACGGCGTCTTCAAGGTGCCTTTCCTGCGCAATGTCGCGCTGACGGCGCCGTATATGCACGACGGGCGCTTCGCTATCCTGGAAGAGGTGGTGGAGCACTACAGCAGCGGCATTAAGAACCATCCAAACCTGGATTTCCGTCTGCGCAAGATCAACGGCGCGCCCCGCCACATGAATTTTACGGAAGAAGAAAAAATGGCGCTGGTCGCTTTCCTGGAAACGCTGACCGACGAAACCTTCATCGCGGAGGAGCGCTTTTCCGATCCGTTTAAGTAGGAGAATGAGATCCTGAATCAGTTACGGAGTTTATCTTTCAGGTAGGAACCCGTTGCAGACCCTTCGATGGCGGCCAGCTCTTCCGGGCGGCCCTGAAACAGGAGGTGGCCGCCGTTCCTGCCGCCTTCCGGCCCGAGGTCGACCACCCAGTCGGCTGATTTGATGACTTCCATGTTGTGTTCCACGATGAGCACGGTATGTCCGTTTTCCACCAGGGCGTTGAGGGCGTCGAGCAGCTTGCGAATATCGTGGAAGTGAAGGCCGGTAGTCGGTTCGTCGAAGATAAAAAGGATGTGTTCATTGCTGCGCTCCTTACCGAGGAAAGACGCCAGTTTGACGCGTTGGGCTTCGCCGCCGGAGAGCGTGCTGGAGGATTGCCCCAGGTGAACGTACCCCAGCCCGACATCGGCCAGGGGCTTGAGCTTTTTGACTACGTCGCCGGCGTCGCTGAAGAAGTCGAGGGCTTCTTCGATGGTTAGTTCCAGTATTTCGTGGATGTTCTTGCCTTTATACTGCACGTCCAGCACCTCCTGTTTAAAGCGTCTGCCGCCGCATACTTCGCATTCCAGGCGCACATCGGCGAGGAACTGCATTTCGATCACCTGTTCGCCTTCCCCTTTGCAGGCGTCGCAGCGACCGCCGTCGACGTTGAAAGAGAAGTGTTTGGGCTTGAAGCCGCGAATGCGCGACAGCTGCTGATCGGCCATCAGGCTGCGGATGGTGTCGTAGGCTTTGACGTAAGTTACCGGGTTGGAGCGCGATGATTTGCCGATGGGATTTTGGCTCACCATTTCCACCTGGGTGATTGCCTCCACGTCGCCGGTCAGGGCGTGGTGCAGCCCGGGCGCCCGTGAGTAGCCTTCGCCCAGGCGCTTTTTCAGAGCGGGGTAGATGATCTGTTTGACGAGGGTCGTTTTGCCGGATCCCGATACGCCGGTGACCACCGTCATGGCGTGCAGGGGCAGGCGCACGTCGATATTTTTCAGGTTGTGCTGGCGGGCGCCCTCGATCCGGATCTCCGTATTGGAGGTGCGGCGCGTCTCCGGCGTAGGGATGCGCATGCGGCCGCTCATGTAGCGCGTGGTCAGGCTGTCGGCCGCTTCTTCGTAGATCTGCTCGTAAGGGCCGGCGAAGACGACCTCGCCGCCGTGGATGCCGGCCCGCGGGCCGATATCGACCAGAAAATCAGCGTTTTTGATGACGTCCTCTTCGTGTTCCACCACGATGACGGTATTGCCGAGGTCGCGCAGGCTTTTCAGCACTTTGACGAGCCGGTTGGTATCGCGGGGATGGAGCCCGATGCTGGGCTCGTCGAGGAGGTACATCGAGCTGGTGAGGTTGCTGCCCAGGGTGCGCGTCAGGTTGATGCGTTGCGTTTCCCCTCCGCTCAGGGTATTGGAGAGGCGACTCAGGGTGAGGTAGCCGAGCCCCAGGTCGTTCATGAACCTGAGGCGATTGTTGACCTCGATGAGCAGCCGGCGCGCGATCTGGCGGTCGTAATCGCTCAGTTCGAGCCCGTCGATGAAGCCAAGCAGCTCGTCTACCGGCATGACCACCAGCTCGGTGATGGCGCGGCCGCCGACTTTGACGTAAGTCGCTTCCCGGCGCAGGCGGCCGCCGTCGCAGGTTGCGCACAGGGTTTTGCCGCGGTAGCGGGCGAGCATCACCCGGTTTTGTATTTTGTAGGTTTTCTCCTGCAGCTCGGCGAAGAAATCGTCGATGCCCCAGAAGTAGTCGTTGCCGGTCCAAAGCAGGCGTTGTTGCGCCCGGCTGAGGTCCTGGTACGGGCGGTGCACGGGAAAGTCGAAATGGTGGGCGTTTTCCAGCAGGCGATCCAGCCAGCGGCCGTATTTTTCTCCTTTCCAGCAGGCGACGGCGCCTTCGTATACCGAGAGGGATTTATCAGGCACCACCTTGTCTTCGTCGATGCCCATCACCTGACTGAACCCCTCACAGGTGGGGCAGGCGCCGTAGGGGTTGTTGAAGTTGAAAAGCTGGGGCGTCGGTTCGAGGAACGTCATGCCGTCGAGCTCGAAGCGGTTGTTGAAAGCGACGGTCTCTCCGTCGAGTAGGTCGACGAGGCATTCGCCCTGGCTTTCCATGAAGGCCGTCTGTACGGAGTCGGCGATGCGCCGGTTGTTCTCTTCATCTTCGGGTTTGACGACGAAGCGATCGATGAGGATATGGATGCCGGATCCCGGCAGCTGATCGAGTTTTTTTTCGAGAGCGGGGTCGCCGGATTCCAATAAGTCCTGGATCTGTTCCAGGTTGTTCGTGCGTTGCAGGCGGGTGTACCCTTTCTGCAGCAGCAAGTCGAGTTCCTGGGCCAGCGTGCGGTCGCTGTAGCGCGTGGGCAGCGGGGAGAACAGTTGTACGCGGGCGCCCGGTTCCCGGCTGTTGATAAAGTCGACGACGTCGGATACTTCGTGGCGTTTCACCTCCTGGCCCGAAACGGGCGAGATGGTTTTGCCCACGCGGGCGTAGAGCAGCCGCAGGTAGTCGTAAATTTCGGTGAGGGTGCCCACGGTGGAGCGGGCGTTGCTGGTGGTGACCTTTTGTTCGATGGCGATGGCCGGACAAATGCCCCTGATGAAGTCGACGTCCGGCTTTTTCATGCGCATCAGGAACTGGCGGGCGTAGGAAGACAGGCTCTCAACGTAGCGGCGTTGCCCTTCCGCAAAAAGCGTATCCATCGTGATCGACGACTTGCCGGAGCCGGAGACGCCCGTGACCACGACGAGTTGGTTTTTGGGGATAGTCAGCTCTACGTCTTTCAGATTGTTGGCCCGTGCTCCCTTGATGTGAATGGTATCCCTGCGCAGGGTCTTGCTCGGTTTTTCCAGCACCGCCGGTGCTTTTTTCTCTTCCGCCATGGACCTGATTTTGGATTGAGTTTTTCCGGGGTAAAAAGTCGAAAAGGCAAACTTAGCGCTTTTCCACTTTTCCATACCAGCTTATTTTGCTTCCTCCTTTAATAAACAGCAAAGCGAGAAAAGGTTTACCCCAAAATTTGGCCGCAAGACGCCGGTCAGAGAGGGCAAATTTTTTACCGACAAAAAAACCGGCCCGAATTTTTTGTCGGTGCTCGGTCGGACTTCATCCCGCTTTAGCAATTGACAATCAATTGCTTTGAGCGGCGGTTATTCCTTGGAAGCGGTTAATTTTTTGTTAATACACACAAAAAAAGTGCATTTGTTTTCGCGATTTTCGTGGAATGCCCTTATATTTACCCATGAAATTTTTATCGTTCTATTCATTACACAGCAAAAACTAAAGATTATCGGTAGTAACTTTTACACTAAATAATTAGCCATATCCCATTAACACAAATTATTTAGTTATGCAAGTTACACCGTTTAATGATCAGGAGTTAATTGCTCTGTACCTAGAAGGCGATGAAAAAGCATTCGAAGAACTGCTCAGCCGCCACCAGCAAAAGATCTACACCTCGATCTATTTATTTGTGAAAGATCAGAGTCTCGCCGAAGATATCTTTCAGGAAGTCTTTATCAAAATCATCGACACGCTAAGAAAAGGAAAGTACAACCACGAAGGCAAGTTCCTGCAGTGGGCCATGCGTATTTCCTACAACATGTGCGTGGATTACTTCCGCCGGACGAAACGCCGCCCGAAAGTATCGCCTACGGAGACCTTTGACATTTTTGACGTGCTCCAGGTGACGGATGACAATGCCGAGCAGCGCATCATCCGCAGCCAGACGCACGACAAGGTGCGCGCGCTGGTCGATATGCTGCCGCCGGAACAACGCGAAGTCGTTATCCTGCGCCACTATGCTGACATGAGCTTCAAAGAGATCGCCAAGCTCACGCGCGTCAGCATCAACACGGCCCTCGGCCGCATGCGCTACGCCCTCATCAACATCCGCAAGATGATCGAAGAGAAAGACGTGGTGCTGCAATAACCGCTTGACCTAAATCTTACATTCACCCAACCATAAGCCCGGTTGCGACTTCCCCCCCGCAGCCGGGTCTTTTTTTACCGGGATTTTCAACCCGGATTATTCATGGGGCAGTCTATTGCGAAGCCAAACTGCCCGCCATTCTTGCGGTTGCTCGTTACTCACCGCATCTGAGGATACCTGCCCGAACGCAAGCCTGTCAACCGTCATGACGAAGAACCCATGAATAATCCGGGTTAATTCGCAGCGCCGGAGGCGCAAGATATGGGCAGACGGTTTCGAAACATGGGCTCCGTACCTCCGCACGGCAGTCATTGCGCACAAAATAGGCTACCGATAGCTCGTACCGCCGGGACGAGAGCACAACAATGTTTCAAACCGAGAATTGCTGATTTTTTGTCACCACCCGACAGCCATAGGGCTACGCCATTCCTTCCTTCACCAGGCGCGCATAATCTTTGGCAAAATAAGTGATGATCACGTCTGCGCCTGCGCGGCGGATGCTCAGCAGGGCTTCGGGCACCGCCTGTTCGTGGGCGAGCCAGCCGTTGCGGATGGCGGCCAGGAGCATGGCGCATTCGCCGCTGACGTGGTAGGCGGCGATGGGGACTTCAAAATTTTGCTTCAGCAGCTGGATAACGTCCAGGTAATGCAGGGCGGGTTTGACCATCAGGAAGTCGGCGCCTTCTTCCGTGTCGAGGTCGGCCTCGAGGAGGGCTTCCCGCTGGTTGGCGGGGTCCATCTGGTAGGTCTTTTTGTCATCGGGGATATCTTCGTCTTCGCGGGGGGCGCTGTCGAGGGCGTCGCGGAAGGGGCCGTAGAAAGCGCTGGCGTACTTGGCGGTGTACGACAAGATGCCGGTCTCCGTGTGGCCGGCCTCGTCGAGCGCTTTGCGGATGGCCTGCACGCGGCCGTCCATCATATCGGAAGGGCCGATGAGGTCGAAGCCGGCTTCGGCCTGCAGGACGGCCATACGGGCGAGCAGAGGCAGGGTCTCGTCGTTGTCGATGCGGCCGTCGCGCACCAGGCCGTCGTGCCCGTCGGAACTGTAGGGGTCGAGGGCGACGTCGCTGATCAGGGTGCATTGGGGAAAACGTTCCTTGCAGCGGCGCGCCGTTTCCAGGTAAAAGTTGTCGGTTTGGAAGGCGTAGTCTCCCGTTTTGCTTTTATGCTCCTCGGCGACGGCCGGGAAGAGGATAAAATTGCGGATGCCCAGGCGGCGGCAGGCTTCGATCTCGCCGAGGACGTGATCGGGGGAGAGGCGGAAGTTGCCGGGCAGGGAAGGGATCTCATCCTGGATTTCGTCGCCGTCGACGACGAAAATGGGCTGCACCAGGTGGTCGACGCTGAGCTGGGTTTCCCGCACCAGGCCGCGGATGGCGGTGGAACGGCGGTTGCGGCGTGGTCTCTTTAGCATAGGATTATTGATTTTGCTGCCGGCGCGGGTTGGGCGGCACCGGATCGTAGCCGTGCGGCCCCCACGGATGGCATTTGAAGATTCGCTTCAGGCCCAGCCATAAGCCGCGCAGGGCGCCCCATTCTTCGATGGCTTCCACCATGTAGTGCGAACAGGTCGGCTGAAAGCGGCAACTGGGCCCCAGATAAGGGGAAATGGCGTACTGGTAAAAGCGGATCGGCCAGATGAATATTTTTTTGATCAGTCGCTTCATATCGATATAACACCTGGCTTCAAAAATCTATCGAATCGGCAGTGCGCCCGCGTTCGAAAACCAGCAGGCCCGATTGCCCGCCGGGCCCTTCCACGCGCACCAGGTTCTTCTGGTCGTCAAATACATCGAGGAGCAGAGAGTTGGTGAGGCCCAGCGATCGCAGGTCGGCCGTGACGGGCGCCTCCAGGTAGCACCATACCGCCTGCAGATCGTCGGAGATCTCTTTACCCAAAAATTCGGGACGGATCGCGGCGCCGTTGACGGTGAGCCGGAAGTGCCGGCCCAGGTAGCGCTGCAAATAGGTCTCCGCCTCCTCGTGCTCGGCGCGGGTGCACAGCCGCAGGTCAGCCGGCGCTCCGCCTTTGATCAGCGCAGCTTCCAGATCGTCGATAAACAGGTGGAGGCTGATCTGCAACGCCTGGTCGGAAGCGCTATAGGCGATCAGGCATTTGCTCACGTGGAAATCGTGCGCGGGCAAAAGGGCCAGTAATATCTGGAGGAATAACCACATGCTCGTCGATAATAGACCGCAAAGGTAAGCCCTGTGAGCTTAATCTGCAGAGATAATGCGCAAGTACCTGGAAAAATCCAGGCTAACCCACCGGCGCCCGCTCCAGCGCCATCACCAGGGAGAGCCCGGCGGCGGCCCCGGAAATAAATAAGTTCCATTCTCTTTGCCGGACGCGCGCCGGACCGAAAGCCAGCGCGGAGACCGCCAGGATAACGGCTACGATGGCCAGTTGCCCCAACTCTACCCCCAGGTTGAAGGCCAGCAGCTGGAACACCAGTTGCCCCTCCTCGCCCGGCAGCAAAAGCGACCGGAAGTAATTGCTGAACCCCATGCCGTGGATCAGGCCGAACAACAGAGCGAAGGCGTAATTCCAGTTCAGCCGCCGGTCGAAGGTCCCTTCCGGGCGGTCGAAAGAATGAAATACGACATTGTACAAGGCTGTGAGCAGGATGGTGACCGGGATGAGAAATTCGATCCAGGCGCCCGGGATGCGCAATACATCGAGCGCCGCCAGCGCCAGGGTCAGGGAGTGGCCGAGGGTGAAGGCGGTGACCAGCAGCGCTACTTTTCGCCACTCCCGGAGCCGGTAAATGGCGCAAAGGGCTACGATGAAAAGGATGTGGTCGTAGCCGTTGAGGTCGGCTATGTGCTCGAACCCCAGTTGGAGATAGGTGCCGAAAGCGGATCGCATGGAAGTTGTTTTCGGCAAAGTTAAGCAACCGCATCAAATCATTCGACCGGTGGCGAACCATAAAAGGCGTTAACTCAATATTAAATTTTGGGATACCCGGGAGAATGAAAGGACCGCTTTATTTAAATATGATAAAAAAATATTATTTTTACCGCCCCTGCTTATGGAAAAGCAAGCCGCTTTTCCGCTTCACACATTCTCTACAGAGAGCGTTAATCTACAAGGAATTCCCCGCCCCCTTCCCGGGCTTTTCCAACCACGCGGCCCGGCGTCACGCATGCTCATTTTTGAAACCAAAATAAATCAACAGATCACGATGAAAGGACTTTTATCTTTTGTGAAGCACCTGACGGCCTTTGCCCTGGTTTTTGGCTGGATGGCCAATATGCAGGCGCAGACCACCGTTGCCCGTCAAGACTTTGACAACCCGCTTAATCTGGTGAGCACCACCAGCGACGTTCCCTTCAACTCTTTCGGCAGTCCGGCCGACGGTTACGGGATCTATCAGCGCGACGTATCGCCGAGCATTCCTTTTGCTCTGCTGGACGATTCGGCCGGCTCGTTCCCGCCCGATGATCAGGGTATCATCCCCAGCGGCAAAACCGACGCCTGGTTCGGCGTTACCGACCTGGCCAACGGCGATAACCCCGGCGGCACCGCCGAAGCCATCTGGACGTTCAACATCGCCGGCGCCAGCAACCTGACCGTTTCCATTGACATGGGCGCCATGGGTGATTTTGAAGCTTCGGGCGACTCCTTCGACTTTTCTTACCGCATCGACGGCGGCGCCGAGCAGCCGCTGTTTACCTCTTCCGTGAACGAAGAAGGTTCGCTGACGTACACCATGGAAGACGGCGACATGTTTACCCTGAACGATCCGCTGCTCATCAACGGCACGGTGCTGGGTAACGACCTGACGACCTTCATGGCCGCTATCGGCGGCACGGGCGCGCAACTGGAGATCATCTTCCGCGCCGAGAATAATGGCGGCGAGGCGTTTGCTTTCGACAATATCCTCATCGAAGGCGATGCCGACGGCCCCGTGGCCGACGGCTGTGACGAGCTGTTCATTTCCGAATACATCGAAGGCAGCGGCAACAACAAGTGTATCGAAATTTACAACCCGACGGGCGCTGCGGTTGACCTGAGCGCAGCGGGCTATGCACTGCAGTATTTCTTCAACGGTAATACTTCGGCCGGACTGACGATCGACCTGACGGGAACGGTAGCACCGGGTGAGGTTTACGTGGTGTGCAATAGCAATGCCGAACCAGTTTTCCTGGCCCAGGCCGACCAAACCAACGGCGCAGGCTGGTTCAACGGCGATGACGCCGTCGTTCTGGCTAAGCTGGGCGAACCGCTGGATATCATCGGCATCATCGGCACCGATCCGGGCAGCTCCTTTTCAGTAGCCGGCGGCGACACCCAAAACAACACGCTGCGCCGCAAATCTTCGGTCACTTCGCCGAACACTATGTGGACCGGCAGCGGCGACCAGGAATGGGATGTTTTCCCGCAAAACGATAGCGCCGACCTCGGACAGCATACCAGCAGTTGTGACGACGGCGACGACGACGAAGAAGAAGGCGATTGCGCCATCACCGGCATCATCCGCAATGACGCAACGGGCTGCCAGGACAACGGCACGCCCTACCTCGAAGACGACTTCTTCCTCACCGACATCACGGTGACTTTCGAAAACGCCCCGAGCTCGGGTATGCTGCAGATCGTAGGCGACGACGTTCTGGGCTCCGTTTCGGTTGACGCGCTCGACAACGGTTCGTACACCTTCACCGGCGTACAGCTGCCGGCCGACGGCGGCAACGTCACGGTTTCGGCTTCCTTCACCAGCGACGCTTTCTGCAACGCCACGGCGGATCTGGGCGCCGCGCCCATGGGCTGTTCGGTGGTGCCGGACTGCTCGGCGCTGTTCTTCTCCGAATACGTCGAAGGCTCCAGCTTCAACAAGTGCCTCGAGATCTACAACCCGACGGGCACGGATATCGACCTCGCCGCTTTCAACATCTTCCTGTCGTTCAACGGCGGCACCTTCGAAAACGACATTCCCCTGCAGGGCGTCGTGCCGGCCGGCGGCGTTTTCGTGATCTGCAATGACGACGCAGCTGCCGACTTCCTCGCCCTTGCCGATCAGGTATCGGGCGACCTCAACTTCAACGGCAACGACGCCATCCTGCTGCGCGACATGAACGGCACCA
>CAYQQU010000066.1:0-30512 GCA_964419545.1 uncultured Saprospiraceae bacterium | reverse complement strand
GTTCCAAAAGCTGGGTTTTGCAGCCAAAATGACTACCTCCAAACAAGCTCTTAGAGATGCTATGTTAGCATCTCTAAGAAGCCGGTAGGAATCGCTTGCCGCCTTCGATCACGATTTCCAGCAACTGAACATCGGGAAGCGCCATCTCCCCTTCCTGTTCGTCGGAAACCTTCTGTTCTTCCTCTTCAACCGGGAAAAGCACTTCAGCGGTGGTATTCAGGTAAATGTAAGAACCCAGGCTGGCGAGCAACAGAAGGACGAACAGTACGATGCGAACGTTAGATTTTTTCATTTTTTTACGGGCTGTAGGGACAGATGACTTCTAAGTCAACATCAATTTACGAAAAAAATACAAACTGACCTAGGATCATCGACCAGTAAATCGTTTCTTTCGATGACCGCTATCATAAAGACCGTCCCTTTGTTGATGAGGTTGCACCGCCGTTACCCCTATTTTGAAAAAATATTTCCGGTAAGGCGGCCCCAAATAGCCGTCGCAACAACGTATTTCTCCAGACATTCCGTCCGTTTTTTATGGCTCATCAAAAAAAATGGAAGACATATTCTTCTGGAATTACGGGATAATAAATTACTTTTGAGATGCGACAATTGAAAACGGAAAGAGATCATTGGCTTTCCGCCCCACAATCCAATACCGAAAATCCGTTCAGATTTTAACGTAATTAACTCAATTCAATCACCAAAGTTCGAATTAGTATGAAAGCACTATTTACCAAACTACTTTGTGTTTCTGTATTCCTGTTCGCCGCCCAGTTGGTGCAGGCGCAAGACGTTCGACTCAACGTCAATTCCCCCGCTTCGATTGCCGGCAATGTAGCCGAAGTCGGTCAGACCGGTACGAGTTTTGGCTTTTCGCTTGCGCCCGGTCAATCGGTTACCGGCGACCTGGCCTGGGTGCGGTCCATCGAATCCGATAGCCTGGGTTGTGATTCGCTCAGCAACGCCGCGGAGATTGCCGGTAATATCGCCCTCGTCCGCCGCGGAGAATGCTTCTTTAGTGACAAGGTGTGGTACGCGCAGCAGGCCGGCGCTGTAGCCGTGATCATTTGTAACGCCAACGAAGGCGAAGGGGTTATTCCAATGGGCGCCGGCGGCGAATTTGCCGGCCTCGATACCATCCCCGCCGTCATGATCAGCTTCGAATTCTGTGCTCAGGTAGCAGACGCCATCAACGACGGAGAAACCATTAACGTTACGTTTGCCGTACCGGACTTCTTCGGCCCCGTAGCTTCCTATTGCTACCATACGCCGGTCACTCAGGTTATTCCGATGGACGCTATGGAAGTCAAGATCGTCAATACGGCGGATACCCCGGTCGACGCGAATGTCACGGCCGCCATTACGGACCCCGACGGGATGGTGACGGAACTCACCACTACCGCATCGCTCGATCCCGGACAGCTGGACACGGTCTTTTTTGACCCATTCCTCCCTACCATCGTCGGTGAATACAACATTGAATTCACTTCCGACATCTCATCGGAGGTGCTGACCAGTTCCTTCGTCATCACCGAGCACACCTGGGCGACAGACCAGGGCGGCGACCTGACCTTCGGTATTTCCAACAATACCTCTTTCGTAGACGGCGGTCTGATCATTCAGACTTCCTCGCTCTGCATCAATAACGATCAGGAAGCCATAGCGACTTATGCGTCCTTCGGCATCGACAATCCGGAAGAACTCATTTCCGGCGATCCGAACGCGGATGTTTTCACCGCCATCCTCTACGATGCGGACGTCGACATGGACAATGTGCTGGATATCGAAAACTCCTTCGACGACATGCTGCCCATCGCCACCGGTACTTTCGTACTCACGGAAGAATACGAAGCAGGCTCCGTCGTTTCGTTGCCGCTGGAATCCTTCACCGGCGATCCCGTCATGCTGGCGGCCGGTCAGCCGTACTATATCAGCATCCTCTACGACGGGGTTAACTCGGGCCTGGGCATCAGCCCGATCTTTACTTCTTCGAATGATATCGAGTACCCGATCAACCTGACCACGGCCTTGTTTATCGATCAGCTGTACTCCGGCTGGGGCGGCGCCACCAATGTGGTTCGCCTGCACATCGAAGGCTTCGATCCCACCAGCACGGTCGACCGCATGCTGGAAGGTTACAAGGTCAGCCTGGCCCCAAATCCGGCTACCGAGCTGGTGCAGGTGACCTTCGACCTCGACGAAGTGGCCGACGATGTGGTCATGAATATCTACGACTTCGGCGGCAAAGTGGTGCGCAGCGAACGCCGCGACGGCATCCTCAACGATACGGTTGAATTCAACGTATCCGACCTGCCCGCCGGTACTTACTTCATGAGCATCCTCACACCGGAAGGCTTCATCTCGAAAAAATTCGTGGTGGCCGAATAAGAGGATAATCCTGTAAAAAGGTCAGCAGCAAAAAATCCCTTTTCTGAAAAACACCGGGTCGACCTGCACGTCAGACCCGGTGTTTTTTGTTTATATTCGAATATTGGAAATAAGGATATTCCGAATACTGGCGAATAATCCGGGTAAAAGTGTAAAATCAGCCGAATACTAACAGCCATTTTATCTATCGGGCCGTTTTTACAGTACAGACAGAATACCCGTTCAATCACGAAAAGTTATATTCAATCACCAAAGTTCGAATTAGTATGAAAGCATTAATTACAAAATTGCTCGCCCTGCTCATCAGCTTGTCGGCTGCCGTTCAGCTGAGTGGGCAGATCAACGAAGAATCCCCTTTTCCGGCGGAGTTCGAGATCTTGTCTCCGGCCAACATTTCGGGATCTTATGATTACGGTACTCAGGTTACGGACGGCGCCACCCCTATCTGGGGTCCCCAACTCTCGGAAACCGTTTCCGGGGAAGTAGCCTGGGCCTTCACTGAAGCCGGCGACAGCCTTGCCTGCGAGCCGGTCACCAACGACCTCACCGGTAAAATGGCGTTGATTCGCAGAGGGGCTTGTAATTTCAGCCTCAAGGTTTACAACGCCCAGGAAGCCGGGGCCATCGGCGCGATTATCTGCAACCACTACGATAATGCCGATGACGGACCGAATACGATCGTCAATATGCTGGGCGGAGACTCCCTGGAGGCGGTCGTGATCCCTGCTGTTTTCGCTTCGCGGGCCACCTGCGAGCTCATCACCCCGGAAGTGGATGCCGGCAACACGGTGATCGCTTCTTTCACGGTTCCCCAGGTTTTCGACCCGATAACGGCTTATTCTTATCACACCCCGCTCAGCCAGGTTATTCCCATCGACCAGATGCAGGTCACGGTGGTCAATACGATGGATGAAGCTGTAGAGACCATCGCCACCGCAAAAATCACCGACCCGGACGGCATGGTAACCGAACTGTTCGACACCTTGTCTATCGAGGCGGGGGTAGGACAATTGGACACCGCTTTATTTGCGAGCTACGTTCCGCCCGTCCTGGGAGAATACACCGTCGAATTTACCAATACCATCTCCGATGACACCGCCACGGCCCGGTTCATTATGACGGAACACACCTGGGGGACGGATACCGGTGAAAACCTGCGGGGTATCTCCAACGACCAGTCTTTCGTGGACGGCGGCCTCTTCCTTCAGACCGGATCGTTGTACATCAACGGGGGTAGCGAAGCCGTGGTGACCTTCGCCACTTTCGGGCTGACCAACCCCGAGTCGATCATCAGCGGCGATCCCAATGCCGACGTGTTTACCTTGATCCTCTACGAAGGCGACACCGACGACGATAATGTCCTCGACCTGGCTAATTCATTCGACGATCTGAGCCCCTTGGCGACGGGCACCTTCGTGCTGACGGAAGATTACGTTGCAAACGAGCTCGTATCGGTGCCTCTGGAGTCCTTTACCGGCGATCCCATTGTGCTGGAACCGACTGAACCCTACTACATCTCGGTTCTTTACGACGGGGTAAACGCGGGGCTGGGCGTTATGCCGTCATTGGTATCTTCAGGCGATGTTAATTATCCCATCGCCGGCACTACGCCCTTGTTTATTGACCAGCTGTTCACCGGCTGGGCCGGCGCCATCAACATTGTCCGCCTGCACATCGAAGGTTTCGATCCCACCGGTACGGTCGACCGCCTGCTGGAAGGTTACAAGGTCAGCCTGGCCCCGAATCCGGCTACCGAGCTGGTGCAGGTAACCTTCGACCTCGACGAGGTAGCCGACGACGTGATCATGAATATCTACGATTTTGACGGCAAAGTGGTGCGCAGCGAACGCCGCGGCGGCATCCTCAACGATACGGTCGAGTTCAACGTATCCGACCTGCCCGCCGGCGCCTACTTCATGAGCATCCTGACGCCGGAAGGCTACATCTCGAAGAAATTCGTGGTGGCCAACTGATACCGCGGTTAATTGGATTCTTGGATGGCCGGGATGGTATCGGAACAACACGGCTTCCATTAATAGTCAAGTTGGCGGGCAAATTGATGAGCCCGCCAATTTGATTTCAACCCGAATCTTTCGACCTCAAATTTTTTGAAGAAACCCACACCCACACCCACACCCACACTCGAACTCAAACCCACACTCCCCCCCCCGGTATCGCTTCAATCAACCGCCGCGTATACTCCTCTTTCGGCTGCCGATAGATCTGGTGCGCCGGACCGGCTTCCACAATTTCGCCCTGGCGCATCACCAGGATGCGGTCGCTCATAAATTTAACTACAGACAAGTCGTGGGAAATAAAGATGTAAGTCAGGTTGTGCGCCACCTGCAAGTCTTTGAGCAGGTTGAGCACCTGAGCCTGGATAGAAACATCGAGTGCGGAAACGGATTCGTCGCAGATGATAAAACGGGGATTGACCGCCAAGGCCCGGGCGATACATACCCGCTGGCGCTGCCCGCCCGAAAATTCATGTGGGTAGCGGTGGTAGTAATCCGCCGGCAGCTGTACTTTTTCCAGCAATTCCACCGCCCGTTCTTTCCGCCGGGAGCGGCTGGACTCGATGCCGTGGGCGCGCATCGGCTCCAGGATCGCCTGCCCGATCGACATTCGCGGATTGAGCGACGCGTAGGGGTCCTGAAAGATGATCTGCACTTCCCGCCGCAGTTGGCGCAGGGCTTCGGCGGGCATTTGCAGGATATCGCGGCCTTCGAAAAGGACCTTCCCGCTGCGGGCTTCCGCCAGCCTCAGGATGGTTCGGCCTAAAGTCGTTTTACCGCAGCCCGATTCCCCGACCAGCCCGACGGTTTCGCCCGGAAAAACGTCGAAACTAACGCCGTTGACCGCCTTCACAAAACCCGTGGGCCGTCCCAGGAAATTGGCGGCCAGCGGAAACCAGGTATGCAGGTCCCGCACCGACAACAGAGGCGCTTTCTGGTGCAGTTCCTCCAGGCGGCGCTTCCCTTCTGCTTCGTCGATGATCAGCGATTGCCTTTGGGCATCCAGGTCGGGCGCCGCTGTCGATTGCTCCATAAAATCTTCGACCACCGGCAGCCGGCGCAAGCGATGGGCCAGCGGCGGTCGGCAGGCCAGCAAGCCCTGGGTGTAGGGATGAACCGGGCGCCGAAATAGCTCGTCTACCTTCCCCTTCTCCACGATCTCACCGTGACGCATCACCAGCACGCGATTGGCGATCTCCCTGATGACCCCTAGGTCGTGTGAAATGAAAATGATGGCCATACCCAGTTCGGCCTGCAGTTCGCGCAGGAGCTCCAGGATCTCCTTTTGTACGGTGACATCGAGGGCGGTGGTCGGTTCGTCGGCGATCAGCAGGGCGGGATCGCAGGAAAGCGCCATGGCGATCATCACCCGTTGCTTTTGCCCGCCCGACAGTTCGTGCGGAAATGCCCGGTAAATGCGTTCCGGTTCGCCGAGTCGCACCTTCTCGAAAAGGGCAAGCACCCGCTCCCGGGCGCCGTTCCCGCCCGGCCCCAGATGCCGGACGACGGCTTCCGACACCTGATCTCCGCAGCGGTACACCGGGTTGAGCGAAGTCATCGGCTCCTGGAAGATCATCGCCATATGGCGCCCCCGCACCCGCTGCATTTCATCAGCCGAAAGCGAAGAAAGCTTCAGCGGCGCTTGACCGTTAACCCAAAAATCGATAGCTTCGGCTTCAAATTGGGCGGAGGGAGGCAACAAGCGCATGAGCGATAGCGCCGTTACCGATTTTCCGGAACCCGACTCCCCCACTATGCCCAGTGTTTCCCCGGGTTGCAGTTCAAAGTCGATATCCCGCACGGCCATCGTTTCCCCTCGCTCACTCGCAAAACGAACGGACAGGTTTTTAACGGATAACAAAGGCGGCTTTTCCATGCTGGATATTTATTGCAAACAGTCAAAAATAACAGGATAAATGCAAACCTTTAAGCTTTACACGCTGGTTCTGATCTTTTTCGGTCTGGCGCCGGCGGCTCCCCGGGCGCAAGACAGCCTGCACATGACGACGACGGGCCGTTGGGAGGACCCCGCACTGCCCACCCATAGCGGCATCCGGTACAACGACATCTGGGGCTACGTCGACTGCGCCGGGCGGGAATACGCCATCGCCGGTTCGGCCGGGCAGGTGCATTTCATTCAGCTCCCGGTCGGCGAGCCGCCCGTGGAAGTACATCGCCATCCCGGCTCATCGAATTCAGTATGGCGCGATTTCAAAACCTTCCGCGACCGGGCCTACGCCGTAGCGGATCAGGGCAGCGACGGACTCCTGATTTTTGACCTGTCGCAGCTTCCGGATACCGTGATCCTGACCAATCAGCTGACCGACCGGTTTACGCGCGCGCACAACATTTTTATCGATGAATCCAACGGGCTCCTCTACGCCGTGGGCGTCAACGCCGCCGCCAACGCCGTGGTGTTCGACCTGAACGACGATCCCGATGAGCCGGTGGTCCGCTTCAACGGCCAGCTGCCCGGCGGCTACATCCACGATATCTACGTGCGGGATAACATAGCATTCGCCTCCAGCGGCTTCAACGGGTTGTGGGTCTACGACTTTTCCGATCCCGAGACCCCAACCGTGCTCGGCAGCCTCACCGCGTATCCGGAAAGCGGCTACAACCACGCCAGCTGGCTCAACCCCGCCGGCGACAAGCTGATTTTCGCCGACGAGACCCACGGCCGCAGCCTCAAACTTACCGACGTAAGCGATTATACCGATATGGAAGTGATCAGCCTCTTCAAATCAGCGCTGCTGGCGCCCGAAAACACCGGCAGTATCGCGCATAACCCCTTTATCCGGGGGCAGTACGCTATCGTTTCCTATTATCATGACGGCGTCCAGATCTTCGACCTGTCGGACCCCGAGAACGTCACTCAGGCCGCTTATTACGATACGTATCCCGACAACCAGGGTTACGGCGGCTACGACGGCAACTGGGGCGTGTATCCCTTTTTACCTTCCGAGCGCATCATTGCTACCGACATCACCTACGGCCTTTTCGTACTAACTGCCGACAGCATCGATTTTGATGATATCGAACCGCCGATCCCTCCCGAACTCAGCTTCGCATCTCCCGCGGATACCACCCTTTGCCAAGGCGATATGCTCAACATCGCGCTGACGGAAAGCCCGGAAAACACAACGTGGTGGTACGAGGGAACGCCCCTGGTTACCGACACCAATGTGCTGGCCATCAGCGAACCCGGTCAGTATTGGGTTACGGCGCAAAACGGACCATGTTTCGGCTTCAGCGATACCCTGAATATCGCCCTGACGCCGCTGCCGGACGTCGGATATCAGGTCTCCGCCCAGGAATTCTGCACCGGGGATACGGTATGGATCAATGCCAGTGGTACGGCCGACCTCTACCAGTGGACCCTCAACGGTGAAGTGATCAGCACCGAAAACGATGGTTCGCTTGCCGTAACGACAGGAGGGATATACCGGTTCGAAGCCTCGCTGGGAGACTGCAGCGCCGCCTCGGAGCCGGTACTGATCGAAGAACAGGAAATCCCGGAGGTAGCCCTCAGCGCTACGGGAGAACAGCTCCTCTGCCAGGGCGACACCCTGCTGCTTTCCGTTTCCGGTACGGCCGAACAATATGGTCTGTACGTCGACCTCGTCAACCTGGGGCTGATCACCGGCAGCGTCCCGCTGACGCAGCCGGGCAATTACTACGTCATCGCAGAAAGCGGCCAGTGCCAGGCCATCAGTGATTCCCTGCAGTTAGCGGTCGTAGCGCCGGCCATGCCCACCATTTCGGCAGACGGCAATACCCTCGCCACCGGCGCCGCCCTCGCCTACCAGTGGTATCTGGACGGTGCGCCGATTCCCGGGGCCGAGGGCCCCGTATGGACGGCGGAAGTGAGCGGCGAATACCAGGTAAGCACCGTGGACGCCAACGGATGCTCAGCCCTCTCCGAGCCGGTAACCGTGATCGTCAGTTCACTGCACGACCAGGCCAGCGCTCCATTGCACCTCTACCCCAACCCCGCTTCAGAAAAGGTATACTTGTCGGATAGGATACCCGCCGGAAGGATCGAGCTCTACGACATCAACGGACGAATGGTGCTTCAGCAACAGCTGATACCCGTTCACAATGCCGCTATTGATATTTCAGAACTGCCGGCCGGCGTTTACAGCGTACGTTTAATAACGGACGAAAAAGGAGCTGTCGTCAAGCTGGTGAAAGAGTAAGCACTTATTCGGAGCCCCGGCTTTAGCTGGGCTCCGTCCCTTCCCACCAGTCTCAATCGCCATTACTGGTGTCGCGCAGGGTCAGCTCGATATTGCCGCCTTGCATACGAATATCGAGCTGATCGATATTTTCCATCCACTCGATGAATTCGTCGCCCAGCAACTGGCGGCGCCAGCCCGTGTAGAAGAGCTGCTCCTCGGGATCGTCGCGCCGCAGTTTGCGGATGGCCTTACGCGGCATGACCAGGTCGATGGCCACGTCAGCTTCCAGGCAAATGTGGCGTACGAGCAAATACAGCATTTCCTGGAGAATTTCTTCCCGGGGGTCGATCTTGTCTTGCGAAGGGATGCGCTCCAGGATGGCGCGTTCTTCACTGGTGACTTTCCGGTTGTACAGATCCTGAAAAGTATCGCCGAATTTTTTGACCACCTTATCCGAAATGCGCCGGTTTTGGCGTAAGCCGTCCCGGCCCGAGCGCATGCTTTTGACGATTTGCCCCATCAGTTTGGTCGGCAGGATCATTTCTTTGGAGTAATTCCTGGCTTCGGCTTCCTTGCGGCGCCATTCGAAGAGGCGCAGCAAAAAGGCCCGTTCTTTGGTGCGTAGCGAACGCATCAGGTTGCTGTTGAGCGCTTCCGAGTTGGGGTCTTTTACGTAGAATTCCAGTTCTTCCAGCCGTTTCAGCTCTTCGCGCGCCCATGCTTGCCGGTCGAGCCGGGCCAGCTTTCGGTCGAGGCTTCGCCAGAGGTCGTACAACGGCAGCACATCGCCGAGGGCGTACTTCAATTGTTTTTTATTGAGGGGCCGCGATTCCCAGTCTGCTACCGTATATCCTTTACTGAGCTGAAGGCCGCTTTCCTCTTCTACCAATTTACCGAAAGACAAAGGATAGCGGTAGCCCACAAAGCCCGCTGCGATCTGGCAATCGAAAACATTGCGCGGCAGGATACCGAAATTGGCGTTGAGCAGGCGGTAGTCGTTCTCACCGGCGTGCGTGATCTTCAGGATGGCGGGATCCTGGATCATACCCAGAAAAGGATCGAGGTCTTTGACGCTGAACGGATCGATGAGGTAACAGCCGTTGGGGGTAGTCAGCTGGATCAAACACAGGAGGGTGTGATAGCGCTTTTCGCCGACGAACTCCGTATCCAGGCACAACCAGTCGATGCCCTGGTTTTGTTCCTGAAAACGAAGCAGGTCGCGGTCGCTTTCGATAAAAGTATAATCCGGAATAGTTAACGACATGTCCATGAGCTTTTGCCGGCGAAGTGGAAAAAGAAAATTATCAAGCGCGGGAAAGCGCCGGCCGGGGCTGAAAATAAAGGATTTACCATTTTGCTACAAGTTTTTTCCAAGCTAACTTAACAGCCAACAATCTCCGGCTCCTCGTACGTTATATTTAGAGAAAATACTGAAACATGAAAATCCTAAAACGACTGTTGCTGGCCCTGGCCGTCCTGGTGATCCTGCTGATAGGCGCCGCCGCGGCTATTCCCTATTTTTTTAAGGACGAACTGGTCACTTTGCTCAAAGATGAGATCAACAAAAATGTCCGGGCCGAGGTCGACTTCGCAGACGTCAGCCTTTCCCTTTTCCGCAGCTTCCCCGACTTCAGCCTGCGCATCGAAGACTATTCGGTTACCGGGATCGAGGAATTCGCCGACGTGCCTTTGGCGAAAGGTGAAGCCATCGGCCTTACGCTGGACCTGTTTTCCGTTTTTCGCAGTGAAGACCCTATCCGCGTCAAAGCGGTCGAATTGCGCCGACCGGATATCAAGGTCTATGTCACGGCCGGCGGGGCCGCCAATTACGACATCGCCGTACCCACCGACGAACGCATCGAAGAAACGGCGGAGGAAGGCGACTTCAGCAATTTCCGCGTCGCGCTCGAAAGCTACGAGATCACCGACGCCGCGCTGCTCTACGACGACCGCAGCGCCGATACCTATCTGAAGATCGCCGGACTGAACCACCGCGGTTCGGGTGATTTTACGCTCGACGTATACGATCTGGATACCCGGACGGACATTGCCGAGTTGACCGTCCGCCAGGGCGGGGTCGCCTACCTCAACCAGGCCCGGGCCGCCCTCGATGCGGTGCTGAACATCGACCAGCGCAACAGCAAATATACGCTGAAAGACAACGAACTCACCCTCAACGCACTGGTATTGCAAGCCGATGGCTATGTACAACTGGCGGATGAAGACATCAAAATGGACCTGGATTTCGCCGCGCCTTCCAACGATTTCAAACACCTGCTGTCTTTGATCCCGAATGCGTATATCGAGGGGTATGAATCGGTGAAGGCGTCCGGCCAGTTCGCTTTACAAGGCACGGTGGAAGGGACTTACAACGGCGAGCGGGAGGCGTATCCCGCATTTCAGGTAAACCTGAGCGTAAGCGACGGCCAGGTCAAATACCCCGACCTTCCGCTGGGCATTTCCGACATCGCCGCCCGCGCTTCGGTCAACAGCCCCAGTAGTGATTTCGACGACATGGTGATCGACGTACCCGATTTTCGCATCAAGATCGCCGATAACCCGTTCCGGTCGCGTTTCACCCTGCGCACGCCCATTTCCGATCCGGACCTCGACGCGGAGATGGAAGGCGTGATCGACCTGTCGCAACTGGCCCAGGCTTACCCGATGGAAGGCGTAGAAGCGCTGAGCGGTGTGATCGAGGCGGACGTTCAGGCCAAGACGCGCATGTCCTATATCGACCGTGAGCAGTACGACCGGGTCACCATGGCCGGGAACCTCAAGCTGAGCGACCTCCAATACCAGGGTGCAGGGCAACCGCCGGTGAATATCCGGGAAGCCGACCTCGGCTTCACGCCCCAAAACGTCGCCCTGCGCAGCTTCGACGCCCAGCTGGGACGCAGCGACGTACAGGCCTCCGGTACAATAGACAACATCCTGGCCTATTTTTCGCCCGAACAAACCATGATCGGGAAATTAAAGGTCGCCTCTACCCTATTCGACGCCAACGAATGGGCGCCGTCGGAAACCGGCGAAACCAACCCAGCGACGGCCGGAGAGCTGGACACTGCTGCGACGACTGAAATATTCGACCGCTTTGATTTTACGCTTGACGCCCGCTGCGACAAGATCCTCTACGACGAATACGAACTGACCAATACCGTGCTGGCCGGCCACATGACGCCCAACCGGCTGCGTATCGATCAGGCCGCTACCGTGATCGGCAATAGCGATATCGCCGCATCCGGCGTCATCACCCATATTTTCGATTACCTCTACGACGGCGCTACCCTGGGCGGCAACCTCAACATCCGCTCCCGGCAGCTCGATCTGAATCAATTCATGGTAGCCGAAGCAGGCAGCGGCGCTCCTACCGAAACACCCGAAGGAACCGAAGAGCTGGAACCCATTGCCATACCCGCCAACATCGGCATGCGCGTGCAGGCCGATGTCGATAAGCTGACTTACACCAACCTGGTGCTGCGCAACCTGCAAGGCGTGCTGCTGGTAGAAGACCAGGCCGTAGTCATCGAAGAAGCCACCACCGATGCGCTGGGCGGAAGCATGGCCTTCAGCGGCGGCTACGACACCAAAAACGCGGAAAACCCGGAATTCAACCTGAAGTACGACCTGCAGCAGCTCAACTTTCAGGAAACGTTCCAGGCGTTCAACACCTTTCAGCAATTGGCGCCGATCGGGAAATTCATCTCCGGCACCCTGAATTCGACCCTGATCATGGACGGCAAACTGGGCAAAGACCTGATGCCGCAGCTGAACACCCTCAATGCACAGGGCTTCCTGGAAACCCTCGACGGCGTCATCCGCAACTTCAAGCCCCTGCAAGCCGTAGGCAACGCCCTCGACGTACAGGAACTGAAGAGCGCCATGGCCATTAAAAATACGCGCAACTGGTTCGAGATCACCAACGGCGTCGTGGAGGTCAAACCCTTTGATTGGGAGGTAAAGGATATCGCCATGAACATCGCCGGCACACACGGCCTCGACCGGGCGATGGATTACCGGATCGAAGCGCAGGTCCCGCGCGAGTTGCTGGAGAAAAACGCGGTAGGCCAGGCGGCCGGCCAAGGGTTTGACGCCCTGGCCAAAGAAGCTGCAAAGCTTGGCGTCCAGATCGAAAAAGGGGAATTCGTCAACGTTCTGATCAACCTGACCGGCAGCCTCACCGACCCCAAAGTCAAAATGAAATTCCTGGGAATCGATGGAGAGACTTCCGTGACGGAGGCCGCCAAGGAAAAAGTATCCGAGGAGCTTGAGAAGAAGAAAGAAGAACTAAAGGCCGAAGCGGAAGAAAAGATCGAAGAAGGAAAAGAAAAGGTGAGAGAAACCGCCGAGACCGCGATCGATTCGGCCAGGACGGTGGCGGAAGAAAAGATCGACGAAGCGAAAGAACAGGTGGAAAGCGAGGTGAAGAAAAAAGTTGAGGAAGCCGCCGGAGAAGCCGTCGGCGCCGCAGTCGACACCCTGCTGAAAGGAAAAGGAGAAGAAGCCGCCGATGAGATCAAAGACAAGCTGGATAAATTCAATCCGTTCAAGAAGAAAAAAGACGGAGGGGGTTAACGATCCAGCCACGCTTTAAAGGCCGCCACTTTTTCCCGGCTGACGAGGATGCGTTCCTCCCGTTCTACGCCTTTGAGATATACCCGCAGCCGGCTGTTGGAGAACGTGACGACCTCGTCGATCGCATCGATACCGGTGTAGTATTTCCGGTTGAGGCGAAAGAAATGTGCGGGATCAAGGAGGCTCTCCAATTGTTCCAGCGTATAATCGATTGCGTGTTTATTGCCGTTGGAACGCCGCCGCAACCAGACGGTTTTGTGCTCGGAATAGAAAAAAGAAACATCCGCCACCGGCACGGTAGCGAGGTGTTCGCCGGCTTTTACGATAAACCGCGTTTTGTAATTGGGGCGTTGCTGCATCTCGGCCAGCGCCTGCCTGACGGCCTCGATATTAACCGATTGTTCGGAAGCTCCGAAAGCGGTTCTCAGTCGCCGGTACTGTTCCATTGCTCCGGCGAGATCTTCCAGGTCGATGGGTTTGAGCAGGTAGTCGATGCTATTGACTTTGAAGGCGCGCAGCGCGTAGGCGTCGTAGGCGGTCGTAAAAATGACCGGGCAGGTCACCTCGGCGCGTTCGAATATTTCGAAACTGAGCCCGTCGGCGAGCTGAATGTCGAAAAACGCCAGATCGGGCGGTTCGTTTTGCGCTAACCATGCCACCGTTTCGGCAACCGAATCAAAACAACCGAGTACCTGGATTTGGTCGTCGTATTGCCCGAGCAACTGTTCGAGGCGCTCTACGGCCAGCCCTTCGTCTTCAACTATAATGACTTTCATCGTTCTTCGGTTTCCATTGTCAATATCGGCAGGCGCACCCGGAAAAAGCCGGCCGCCTCGTCGCTTTCCACCAGCACCGCCCGGTCGGACACCATCGCGTAACGATCTTTGATATTGGCCAGCCCCACTCCCAGCGATTCCGCCTTATTGTTTTTGGGCTGCCAGTTATTCTCTACGACCAGGTACCCATCTGCTTCCGACCGTACCCGGATCCGCAGGGGCGACTGGCGGGAAATCACATTGTGCTTGGTCGCATTCTCCACCAGCATTTGCAGGGAGAGCGGCGCCAGGTAGCGCTCCGTATCCGGCGGTACAGAAATATCGACTTGTAGGTTTTCGCCAAAGCGCATCTTTAACAAAAAAACATAAGCCTGCAGCATGTCCCGCTCCTCCTGCAGCGTCACCACCTCGCGTTCGCGCGTATCGAGCACGTAGCGATACACCCTCGACAGTTGTTTGATAAAACGCGCCGCGAGATCCTGGTCTTTGTAAACCAGGGACGACAACACGTTCAGGCTATTGAATAAAAAATGGGGATTCACCTGATTGCGCAGGGCCTCGTACTGGGCGGAAAGATGCGCCCGTTTGTAACGCTCTGCCTCGACGATAGATTTGCGCCACTCCAGAAAAAAACCGCGCCCGTGCAAAAAGAAAGAAACGAGCAGGGTGATCACGATCACCGATAGCAGAAAGCCGCGATCGATATCATTCAGGCTCGTCCGGGGCGGAACGTCGTAGTAGGCCCAGGCGTAAGCGACAAAAACCGGGACGGCCACGGCAAGCGAATAGGCGATCGTCACCAGAAAAGAAAGCACCAACCTTTTCACCGGCGCTTCCAGCCAGGGATGCCGCCGGTCGAGTTTCTTCACCAGCCAGCCATTGCCGAAGCTCAGGGCCAGCCAGAGCGTGCCGTTGAGGATGAGTTGAGCGATTTGTTTATCCCAGCGAAGCTCCTGCCCCAGGTTCAGTAAGTTGAAGACAAGCAGGATCACCAGCCCCGGCAGGAAAAAATGCCGGCCGAGAAAAAGGAGGACGCTCTTGATTTTTGAAAAAACCGATGACATAAGCACAAGGGCGGGCGCCCGAAACGGAGCACCCGCGCTTTTTTTCGAACTAAAATTACTCATTACCCGCCGCTTTTTCCGCCTCACTCAGCATATAAGCGTTAAACTCGGCGCCCCAGTCCGGGTGGAGCTCGGAAGCAGGCTCAAAAGCAGCAAAGCGCTCGGCCGCTTTTTCCAGATGCGGGCGGGCAACCTCAGGTCCTCCGCCCCAGAAAGTCGGGGTGAAAAACAGGTTCTGGCCGATGAGGTGGTGCGGACGCGGATTGTCGGGAGCGATGCCCATCGCTTTCTGCGCCGCCGCCATCGCCAAAGGAGAATACTTGGGTCCGTTGGTCTGCGGATCTCCCCAGATGCGGCCCTGGTAGATGAAGCTCTGGAGGGCGATGATCTCCGCTTCCTCCGGAGCGACTTCCCGGGCGGCGTCCAGTGCGGATTGAGCAGCATCGAGATGCCGGGTGCAGGCTTCCATCTCCTGCTTTTCCATCTCGGCTACGGCTAATTGAATGTGCGAATACGCCAAATAGTAATTCGGCAGCCATTTCCCGGGTTCGGCAGCAGCTACCCGGCTGAACAGGTTGACCGCCTCCTGATACTGATTCGCGTCATTTTTTGTTTCCAGTAAAGTGATGCCCTGCTTCATGGCGGTGAGGTAGGCGTCGGGCTGTGCAAAGCTGATCACCGAGAAGCAAAGAATAACCAGTAAGCTGAACAATGAAGATTTCATGGCAAAAAATTTATAAAATTAATCGATAGAATAATCAGAACCTATGGAAATAAAGAGGCCGACAAAAACAAAGCGCCGCGTGGGCGGACGGACGGCTACGCTGGAATAATGCCCGTCGGCGCCCGGTTGCTGACTGAATCGGTGGCCGAAAGTCTGGCGACGCCCCAACACGTTGGAGACGGAAACGTGCAGGATAGTAAACTGATCGAACAACCGGGTCAGGTAGCTGGCGTTGATGCTCAGGTCGTGTAGTGCTTCCGTGCGGGCGCCGTTGAAGGTTTCCTGATTGGGATCGTGGTAATGCCGGGGCGCGCCGTAGGTGTAGCTCAGCCCCACTGAGGTCTGCAAGCCGGGCAACCAGTGCTTGTACACCCCCGAAAGCTGGTGGGCCGGCGCGAAGGTCGGAACGGCCGCAGCAGGAAAATCCAGATAGCGGCGTTCCGTTCGCAGCCAGGAATAGGAGATCCAGAAGTCGCCGTTGCGAATGCTTTCCCGGTCGCGGTAAAAAAGGTCGATCCCGTAGGCAAAGCCTTCCCCGCTATTGTCCTGCAGCCAGGGCGCCTCAGGATCGAAGCTCACCAAGTGGTCATAGCCTTTGTAATAGCCTTCCACCCGGAGGGTGCGTCGCTTTTTCGTTACCTGGTAATTGAGGATCAGGTGATTGGCCCGCTCGAGGCCCAGTGCTCGCCCGTAGCGCAACTGCTCCCGGCCGGGCCGCTGATAAAACTGGCCGGCGGCGAGGGAGAGCTGGCTGTCGTCACCGGTCTTGAAAGCCAGCGAGAGGCGCGGCGCCAGGGCCGAGCGACCGAGGAGGCCATCGTGAGTGAAACGCAAACCCATCCGCAGCGCCCAGCGTTGTCGCCATTGCCAATCCGCTTCGGCAAAAGCTGCCGTCAGCGCTCCCCTGAAGCGCTGCGTAAAAGCAGGCTGGTCCGATTGGTCGAGCGCTTCCCGCCAATCGGCAAGCTGGTATTCTGCGCCGAAGCGCAGGTTGGGGCCCTGGTCACCGAAATAGGATACCTTAAATTTACCGTGACCGGCCCACTGTTCCTCTTCCCATCCAAAGGTATGCCGAACTTCGTCGCGATTATAGCCGGCCGACATGCCGGTAAAAAGACTCCAGCGTTCGCCCCACATCCGGCGAAAACTGGTATTGAAGTATACGTTTTGATTGTCGAGGTCCAGGCGTTGATTACGAGTCACTTCCATCGGATTGGGGTACTGCATGGCCATACCGCCCCGCCCCGCGTTGAGGTAGGCTTTGAACAGCTCGTCCTCGGAGGGTTTGTTCCGGTAGACCACCTGGCCGTTCCAGCCGCGAAAGGGCTTTTCCCATTCGATATTCTGGGGCAGCGCCGCCGTAAAAGGCCGCAGGTCGGTATAGTCGAAAGAAGCCGACAGGGAAGCCCCGTCCCAGCGTTGGGTATGCGCCAGCCCGGTCCCAACGGTCATCATAGAAATGCCGGTGACGGTCTCGGGAGCAAGGTCCTGGCTTTCGAGCAGCAGCACGGAAGAAAGCGCCTGGCCGTATTCCGCTGAATAGCCGCCCGTACTGAAGGTCGTCCCTTTGAAAAGAAAAGGAGAAAACCGCCCCCGGGCCGGCAAGTCGGGAACGGTGCTCGAATACGGATTCTGCACCCACATGCCGTCGATGAACGTCTGGGTTTCCCGGGCGCTGCCGCCTCGTACAAACAAGCGGCCGTCTTCGCCTACCCGCTGGGCGCCCGGCAGTGTATTGAGGGCCCCGACGATATCCCCGGCGGCGCCGGCCGTCGTGACGATATCCAAGGGGCGAAGGACTACGCTTTTGCCTTTCTCGCTGGCCTCAAAAGCACCGGCGGTAATAACTACTTCTTCGAGTTCGTTGGCCAGCGTCGCTAATTGGACAGACAGGCGGATGCTGTCGCCGCTTAGCGTCAGTTGCCTGGTTTCGGTAGTATATCCCAGGTACGATATCGACACCGCACGGGTTCCCGTGGCGAGGGTAGAAAAAGCAAATTGTCCGTCGAGGTCGGAGGAGGTTCCGTCGTAGGCGCCGACCAGGAAAATATTGGCGCCGACAATCGGTTCTCCTTCTTTTTCATCGATCACCGTACCATAAACAACTGTCTGGGCTCCCAGGGGCAGGAAAGCGAGTAATAGCGCGAGGAAACAGGTAGTCCGAAACATAACCGATGTTTTTTATTCATCAGCAAGTTCTTCGGATTGACGGCCAAATGGAAAAAAAGTGAACTGAAGTGTAGAAAAGAGAGACTGAGTTTGGGTGTGGGTGTGAGTTTGAGTGTGGGTGTGAGTGTGGGTGTGGGTGTGAGTGTGGGTGTGGGGATCACAGGAAGAGGTTGACGATATTGGTTTGGGGGAGGCGCCCGTCGATCAGGAGGCGTGCGAAGTTGAGCCAGCGGCCGGCGCCGTTCAGGACAATGCCGTCGGTAGAGATCACTATCCCCTCTTGTTTTATGAGCACCGTATCGGGATTGTAGTGCAAATCGATCTGCCAGGGCCAGCCGTTTTTTTCGGCGCATTCGCGCAGCATGGTCAACAGGCGGCCGCTATTGGAAACCGGTTTATCGAGTAGCCAGCAGACGCGTTGCGGTTGCAATCGCGACAGTTCTTCTCCACAGATCCGGATAGCGTGTTCGGTTTCGGTGACTCGTTTGTAGCTGCCGTGGATGCCGGCCAGGTCGCGGTAGCAGCCGTCTTTGCCTGCAAAGATATAGCCTCCGGAGAGGGCGCTTTCCACGGTGATGATGAGGTTGAAGCCGTCGATCCAGAAGATTTCGCCGGCCGCTTCGGCCGGGAGGCGCTCTTTTTCGAGGCGGGCTTCGCGGGCCTGCCGGGAGCAGGTCGACCGCATGAGCGCCAGGCGCTGCCGGCTTTTCAGCCGAAACCGGTCGCCCACCAATTTGAGGGAAGCCTTTTCGGCGTACCCCCGCGAATAGAGCCACGACAGATCGGCCGCCGCCAGCCGCAGGCGCGCCAGCTGATCCGCAGCGAAGAGCTGTGTATCGGCAGGATGAGGGCCGCGGTGTTTGCGTTTGTCCGGCATGTGGAATTCCCGGGATTTTACAACCTTTCGGGGAGCAGGAGCGAACATTATGGGTTCCTCCTTTTTCTTTCTGACCGGCGGGTAAAATAGCGATTTTCTTCAATCTTCCCGGAAAAAAGGCGCCGCCCCACGGAGGAGCGACGCACCTAAGCCAGAAAATTTTATTGAACACATTTCGCACTTAACCGGTTACTGGGATAATTTCAACGGCAAGAAAAAAGCCGGAGAAAAGGCGCCGCCCGCAGCAGACAGTCACCGAACTGATATTCGTATCACTACCCTTGCGGTTTACGGTGAACGAGACTGCGCCTCTTGGTTTCCCCGGGCCGGAAAATGAATTTCTTGGTGTTCCCGGTTTTTACGAAATTTGTCTGCTTTATCAACATCAATGACCATGCCAAACCGCAACCACCGCCTCCTGTTTCTGGCCCTGCTGCTCAGCCTGATCATTTTTCAATGCCGCCGCAGTACTTCCCTGCCCTACCAGTCTCAGAAAAACGCCATCGCCGATTCGGCCATGGTCGTTACGCCGCACCCCCTGGCTTCGGAGGTCGGCCGGTCTGTCCTCGGGCAGGGCGGCAACGCCGTGGACGCCGCCGTGGCCGTCCAGCTGGCCCTGGCCGTCGTATTTCCGCGGGCGGGAAATATCGGCGGTGGCGGGTTTATGGTCTACCGGTCGGCGGAAGGCGCATACGCGGCGCTGGATTATCGCGAAAAAGCCCCCCGCGGCGCGGGGCGCGACATGTATCTGGACAGCCTGGGGCAGCTCGTCGAGGGCTTGAGTACGGCCGGGCACCTCGCCGCCGGCGTCCCCGGAACGGTCGACGGCCTCCTCCGGGCGCACGAACGCTACGGTCGCCTTTCCTGGGCGACACTCGTCGAACCGGCGATCGAACTGGCGAAATCCGGCTTTCGCATCAGTGAAGCCGAAGCCGCCCGGCTCAACCGGTATCAGGAGGCTTTCCGGGAATACAACCGGCCGGAGCAGTGCCCCGTAATTAAGGACGACTGGCAGGCAGGCGACCGGCTGGTACAAAACGACCTCGCCCAAACCTTGACCCGCATCCGCGATCGGGGCCGCGCCGGCTTCTACGCCGGAAAGACGGCCGACCTCATCGCAGCGGAAATGGCGGCCAACGGCGGACTGATCACGGCGCAGGACCTGGCCGACTACCAGGCCCGGTGGCGCGAACCGATCGTGGGGCAATACAAGGACTTTCGCATCATCTCCATGCCGCCGCCCTCCAGCGGCGGCATCGCCCTGGTGCAAATGCTGAATATGGTGGAACCCTACCCCCTGGCGGAATACGGCTTCCACAGCCGGGAAGCCGTGCACCTCATGGTGGAAGCCCAGCGGCGAGCTTTCGCCGACCGGGCGGCGTATCTGGGCGACAGCGACTTTTACGAGGTGCCTCGCGATTCTTTGCTTTCGGAATCCTACCTGACTGAGCGCATGGCGGATTTTTCCGGCGACACCGCTACCGTCAGCGAAAATATGCTGGCCGGCGATTTCCAGCTGGAAAAAGAGCACTTCGAAACCACGCATACCTCCGTCGTCGACGCCGAGGGCAATGCCGTTTCCCTCACCACCACCCTGAACAGCAATTACGGCTGCAAGGTCATGGTGGACGGCGCCGGTTTTTTTCTCAATAACGAAATGGACGATTTCAGCGCCAAACCCGGCGTTCCGAACCAGTTCGGGCTCATCGGCGCCGAGGCCAACGCCATTGCCCCCGGCAAGCGCATGCTGAGTTCCATGACGCCGACTATCGTGGAGGAAGACGGCGAACTACTGCTGGTGCTGGGCGCTCCCGGCGGCTCTACGATCATTACAGCCGTATTTCAGGTGATCCTCAACATCATTGAGTTCGAGCAGGATCTCGAAACGGCGGTCCGCGCCGGCCGCTTCCACCACCAATGGCTGCCCGATCAGATCCGCGTGGAAGAAGCGGCTGTCGATACTGCCGTACGCCAGGCGCTCGCCGCGATGGGGCACGAATTCAAGCCGGTCCGGTCCATGGCGGTCGTAAAGGCCATCCGACGCTTGCCCGACGGGCGGCTGCAGGGCGCGGCCGATCCCCGCAATCCGGACGACGATGCGAGGGGGTTCTGAAGCTGGCGGAAATCCCAAAACAAAAAGGCGCTATCCGGGTTGAAGTGGGCAAATAACATACCATGAAAAAAGCGCTACTGTTTTCTTGTTTTTTTCTGCTTGCCGGCTGCGCCTGGGCGCAACTGGGCGAGCTATCCGATTTCAACCAGGGGCGCCTGCAACGCCAGAAGACGGGCATGCTGGTGCTCGGCTCCTGGGCGGTGGGCAACATCGCACTGGGCGCGGCGCTGGCCGGGCAGCGCAGCGGCGAAGACCGGTATTTTCACCTGATGAACGCCGGCTGGAACGTCATCAACTTGGGCATCGCCGGCCTGGGCTACCTCAGCGCCGTCAATACCGACCCGGCCGCTTTTGACCTGTACCAGACCGTACAGGAACAACACAAATTTCAGAAGATCTTACTCTTCAATGCCGGTCTGGACGTCGGCTATATGCTCGGCGGCGTCTATCTGATAGAACGGGCCAAAAATACGGAGAACAAGCCAGAGCGCCTGCGAGGTTTCGGCAAATCGATCATCCTCCAGGGAGCCTTCCTTTTTGTTTTCGATCTGGCCAACCACATCATCCACGCCGGCCACAATGACGAACTGCGCAACCTGATGTCCGGCGTTTATTTCTCCGGCGATCAGCTGGGGATCGTCCTCAGTTTTTAACCCATTGCCGGGAGGCTGAGATGAAAACGGTATGATCGCCCTGGTTCGGAACGGAAGAGCTCCCGAATCGGAGGGTCCTTCTTCAGGGCTCCAGCTCCCCGCGCCGTCCCAATTCGATCACTTCCAGGTCTTTCACTTTCCCTTCCAGGACCGTGAAGCGCACGACGGTCTTCATTTTATGAAACCCCTGCCGCCCGCAGGCGCCGGGATTGATGTGCAGCAGCCCGTATTTCTTGTCGGGCATAACTTTCAGGATATGGGAATGGCCGCAAATGAAAAGCCCGGGCGGATCGGAAGCCAGCACCTCCCGGATGCGCTTCGGATAGCGCCCGGGGTAGCCGCCGATATGGGTGATCCAGACGTCGAGCCCTTCGCATTCGAAACGCAGGTTTTCGGGAAAGAGCCTTCGCAATATGGGATCGTCGATATTGCCGTAGACGGCCCGCAACGGCCGGAAAGCCTGCAGGCGGTCGGTCACTTCCCGGCTGCCGATATCGCCGGCGTGCCAGATCTCGTCACATCCGGCAAAGTATTCGAAAATTTTCTCGTCCAGGAACCCGTGGGTATCCGATAGCAATCCGATTTTTTTCACCTTTCAGCTATTTGGGTTGGCGGACTATAAATCCGGAAAACGATCTTCCCGAACTGCAGTCCCTGATCCATGCGCGCAAAAGCCTCCGGGCCTTCCGCCAGGTCGAACACCCGATCGACCACCGGGACGATCTGATGCCGGTTGACGAAAGCCAGCATATCGGCAAATTCCCGGTCGGTCCCCATCGTCGTACCCATGATGGTAAGCTGCCGCCAGAAGATGAGCTGCGGGCTCAGTTTATTGACATATCCCCGCGTGCCGCCGTAGGTGACGACGCGCGCTCCCGGCCGGCAGGTTTTCAGCAGGCGGGCGAAGCCGTCGCCGCCGGCGCTATCGATGATCAGGTCAAAGCCGCCCGACTGCCCCGCCAGTTCCTTATCCCAGCTTTCACTTCGGTAATTGGCGCCGCCCTTTGCTCCCATTGCCGTGGCTTTGTCCAGCTTTTCTTCCGAGCCGGAAGTAACGTATACTTCCGCTCCGGCGGCCAGGGCAAATTGCAAAGCGAACAAGGCAACGCCGCCGCCGACTCCGGAGATCAGCACCCGTTCGCCGGCCTGAAGCGATCCGCGGGTAAAAAGCGCCCGGTAAGCGGTAAGCGCGGCCAGGGGCAGGGCGGCGGCCTGCTCCCAGCTGAGGTGCGGCGGCTTGTCGTACAACTGGCCCTTTTCGATGGCAATGCGTTCGGCGAAAGTGCCGTTTTCGGGCAGGCCGACAATGTGGTAGCCTTCGGCCTGGATCAAAGGATCGTCGCCCCAGCCGATACTGGGGTTGATGATCACCTCGCGCTCCCCCTGCACGCCCACGCCGTCGGAACCCAGGATGATCGGATAAGTAATCTTAGGATAAAGCCCCTGGGTGATGAAGACGTCGCGGCGGTTGAGGCCGGCGGCTTTCAGTTCGACGATCACCTGGTCTTCCCGGGGCGCGGGTTCTTGCCATTCGCCGTAGTGGAGCGGGGTGTTTTCTGCATGAAGAACGAGTGCTTTCATGTGGATCGATTTGAAAACGAAAATACGCAATACCGGGCGGTATGCAAGAGAGTGCAGGCCTCTGTACCCCGACTTTCCTCGATAATCGGGTGGAAGAGAGAAGTAAAGCTATAGGGGACGGAATAGATTTCGCACCATAAATTATCCCTCTTACCATACATTTTTTATTTTGTGAGGTAAACGAATTCAGCAAACCAAACCTCAACCAACCAACTGCAGAAGAGGACCCGAAGCGAAATATGGACATTCCCCAGATCATCCAAAACATACGTCAGATGTTGCGCCGGCCGGACCTGATCCCCAAGGCTTTCCAGGAACTGGAGATCTTGCTGCATACCCACTTCCCCCACCGCCAATCCTTGCTGACGCCGCTCGTTGCCGCTTACCGGAAGAACGAAGAAGATTATACGGTCGCCCGGATTATCGACCGGGAGTACTACGACCGCGAATTCCAGCGGATCCTCAACGGGGTGGAGAAGCTGCTGGAAACCCTGCTGGAAGAACATCAACGGCTTTCGGGCAAGGGCATCCAGCTGGGAAGCGAGCTGGCGGTGGTGAGCTGCAATCGCCAGGAAATCCTAAAACGGTTCTGGCTCAACTTCGAGGAGCGGGAAAAGGAAAACCAGCCGCTCCACCTCTACCTGCTGGCCGAACAAAAGTACGACCAGGCTGACAGCTTAGTCAAAAGGCTGATCACTGACCTGAAAGAAGGAAGACAGGCGGTACGGTACCCCGGTTTTGACCAGATCGAGATCGGGGAGCTCGACATAGGAGACAACGAGGACCTGGAAGAGTCTCGATTCTTTTTCCGCCGGCTGTTCAACAAAGGCCTACCGGCCCAGGTCCGTTCGTTGCACGAATTCGCCGACCTGATCGATGCTCAATTGCCGGCCTACCGCCCGTACCACTTCGTGCCGTTGGCTTTTAAGCTCAATATGACCCAAACGGCCTGGGAAAAGAACGGCGTGGCAACCCTGGAATGGATCACCCAATCTTTCTGCAGGCTCGACACTTCTGTCGGCCGGACCTTCGTCCTTTTCTTCATCCTCAACGTTCGAAAAAAAACTGCCAGGTCGGGCTTACTGGGCGGCCTGCTGGGTAAGAAAAAGAAAAAACCGGCTTCGGAACAAGATATCCACCAGGCGCTGCAGCGCTTTTCAGCCACCTGCGCCGAGCCGCCCACAGTGCTCCCTCCCCTGACGCTCGTAGATCGGGAAGACCTGCTGAATTGGTATAAAAGATACGAAAATAACCAGCTAACACGCGAAAAAAAGGTAGATGCTTTGATCCAAAAACTTCCGCGGGGTACGGAATGGCCTATGTCTTATGTAGAGGAAGTACTGGCCGAGATTGTGGAGGAGTTCCAGAATGCGAGTTTTGGGATTTAGGGGCAAAACAGTATAGTTTGTTAAAAATAGATCAAGTCTTTCATAATTTAAGTAGCATGAACTACTACACCGACCACCGAGGCCAAGGCATCCCCTCCTTCGACAACAGCCTGCGGGAGCGGCTGACCGCCGGGGCCGACTACATCGCTTCGCCGGCTTTGCAGCGCGCCGCCAACCTGGCCATCTTTCTGGGGCAGCCGCTATTGCTGACCGGCGAGCCCGGCGCCGGCAAGACCGAACTGGCGCGCCACCTGGCGCAGCACTTTTCGGCAGCGGGAGAAGTGGAGCACTTCTACGTATTCAACACCAAAACTACCTCCACCGCCCAGGACCTATTTTACCGGTACGATTCGCTGAAACACTTCCAGTTCGTACAGAACAACCGGGAGGAACTGGACATTGCGGAGATCGAAAAGCGCTTCATCCGCTACCAGGCGCTGGGGGCGGCGATCCGCTCCAACCGGCGCAGCATCCTCCTCATCGACGAGATCGACAAGGCGCCGCGCGACTTTCCCAACGACATCCTCGACGTGATGGAGCAGCTCTCCTTCGAAGTCCCGGAGCTGGGCCTGGTGGGTGAAAACCGCGTGAGCACTACCCCGGAAAACCGACCGATCGTGGTAATGACGTCGAACTCGGAAAAGAACCTGCCCGACGCTTTCCTGCGGCGGTGCGTTTACTTCAATATCAACTTCCCAGACGATGAGATGCTGGTGCAGATCCTGCAACGCAAATGCGCCCGCTTCGACGCGCAACAGCTGCAGCAGGCGGTCGAACACTTCCATAAGGTGCGTGACTTGTGTAAACGGAAAAAGCCTTCGACGGCGGAGCTGCTCCAATGGGTCACCATCCTGGAACGCCTCGACGCCGCCGGCCGCCTCTCTCCTGACCGCTTGACAAACGCCCAAGGCGAAGAACAGCAGGAGTTGATCAGTACTTACGGGATTTTGGTGAAGGATAAGGAGGATTTGAAGACAGTGGTGGGGCAGGTGTAAGTGTAGTTTTTGGTCTTTAGCTCTAGGAGCATACAAAACCGCGGAGCACCAAAGACCAAAGACTAAAGACTAAAGACAAAAAACCGATTCAACATCAGTCCATACCAACCCATACTAGACTTCCTCGAAGCCCTGAAAAAAGAAGGCTTCCAACCTGGGGTAGGAACCTACCTGCAGGTGGCTTCGGTATGGCAGGCTCTGCAACCCGATCCCGGCTACGAAGAGGCCCGCGACTACCTCTGCCCGCTGATCGCGCGGACAGAGGCGGAGCAGGAAAAGTTCCGGGAAGCTTTCCGGCGTCATGCCTTTCTGTTGGGGATCGCCTCCCCAGCTAAAAAAAGAGGTGAAAAAGCGCCCCAAAAAGAGAAACCACCAAAAGAAGCATCCGCTACCCCACCCGACCGGCGGCGCTTCTTTCTGGCGACCGCCCTGGCGGCCCTGCTGATCAGCCTTGGGATCTATGCAGGATATTCCTATTTCGGACCAGACGCCACCACCAGGGCCAAAGAAGTAAAAATAGACACTACTGCCCTGGCGCCGGCATTACCTATCGACACCACGGGCGTAGCCGAGGAACCGGCTAAGGAAGACGAATCGGTCGCGCTCTCGGATCTGGCTCGCCGCGATTCGGTCTCTTACCGCCCGCAGTTTGAAACCACAGCCCTCGATCTTCCGGCTCTGAGACCGGTAGTCAAAGACCTTTGGTTTTGGCTGGCGCAGTACAAAGATCTGGCCAGCCTGATCCTCTGGGGGCTGTTGCTGGTTTTCTCCCTGGGCTTGGTTCTTTGGCGGCGAGCGCGGCGGCAGTACGCCGCCCGGCAAGAACGGGGGGAAGAACCGCCCTACCGTCTGCCGATCAAGATCCGCCGGGAGCGCCCCATCGCGTTGGCGCAAGACTTCTACTTCGCCCTCAACCGCCTGCGGGGGCGGGAGGAGAGCGAGCGGGAGCGGCTGAGCATCCCCCGCACCATCCAGGCGACCATCCGCCGGGGTGGGATGGTGGACTTCCGGTACGAAGCTTTCTCGCGGCCGGTGGAATACCTGTTGCTCATCGACAAAAATACCGAACAGAACCACCAGTCGCAGCTCTTCGAACACCTCTACCAGCGGCTGGTGCGCCAGGAGGTTTACGCCGAGCGCTTCTTCTTCGACGGCAACCCGCTACACTGCTGGAACGATCGCCATCCCACCGGGCTGCCGCTGGAACGCCTCCTCCAGCTCCACCGCAACGCCCGCCTGCTGATCTTCAGCGACGGCTACAGCTTCCTCAACCCCGCCACGGGCGGGCTCGAAGATTGGGCCCAACAGCTGAGCAGCTGGTCCAACCGCGCCCTGCTGACCCCGGCGCCGGCAGCAGCCTGGAACTACCGCGAGGCCATCCTGGCTCGTCTTTTCTTCGTACTGCCCGCCAACATCAGCGGCATGATCAATGTGGTGCGCCACTTCGAAGAACTGCCGACTCCCAGCCTGCGCGACTGGAAATACGAGATCGGCAAAACCGACGTACCCTACAAGATCGATCCCGACGACGCGCCCGGCTCCCTGGCCCGCCACTTCAGCCCCTACCTGATGCGCTGGCTGGCCGCCTGCGCGGTCTATCCCGAACTGCACTGGGATCTGACGCTGGAGCTGGGCGAGGTGCTCTCCCCGCCCGACCAGACGCTGGTCACTTTCTCCAACGTCGCCGCCCTGGCCCGCCTGGAGTGGTTCCGGCGGGGCGCCATGCCCGACCCCGTGCGCCGCCAGCTGCTGAGCTACGAAGGGTTTACCGCCGACGACCGCCGGGCCGTGCGCGAAGCGATCGTCGGCATGCTGGAAGCCAACGTACCCGAGCGCACCGACTCCTACGCCTACGAAGAGCACCAGCTCCACCTGGCCGTCAACAAACTGCTGCTCGCCCGTATGCCCGCCGAAAAGCAATACTGGCTGAAAAAATACCGCGAGCAGCACGCCAAGCGCATCGCCGAAGACCACGTCGCCGTGGCCGAACTCGACGACCAGTTCAATCGCCTGCTCGACTTCCCCCTGCCTGAAAGACTGCGCCGGCTCTTCTTCCCCGGCGGGCGGGGCGTGCTCGGCTGGCGCAATGGCATGCCGTTGGTCATCGCCGGCTTCCTAGCGCTGCTGGTGCTGGGCGCCCGGCAGCTGCTGCCTCCTCCCTGCGGCGGCGACCTGGTCGAGATGCAGGATGCCGGGGAGGTCTACTGCCTGGCCACCCCACAAGATTCGGTGGACTTTTTCACCCTGCAGGCCGTTCAATTCATCGATAGCCTCCGTTTGGGAAAAGCCCGGTCGCTCGCCGACAGCCTGCGCCGCTGGTCGGCCCGCTGGGAACCAACCGAACGTGCTTATTTTGATTCCGTCTTTCTGAACCAATCCTGGAACGCTTACAAAAACCGGGCAGTCCGGTTGTATCAGGACACGCTCCATTCCGAAGCGGCCTTCGTGCTGGAAACCTTGCGGGAAGAACTGATCGCCGCCGGAGAAACCATTCCGTTTTCTGAAAAAAGCAGCCCCCAAAGGAGAGCAGGTGAAGGGGCGGTTCGCCGGGTCGACTTCTTCGACGACACCCACTTACTGGGCCTCGCCTACTATTACCAGAATTACGACAGCCTGGCCCGCGCCCGGGCGGCCGAGATCGACACCGGATATTTTGCGCAGCACGTACCCAACCTTCGCCATTTGCTAACCTACGACTTTGTCGACTCCATGCACTACGGCCGGGTGCGGGTGCGCCGCAACGGAAAGTACGGCTTTCTCGATCGCCGCGGGCAACCCATTTGGTCGAGGTCGGCCCAGAACACCCCGTCTTCTCGCTTCCAGGAATTGCCGGCGCCGCCCCTTCCTTACGATCACGCCTACAACTTCGTAGGGGACAGCGCGCTGATCACGCGAAGACGAGAACAATGCTTTATCGACCGGGAAGGAAATATCATGAACTGCTTCAACCGCCTGCTGAGGGATAGCTTCTTTCAAGCAGGGGAATACTTTTTCCGCTACGTCAACGAACTCGGCGCCATCGTCTTGAAAGGCCCCTACGAAAAAGCCGGGGAGTTCACCGCCGACGAGCTGGCCTGGGTGAAACCGCCCGGAAAGGGCTACGGTTTCATCCGCAAAGACGGATCCGAAATCACTGATTTCAACTACGATGACGCCGGCCCGTTCCGGGAAGGACTAGCTTTCGTCAGCAAAGGGAGCAAATGGGGCTACCTCAACACCAGCGGCCGGGAAATAATCCCGCTCCGGTACGACGGCGCGCGCTCGTTCGAGAACGGCGCTGCCGCGGTGGAGCTCGACGGCAAGTCGTTCCGCATCGATCGCGACGGTCGCTGCATCGGTGGGGACTGCCCCGTGGCGACCTACCGTGGCCGGGTCGAAGAGGAAGCTTCCGGCCGTCCTCTTTCCGGCGTACAGATCACGGTGCGGACGCCGGATGAAACGGAAACTTCGACCAACCGCCAGGGAAGCTATGAATTAGACCTGCTCGAAGACCTCTCCCGCCAAACCCTCACCATCCGTTTCCAACTGCCGGATTATCAGCCGAAGGAAGAAGAGCTGGACATTCAGGAATCCAATACCCTTCCGACCGTTCGACTAAGCCCTATCCCTCCCGAAGACGCCGACGCCGACGGCATCACCGATGACGAAGACGAGTGCCCCCGTGAGCCCGGCCCCGCCGCCACCGCCGGCTGCCCCGATCAGGACGGCGACCAGGTAGCCGACCGGGACGACGCGTGCCCCCAGGAAGCCGGACCGCGCGCTAACCAGGGCTGCCCGGTTATAGTTATAGATTCCGATATCCCCAAGCCGGAGCTGGTCCTGGTGCGGGGGGGCACGTTCGAGATGGGGGATCAATTTGATGCAGGAGAATCGAACGAAAAGCCGGTGCATACCGTGACTTTGGGCGATTATTACCTCGGGAAATATGAGGTGACCGTTCAAGAGTTCAGCCGCTTCGCGGAAGCAGCCGGCTATCAGACCGATGCTGAAAAGGGGGACGGAAGCTATATTACAGAAGAAGCTGGTGATTATAACAAAAAAGCCGGGATCAACTGGCGCCACGACGCTACCGGTAAACTAAGACCCTCTCCCGAGTACGACCATCCCGTCTTACACGTAAGCTGGAATGACGCAGTGCATTACTGTAATTGGCTGAGCGAGCAACACAATTACCAACCTGTTTACACTATCAACGGCGATCAAGTAGCGGCAAACTGGCAGGCCGACGGCTACCGCCTACCCACCGAAGCGGAGTGGGAATTTGCAGCGCGAAGCCGGGGACAGCGAATTCAATACGCCTGGGGCAGTGAAGACACGCCCCACGCCAATATCGCCGACGAAACCGCAAAAACCCAATACACCGGCTGGACAATTTGGGAAGATTATAGCGACGGTTACATTCATACCGCTCCGGTCAATCAATTCGAGCAGGGAGACCTCCGACTTCACAGCATAACCGGCAACGTCTGGGAGTGGTGCTGGGATTGGTACGATTCCGATTATTACGAAAAAAGTCAAAACGCCCGCAATCCTACCGGTCCTGCCGGTGGCGTTTACCGGGTGTTGCGGGGCGGGTCTTGGAACAACAAGCCCGCCCGCGTCCGGGTAGCGTACCGCAACGGCATCACGCCGGGCAACCGTCTCAACGGCTTAGGCTTTCGTCTTGCCAGGGCAGGCCGTTAGATTCTCTCCTTTTTACCTTTTTACAAAAAATTGAATAACCTTGGGTTTCCCTGTATACATATATTGGTCTTAAGTCAATCGTAACTACTTAGGTCAAAATAGCCAAAACCCGGAATAATCATCGTATTTTTTATCGAAATTTAAAGATTGACTATTCATATTGATGCCGCTACCCAACGACATACCGACTTGTCACCGTCTCATTGAAGATTTAATGAGGCAGATATTGGAGCTAAATCAAAAGGTATTGGCTTTAGAAGCGCGTTTAAATCAAAATAGGTAACTACTTAGGTCAAAATAGCCAAAACCCGGAATAATCATCGTATTTTT
>CAYQQU010000065.1:0-32598 GCA_964419545.1 uncultured Saprospiraceae bacterium | reverse complement strand
ACCCAAAATCTGAGTTTTTCGCTTCAAAAGCACTACCTCCAAACAAGCTCTAACGGAAGAGCCGGCCAAACCGCAAATTGAACTGGTGACCGAGCAAGACCTCATAGCAGCCTGCAAAAAAGAAGACCGACGCGCTCAGAAAGCGTTGTACGAGCGGTTTGCACCGCTGGCCTTCGCCATTTGCAAGCGCTACCTGCGCAACCGGGAAGATGCGGAGGACGTACTGGTGGAAGCGCTTTTTAAGGTGCTGACCAATATCCACCAGTATAAAGGAGAAGGCAGCTTCGAAGGTTGGGTGCGCCGGATCGTGGTCAACGAGGCGCTGATGTTTTTGCGCAAAACGCACAACTTCAACCTCACCGTGGAGCTCAAAGACATTGACGTTCCGGAAACGACCACGGTCGTCGACGAGCTGGCCGCACAGGATATTCTTGACCTGCTCGACCGGCTGCCGACGGGCTATCGCACCGTGTTCAACCTCTACGCGCTGGAGGGTTACAAACACCGGGAGATCGCCGAAATACTGGGCATCAGCATCAATACTTCGAAGTCGCAGCTCATCCTGGCCCGCAAACGCCTGCAGGAGCTGCTCGAACAATCGCGCTACCCGGGCGTCGGCTGAGCAAAAACAAAAGCCAATTGTCAAATGCGGAGTTCATCGCAAACCAACGAACAATGAAACGCCAAAAAGATTTATTCGACCTCTTTCGGGACAATCAGCACAAGCTGAATGAGATGCCCTCGCCGCAAGCGTGGCGGAGGCTGGAGCGAAGGCTCGACAGCCGCCGGCGTTTCCCGCGTCACGACCGGCAGCGCTGGCGTCCGCTCATGATGGCGGCGGCTTTGCTGTTGCTGGCGGTGATCACCTTCCTCTTCTCGCTGGTGCTGGAAAACCGGCGACCGGCATACCTGGCCGCCAATACCGAAGCGCCCCTGCCGATGGAAGACCTTACCTTTACGGACGTGGACCGCAGCATGTTGCGCGCGGTGGAATTTACCCGCAAATATCAGGATCGCCTCTCCAACCCCATCGAAGAAGGCAGCCCGGATCGACGACTGGTGCCCTCTGACGACGTCCGCGACGCCATCCGGCGCAACCCGCGCGCGCCTCTGTCCAGCCGGCCGGAGGAGGCCTTGCTCACCAACTTCTACTGGCTGCTCGGCGAATGGGTGAGCGAAACGAACGGCCGGCAGTCCGTCGAACGCTGGATGCTCTCCGACAACCGCACCCTGCAGGGCGCGGGCCTGCTGTTGCAGGGTAAGGACACGCTGTTTCGGGAAAATATGAGCCTCCGCCTGATCGACAATCGCGTATACTTGTTCGTCGCTCTCGACGATTCCAGGCAACCCGTTCGCTACGAACTACTCGAACAAAAGGACAACCGCGCGGTCTTTGAAAATAAAACCATCGCTTTTCCGCAACAGATCGTTCTGGAAAACAGCCCGACCGACGGCTATACGGTCGTCATGCAAAACAGCCATCCCGCCCAAATGACGCGCGCCCAGTCCGAATTTATCGGCCGGCGCAACCAGCTGTTCAACCAGCGGGCGGTGAGGAAGATGCGGCGGGTGCGATAGGGTTAACCCGGGCTACCCGTCGAGACTAAGCCGTTCCCTTTTTTGCCGCTGAAAAACTTCGAATTTGATCTGGTAACAAACACAGTCGGCGCCGTAGTACCGGCCGGCGCCGGAGTAGCTCATGCCCAGCTTTTCCATGACGCGGGTGCTGGCGAGGTTTTCGGGCAGGGCCACCGCCCAGATCTCGGGCAGCTGTAGCGTTCCGAACCCGTATTCCAGCAGCGCCCGGCCGGCTTCGGTGGCGAAACCGCGCCCCCAGTAGGCTTCCTGCAGACGATATCCCAATTCGATGTAAGGGCTGTTCTCCAGTGGTTTGAGGGCTACCCAGCCGAGCAGGTCGCCCCTTTCCCGCAACGTCACGATCCAATAGCCCATCGGTCCCTGCGACTGTTTTATACGACGCATCAGGTCTTCGCGGGCCTGTTCGCGCGATTGCGTCCGGCCGTTGGTAATGTATTGCATGACCCGCGGATTACTGCCCAATTGATGGATGCCGTCCAGGTCTTCCAGACAGGGCAAACGCAGGGTGAGTCGATCGGTATGTAAGGTAGGCAGCATGGTCTTGGGTCGATACGAGGCGGCTGGAAACGGCCGCCGGTAAAAAGTTATGCAAGAACCCATAGCGGATTCTGAAGATACTGCCTCAAAATTAGTCAATTCTTGCCATTACTGTCACCGAACCGCTTCCTTCACGCCATCCTTTTTCCAGATCAGCTCGACGGCGACCCCCTGCGCCCGCAGGTCGGCGATGAACTGGACGGGCTCCACGATGAGCGCCTGGTACTGCAGGCCGGGGCGGCGAATCGGATCTTCGAGCAATTGTTTGACGCAAGCCACTACCGGAGCGGCGGTCATGTGATAGGCGTCAGGATGCGACAAGCGCAGGACCAGCTCGCGGTCGCGGCCGTGCCGGAGGCCGGCGCAGTTGACGTCGAGCTGTATCCCGTAAGGCGGTCCGCCGCGCCGGAGCCCCCAGACCAGCAAGCGGCCCAGGAGACCTTGCAGGGGCCGGGGCAGCACCCGGGCGCCCAGCGCAATGACGGGCATCAGCAGGTAATCGAGCAGGGGATTAAAACCGGTGACGTAAAAACCGGCTTGCTGCAAGCCGGGGAAAGCGCTGGGCAGGCCTTCCATTTCCGCGAGGTGCATGGGTACGCAATAGCGGCGACCGAAGGGCGCATCGAAATCGTAATGCAGTGGCTGCGAATAAGGGCGGCGGCGCCATTCTCCGTTCCGGAACTCCAGAGGCTGGAAGTGCCTGAATTCGTCGACCATCTCCTGCCGCGTCGCCGGGGAGAAAGAAAGCCGGCGCCAGTTGATGCGGATCGCGCTGTAGATACGGGCCCGTTGCAGGTGGTCGAAATGGCCGGCGGCATAGCGGACCGCCGCGGCCGGCAATCCCGGATGGAAACCGCCGTCGGTGATGCAGCAGATATCCGCTTCGCGCAGACGGTCGTCCTGGGCGCGGAGTATCGCCAGTTTGGGCGGAGCAGACAGGTGCGTGTCCAGATAGTCTGCTCCCGTCGCCAGTAACGCCCGCACCGTGCATTCCTTATGCGCGATGGAGCTGGCGGCGTTGACGACCAGGCTGCATTCCCGGAAAGCCTCGACCAGTTCGGCTTCACTGCCCGCATCGACCAGGCGACTAGCGATGCGCCGCTGCGGAAACTCGTCCCGCAGCGCCTGAGCAAACAACTCGGCGGCTTCGCGGCGGCGTCCGGCAATGGTTAGTACACCGGTGGCGGTATGCGACAAAATTCCCCGGGCGATCGCCCGGCCGGCGTTGCCGTAGCCGCCGAGAAGCAGGATGTTGGACATAGCAATGTTTTAAAAAACCATCAGCAGAAAAGCCGCGTTCCATCATGCCGTCGCCGGCTCCTTTTTCTGCTTATCCAGGAACTTTTCCAGCAGTTCCGGGGCTTTTTCGAAAGCCTTGGACAAGCCGGTGCTCGTCTTGCTGGAAATAAAAGAAATCTGATCGCCCCGCGTGACCAGGAAGCCGATGGGCTCGATGCCCATGCCGCCGGCGACGCCGCCGCCTTCGCCTTGTCCCTGGTGATTGGGGCCTTCGCCTTCACCCATGCCGGAACCAAAGCCCATGCCCACGCGGATGACGGGCACGCAGGTAAATTCACCCAGCTGGAATTGCTTGCCGACGACGGTCTCGGTATTCGCTTCGTTTTTCATAAACTCGGTGATTTGCGGCAACATTTCTTCAAAATTCTTTTTCATGATAGTCAGGTTTTATTTCTTTAAAAAGGCAATCAACACGTTGATGGGCCGGTTTTGTATCCAGAGGTCCACTTCGTTGCGCCCCTGAAAGTTGACGCGCACCGCAGCACGCGGACGGCGCAGCAGATAGAAGAGCGGGAACAACCAGGCGTTGCGCGTGTAGTCGCCGGTGTCGAGATCGACAAAACAACGGCGCACGCGGAACGTCCGGATTATCCGCCGGATAGTCGCCCATTTGGGCATTCGGCTTTTTTTTCGCTTCGCTTTTTCCTTTTTCTCGGGCTTCGGCTTTTCCGTTTTTTCTTTTCCCGCCCATTCCAATAGATCGAAGCGCCAACGGAAAGGGCCCACCCAAAGGCGGACAGCCAGGCCGGGTCCGTCGTCGGAGAGCACCTCCGCGCGGGCCAGATAGCGCCAGCGCAAAAAATAAAGGTTGTTCTGGGTGTCGATCCGCAAATCCAGCGGAGACAGCAACAGCCAGGCCAACAAAAGGAACACCAGCCCGAGGGTGATAAAAAGAGCGATCATCCGGCAACCGGGTTTGGTTCTCTATTAAATCTAACTCTTTTTACGGGAATCGACGGTGATTTTTATCAGCCCCGCAGTTGATATTTATCAGGAAAAAGGCGGATTTTGCCGGACAATTGTTTATCCTATGGTCATGAAACGCCAACGTGTATTCCTGCGGCGCCTGCGCCGGTTTTTCGTTACCACTGTGCTCGGCGGCCTGCTCGTCGTGCTGCCTATCACCTTATTGGTCCTGGTCGTCCGGTTCGTTGTCAACTTCATCACCGACCTGCTCGACCCGGTCAAACAACTGCTGTCCTTCCCGAACAACATCAACGACTGGATCGTCGATCTCATCGCCTTTGCCCTGGTCATCATCGCTTTTTTCATTATCGGGCTCGTCGTGCGCACCGAGTTAGGTGAGCGCTTTTTCAAGAAACTGGAAATGCAGTGGCTGGGGCAGATCCCCTTTTACACCACGATTCGCGACACCCTGACCCAGTTCTTCAACCGCGACAAAATGCCGTTCTCCCAGGTCGTCCTCATCGACCCTTTCGGCAGCGGCTCACAGATGACCGGCTTCGTTACCGATGAGCTGGAAAGCGACTGGTATACGGTGTTCGTCCCCACCGCGCCCAACCCGACCAACGGATTCGTGTTTCACGTAAAAGCGGAAAAGGTGCGCTTCCTCAACGTCAAACCGGAAGAGGCGATGCGCAGCATCATCGCAATGGGGTCGGGATCGAAGGTGCTTTTTGATCCGGCACGGGTGAAACCCAACGACGGGCAAGGAAAAAAGCAAAAGAAAGAAAACGATAATTCAAAGTAGCGAACCTAACCCGGAATATTCATGGATTAATTTGTTGCGAAGCCAGTGCTTTGTCCCAGAAGTTCTTTCGAGGAATTCTGAGGCTGTTTTGGCGCTGATCGAGGCGCGATGAAGGAAAATAGCCGTAGCTATGTGACTGAAGAGCAACGAAGAGCAGCGCCAAAAGAAGCCGGAATTACCGATAGTTACTTTTGGGACAAAGCACTTGGAATAATCCGGGCTAAAAATTTGGAACATGAGCGCCGGTACGAAAATGCCCTATTTCATCAAACCCTCCGTCAACCTGGACGCCGCGGAAAAGCGGGCCGCCTACGAACGCGCGCTTTCCGCGATCCGCGCCAATCTCGCAGGCGAGACCGACCGCGTCCTCAAAATGGCGACCATCAACTGCCTGCTGAAAACCGAACTGCCTTATTACTACTGGGTGGGCTTTTACCTTCGCAGCGGCGAGCGACGCCTTTCCGTCGGCCCATACCAGGGCACGCTGGGCTGCCTGCACATCGACTTCGACCGTGGCGTGTGCGGCAAAGCGGCCCGCGAGGAACAAACGCAGATCGTTTCCGACACGCACGCCCTGGTGCAAGGCGTCGAACACATCGCCTGCGATCCCCTCTCCCGCTCGGAGATCGTCGTGCCCGTTTTCGACGCCGACCGGCGCCTCATCGCCGTTTTTGACGTGGACAGCACCACCGAGGGCTCTTTCGACGCCGTAGATCAGGAATATCTGGAAGGACTGCTGGCGGAACAATTTCAGTCCTGACCAGATGGCAGGCACTTTGGAAGTGCCTGCCATCTCAATCTTGAAGAGACAAAAACTGCCGCGGGTTCGTCTCCGCGATCAGCCGGTATTTCTCTTCGCCGAGCGCCGCCCGCAGGTCGATGCTCCAACGGAATTCGGTACTTTCCAGCTCGGACATGTAAAAATCCGAACCGAACAGCACGCGATTGCGGACTTCAGGGCTTTCCAGCGTGATCTTCAGCAAGCCCAAAAGGGAAAAATCGGCCAGCGCGTAAGAAATATCTGCGTACACGTTAGGGTATTGTTGGATCAGCTCGCGGATCAGGTAATACCAGGAGTTCTCGAACACCGCCGGGTCAGGATCATCCATGTATTTTTTCCACTCCACAGCGCCTCCGAAGTGGCCGAAACACAGCTTGAGTTCCGGAAACTTTTTCAGTACGTACGCAAAATTCTCCGGCGCCGAATAATGGTCGGTAAAGCTTTTATTCGACCAACCGGGCAGCCACTTCCCGGTAACCGGATGAACGTGATCGGCTTTTTTGATCGCGCCCCGGTAGTAGATGCCGCCCCGGTTGCAGTGAGTGAGCACCGGCAGCTCGTTGGCCTGCGCGTATTCATAAACCGGATCCAACCGATCATCAAAGGGAAAAAAGCCCAAAGGCGGGTACAACTTCAGGCCGGCGAAACCTTTTTCCTCGATGTATTCTTTCACCAGATCGAGCACGCCTTGCCGGCGCGGATCAACGCAGATGAAAGGAAACACCAGGTCCGGCTGTCGCCGCTTCAACGCCGCCAATTCAGCAAGCTGTTCTTCGAAAGAAACAGCCGGTTCTCCTGCCTCCATATAATGAAAATCCAGAGACAGCAGCACGTAGCGGGCGTCGGAGGGATAGGCGCGTTGCAACCCTTCGAGTATTTGCTCCTGCCCCGCCTGGTCGCCCTGCTCCATGAAGCGGGCGTAGCGATCGAAAACATCGTCGGAGCTGAAGGGATTGCAATAATTGAGGAAACGGCCCAACATCTGCGTGCGATTGTTTTTCGCTAAAAACCGGACCAGGCCGAGGGGCAGAAATTTGTCGGGAATATGCCGCGAGGTAAAGACGTGCGCGTGGCAATTGTGGATACGTATTTTCATTTGACGGGGTGTTGGGTTCTTCCCATAAGATACGAAAGGGAAGGCAGGCTTGCTAGTGAATAACAGAAAAAATACGACCGGAATGCTTCCGCCGCCAGCAAGAACGCCATTTTTGTACGCAGTGATGGCCGTACCAGAAGCGCGGGATAGTAAAGATGACCAGCATGCAGCCTGTAATTCCGTACCTAGGGCGGATTATTCCCTATTCCTTCAGGGTAAACGAAGCCCTTTGCAGATCGTGCGCATTGGGCCCGATCATCACGTGGAATTCGCCGGGTTCTGCTTCCCACTTTCCGTTGCGCGTATAAAACGCCAGATCGTCGGCGGTAAGCCGGAAGGTCACGGTTTTCGATTCGCCGGGTTCCAGTTCTACCGCCTGGTAGCCTTTCAGTTCGCGGATCGGGCGGGTGAAGCTGCCGAAGAGGTCGCGGGTATAAAACTGCACCACCTCTTTCCCGGTGCGCTCGCCCGTATTCTCGATGGCGACCGACACTTCGAGCGCACCGTCCATGGTCATCTCCGCAGCGCTGAGCCGCAGCTCGCCGTATTTGAAAGTCGTATAGCTCAGTCCATAACCAAAAGGGTATAAGGCCTCTACCGGCGCATCGATGTAGTGCGACCAGAAAGCGTCCGACCCTTTTTCGGGGCGTCCGGTATTTTTTCGGTTGTAGTATAGCGGCTCTTGCCCTGTGACGTAGGGAAAAGAAACCGGGAGGCGGCCGGAGGGGTTGTAATCGCCGAAGAGGACGTCAGCGATGGCGTATCCCGCCTGCGAGCCCAGGAACCAGGTTTCGACGATGGCCATGGCGTTTTCGGCCACTTCGGGGATGGCCAGCGGCCGGCCGTTCATCAGGACCACTACGACGTTCGGATTGGCGGCGATTACAGCGCGAAAGAGTTCATCCTGAACGCCGGGCAGGCCGATGTCGGTGCGGCTGCGCGCCTCTCCCGACTGGAAGCAGTCTTCGCCGATAGCCAGCAGTACGATGTCCGACTGTTTGGCGATCTCTACGGCGGCGGGGATGCCCGAGACGTCGGTTTCATTGATGGTCAGTTCCTGAGTGAACTTTCGTTCGCCGAGGCTGAGTTTTACCCCTTCGGCGTAGAGCACTTCGGTACCGGGCTCGACCGCCGCTTTGACGCCTTCGAGGAGGGAAACGGCCGAACCGGCAATCGCTTTGGCGCGCCAGCTGCCCAGGGGTGAGTCTTTATCGTCGGCCAGCGGGCCGATGACGGCAATCTTTCGCCCTTCTTTAGCCAGCGGCAGGATGTCTTTTTCGTTTTTCAGCAAAACGATGGATTTGCAGGCCACGTCGCGGGCGATGGCCAGGTGTTCCTCGCTCAGCAAGAGGGCTTTTTCCCGCTCCGGATCACAGTATCGGTAGGGATCTTCAAAAAGGCCCAGATGGAATTTCAACCGCAGGATGCGGCGCGCAGCGTCATCGATGAGCGCCTCCTTTATTCTGCCCTTTTCCACCAGATCCGCCAGTCCTGCTTCGTAGCAATAGCCTTCCATATCCATATCGCTGCCGCCCGTGATGGCGTGGTAAGCCGCTTCGGTCCGGTTGGCTGCGAACCCATGGGGGATCAACTCGAAGATGGAAGCCCAGTCGGAGAGAACAAAACCCTGGAAGTTCCATTCTCCTTTGAGGAGTTCGCGCTGCAATTTCGCGTCGGCGGTAGCGGGCACCCCGCCGATCTCGTTAAAGGCGTTCATGAAGGTAGCGACGCCGGCCTCGACACAAGCTTTGAACGGCGGCAGCACCACATTGTGCAGCGTCTGCTCGCTGATGTCGACGGTATTGTATTCCCGACCGCCCTCGACGAAGCCGTAGGCGGCGAAATGTTTGGCGCAGGCGGCGATGGTGTTTTCGGCTGCGAGGTCATCGCCCTGGAAGCCTCTGACGCGGGCGGCCGCCACCAGCGATCCCAGGTAAGTATCTTCCCCGGCGCCTTCCATAATGCGCCCCCAGCGGGCGTCGCGCGCCACATCGACCATGGGCGCAAACGTCCAGTGCAGGCCCGCCGCGGCGGCCTCGGCGGCGGCTACGCGGGCCGAGGCTTCGATGGCGTCGAGGTCCCAGCTCGCCGCTTCGCCGAGGGGAACCGGAAACATGGTCTGGTAGCCGTGGATCACGTCATAGCCGAAAATCAGGGGAATGCCCAACCGACTGTTCTCCACGGCCAGCTTTTGCGCTTTGCGGGTGGCTTCGGTGGAAACGACATTGAGCATGGAGCCTACGCGTCCTTCCCGAATATTGCGGTATTTCTGCTCTTCCCGGCCCGATTGCGGGGCCGGGCCGGTGAGGTCCCACGATCCGCTGTACTGGACGAGTTGTCCGATCTTCTCTTCCAGCGTCATGAGGTTCAGCAGGGAATCGATCTTCTTTTCGACCTCCGGGTTTTGCATATTCTTCAGGCTTGCAGGTTGGGAATCAGCAATGGTCCATACGCCCAGCACCAGCAGGATGACCAGGCAGCAAAGCTTGTTTTTCATGATAGCCTTTTTTTTCCTAGGGCGCTAAAGGTAAACAACCTGAAAATATTATCGGGATATCCGGGGGAAAATAAACGCGGAAGCGCCGGAAAATCGGCTGGGACCGGAAAAGAGCGGACTACGGGCTTCTACCTAACGCCAAAATCCCTAACTTTGCCCGCTACAATTCGCTTTCCCAAACAAAGTGCATGGAGACGATCGACAACATCCGGATCAACTTTAATCCGGATCAACTCTTAATTCTCAACCTTTGCCTGGCCTTTCTCATGTTCGGCGTGGCGCTGGATCTGCGGATCGGCAACTTTCGGGAGTTGTTGCGAAAACCGCGTACGCCCCTGATCGGGCTCAGCTCGCAATGGCTGCTGCTTCCCTTGCTCACCCTGGCGCTCATCTTTCTGTTTCGCCCGCCGGCGAGCCTGGCGCTGGGCATGATCCTGGTAGCTTCCTGTCCGGGCGGCAACGTCTCGAACTTCGCCGTACACCTGGCGGGCGCCAATTCGGCCCTTTCGGTGCTGCTGACCACCATCACTACGCTGGGCGCTACGATCCTGACGCCCCTTTACTTCTCTTTCCTGGCGCCGCTTACCCCCGGAGCGGCCGGGCTGAGCGAACGCATCTACGTAGCGCCGTTGGATATGGTGTGGACCATCGTCCAGCTCATTCTCGTTCCGCTGGCGCTGGGCATGCTGTTGCACGCTTATCAGCCGCGACTGACGACCCTCATTCGACGGCCGGTTCGCCTGTTGTCGCTGGCCATTTTTGCGGGTTTTATCCTGATGGCCGTCTACGCCAATTTCAGCATCATTGTCAACTATCTATACCTGGTATTCTTCCTGGTGCTGGCCCACAACACCGTCGCCCTTTTGGGCGGCTACAACTGGGCCCGCCTTTTCGGATTATCGCGGTTCGACACGCGGGCCATCGCTCTGGAGACGGGCATTCAAAACTCCGGCCTCGGCCTTATCCTGATCTTCAACTTTTTCGACGGCCTGGGCGGCATGGCCATCATCGCCGCCTGGTGGGGCGTCTGGCACCTGCTCTCCGCCTTTTCGCTGGCGATGTGGTGGAGCCGCGGCAAAGGCGTTTTGGCTGCCAACAGCTGATTTTGTCGCAATTATCTGAGCAATTCTGGCGAAAATTGGTTATTTTAAACACGCCAATTGTGCTGCCTATGAAGTATTGTTACGCTCTGATCCTCCTCCTTTTCGGGCTGGCCGTCACCCTCCGGGGCGGCGATCTGTATCGCGGCTACCTCGTTACCAAAAACGGGAAGCAACTGACCGGTTATCTGGGTAATATCCAACATAACGGCGGAGAAAGCCGCGTCGTTTTCGTCAACGATTTTGGAACGCCTTACAAGATCCATCCGGCGCTGATCCGCGGGTTCGTATTCCGCAAAGACGAACGCTGGATCGCCTTCGAGAGTAAACGCAACCGCCGCAACTGGATGTTCCTGCGGGTAGTCTACAAAGGCGATCGCGTCAGCCTCTACAAAGCGCCGGAAGAACGGCAAGGGCTCGTCGTCGGCTCCAACGGCGTGGCCCTGCAAACCTACACCACCCACGAATACTACATCGAATTGAACGACCGCCAGCCGTACCGGCTGCGCCGCTGGGGGTTCCGCCGGCGCATGCGTCGCCTGCTGAATAAACGCGCGCCCGAACTGGCCGAAAAAATCGGGCAGAAAGGCTATCGCTTCGACAACCTGGAAAAAATCGTCAAGGAATTCAACGAGACCCTACAGCCGATGATCTTTAAGCTGTAACCTGGTAAACCCGGCCTTCCCAGGGGCGGAGGCGCGCCGTTTCGCCATCGTAATTTCCGATCAGCAACGACCAGTCTTTACCCGCCGGCCGGGGCGTCAGCTCTTGTTCTTCATCCGAAAAGTTGAGGTAGACGAAATACTCCCCCGCCTCGTCCCAGCGGCGATATGCGTACAGCACCTCGCTGCCTTCATCGATCATCTCGTACCGGCCGTAGATGAGGGTCGGATGGGCTTTCCGCAATTGCAACAGCCGCCGGTAGTAATGAAATACGGAGTCGGGATCGGCTAACACCTTTTCCGCGTTTATTTCGGTGTAATTGGGATTGACCGGTATCCAGGGCTCCCCGGCTTCGGTGAATCCTGCATGGTGAGCGCCGTCCCATTGCATGGGCGTGCGCATATTGTCGCGGCTCTGCTGGTGGACGGCGCGCAAAAGGGCGTCGAGATCGCCGCCCCGGGCTTTGACCTCCCGGTAGGCGTTCAGCGTTTCCAGATCGCGGTAGTCGTCAAAGCTGGGAAAGGCGACGTTGGTCATGCCCAGTTCGCTGCCCATATAGATAGAAGGCGTGCCGCGCATCGTCAATAACAGGGTAGCGAGCATTTTGGCGGAAGGTACGCGGTAGGCCTTGTCGTTGCCCCAGCGCGACACCATGCGTGGGAAGTCGTGGTTGTCGAGGAAAGGACTCAGCCAGCCGCGGTCGCCGATGGCGGCGTCCCAGGTGTTAAAGACATCCTTAAAGGCGTTGAGGTCCCACGGCTGCGGGTCGAATTTGCCGCGCGGCCCCCAATCGAGGAACATATGCCCGAAATGGAAGATCATGTTGAGTTCATTGCGGTCCTCCCCTACGTACAGGCTGCCGAACCGGGGCGGCACGCCGGGAGCTTCGCCGACTGTCATGATGTCGTAGTGGCGCAGTACTTCCCGGTGCATTTCCTGCAGGAACTCGTGCACGCGCGGCCCGTTGGCGTAGGTTTTTTCGATCGCCTCGGTAAAATTGTTCAGGTCGACGTCCGGCCAGTCGGTGCGCTTGGAAATGAGCGGAATAACGTCCATGCGAAAACCGTCGATGCCCTTGTCGAGCCAGAAGCGCATGAGCCGGTACACTTCTTGCCGGACCTGCGGGTTCTCCCAGTTGAGGTCGGGCTGCCGGGAAGAGAACAGGTGGAGGAAATACTCGCCGGCGACTTCGTCGTAGGTCCAGGCCGGGCCTCCGAAAAAAGCGGGCCAGTTGCAGGGCGGCTCAGGGGCCCAGAAGTAAAAGTCGCGGTAAGGGCTGTCTTTGGATTGGCGGGCGGCCTGAAACCAGGGGTGGGCGTCGGAAGTGTGGTTGACCACGAGGTCCATCACCAGCTTCATTCCGCGCAGGTGCACCTTGTCGAGCAGCTCGTCGAAATCCCCGAGCGTCCCGAACTCGGTCATGATATCGTAATAGTCGCTGATATCATAGCCGTTATCGTCGTTGGGCGACTGGTAGACCGGGCTGAGCCAGATGACGTCGACCCCCAGGTCTTTGATGTAATCCAGCTTTTGAATGATGCCCAGCAGGTCGCCGATGCCGTCGCCGTTGGCGTCCATGAAACTGCGGGGATAGATTTGGTAGATGACGGCCTCCTTCCACCAGGTCTTTTTCATAAGTGGCGAACGATTTGGTTTGAGCGAATATGGAACGGGAAGGTATGGAAATTTGGCATACTATCCTACTTCCCGGCGCCCCTACTCTTCTTCTTCGATCACCTCCGAGGCGAGCAGGTCGAGGTATAGGGCGGCCGTCCACGAAAACTGATCCGTGCCGTAGCCGGCGGGCCCTTTGGCGTAACGCGAGGGATCGAAGTATTCGAAATAGCCGTACCGCTCGACGAGCTGCAGGGTGTCGTGGCGCAGGCGGGCGGCGGCATCGGTCATATCGTAGCGCAACAGCCCCTGAAAAAGCATCCAGTTCATATTTACCCAGACCGGGCCGCGCCAGTAGCGGGCGTTGTCGAAATCGGGCGCCTCCAGCCAGTAGGTCGGGCAGAGGTAATGGGCGCCGCCGGCGCTGCCGAAGTTGCCGTTCTCGAGGTGTTCGAGCAGGCTCTCGGCCTGTTCCTGGGTAGGTACGCCGCCCGCCATGGGCATCAGGCCCGAAGAGGTGTTGACGGGAATGAGCTGGTCGGCGCGCAGGTCGTAAGCGTTGTAAATACCCCGCTCCTCATCCCAGAGTTTTTCGTTGAGGGCGTAAATGGTGCGCTCGTGCCAGAGCATGGGCTCCAGCACGTCTTCTCCCAGCAGGTCGCCGATGTGGATGAGGCATTCGTTGGACCAGGCGAGGATGCCGTTGAACAGCGGATCCTGCACCAGGAAAGGACTCTCCCGGTAGATGGCGCCATCGTGGTACCGGTGGCGGCGGAACAAATCGACCAGGTAGACGTAACGATCGTAATCGAGGTCGGACGGACGGTGCAGGGCGGCTTTCGGATTCTGGAGATCCTGGCGCTCATAAGGCGGTATGTCGAGGCCGGCGGGATCGAGGCGGGCCAGCACGGCGTCCCAGGTCGGCGAATTGTCCGTACCGGACTCCCAGGGATGCTGGATATACACCAGGCCTTCGTCGCGCGGATCGCGGCAGGTGTACAAATAACGGTGTAAAGCCAGTACTTTGGGGTACATCTCGGCCAGGAAGGCCTGCGCCCGGTCTTTGTCGGCAGCCAGCAGGAACAGCCGCCACAACACGAAGCCGTGCACCGGCGGCATGGTGATGCCGGAAGTAAGGGGAGCGCGCGGCGCGTGGGGCGAAGAGGCAGTTTGCCAGAAATCGGGGCCGGGGAAATAGCGGGCGCCCCGTTCTTCGCCGAAAACGATCTGCGGCAGCATGCCGTTGGCCCACTGCCCGCTGAATAGATGACGCAGCTCCGCTTCGGCGCGGGCCATGTCGAAATGCGCGCAGCCCAGCGCAATAAAACCCGCATCCCAGTTCCACTGGTGAGGGTAGAGGCTGGGCGCCGGTTTGGTAAATTTTCCTGTCCAGTTTTTCTTCAATACATCAATTGCAACCTGCTTCATACACAGTGGCCTTTTAATTTGCGCGATAGAATAACGAATAACCGGGCGAGTACGAACGTCTTGTTGAAGGCGGTATGCAGAGCGGCTGTCGGGATGAAGGACGAAGGCCTCTCAAATGGAAAGTAAATCAAGTGACGACACGCAAATTTAAGCTTTTTTACCTAAAGATGGAAGAGCGCCCGGCCACAATCTTCAAATATCTATCCAAAACATTTGAAAAGTTGATCCCAATCCTTAAATTGCAGGCCGATCAATCATCGCAACCATTGCACGATGGCGGAAACGAGTAAACGCAGTGACCGGCGGTTGCAAATCCTGAACGCGGCCCGCGAAGTATTTGCCCGCTATGGCTACGAAAAAGCCACCCTGGAGGATATCGGCCAACGTTGCGGCCTGAACAAAGCTTCCCTGTACTACTATTTTCGCAACAAAGAAGAGCTGTTCGCCCGCACGGTGCTCGAAGAAGCGGCGGCCTTTATGGGCGAATTACAGGAAGGGACCCGCCGGGTTGCCGGCGCCGAGGCCAAGGTCAAATATTACGTGACCGAGCGGCTCCGCTACTACGGCGAGGTGGTATCCTTGCATCAGCTGTCGCTCGAACAGTTGCGGCAGGTTGAGCCGTTGTTCGAAGAGTTGTACGCCTTCGTCAAAAAAAAGGAGATCGCTTTTCTGGCCGCGCTTTTGGAAGAGGCGGAAGCGAGCGGCGAGATCGCTCCGGTGGCGGCCGAGGGGGTAGCCGCAAGCATTTTCTTCATCTCCGACGCCTTCAAACAGGAAGCGATGCGCCAGTCAAAGGCGCTGGTCGCTGCGGAAGTCGATTTCGAAGGCCTGATCGCACAGGTCGACGACCTGATCCGTCTCCTGTTTACGGGATTGTATCCCCGGCAATAACCCGCCCTGCGAAGTTTGGAGGGCTCACACAAACCTCAGATCATGAAACGTTTCCTGCGCATTCTGCTTGCCGTCGTGCTGGTCTTCCTCCTGGTGCTCCTGCTCTTCCTGCGCCTGCGCTACGGCGGGGGGCGCGAGTACGATTTTGATCCCGGCCCCGCGCGCCTCGGCGCCGAAGCCCTTGCCGTCTACTACACTTCGCCGGAACCGGTGGGCAACGTAGCGGCCAGCCGGGATACCGCCTATCCGACCCGTGTTTTTATGACCATCCACCCCGAATCGCGGCCGGCCGGCTGGAAATTGCTGGAGATCACCGGCGGCGAAGGCCGGCCCTATCCCTCGGCGGAAGCCCAGGAACCGTATTTTACCACCGTGCTCGGCCTGTACGTCGACCGTTTCCACCGGTTGTGGACCATCGACCACGGCAATCACGGCGCGGCGGACGTACGCTTGTTGGCCTTTGACTTGCGCACCGACAGCCTGGTGCACGATTACGTCTTTTCGCGCGAGGTGGCCGAGCTGGGTTCTTTTTTTAACGACCTGAGCGTGACGCCCGACGGCCGCTACGTCTTCATCGCCGACGTTAGTTTTTTCCGAAAAGCTCCCTCGCTCGTGGTTTACGACACCCGCGAAAAAAAAGCGCGCAGCCTGCTCGACGATCATCCATCGGTGGCCGGCGAAGGCTACGTACCGGTGGCGCCGGCCAAAAAGATGCGCTTTTTCGGCGGACTGGTCGACCTCATGCCCGGCATCGACGGGCTCGACCTCAGCCCCGACGGCCGGTATGTCTACTATGCCCCCATGACCCATAGCGGCCTCTTTCGCCTGCCCGTGGCGGCGGCCGCCGATTTTGATCGCCCTCCCGCCGCCGTCGCCGAGCAAGTGGAGCGCGTCGCCGACAAGCCGCTCAGCGACGGCATCCGCGTGGATACCGCCGGCCGGGTGTTGGTCACCGACATCGAACATCGCGGCATTTACCTCGTCGACCCGGATGGCGAAAATTATACCCTGCTGCGCGACGAGCGCATCCGCTGGGCCGACGGGCTCAGCTTCGGCAGCGACGGCTACTGGTACCTCGCCGACAGCGCCATCCCGGAACAGATGCTGCAAAGCAAAAAACACATACAGGAGGAAGCGCCGTATTACGTATTTCGGTTTCGCTATTAAATTTTTCCGGGCCGGTTTAAATTCGGATTTCCTGCCCGCGGCGGTGCGGGCAGGCAGCTCATCGAGCGTCGGCCAGGCCCAGCCGGCAAATCCGCTACTTGTTTCGAAATCCTCCGCCTAACCCAAATAAATTTCAGAATCGCCCGGCCTAAGCCGTAATTGTTCGGAATCGGCGCCTGAATAAATTTTCAAAAAAGCCTCATGTTTTTTATTTTCCATGTACTTTAAAATCGTAATTTTTACAAAATTTTCACATAAACTCCCTTTCCGTTGAGCGCACCCGGCTTGCAACTCATCCGAAAAAAGCGTATATTCAGATTCTCCGAAAAATAGTCTGCTTGTAATGCAGACGCCATACCTAACCGAATACTGCCTATTCTTTGAGTTGATCGGCCCGACTGCTTATTGCCCTAACCGAAGGAGCGCTACAACCCGGATTATTCATGGGTTCTTCGTCATGGCGATTGCCAGGCTTGCGTTCGCACAGGAGGGCGAAACGGAGGCGCCTGCCTGCTGTAGCCAAGTATCCTCAGATACGGTGAGTGAGCGGGGCAGAATAGCGGGCAGTTTGGTTTCGCAATAGATTAATCCATGAATAAACCGGGTTAAATCTATTGCTTCCCATCCACGGCCGCCAACTACTCAACGAAAACTTCCTAAGCTTCATGGGTTTTCCGAAATGTTTCGGGAAACCGGTCAAACCGCTGATTATTTATGAAATGTAACACCCAGGGACTCTACACGCCCCAACTGGAACGCGACGCTTGTGGCACCGGACTGATCGCCAATCTCAAAGGCGAAAAAACGCACCGGCTGATCGAAGACGCCTTACTGATGCTCACCAATATGGAACACCGCGGCGCCTGCGGTTGTGAACCCAATACCGGCGACGGCGCCGGCATCCTCATCCAGACGCCGCACGATTTTTTTCTGAAAAAAGCCCGGGAGCTGGGCTTCGAACTGCCGGAGTTCGGCCGCTACGGCGTCGGCGTCGTCTTTTTTCCCAACGACCGTAACCTGCGCAGCCAGTGCCGGGTCCTTTTCAACGACTACATCGACGAGCTGGGCCTCGAACTGCTCGGCTACCGCAAAGTGCCCACCGATAACGAAGACCTCGGCGACTCGGCCGTAGCCGTAGAACCGCGCATCGAGCAGGTCTTTGTACGACCCCAGGAGCCCATGGCGCCCCAGGCGCTGGAACGGCGGTTGTTCGTGCTCCGCAAATTCGCCACCCACAACATCCACGCCACCTTCCCGCAAACCGGCGACAGCTTTTACATCACCTCTTTTTCCTATAAAACGGTCATCTACAAAGGACAGCTCACCACCCACCAGCTGCGGCCCTACTTCCCCGACCTGCACGACCAGGACTGCCGATCGGCCATCGCCTTGATCCATTCCCGTTTTTCGACGAATACCATCCCCAAATGGAAGCTGGCTCAGCCTTTCCGCTACATCGCCCACAACGGCGAGATCAACACCATCACCGGCAACCTCAACTGGTGGCTGTCCAAAGAGAAAATGCTGGAAAGCAACCTCTTTTCCGAAGAAGAAATGGACAAGCTCCGGCCTATCTGCGGCGAAGGGCTCTCCGACTCGGGCAACTTCGACAACGTCCTCGAATTTCTCGTGCTCAGCGGTTATTCCCTGCCCCACGCCCTGATGATGATGATCCCCGAAGCCTGGCAGCACGACGAGCAGATGGCCGACTATAAAGAAGCCTTCTACGAATACCACAAGACGATCATGGAACCCTGGGACGGACCGGCCTCCGTCTGCTTCACCGACGGCATCCTGGTGGGCGCCACCCTCGACCGCAACGGCCTGCGCCCCTCGCGCTACTGCCTGACCGACGATGACACCCTGATCGTCGCTTCCGAAGCCGGCGCCCTGCCCGTCGATCCGGCAACAGTGGTGCGGAAAGGACGCCTGCAGCCGGGCCGCATCCTCATTGCCGATCTCGACGAAGGCCGCGTCATCGGCGACGAGGAGCTGAAAGCCACCATCTGCCAACGCCTACCCTACCGCGAATGGCTGGACGACAACCGGGTGCACATCGAAGCCCTGCCCAGCACGGAACCCGCCGGCATTCAAATGGACGAGAAGACCTTGCTGCGTCATCAATTGCTGCACGGCTTCACCAAAGAAGACCTGAAAGTGATCATCGGCCCGATGGTGACCGACGGTAAAGACCCCATCGGCTCCATGGGCGCGGATACGCCGCTGGCCGTACTTTCGCACCACTCGCAGCACCTCGCGAACTACTTCAAGCAGCTGTTCGCCCAGGTGACCAACCCGCCGATCGACCCCATCCGCGAACGGTCGGTCATGTCGCTGTACAGCATCCTCGGCAGCGCCGGCAATATACTGGACGCCAGCCCGGAGCGCGCCCGCTTCATTCACCTGCCGCAGCCGGTGCTGACCAACGAAGCGCTCAACCGACTGAAATACGTCACCCACCCCCATTTCAAGGCGGGGGTCATCGATACCGTATTCAAAGCCGACGGCCAAAAGGGCCGCCTCAAAGCAGCGATCGACCACGTCTGCGCCGTAGCGGAAGACCTGACCCGCAACGGCGTCAACCTGCTCATCCTCAGCGACCGCAACGCCGACGCTTTCCGGGCGCCCATTCCCTCCCTGCTGGCCGTGGGCGCCGTGCATCACCACCTCATCCGGGAAGGGCTGCGCAACCTGACGTCGCTGGTGGTCGAAGCCGGCGATGTGCGGGAAACCCATCACTTCGCTACCCTGATCGGATACGGCGCCGCCGCCGTCAACCCCTACATGGCCTACGCCACGGTGGCGGACCTGCGCCGGCGTCGCGCCTTCGGCGATGAAGCAAACTTGTCCACCCTGGTCGAACGCTACAACCAGGCCGTAGGCAAAGGCCTGCTCAAGATCATGTCCAAAATCGGCATCTCCACCCTGCAGTCCTACCAGGGCGCTCAAATATTCGAAGCCCTGGGTATCAACCGCGAAGTGGTAAACCGTTGTTTTGCGGGCACCGTGTCGCGCATCCAGGGCATCGGCTTTGACGGCATCGCCCGCGAAGTATTGCGCCGCCATCGCCTGGCGTTTCCCGAAAAAGCCGTTCCCAACCCGCAGCTGGAAGTGGGCGGCGTCTTTCAGTGGAAGCGACGCGGCGAAGCGCATCTGTTTACGCCGCAAACCATCCATCTGCTGCAATACGCGACCCGCAGGGGCGACTACGCCTCCTTCCAAAAATACGCCCGGCTTATCGACGAACAGGCCGAACAGGCGCTCACCCTGCGCGGCCTCATCACCTTCCGAAAAGGCCGCCCCATCCCCCTGGAAGAAGTCGAGCCGGTAGAAAATATCCTCAGGCGCTTCGCCACGGGCGCCATGTCGTTCGGCTCCATCTCGCACGAAGCGCATAGCACCCTGGCCGTCGCCATGAACCGCATCGGCGCCAGGAGCAATAGCGGCGAAGGCGGCGAGGACGAGGTGCGTTTCGAACCCAAAGCCAACGGCGACTGGGAGCGGTCGGCCACCAAACAAGTTGCCTCGGGCCGGTTCGGCGTAACCAGCTACTACCTCGCCAATGCCGAAGAGCTGCAGATCAAAATGGCGCAGGGCGCCAAACCCGGCGAGGGCGGCCAATTGCCCGGACACAAAGTCGACGAATGGATCGGCCGGGTGCGTCACTCCACGCCGGGCGTCGGGCTCATCTCACCGCCTCCGCACCACGACATCTATTCCATCGAGGACCTCGCGCAGCTCATCTTCGACCTGAAAAACGCCAACCCGGCCGCACGCATCAACGTCAAACTGGTATCGAAAGCCGGCGTCGGCATCATCGCTTCCGGGGTCGCCAAGGCCCATGCCGACGCGATCCTGATCTCCGGGCACGACGGCGGCACCGGCGCTTCGCCCCTCACCTCCATCCGGCACGCCGGGCTGCCCTGGGAACTGGGCCTCGCCGAAACCCACCAGACCCTCGTCAAAAACCGGCTGCGTGACCGCGTCACCGTCCAGGTCGACGGTCAGATCCGGACGGGGCGCGACCTGGCCATCGCCACCTTGCTGGGCGCCGAAGAATGGGGCGTAGCCACCGCCGCCCTCATCGTAGAAGGCTGCGTCATGATGCGCAAATGCCACCTCAACACCTGCCCCGTCGGCATCGCCACCCAGGACCCCGAACTGCGCAAGCGCTTCACCGGCGACCCGCAGCACATTATCAACTTTTTCACCTACCTGGCCGAAGACCTGCGCCGCATCATGGCGCGCCTCGGCTTCCGCACCGTCAATGAGATGGTCGGAAAAGTGGAAATGCTGCGGGTGAAAAAAGAGATCAACCACCCGAAATACAAAAAGCTGGACCTGACGCCCATCCTCTACAAAGAGCCGGCCGATGAAGAACTGCCCCAGTACAAATGCGTCGAGCAGGACCACGGCATCGAGCGCGTCCTCGACCGGAAGCTGATCGAAGCGGCGCGCCCGGCCCTGGACAGCGCCCAGCGCGTGGAAGCCGCTTTCGCCATCCGCAATACCGACCGGGCGGTCGGGGCTATGCTGTCGTACGAAATATCGCGGCAGTGGCGCGGCCTCGGACTGCCCGACAGCACCGTAAACGTGCATTTTCGCGGATCGGCCGGGCAAAGCTTCGGCGCTTTCGCGGCCCCCGGCATCGCTTTCACGCTGGAAGGCGAAGCCAACGATTATTTCGGTAAAGGGCTCTCGGGCGGTCGGCTGATCGTGATACCCGACCGGGAAGCCGGCTTCTCCGCTCGCGAGAACATCATCATCGGCAACGTAGCCTTTTACGGCGCCACCTCCGGCGAAGCCTATATCCGCGGCATGGCGGGCGAGCGCTTCGCGGTGCGCAACTCGGGCGTCAGGGCCGTCGTGGAAGGCATCGGCGACCACGGCTGCGAATACATGACGGGCGGCCTGGTGATCGTACTCGGCGAAACCGGCAAGAACTTCGCCGCCGGCATGAGCGGCGGCGTGGCCTACGTCTACGACCCGCAGGGCGCCTTTCCGCAAAAAGTCAATCCGGAAATGGTCGACCTCGACCCGCTAACGGAAAAAGACATCGACATCCTCCTCGCTATGATCGAGAAACACCGCAGCTATACCGGCAGCCGGCAGGCGGCCGAACTGCTGGCGCAGTGGGAAAATACGGCCCGCCAATTCGTCAAAGTAATGCCGCGCGATTTCAAGGCAGTGCTGGCGAAGCGGGTTGAGGTTGAGGTTGAGGTTGAGGTTGAGGTTGAGGTTGAGGTTGAGGCTGAGGGTGAGGGGAAAGAAGATTTGAAAAATTAAAAACCACTTAGACCATGACTGATCCGAAAGGGTTTATGAAATACGGACGCGAGTTGCCGTCTTCGCGGCGGCCGGAAGAGCGCGTCAAAGACTACAAAGAGATTTACGAAGATTTTCCGGTGGCGAAGACCGTCGAGCAGGCGAGCCGCTGCATGGATTGCGGCATTCCTTTTTGCCATAACGGCTGCCCCCTCGGCAACATCATCCCGGAATTCAACGAAGCGGTGCACGAAGAGGACTGGCGGCGGGCCTTCGAGATCCTCGGCAGCACCAACAACTTTCCGGAATTTACCGGCCGCATCTGTCCGGCGCCCTGTGAAGCGGCCTGTGTACTGGGCATCAACCAGCCGCCCGTGGCCATCGAGCACATCGAAAAATCGATTGCCGAAATGGCATTCGAAAAAGGCTATCTCCGCCCTCAGCCGCCCGCCGTCCGCACCGGCCGCAAAGTAGCAGTAGTCGGCTCAGGACCGGCCGGACTGGCGGCGGCGGCCCAGCTCAACCGCGCCGGCCACCTGGTCACGGTCTTCGAACGCAACGACCGCATCGGCGGGCTGCTGCGCTACGGCATTCCCGACTTCAAACTCGAAAAGTGGGTGGTGGAACGCCGCCTCGCCCTGATGGAAGCCGAGGGCATTCGTTTTAAACCGAATACGGAGGTCGGCCGGGACGTCGACGCCCGCGCCCTGCGCGACGAATACGACGCCCTGGTCCTCTGCGGCGGTTCTACCGTGCCCCGCGACCTTCCCATTCCCGGGCGGGAACTGGCGGGCGTTCACTTCGCCATGGATTTTCTGGAACAAAACAACCGGCGCGTTGCCGGAGCGCCCATCCCCGAAGAAGCAGCCATCACCGCAGCCGGGAAGCACGTGCTGGTCATCGGCGGCGGCGACACCGGCGCCGATTGCGTAGGCACCTCCAACCGGCACGGCGCCGCTTCGATCACCCAGATCGAACTGCTGGGCAAGCCGCCCGCCGAACGCGATCCGGTCACCTGGCCCAACTGGCCGATGATCCTGCGCACCTCTTCTTCCCACGAAGAAGGCTGCGAACGGCAATGGTCGTTGCTCACCGAAGCCTTCCTCGGCGACGAAGACGGGCGCCTGCGCGCCGTGCGCCTGGTCGGGATCGAATGGAAGAAAAACGAAGCCACCGGCCGCCACGAATTTCAGAAAATACCGGGCAGCGAACAGGAGCTGCCCTGCGAGCTGGCGCTGCTGGCCATCGGTTTTGTACACCCTCAGTTTGCCGGAATGCTGGAACAGCTCGGCGTAGCGGTGGACGAACGCGGCAACGTCTGCGATGAAAATTACCGCACCAATGTCGAAAAAGTATTCGTCGCCGGCGATATGCGCCGCGGCCAGTCGCTCGTCGTCTGGGCCATCGCCGAAGGCCGGGAAGCCGCCCGCCGGGTCGACGAAATGCTCACCGGCAGCTCCGTGCTGGAACAACGGGACGGATCGGTGATGACGGTGTCCTGAACACTTTGTGTAATAACCGCAATTCCCGGTTTGAAACATTGTTGTGCTCTCGTCCCGGCGGTACGAGCCGTCGGCCGCCTGTTTTGTACCCCTTGATTGCCGCGCCCCCTCTTTCGAAACGGAAAGGTCGGCCTGGTTTTTCTGCTTTGCCGCAGCCGCCCTTTAGCCCGCGGGCAAGGGGAAAAGCAAAATCCCGGTCTCTTCTTTGTTTTTTCCCCGTTTTGCGGTTTTTTTACAAAAAATAACCGCCTTATGGCCCTCGAAGCGAAAGCCATCCTCGAAACGCATTTTGAGTTTCCCGGTCAGACCGATTTCTACCGCGGCAAGGTCCGCGATGTGTACACGGTCGACGGCCGGCTGATCATGATAGCGTCCGACCGCATTTCCGCCTTTGATCACGTCCTGCCGCGCCCCATTCCTTACAAAGGACAGGTGCTCAACCAGGTGGCGACCTATTTCCTGGAGGTGACCCGGGACATTGCGCCCAACTGGCTGCTCGCTACGCCCGACCCCAACGTATCGGTGGGCCTCTCCTGTGAGCCTTTCCGGGTGGAAATGGTAATCCGCGGCTACCTGGCCGGCCACGCCTGGCGCGAATACCAGGCCGGCAAGCGCGAGCTATGCGGCGTACTTATGCCCGGGGGGATGCGCGAAGGCGATCCCTTTCCGGAACCCATCATTACGCCCGCCACCAAAGCCGAGGAAGGGCATGACGAAGACATCTCCCGCGACGCGATCCTGGCGCAGGGCCTGGTCAGCGCCGAAGATTACGAACAGCTCGCAGGCTATACCCGCGCCCTCTTCACCCGCGGCTCAGAAATGGCGCGCGAGCAGGGCCTCATCCTCGTCGACACCAAATACGAATTCGGAAAGAAAGACGGCCGGATCTACCTCATCGACGAGATCCACACCCCCGACAGCTCGCGCTACTATTACCTCGACGGCTACGAGGAACGGCAGGCTCGCGGCGAACGGCAGCAACAGCTCAGCAAGGAGTTCGTGCGCGAATGGCTGATGTCGTACGGCTTCCAGGGCCTGGAAGATCAGCTGATGCCCGTCATGCCGGACGCTTTCGTAGAAGAAGTCTCCGATCGCTACATCGAACTCTACGAACGGGTAACGGGTCAGCCCTTCCAAAGAGCGGAAACGAACGACCTGGAGAAGCGGATATACGAAAATGTGATAGAATATCTCGACGCATTGTCTGGACCTGAATAGCCCGGATCACCCTCAACCTCACCCTCAACCTCAACCTTAACCTTAACCTTAACCTCAACCTCCCCCCCCTCCCGACACGTACGCCTGGAGGTGCTGAAAACACCTACCCAATTGCCCGTTCTCCGCTACGGTGGCCCGTTCCAGGATCTCGCTTGCCGGCTCCAGGAATTCGGGCAAGATGTGGTCCATGAATTGTTCGCCGAACGATTGCGAGGCGTCGCGCGGCAACTCATTGGGCAGGTTATCGATGGTCATCATGTCGATGGCGTGGAGTTGGTGGGGCGCCGTTTCGGAATGGGTAGACGGGTCGTAGCCGAAAACCGGATCGGCGATGGTGGTAGCGCGCAGCGTAGACGGAATAGAAGAAACGGGCGCGATATCGCAGGTGACGTCGGCGATGACGCGGATGCGGAAGTCTTCGCGTTGCATATCATCTGCGGAAAAAAAGGCCGGCGCGCGGTTGTCCCAGAAGATGCCGTTGATCATGATATCGGCGGCGGCGGTATAAGGCCGGAAAATGCTCTGAAAAGCTTCTGGCCGGTCGTAAAATTCGCGGGGTTCGAAAGGCGCGCCGTCGGGGCGGGCGATGTAGTGGATGACGCGCAGCTGAGTAAAGACCGGCTCGTCGTAGGGCCGGGTCAGGAAATCGTCGTGCGGCGCCTGGCGGATACCCATATCGTGCAGCACCTGTGCGGCGCCCTGCCCTACGCGGCCCGTACCGGTGAGGACGATCTTGACGGGCGGCCATTCGATATGGTGGTAGCGCTCTTGCGCTTCGGCGTAGTCGTGGCAGTCTTTCAGGCGTTTGAGGTCGAACGCGCCGGTGCGTTTACCGTAGGTGTAGAGCGCATTGTGCGCCCCCACCATTCCGGCGAAGCGGCCGAAAGCGATGAGGCGCTTACCGTGCTCATCGGTCATCACTTCGTAATCGATGAGGCGGATATTTTTGGCGAGCACGGCCCGGAGGAGGTCGCGGTTGTAGGATTGCTTTTTGATGGTGTGGGAAAAAAAGCAATAAGTCTTGTCGGGAAGGAGCTGATCGATCGGCACCTCTTTCACGCCGAGGAGCACGTCGCAGTCGCTGAGGTCTTCTGCCAGCGGGATTTCCGCGGCGGCGTATTCTTCATCGCGGTAGCAGCGCCCGGCGGACGGCTGGACGGCCAGTTCGAGCGAATGTTCGTCGATAATGTGGGAGCACTGATCGGGCGTGAGCGGTACGCGGGAGTCGGGCGGCGTTTTCCCTTCGCGGATGATGCCAAATTTCATGAGATAAGTGGTTTGTGTGCACGGTGAACGGCGACAAATTTAGCAGAAAAGGCGGCCCGGAAAAACGGCTGCGGTCGTTTTGCGGGAACTTTTTCACAAAGTAAGGTGTTTACGGAATGAAAGTTAAGTCGCCTTCCTACCGGAAACTTTTCCGTACGGATTTTGGTTTTTAACTTAGCGGCTGCTCTGAAACGTCAGGGTAGCAATTGCTCGACTGGCTTTTTTAGAGCATGTCTGGAGCGGGTTCGTTAGGAATAGAAGCACGCTCCAAAGATGCGCTTAGCCGTCTCACGAAAATATGGGGACGTATTGGAATCGACAGGAGAGTTAGTTGATAAGTAAGCATGTCGGAGCACGTAGTTCACCTCCGTTAAAAAATGACTATAAACCTCTTTTACATGGCAATACTCAGTATGCCATGGCAGCCTAAGACTAGGTCTTAGAATGCCTTTGTGCTGCACGCTTGACGCCTGATACACAGTGTGCCGCATATCATCAACCTTCAGGCTAGCGCGACGGCCGGCCCCGACCGCCGTGTGAAATTCAGGGGATAAGGGTGGCGTCCGGGAGTGTTTTCAGTCCTACCGCCACCTCGAAAATGCAACTGAAAACTAAACATGTAGAAAGCTTTTCGGCGCTTTCGCTGGACGCGAGTTCGACTCTCGCCGTCTCCACAAAGCAAAATGATAACCCGCTATATATCCGTCACATATAGCGGGTTTATTATTTGGTGCAGCGATTCTCGGTTTGAAACATTGTTGTGCTCTCGTCCTAGCGGGACTAGCTACCGGTAGCCTATTTCGTTTGCAATGATTGCCGTGCCGGAGGTAGGGAATAGGAAAGATGGTCGGCATGCAGCGAATATTCCGTACCTCGGCACGGCAGCCCCTTGTGGTGTGTAACTCCTGTTTTGCATTGAAGATCAATTGCTTAAATGTGATTTTCAGCATAAATTTTTTATGAGGAACTCGTGTTACACACCAATCTTTCGAAACAATCTACCAGTATCTTTCGCCTCCGGCGCTGCGAATTAAGCAATGCTTCCTGCCAAACCGAGAATCGCTGACTACCCTCCGCTCGGCCAGGTCTCCGACCGCAACCACCACCCCGAATCTCCCCCCTCCGTGCCAATACAAAGGTCCGCCCAAAGCGGCGAACAGCAAATTTTCTCCATCATTCGGCGCCCCGCGCTGACTATTTCCCGAATCTTCCCTATATTGAAGTTTAGACCAAAATCGCCTAGACATGAAAACGCACATCATCCTTTTATTCGGGTTGCTGCTCGCCTTTGCGGGGCAGGTTTTCGCTCAGGAGCTGAGCAAGGAAGAACGGAAAGAATGGGTCAAACGAGCCAAAGAATACAAGCGCAATCCCGAGCGCCTCAAAACACTGGTGGAGGAATGGGAGGTATACAAAGACCAGGCTTTGCAGGTAGAAGACGAGATCAACGCCGCCGAAGCCCGCTACCGCGGGGAGCGAGAAAAAGCGCTGCGCCTGGAAGATGAGCTGAACCGCGTAAATAACCAACTGCAGGTAGCCGAAGAGAATGTCCGTATCCTGACGATGGAAATCGAGCGCCTTAAAAAAGAACGGACTACCGGTCCGGAACCCGAGCCGACCGATCCGGCAACCACCGCCGGCGTCGTTTACCGGGTCCAGGTGGGCGCTTTCACCAAGGGGCGCGTGCCCGTAGAATACCGGGAAAGGCCGGACGCCATCATCGAGGAAGACGGCAACGTACAAAAAGTACTCATCGGCAGCTACCGGTCGCTCGACGAAGCCAAGATGATAGCCCGCCAGATGAACGACCGGGGCGCACCCGGCGCTTTTGTGGTCGCTTATCGCGATGGGGTGCGGATCTCTATTCAGGAGGCCATGCAGAATAACTGAGCGCCGGTTTTCCGGTCCTGCTCCTCCAGCTCTCCGGCTTGGATAAACGCCCCGGCGGCCGGCGCCTCTGATCCATTCATTTGTTCATTTATGAACACCCTGCGTCCGTTTCCGAACGTTATGGTCGCCATTCGGCGCGGATTCTTCTCATAACCCATTGGAAAACAGAAATAGCCTTTCCGGCACAGAACTTGGTGGAGTTTGCGAAACAAGCCATTGTGAAACTACCCGTTCCTTAGTTAAACACCTGAAGCCATGTTCCGGAATTACCTCAAGACCGCCCTGCGCCAGCTCTGGAAAAACAAGCTGTTCTCAGCCCTGAACATCTTCGGCCTGGCCACCAGCATTTCGGTTTGCCTGTTGTTGATCCTGATCCTTGCCGACCAGTACGGCTACGATACTTTTCACGAAAAAAAGGACCGCATCTACCGGGTGGTCTCCGCAAAAGCAGAAGCAGGGACGGCGATCGAGCGCCCTGAGTACGCCACCACGGCCCTTTCGCTGGCAGAGCCTCTGGCCGAAGCCTATCCCTTTGTCGAAAAAACCGTTCGCATCTTGGGCATTGGCGGAAGCCTCCGGGCCGGAGAAAAAACCTTCGAGACGGGCGGGGCCGGATTCGCCGTCGACCCTACTTTCCTGGAGGTCTTCAGCTTCGGCTGGCTGGCCGGCGACCGGCAAAGCGCCCTGTCCCTGCCGCGTTCTATCGTATTGGCGAAGGGCACTGCCGGCAAGCTCTTCCCGGCGACAGATCCGCTGGGCCAGACCGTGGAATTGGGAGAGCTGGGGGCCTTCACGGTTACCGGACTGATCCCGGACCCGCCGGTGCGCTCTCATATCAAGTTCGACTTCCTGTTGTCGTACGCCAGCGTTCATTCTTTTTCAGAAAAAGAACGGGAAAGCATCTCGCTCTTCGGCTTTGACCAGATCTGGCGGGGCCTGGTATACGTTCTGGTCCGGGAACAAAGCGACCGGCGCGCGTTGGACCGTGCGCTGAACGAACTCGCTGCCGCCTTCGGTACGCGCGATACGGACCACGATTTCCTGTTTGTTGCTCAAGCCTTGAGCGAGGTAATGCCCAGCCGCGATCTTACCAACGAGATCGGGGCCGGCACCCCGCATATCGTGCTGTATTTCCTGATGGTGCTGGGCGTGATCATCATGGTCTCTGCGGGCTTCAATTACGTCAATCTTTCCGTCGCCCGTTCCTTGAAACGCGCCAGGGAGATCGGTATCCGCAAAGTGACCGGCGCTCGTAGAAGGGATATCGTTTTGCAATTCCTTGGGGAAGCCGTGCTCATTGCGCTCATCGCCCTGATGGCAGCCATCGGTTTATTGGATTTGCTGATCCCGGCATTTTACGGACTGGATCCTTTCGTGGAGGATAGTTTCACCCTGACCAAGACCCCGGCCATGTACGGGCTTTTTTTGGGGTTCAGCTTGCTGGCAGGCTTGCTGGCGGGGCTTTTTCCCGCCCTGAACATTTCGACCTACCGGCCGATCGTCGCTATCCGGCAAATGGCCGATATCCGGCTGCTGTCCCGCATCGGCCTGCGCAAAGCGCTGATCACCTTCCAGTTCGCTCTTTCCCTGATTTTTATACTGGCCGTCCTGATCGTGCTGCAACAACAGCATTACGTTCTGAATACCGATCTCGGTACGCGCACGGAAAACCTGCTGAACATCCGAATGGAAGGCGTGGATCACGAAGTTTTCACCCAGCGCGTGCGGCAGCTGCCGGGGGTGGAGAGCGTCGCCGCTTCGGAGCGCGTCATCCTTACCGGAGAAAATGCGTCGACTACGGTGATATTCGACGGGGGCGCCGACTCCATGCAGCTGCATTACAATATTGTCAGCCCCAATTACCTGAAGGTCCAGGATATCGAACTGATCGCCGGTCGCCATTTTCCGGCGCAGAAAAATGCCCGCGGAGAACAATTCATTATTCTCAACGAAACCGCCGTCCGCCGAATGGGATACGCCGACCCCGCCGAAGCCCTGGGCGACGCCTTGCAATTGGACACGCTGGCGTTGACCGTGATCGGCATCGCCCGGGATTTTCATCACGACAACATCTGGTTCGCTCCCATCAAGCCTTTCGGCCTCCGCAGCGGCGGCGACTACGCCCGCAATGTCCATATGGTACTGCGGGAAGACAATATTCCCGCTACCATACAGGGCATTCGCTCAACCTGGGAGGGGCTGGCGCCGGACAAGCCTATGCAGGCTTTTTTCACGGATGAACGGGTGTATTACATGAACAAATTTTTCCGGATGGGCGCCCGCATTATCGGATTTATCGGCTTCCTGACCATACTCATTGCCAGCATGGGGTTGCTGGGGATGGTTATCTACACTGTAGAAGGGCGAGTAAAAGAGGTAGGTATCCGAAAAGTGCTGGGCGCCGGCGAGGTCAACATCATTTGGCGCCTTTCCAAGGGGTTTTTCCGGTTGCTTTTCATGGCAGCAGCGCTCGCCATTCCCGTCGCGCTGATCGGGGCCAACCTGTGGCTGGACAACTTCCGGCTGCGCACCCCTATCGAACCGGGCGTGGTGCTGATCGGTCTGCTCGTGCTGCTTATTCTGGGTTTGACGACCGTTATCTCCCAGACCTATTTAGCCGCAAAACGCAACCCGGTAGATGCATTGCGGGTAGAATGACGAATTTCAGTCCCGCCACTGACGAAAATCATTGCTGACTATCCAATAAGAGGGGGCATTGCCATAGGTAACCAAAGAGCTGAGTCATGAAAAACCTGCAATTATTTCAATTATCGGTACCGGCCACCGTTGCCCGGTTTTATCTGATGGTGGCTGCGGTAGTCGTATTGTGCTTGCTGCACCAGTTCGCGATCGCCGCCGTAGTGGGCTTCGCGATCGCCATCAGCGCTGTGCTCGCCGTCCGCTTCGAAGAGCCGCGAAAGACCCCCGTTTCCCGAACGTCAGGGCAATACCGCACCATAGAAACCCGCAAAAAACCTGGCCAGGCCGCTTAACCCGCATGATTTAAAGGAAATTTGCTCATTTTTGCTTAAAAAAAATGGCCATAAAAGCCCTCCAAGACTATTACCCGGACGACGTCGCGCACTGCTACGGCTGCGGCTATCTCAACGAACACGGCCTCCAGCTGAAGACGTACTGGGACGGCGACGAGACCGTCGCTGAATTTACGCCCCGCCCCTACCATACCGCCATACCCGGCTACGTGTACGGTGGCCTGATCGCCTCGCTCATCGATTGCCACGGTACGGGCACCGCCGCCGGCGCCGCCGCCCGGGCCGCCGGCCTGGAGCTGGGAAAAGACCACCTGCCGCGCTACGTGACCGCTTCCCTCAAAGTGGAATACCTGAAACCTACGCCTCTCGGCCCTACCCTAAAATTGCGCGGTAAAGTGGTGGAACGCAGCGAACGCAAGGGCGTGATCCGGATCACCCTATCAGCAGACGGCGAGGTATGCGCGCGCGGGGAGGTGATCGCCGTGAGAATGCCGGAAGGGATGGTGCGATGAGCTGAAATCAGACGGGTTCGACAAACCGGTTAATCCCGCCCGTCTTTTTTCTCAAAATCAACTATATTTACGATTCCGGCTCAACATTCACCCAAAAGCCAGGCCAACAGGGATTTAACGCGCGGGCATGCTGCAGCAGATCAAACAAACAGTACGAACCCTAATCGGCGAAGGCAAAGTCGCCGAGGCAATCCGCTTTCTATTGCAGCACCTAAAGGCGGAATCGCCTTTTTACAACGAGCTGATCTTAAACCAAGGAGCGGAAGCGCCGCGCTTTTTCTTCTTCTTCGGCATCGAATTCTTCGATGACGACAGCGAAACCAAAGCCCAGGTCGAGGCCGCCAACCGCGCCCGCAACGCCTACCATGCGGGAATGCTGAGCTACCACGCTTACCTGCCCCAACTGGACGAGCCCGGGCTGCTGACCCCCGCCCGCCGCCGACATGGAACTTTCGACAACCGGCGGCTGCCCCCCGCTGGAGGTGCGCTTCGGCGCCCCCGCCGGCTATGCCGAAAACTATCGCTGGGACTTCGGCGACGGCCGGCAGAGCCGGGAAGCCGCCCCCTCCGTCACCTTCTCCCAACCGGGGAATTACCCCGTACGACTCATCGTCGCCAACGCCTGCGGGGCGGACACCCTCACCCAAACCGTGCAGGTATTGGAAAATGACGCATGCGAGCAGCAGATCAGCGGCCGACTGATCGACGCTGCTTCGGGCGAAGCCATAGGCAATACGCTGGTCCTAGCTTACGACCCGGAGGCCTTCGGTTCAACTCGCCCGGCGCAAAGGCCGGCAGCATTGGGGACCTCGCGAACCGATCCAGACGGCTTTTTTCAAATTCCGTACCCCGGCCGATCGGAGACCGCGACCGTCCTGCTGCAAGTGGAAGGCTACGCGGATACGACCATCAAGGTTGCCCCCGACCAAACCGATGAGGTTCAGGAATTTGCGCTCACGCCTTTCCTTCAACTCGACATCGGCGGGGACGACGCCCCCGAACCGGCTGCTGAAGGCGACCGGGACGGCGACACCGCCCCCCCCTCCCGGAAATGGTGCGCATCCCCGGCGGAACCTTTACTATGGGCTGCTTATCGGAGGAGCGCGACGGGGATTGTGATAATTCCGAAATACCCGCTCGCGAAGTAAGGGTAGCATCCTTTTCCCTGAGCCGCTACGAGGTGACCAACACCCAGTTCGCTGCTTTTTTAAATGCAGAGGGAAGTCGGGAGGAAGGAGTAACCCAATGGTATGAGATAGAAAGCAGCTACGCCAAAATTCGGGAAAAGGATGGCCGTTTTGAAGTAGAAGCTGGTTTTGAACAACATCCCGTAATGGAAGTAAGCTGGTACGGCGCCCGCGCCTACGCCGCCTGGTTGCGCCGCCGCACCGGTGAGAACTACCGGCTGCCCACCGAAGCGGAATGGGAATATGCCGCCCGGGGGGGTGAAAAAGGAGCGCTGGATCGTTTCCGGTACGCGGGCAGCAACAACCTCAATGCGGTGGCCTGGCATTCCGGCAATAGCGGCGGTGGGACGCACCCGGTGGGGCAATTGCAGCCGAACCAGTT
>CAYQQU010000064.1:0-33610 GCA_964419545.1 uncultured Saprospiraceae bacterium | reverse complement strand
CGAGCGCTTTAGGGCTATCGGCAAAATTGCCGCCTGATTCGCCACGGACTATTGTTAAATGGTGTGTAACAAAAATTTTTGCTGATCCTTTCTTGAAAGGAAACGCTTTTAATTACTGAAAATCAACTTTTTAAATTGAGCACTCAGCAAAAATTTTTACAAGGAACTTGTGTTACACACCATTAAAGCTTTTAACAAAAAAAAATTATGGAATCTCTCAAATCCCGCGTCTTCTTCCCGGAGCCCCCGCTTCAGCGGGGCCCGGACCCGCCGCTTTAGCGGCAAAAAAACTATTCCCAAACTAAAAATTACCATAACTGTTCAGCCCCTCCCCTATAAGAGGGCATTTTCGCCCTTCAGGGCCTGGAAAAAACCAGGCATTTTCGACTGGTTACATTGGTGGCTAAATAGTTACAAGTTACTAATTACGATAATCCAATTTAACTAACCCCAAAAAAGCAACCCCATGTCCAACCAAAAACATTACCGTCGCTACCTGCCCCACATTCAACCCATGGGCGCCACCTTCTTCGTCACCACTCATCTCGCAGGCAGTATTCCCAAAGCCGTAGCCAGGCGCTTCATTCGAGAACGCCAGATCGCCACGCAAAAAATGGCCTGCCTGAATGAAAATCGCATCTATAAGGCAAAGGCCCAGTTCCAGCATCTTCAGTTTCAGAAAACCGAAGAAATACTCGATCGCGCCATTTTTGGAAATACCTGGCTGAAAAACCCTGAAATTGCCGGGATCGTAGCCGAAAAACTACATCAGTACAATGGTAAATATTATCACCTGCTTGCCTTTACCATCATGTCAAATCACATCCATGTCTTACTGGATTTCTCCGCCCAGCAACTCGAGAATGGAGATTACGATGAAGACAATTACGTTCCCTTAAGCAAAGTGATGCAATACATCAAAGGTGGGTCGGCGTTCGAATGTAACCAAAAGCTAGGTCGGCAGGGCCGGTTCTGGCAACGGGAATATTACGACCGTTTCGTCCGGGGCGAAAAAGATTTTAAAAACTACCTGAATTACATCCTCAACAACCCCGTAAAAGCAGGGCTGGTAAAAAGCTGGGAAGACTGGCCATTTACCTTCCTGGCCTCAGCCGATTAAAGCGTCAGCGTCACCACCGTACCTTTATTCTCTACCGACTGCACCTCGATATTACCCTTGTGCATACGCATAATCTGGCGGGAAAGGCTAAGCCCGATGCCCGACCCTTCATCTTTGGTAGTAAAGAAAGGAACAAAAATCTGTTCCAGCATTTCGGTGGGAATACCGATGCCATTATCGGCCACCTGGATGACAACCCGGCCGGCAGGATTACGTGCTACGTGCAGCTCGACCGTCGGGTGCTCTCGTTCCGCCACAGCCTCCATGGCATTGCGGATCAAATTGATCAATACCTGCTCGAGCAGACCGGGATCGGCTTGGAAGTGTACCGGATTGGGGGGTAAATATACCTCAAAAGCAATCCGGCGTTCCGCAGCGCTTGGCTGAAACAGGGTCGTCAGTTGTCGGGTTAGCTTTCCTGCTTCCACCGTCTGGAATTTAGGTTGCGGAAGGCGGGTCAGGCTGCGGTAGGTTTCCGTAAAATCCAGCAATCCCTCGCTTCGCTTCTGAATAACCTCCACAGAGCTTTTTACCCGCGCCATCATGCCTTCATCCAGTTGTTGATCGTTGAGGGCAATTACGTCCCGGATGGTCGAGCTGAGCGAAGCGATCGGCGCTACCGAATTCATGATCTCGTGGGTCAGAATGCGGATGAGCTTCTGCCAGGCTTGTAGCTCCTGCTCTTCTAACTCCGTCTGAATGTTTTGAAATGTATATAAGCGAAGGCGCTCTCCCTGCATGATCAGATCAATGGCCTGGATAGCAATTTGGGTCAGGCGGTTGTCTGTATTGAGTTTATACAAGCTCCTTTCACCGGGCGTCAGGGCTTTGACGGTTTGCCAGAGAGACGGGTCGACTTGCTGCAGACTTTCGAGCTTGACCAAATAGGATTTGTGGAGTAATTGTTGCAAGGCTTTATTCATGAGAATGACTTCCTGCGCTTCATTCGTGCAAAGCAGGCCGATATTGATGTGCTCGACGATGGTCTGCAGGAATTGGTGATTGGCTTCTTTCTCGGCCCGAACGTCTTGAAATTTCCGGTTGATGAGCTTCAGGCTCTGATGCAACTCTCCGAAGGAAGCACCGCGCTGGTGTCCGGCTGCGGTAGTGGTGAAATCATCATATTGCACGCTCGCCAGAAAGCTGGCCAAATCGCGATTGGTCTGATTGACGTAAGCGATGAGGTTGCTTACGGCGAAAACCAGCAGCAAGCCGGCAAATACTGTGGTCAAATAGAACCCCTTCTCAAAACTTACCACGACGCCGATCACCAGAATGAGCAGTAAGATGATGCGGAGGGTAATATTCCAGCTGAATTTCGTAAGCACAAGTTCTGCAATTGTGGGCGAAGCCATCCGGCAACCCGGTTATAGATTGTATTTCGCCATCCGCCGGTAAAGCGCTGCGCGGGTCAGCCCCAGTTCTTCGGCAGCTCGCGAGATGTTTCCGGCGTGTTTGGTAAGCGAACGCCGGATGGCCCAGCGCTCCAGTTCTTCGAGGTTATAGGTGGGCGGATCGCTGCCGCCGTTGGCCTGATGCTCGCTTTGCATCATAAAATCACCGACGGTCAGCTCGTTCCCGTCGCATAGTATGGCAGCGCGTTCCACGGCATGACGCAGTTCCCGGATATTTCCGGGCCAATGATAATCCTGCAACTTACCCATCGTGGCCGGCTTGATCGTCAGATTGTGCTTCTGATATTTCTGGGCATAGATCTGCAGGAAATGGCCGACCAGCAGCGGAATATCCGAAGGCCGGTCCCGGAGCGCCGGAAGCTTGACCTCTACCGTATTGATGCGGTACAACAGGTCCTGACGGAAAGCGTTTTCGTTCACCATTTGGTGGAGGGGCATATTCGTAGCGCAGATCAGCCGGATATCGATCGCGATGTTCGTATGATCGCCAATGCGGCGGATCTGCCTGGTTTGCAAAGCCGAGAGCAATTTCGCCTGGAGGGGCAAAGACAGGTTCCCGATTTCATCCAGAAAAAGCGATCCTCCGGAGGCGACTTCAAAGCGTCCCAACTGGTCTTCTTTTGCATCCGTGAACGCTCCTTTCTTATGCCCGAATAGCTCGCTCTCGAACAGGGTTTCGGGTATCGCGCCGAGGTCTACGCTGATAAATACCTTCTGGTTGCGCGGCGATTGCCGGTGGATGGCGCGGGCTACCAGCTCCTTCCCCGTACCGTTTTCTCCTAATATCAGTACATTCGCGTCCGTCCGGGCTACTTTCTCGATCATGCTGAATACCTGCTGCATCGGTTCCGATTCGCCAATGATCTCACCGAAGGGCTGGTCGAGATCATTACTCAACACTTGTTGCCGTTGCTCCAGCTGCCGCACTTGTCGTTTGGACTCGTTCAGCTTTAGAACGGATAAAATCGTCGACAACAGCTTTTCATTGCGCCACGGTTTTTCGATGAAATCGATCGCCCCCGTCTTTACGGCATTGACCGCTGTCTTGACATCGGCGTACGCCGTGATCATGATCACGTTGGCGGTGGGCTCCAACTCGAGAATCTTCTCCAGCCACATCATGCCGTCCCGCCCGCTGGTGTCGCCTTTTTTGAAGTTCATATCCAGCAGAATAAGATCGTATTGCTCGTTGCGCAACAAGCGCGGCAATTGATAGGGATTGTTCTCCGTGACGACCTTCGAAAAGTGCTGCGACAAAAAGAACTGCATGCTGAGTAGAATATCTTCTTCGTCGTCAACGACGAGGATCTTTGCGTCTTGGATCATAGGCTATTGCTGACTTTTTCCAATGGCTCAAAATACGAAAATGAACAGTTAGGTGTTCGAAAATGAACAGGGTTGTGCAATGTAGGGGTGCGGCTCGGGGCCAGGGGCCATCTTTTTCCCGGTAATTTACTATAATGCGCAGATTACACCGCATTTCATTACGGTGAGGCGAATACTTCAAAACAAAAATCATGCCTCTTCTCTTTCTCGACGGCGCTATAGCTACCGAACTTGAATACCGCGGCGCCGACCTGCGCGATCCGCTCTGGTCGGCCAGGGCGCTGATCGAGCAGCCCGAACTGATCCGGCAAGTGCACTACGACTATTTCGTGGCCGGCGCCGATATCGCCACTACCGCCACCTACCAGGCTACTTTTCCCGGCTTCGCCCGGCGGGGTATTGAGGCTAAAGCCGCCGCCGGCCTGATGCGTACGGCTGTACAACTGGCAATCGAAGCGCGAGCCGCCTTCTGGCAAAAAACGGAAAACCGCAAGGGCCGCCGCTACCCCCTGGTCGCCGCTTCCATCGGCCCGTACGGCGCTTTCCTGGCCGATGGGTCTGAGTATCGCGGAAATTACGGCCTGTCTGTCCGGGAATTGATGGACTTTCACCGCCCCCGCCTCAATGTTCTGGCGGATACCGAAGCCGACCTGCTGGCGCTGGAGACCATCCCCTGCCAGGAAGAGATAGCAGCGCTGATCCGGTTGCTGGAGGAATGCGCTACTCCGCCTGCCTGGCTAAGCTGCCAGTGCCGGGATGACCTCCGTATTGCCCAGGGCGAACCTTTCGAAGCCTGCGTGCAACTCATCCGTAATAGCAAGCAGGTTATCGCCGTCGGCGTCAATTGCTGCCCGCCTGATATCGTGACGCCCCTCCTGAAAAAAGCAGCATCTGTTACGGATAAACCTCTGGTGGCCTACCCCAATAGCGGAGAGCAATGGAGCGCCGCCGGACATTGCTGGCTGCCCGCTGACCATGCGACTGACCTGCGCATTTTGGCTCCGGAATGGTACGCCGTCGGCGCCCGGTTCATCGGCGGCTGCTGCCGTACCCGCCCCCGGGATATCCGCGCTATCCGGGAAGCTGTAGAGCAATAGTTTTCAGCTGAGGGATGTAAAAAAAAGTTTTCCCTCGATTCTTTTTGAAAAAAAACAGCCCCTCAGTTCGTCTTTCTCAACCTTTACATTAACCCATTGTTAATTTAATGTAAATTAATTTTAACATGGCTGACTCAAAAATGTCCGTACAACAGCTGGAAGACCAATTCCACCAGATCGTTGAAAAGCGCACCCAGAAAGTAGTGGCTCACCTCGGTCGAAGTGATGAACTTTCCGAAGCCATTCACGACGCCCGGCGGGAGTTGAAAAAGATCCGCGCTACCTGGCGCTTGCTGCGCGACGCTATTGGGAAAAAGGCCTACAAACGCAAAAATCGCTTCTACCGCGATATCGCCCGGCGCCTGGCCCCGCTTCGCGACGCCGATGCGGTATTGGAAGCGCTTGCCAAATTGCGGGAATACTATGGCGAAGTACTCTACCAGGATGGTTTCGACAAAGTGGCCGCAGCCCTGGAGCAGGAAAAGGAGCAGGAAGCTCAAACCGAAGACGGCGAACTGCTTGCCGTTCTTACTGAAACTGTCGAGGAGCAAAAATCGGAGATCAACGACTTCGCACTACCGGATGATGCCTCCTCCGCCCTGGTCAAAGGACTCACCCGCGAATACCGGCAGGGATATGAGGCTTTCTGGGCTTCTGTCGAACTTCCTGATCCGGAAGTACTGCACGACTGGCGCAAGCGCGCCAAAAACCTGCGCTACCAGTTCGATATGCTCATCGGTACCTGGCGCCGCATTTTTAAAGCTTACGAAAAAGAACTCCACCGCCTCACCGACCTTCTTGGCGACTATCAGGATCTGGAAGTGCTCAAAGCGACTGTCGCCCGCCTCGATGAAGAACTGAACGATATTACTCAGGAAACGTACACCGTCCTGGCTGCACAACGACAGGCTAAACTCTACGAAAAAGCCCTCGCCCTGGGCCGTAAATTATACGCAGAGCCGCCACAAGCGTTCGCCCGTCGTATCCAAACTTACCTTCAGGCCGATCACCAATAGCCTCTGAAATAGCCTCTGATCCGCCGCCTCCTTTCCTTTACTCCTGCAGCGGTAGTGCTTTTGAGTCGGACAACGCCTGCCTCCAAAAAAGCTCGTATCGGATTTGGCTCTAATCCGCGCTAAAGTCAGTACCGGTATTCTGCCGCACTTCAACGCGGCTTACTGTCCATTTCCGAACACCCTCTGTCCACCCTCGAACATTTTTCTCGAAATTTTATCCCGGTCATTTTGCTAAAACACTCAGAATGAAGGTGTTTTGCCTTTTGGCACGGGCCTTGCCCTAAATGGGTTAAAGGATTTACCCGAAACACCTGTTACCCTTCCCCGATACCAAGGGGACCATCTACGTAACCCTCGGAGCGGGACCTCGCCAAGCGAGGCCCTCCCTCCGGAGGGATTGCAAACCGACAAAACCGACGCACCATGTCAATGGATAAAAAGATCGAAAAAAAAACGTGGACCTGGCAACGCATCACCCTGATCGCACTGGGGGTGGGACTGGCTGCCCTGCTCGTCTCGGCCATCTACCGCGATGCGGGCGCCTCCCGCCTGAATGTGCAGACCGAACGCCTCCTGTTCGACACCATCAACACCGGCGTCTTCAAAGAATACATCACCCTTTTCGGTACGGTGGAGCCTATCAAAACGGTCTACCTCGACGCCGTGGAAAGCGGTAAGGTGGAGGAGATCTACCTCGAGAACGGCGCCATGGTCACCGCCGGAGAAGAAATTATGCGCCTCTCCAATCTCGATTTACAACTGCAGGTGCTCAACCAGGAAGCCCAGATCATCACCCAGATCAACCAGATCCGCAACAACAGCATCCTGATGGACCAGCAAAGCCTCAACCTGAAAGAACAGGCCCTGGACGTGGAATACCAGATCGACCTCCTGGAAGATCGCACCAATCGCAACCGACTGCTATACCGCGACAGTGTCATCTCTCAGGTCGATTACGAAGAAACGCAGGACGAATACGAACACCTGCTCCGTCGTCGCAAACTGCTGGCAGCCACCCTGCAGAAGGATTCCCTTTTTAATGACATGCAGCAAGAACAAATGCGCTCTTCCCTCGACCTCATGGAACGCAACCTGGAAATCGCCAAAAACAGCCTGAATAACCTGGTCATCAAAGCGCCCATCGCCGGCCAGCTCTCCTCGCTCAATTCCGAGATCGGCGAATTGATCACCGAAGGCAGCCGCATCGCCCAGATCGACGTGCTCGACGATTACAAAATACGCGCCCGCATCGACGAGTTCTACATCTCACGCATCTTCCCGGAGCAAACGGGGTCATTTACCATGGACGGCAAAACGTATCTCCTGAAAATCCAACGTATCTACCCCGAAGTTACCGACGGCGCCTTCGAAGCTGACCTGGTATTTACCGGCGACCGGCCTAAAAATATCAAGCGCGGCCAGACCATTTCCCTTAAATTATCGCTTAGCGACGAAACCCAGGCCATGCTCCTGGCAAAAGGGGGCTTCTACCAGAAAACGGGCGGCAACTGGGTATACGTCATCGACCCCGCCTCCGGTAACGCCCGCAAACGCACCATCCGGGTGGGGCGCCAAAATCCTAACTATTACGAGGTCCTGGACGGACTGTTTGAAGAAGAAGTCGTCGTGATTTCGAGCTATGAGAATTTCGGAGATAAGGATGTGCTGGTGCTGAAGTAGTAAAGGGTAACGCGAACCTCTGCAATGAACCACCATAACTGTAAAAGCAAAACCAAGATAAATTCACCGAACGCGGCGGAAGAGACGGCAAAAACAACTCGGCCTGCCTAAAAGCAGGCGGTCTCTCCGCCCTCCGCAATTACCACCACCATGATTCAAACTACCGACCTTTCCAAGGTATACCGCACCGAAGAAGTAGAGACTACCGCCCTCGACCAGGTCAGCATGACCATCAAGGATGGCGAGTTCGTCTCCATCATGGGGCCCTCCGGCTGCGGTAAGTCGACCCTGCTGAACATCCTGGGGCTCATCGACAATCCCACGGGCGGACAGTACCACTTTCTCGAAGAAGAGGTGTCGCGATACTCGGAACGCCGGCGGTCACAGCTGCGCAAAAACAACATCGGCTTCATCTTCCAGAGCTTTAACCTGATCGATGAACTGACCGTCTTCGAAAACGTCGAACTGCCGCTGATCTATACCAAAGTGAGCGCCGGCGACCGCAAAAAGCGCGTGGACGAAGCCCTCGAACGCATGAATATGATGCACCGCCGCAACCACTTTCCCCAGCAACTGTCCGGTGGTCAGCAGCAGCGCGTGGCCGTCGCCCGCGCCATCATCAACAACCCCAAGCTGATCCTGGCCGACGAACCCACGGGTAACCTCGACAGCGCTAACGGCGACGATGTGATGAAAACCCTGGTGCACCTCAACCAGGAAGGCGCTACCATCGTCATGGTGACGCACTCCCAGTATTGCGCCGAGTTCGGCAGCCGCATCATCCGCATGCTCGACGGCAAGATCGTCACGGAAAATATGGTCGTCAAGCAGATGCTGTAGGCACGCTTTCGGGCTTTACACCTTTTGGTGGACGGAGGATCTGATTTTCCGATGTTGCAAGGCCCCGTACCCTCCAAACAAGCTCTAACCTCCACAACTCCTGAAACACCATGTTCCGGAACTACCTGAAAATCACCTTCCGCCAGCTCTGGAAACGCAAGCTTTTCGCTGCGATCAACATCTTCGGGCTGGCCGTAGCTATCGCGGCAAGCCTGCTGCTCTTTCTGACAGCTTTTCACCAGTTTTCGTTCGATCGGTTCCACGATAACCGGACAACGATCTACCGGCTGTACACCGAAGAATATTTGTCGACCGGCACGGACCGGTCCACCAATATGCCTGTGCCGTTATTTCCGGTCTTGCGCGAAGACTGCCCCGAGTTGACGGCAAGCACCCGCATCCTCCACTCGGGAGGGGTGATGATCCTCGGGGAAAAAGAGTTGCGGGGCAGCTTCCGGTACATCGACCGCGATTTCTTTGAGATGTTTTCTTTCCAACTGCTGCGCGGCTCGCCGGAAAGCGTGATGACAAGTCCGAACGAGGTGGTTATTACTGAATCGGCCGCTCGTCGTTTTTTTGACGATCGTGATCCGTTGGGGCAAACCATCGAAGTACTCGACGACGGGGTGCGTAAAAATTACCTCGTCTCCGGGGTGGCGGCTGACGCACCGGAAAATTCCAGCATCGAATTGGGGTCACTGCTGATTCCGTTCGAAAATATACCCTCCTACGAACGCGATCGGGACAATTGGGATAATTTCAACCACGATGTCTACGTACAAACGTCGGATGCGGCGGGATTGGAAAAAAGCCTGCGCCCTTTTGTTGACCACCACTTTGCCGAACAACTGGAACGCCTGCAACGCGGCGGCGCTATCGCTAATCCGGAAGGAGAATACATGGGATTACGCCTGCAACCCCTCACAGCTATGCATTTTGATACTGAGGTCGGCCGCGATGGGATCAGCCGTTTTTTTCCGATCGGATTGGTCATTGTGGGCAGCTTCATCCTGCTGATCGTTTGTATCAATTTTATCAACCTGACGCTGGGCAACGCGATCACGCGGGCGCGGGAAGTGGGCGTGCGCAAAGTGCTGGGCGCCGCCCGTAGCCAGCTGCTTCTGCAATTTTGGAGTGAAGCGCTGGTCGTGGTGGCGCTGGCCTTACTCATCGGTCTGGCTTTGGCCCAATCGCTGGCGCCTTCCTACAATGCTCTGATGCGACAGGCAATCCAGCTCTGGCATCCCCAAATCCTGGCGGCGCTGGCCTTAATCCTCGGGTTCATCGCCCTGATCGGGGCGCTGTATCCGGCCTGGGTGCTGGCGCGCTTTCAGCCGGCGACGGTGCTCAAAGGACATCAGCAATCGGTGCACCGCCCCGGGCGCCTGCGCAACTTGCTGGTTGAAACGCAATTCGCCCTTTCGATCGTGCTGATCATCGGTACGCTCGTCGTGCACCGGCAACTCGAATACCTGCGGAGCAAACCCCTGGGTTTCAATCGCGAACAAGTAGTAAGCATTCCCATTGACCCCAAACAGGACGGCGCAGTGGTGCTGCAACGCATGCGCAACGCTCTGGCCGAATTTTCGGCGGTCAAAGGCGTTACCGCTTCTTACAATAACCTGGGCCTGGGCCGCGACGGCTCCTCCATGGTGTCCAAAATGAGCTTTGAACAAGACGGCGCCATCGTGGAAACCCATTGGAACCCGATCGATTACGGCTATTTCAATGCGCTGGAAATTGCGGTGATCGACGGCCGCGACTTCAGTCGTGCGCATCCGACGGACAGCGCGGAAACGATCATCATCAACGAAACTTTTGCCCGTCAACTGGGAGAAGGATCGCCCATCGGGAAAACCCTGCGCCTGGAGCCCTCGCGCCGCATCGTCGGAGTGGTGAAGGATTTTAACTTCCTGCCGCTCGACCGCCCCGTTGAACCGATTGCTTTCGTGCTCGGCGGCGATCCCGGTTTTTTCTACAACTACCTCTTCGTACGCATCGAAGGGGAAAACCTGAAGCGTACGATGGATTTCCTGGAGAAGACCTGGAAAAAGATCGACCCCCAGGCGGCCTTTGAAGCTTCTTTTCTGGACGAAAATATGAACCGCTACTACTTCACCGAAGAACGGCAGGGGCAATTGCTGTCGAGCGCCGCTTTGCTGGCTATCCTGTTGTCGTGTATGGGGCTGTTCGGTATCGCGACGCTGGTCATCGCCCAGCGTACCAAGGAGATCGGCATTCGCAAAGTGCTGGGCGCCAGCCTGCAGCAGGTGGTCGGCCTGGTAACGCGCGATTTTATCCGCTTGGTCTTGATCGCCATGCTGATCGCTACGCCGCTGGCCTGGTGGATGGTCAACCAATGGCTCAATCGCTACGCTTTCCGTATTGATTTTCCATGGTGGGCTTTTCCTACGGCGGGTGCTCTGGCTTTGTTGATCGCATTGGTCACCCTGAGCATGCAATCGCTGCGAGCCGCGCGGATCAATCCGGTGGAAGCCCTGCGGGACGAATGATGAAAAGGTGAAATGGGCGTGCGCCCCCGTTCCTATTCCAAATTTCAAATTTTACCTATGTTTTGGAGTTATTTGAAGATCAGTCTGCGCAGCTTGTGGCGCACCAGGTTTTTTACCACGGTCAACGTTTTGGGATTGGCCGCCGGCTTGTCGATCTGCATGCTGATTATTACGCTGATCCGGGATCAGAGCGACTACGACCGCTTCCATGAGCAAAAGGATCGCATTTACCGCGTCATTTCGCACCGCACGAGCAGCAGTTCTTCTTCTTTTGCAACTGCGCCAATGGTCTTGGCCGAAACGCTGAAAGAATATCCTGGTGTAGCGAATACGGTGCGCATCCGGGCCCGGCTTGGCGCCGACGTGCGGTACGAAGAAACCACTATACCGTTGGAAGGGATTTGGTCGGAACCTTCTTTTTTCGACGTGTTCAGCTTCGACCTGGCCCAAGGAGACGCAGCTACTGCCTTGGCGGAACCCTACACGGTTGTCTTAAGCCGGGATGCTATACAGAAACTGGGTATGGCGCCAGCCGAAGCCGTTGGCCAGGTGGTCACTTTGGGGGATTATGGCGATTTCCGGGTGACCGGGCTTTTAGAAGAACCACCCGGGAAGACGCACCTGGCTTTTGAGGTACTGGCCTCCCTGGCTAGCCTGCGGCCGCTACAGGAGCAAGAGCTGATTTATGCCGGGCTCGATCGCTGGAGTGATACAGATCATGGATTTGTCTACCTGCTTTCCGAACAACCGGTGGCAGCCGACCATTTTGCAACCGCTTTTCAAGCCCTTTCGGATCGCGAGTACGCACGCATGAACAACTATCGACTCGATTTTAAGCTGCAGCCCTTGCGCGCTATCACGCCTTCCCGGTTTTTGGAAAACGACCTGCTGTTCACCGTTCCAAAGGTGGCCCTGTACTTCCTGTCTTTTTTGGCGCTGGTGGTCATTTTAACCGCCTGTTTTAACTATACCAACCTGTCGGTCGCCAATATGCTCACCCGCTCGAAAGAGGTCGGCGTGCGCAAAGTGACGGGAGCCAGCCGTTCTCAGTTGTTTCTGCAATTTATCGGGCAGGCCGTGATCATGGCTTTTGTTTCTCTGATCCTGGCCTGGGTACTGCTGGAAATCATGATTATTCCGGCCTTCCGAAGCCTGTTTTTTACCCAGTTTTTTGATATCGACCTGACCGTCGATGCACCGCTATGGGGCGCTTTTCTAATCCTGACGCTGTTGGTGGGCGGACTGGCGGGATTCCTGCCGGCTTTTTACCTTTCGGGAATGCAGCCCGCACAGGCATTGCGTAGCGTAACAGGCGTGAAGCTCTTCTCGAAGCTGGGTTGGCGCAAAGTGTTGATCGGCCTGCAGTTTGCCGTCTCTCTGATCTTCGTCACCACCGTGGTCATCCTTTTTCAGCAGACGCGCTTCATGTTGCAAGCCGATTATGGTTTTAACAAGGAGAACGTAATTAACCTGGCCTTGCAGGGACAGGATTACCGCGAGGTTCGTGAAGAATTGTTGCGTGATGCCCGGGTCAAGGCAGTTTCGGGTTGTTCGGTGATTCCGGCTTCGGGTACCAACCAGGGTAATGGCCTGCGCACGCACGAAGAGACCGAATTGTCCGTCACTCATCAGATCCTGGTTGATGAGCACTTCCTATCTAACCTGGATCTGGCCTTGGTGGCTGGGCGCCCCTTTACAGCAGACAATGCTCCCGATCAGGTTTTGATCAACGAAACGGCCGCCCGCCGCCTGGGATGGACGGAGCCGGCCGCGGCGGTGGGGCATACTTTTATCCTTGGCCCTAATGCCGGGGAAGAACGTACGGTGGAGGTGCGGGGCGTCGTCAAGAACTTCCATTACCTCGAACTGGAACGGCAGATCGGAAACCTCGTTTTGCAATATCATCCCGAAGCGGTGCGCTGGGCCAACATCCGGGTGAGCGGCGACAATCTGTCGGCTACGCTGAGCTTCATCGAAGATATCTGGCAGCGGTTTGACGCAGTACATCCGGTGGATTACGTTTTCTTTGACGACCAGGTGGCCCGCATCATAAGCGTCTACCGGGATTTGATGAAGATACTGGGGTTCTTGGCAATGATCGCCATCCTCATTACTGCTTTGGGGATTCTCGGAATTGCGACTTATTCCGTCCAGACAAGAACCAAAGAGATTGGTATCCGCAAAGTACTCGGGGCCGAGTTGCCACGAATCGTGTGGACGGTATCGCGTGGACTGTTCCTGCCGGTCGCCATCGCCATCGTATTGGCGCTGCCGGTGGCCTGGCTCCTCAATCGGCTCTGGCTCCAGGATATGGCCTACCATATCGCTTTAACCATATGGAATATGGGTGTGGGGGCGATCGGATTGCTCCTTCTCTGTGCTCTGGTGGTTGGTGGGCAGGCCCTGCGTGTAGCCGCCCGCAATCCGGTAGCGGCCTTGCGGGCGGAGTAATGCTCTGGGCGGAGGGCCTGAAAGTATTAGACTCTCTGCGCAACAAGTCTTTTGGAAAGCTAATCCTGGCAACCCGTCAGATCGTATAAGTCCTGGTTTAAAACATCAGCATCATGTTAAAAAATTTTCTCAAAGTTGCCGGAAGGCAGCTGCTTCGCAACCGGTATTTCGTGTTGCTGAATGTTTTAGGCATCGGTATCGCCGTCGCTTGCAGCATCATCGCCTATTTAAATTTGAAGTATGACCTGGGGTACGATCAATTCCAGGAAAAGCGCGACCGGATCTACCGGGTTACCACTTATAAAAAGTCAAATCGCCAATTATACGGCTTTTCACCACTTCCGCTGGCCGATCAGGTAAGGGAAGGGGTGCCCGGATTGGAGAAGGCGGTCCGTTATCATTATCGCACCGCGGTGGTAAAACGAGCCGACCGGGTGTTTAGCGAATCGGTCCACTTCGTAGATTCGGCTTTTCTGGATGTATTTACCTATGGCGTAGCGCAGGGGAACCCTCTTGCGCTCAACGATATCAATCAAGTGATATTGACGCCGGAGATGGCAGATAAGTATTTTGGTCAGGACAACCCAATCGGCCAAACGCTCACGTTATATGCCGGTAAAGCTTATCAAAAAGAATTGACGGTGGGGGCAGTCCTGGAAGCATATCCACGCAATACCAGTATGCCATTTGATGTGCTCACGGGGATCGGCAATCTCATAGTCCAGGATGAGCCGGCTGATCTTACGGATTGGGAAAAATTCGTGGATGTTACCTTTTTGCTACTCGAAGAAAATGCACCCACCCAACCGGTTATAGCGGCTTTGAACCGTTACGCCCCTATCCAGAATCAACACCGGGAAGACTGGGGGGTGGAAAAATTTGACCTGGAACCCTTAACAGAAGTTGCCCATAACAACCGGGCAGGGATTATTCGTGGGAACTACTTGTGGCCCAGTTTCCCGGAATCGGCGGTATGGGGGCCTATCCTGATTGCGCTAATGCTTTTTATTTCGGCTTGCCTCAACTTTACCAATACTTCCGTAGCGCTGTCCGACCGGCGACTGAAAGAAATGGGCATCCGCAAAGTGATGGGTGGTACCCAACGACAATTGGTCGCTCAATTGTTGATCGAAAATCTTTTTGTCTGTTTGCTGGGATTGTTGGCTGGGATAATGATAGCAGAACTATTGATGCCGGTTTACAATCGAATGTGGCCTTATCTTTATTTGGAGGCGGATTATACCTCAAATCTTCCCTTGTTGGGCTTTTTGGGGGGCTTGTTATTCCTGACCACCTTGCTGGGAGGGGCCTATCCTGCCTTTTATCTCAGCAGCTTTAACCCGGTCAATATTTTTAGGCGGCAAGTCCGCTTTGGCGGGAGCAACTGGTTTACCCGCATTATGTTGGGCGTACAAGTGATGATCTCTTTGATGGTCATCATTAGTGGAGTGGCGTTTGCCCAAAATGCGGCATTTCAGGAAAAGACAGACTTTGGCTACGATCGGAAGGCGATATCGGGTATTCGCATCGATGGCGCTTCTGATTTTCAGATTATGAAAGCAGCGTTAAACGCCAATCCCAAAATAATCGACATGGCCGGAACCCGCATGCATATCGGCCATTTTTTAAGACGTACTGAAATAGCATCCCAAGGAAAGGAGTTCGAGACCATCACGATGGATGTAGGGAAAGGCTACACCAGCTTGATGGATCTGAAAATAGTCCAGGGACAAGGATTTGATCTCGAAAAAGAAATGGACCGGGACGTCGTTTTGGTTAATGAAACACTGGTCCGTGAGTTTAACTGGCCAAAGGCCGTTGGCCGCCAAATTACGATGGATAGCACCCTTTATTCCGTGGTAGGCATCGTTGAAGACTTCGTCCAGGATGATCTGTTTTCACCGATAGCGCCGGTGGTTATTCGAATGACGGAACCGGATGATTATCTGTATTTGATCATGCGCTCCAAGGCCGATGACCTGATTGCAGTCCACGAAGCCGTCCGCAGCATTTGGAAAGAACGCTTTCCCGATCGACCCTTTAACGGGTTCTATCAGGATGAAGTGATCGCAGAATCATTACTGGTCACCAACAACATCAAGTGGATCTTTATTTTTATGGCTGTCGTCACCATCCTGCTGGCAGCCACGGGGCAGTTCGCGTTGGTGTCCCTCAACATATTACGGCGAATGAAAGAGATCGCTATTCGTCGCATTGTCGGTGCTTCTTCACTGGACATTGCCTACCGGGTCAACAACCATTTTGTCTGGATATTTGTGTTGGCTTCCCTCGTAGGGTGTTTTGGCGGGGCTTTCCTGGCTGCCTTGTTGCTCGATAGTATTTACGCTACTCACGTTGGTATCCAGTATTTTCTGCTAATGTTGGCCGCCGGTGGCATTCTGGTCATTTCCATTATCACAATGGGGCTAAGGGTATATAGGGTAATCTTAGTTAGCCCGGCGGAAATCTTAAAAAACGAATAAATAGCTGTTCATTTTCGAACACCGGGTGTGCGGAAAACGAACAGAGATGACCAGCGGTTTAGACGCAAGTCATTGATTATCAATATTTATTTTTTTGGTATCCCCCTTGCATGACCAAGGATAAAAAAGTAACACCATGATTAAACTCGTAGACCTGGAAAAGTACATCAAAACCGGCTTCAAAAAGACCTGGCTCCTCAATCAGATTAACCTGGAGATCCAGGAAGGGGAGTTCGTGACCATCATGGGGCCGAGTGGGGCTGGGAAGACGACACTGCTCAACATCATCGGTATGTTGGACCAGGCCTCCGGCGGGGAGTATTTTTTTATGGAAGAGCCCGTGCGCAAGCTGAATGAACGCCGGCGCAATGAGCTGCACAAAGCTAATATGGGCTTCGTTTTCCAGGCTTACCACCTGATCGATGACCTCACGGTTTACGAAAATATCGAAACGCCGCTATTGTACCGCAAAGTCAAAGGCAAGGACCGCAAAAGCATCGTGGCCGATATCCTCGACCGCTTCCACATCGTAGCCAAAAAAGACCTGTTTCCCGAACAGCTTTCCGGCGGGCAGCAACAACTCGTGGGCGTCGCCCGCGCCGTGGTCCATAAACCTGCCCTGCTGCTGGCCGACGAGCCCACCGGCAACCTGCACAGCAAACAAGGCGAAATGATCATGGACCTCTTTCGCGAGCTGAACGAAGCGGGCGTCACCATCGTGCAAGTCACCCATTCCGAGAAAAATGCCGCCTACGGCACGCGCATCATCGAATTGGTGGACGGAAACCTGCGCGCCGATGAGGTCATCCGAAAAGTGCCCGGCGCCGCGGGCAGCGACAGCAGCCGGAAGGCCGTCAATGGAAACCATGCCTGATCCGGGTTAATTGAATTCATACCAAATGCTACGCCACTACTTCACCATCGGCCTGCGCAACCTCTGGCGCAATAAGTTTCACACTGCCATCAATATCTTGGGGCTGGCCATCGGCATCAGCGCGTGCCTGGTCATTTTCCTGATCGTTCGCTACGAATTCAGCTTTGATGCCTTTCGGCAGGACCGCGACCGGATCTTCCGGGTCTATTCCAAATTTACCGGGGCGTTCAACTCCGAAAATCCAGGCGTCCCTACCGGCCTGCCGGCTGCTTTCAGCGAGGGCATGAATGGGGTGGACAGACAGGCGCGCTTTCACACCTGGGGGGCGCGGGTCAAAACAAATGATGTCCGAAAGGGGGACATCGACCACGGAGCGCAGGACAACCTGGTCATTGCACCGCCCGGTTTTTTTGCTTTATTCCCCGATTACGATTGGCTGGCCGGCGACCCCTCCGTCCTCCAGGCCCCCAATCGCCTGGTACTCACCAATGAGCAGGCCCGCCTGTATTTCGGCGATTTACCGCCCGCAGAAGTCCTGGGCCGTACCGTTTTTTACCAAGACTCTCTGGCCATGACCGTCGCGGGCGTCGTCGATATCCCTGACGAGCCTACTGATCTTGTCTTTACGGACTTTCTCGCTTATGCCACCATTCAGGGGAGCTGGCTGGAAAAAGCCTTTCCTCAAAATGATTGGAACAACACCAACAGCAACTCTCAGTTCTGGATACGACTGGCGCCCGGCGCGACAATCGCTGCCGTCGAGGCGGAGTTGGAAAAAGCCCAGAAACAATATAGCGACAACAACGAGGAGGAAGCCTGGCAAAGCCATTATTACCTGCAACCTTTTTCCGACCTGCACTTTAACGGTGATCTCGGAAATTTTTCCCGGCGCCCGGTTGCGCACCTGCCTACTCTCTATGCGCTGATCCTGATCGCTTTGCTTTTATTATTGGTGGCGGCGGTCAATTTCGTGAACCTGGAGACGGTCCAATCGGTGCAACGCACCAAAGAAGTGGGCGTGCGCAAAGTGCTGGGCGGCACCCGCGGGCAGCTGATGCGTCAGTTCCTGGGAGAAACCCTGATCATTACTTTTCTGGCGACGGGCCTGGCCGTATTGTTGGCCGACTGGGCGCTGCGCTGGTTCGAAGAATTTATTCCGGAAGGATTAGCTTTTGATCCGCTGGAGCCGGTTACCCTGAGCTTCCTGATCGGTACGGTAATCGTCGTGGGGCTGCTGGCGGGAGCGTATCCCGCCCTGGCGCTGTCGGCCTTCCGGCCCGTCCTGGCGCTGAAAGAGCAAGTATCCCGAAAGCAGGGAGGCAATGGATCGGTGTACCTGCGCAGCAGCCTGATCGTCTTCCAGTTCGCCTTCGCCCAGGTGCTCATCTTCGGGACCCTGGTCATCGGCCGCCAGATCGACTATATGATCGGAAAAGACATGGGCTTCGCTCAGGATGCGATCGTCTATTTTTATACGCCCTGGGACGACTTTTTGCGCGACTCCGATAAGCGCTTCGTCCTGAAAGAGGAACTCAGCCGGCTGCCGGCGGTCAGCGCGATCAGCCTCCACCAGGCGCCGCCCGCAGCGCGGAGCTACAACACCTCCATTCTAGAATTTGAAAAAGACGGGCAGGTGCTGAAGCATAATGTGCACCGGAAATTTGGCGACGCCGCTTACCTGGATATTTACGACATCGAACTGGTAGCCGGCCGCAACCTGCTGCCCGGCGATACGGTGCGGGAGTTTATTATCAATGAAACCTACGCCGGCTTGCTGGGCTATGACCGGCCCGCCGATGTCCTCCAGCAAACCATCCAGTGGGATGGCCAACCGGCGCCGGTTGTCGGAGTAGCCGCTGACTTTCACGTGCAATCGCTCCACCAGCCTATCGACCCCGTATTCATCGCCACCGATAAAGAGAGCTATCGCTGCATCAGCATGAAATTGAACACCGCCGGCCGCAAGGCCGAAGAGGTCGCCGCGCTGCTCGAAACGATCAATGCTACTTGGAGCCGGATTTATCCGGAATCGGAATTGGAGTACCATTTTATCGACGAGGCGATCGCCGGTTTTTATCAGCGCGAACAACGCATTGCCAAGCTGATGCGCACCGCCACCGGCATCGCTGTTTTCATTTCCTGCCTGGGATTGCTGGGGCTAGTCTCTTTTGCGGCCGTGCGGCGCACCAAAGAGATCGGCATCCGCAAAGTACTGGGCGCCAGCGCCTATAATATTGTCGCTTTGCTTTCCGAAGAATTCCTGAAGCTGGTGATCATCGCAGCGGCTATCGCTTTTCCGGTCGCCTGGTACCTGACCGACCACTGGCTCCGGGATTTCACCTACCGGATACAGATCGAGTGGTGGATGTTTGCGCTGGCCGGACTGCTCGCCCTGCTGGTGGCTCTGCTCACCGTCGGGCTGCGCGCCTGGCGGGCGGCGCAGATGAATCCGGTTTATGCATTACGCGACGAATAGAAAATACCTTCAACCATGTTCAAGAATTATCTGAAAATTGCCTTCCGGCAACTGGTCAAAGAACGGAGTTCTGCTTTTATCAATATCCTGGGGCTGGCCATCGGGATCACCCTGACGCTGCTCATGTTGCTTTTTATCCGTCATGAGTTGAGCTATGACCGTTGGCTGCCGGAACACCAACAGCTGTATCGCTTGCTGCGGTCCGCCAGCACCCGGCAGCTGGCTTATGTTCCGAGCCCCGTTGCGGCGGCAGCTATGGCGGAAGCGCCCGGCCTGATCGGTGCGACGCGGATAAACGGCTTCGGGGAAGCGTTGATCAGCGTAGGCGCAAAAGGGGATTATTGGGAAGGTGTGGGCATCGCCGACAGCCTCTTCTTTCCGGTGACCGGTTGGCCGTTGCGGCGGGGCGATCCGGCCAGCGCGCTGAGCCGGCCCCATAGCGTGGTGATCTCGGAAGCGGCGGCCGAACGCCTTTTTCAGGGGGAGAATCCGGTAGGACGCACTTTGCGCCTCGATGATGAAACGGAATATACGGTTACCGGGGTCATGGCGCCGCCGGCGGGCCGTTCGATATGGGAAAACGTAAACTTTTTGTTCTCCGAAAATGAATTTCCCCCGTACTGGACCGGCGCTCATTGCCAGGTGTTCGTTCGCCTGGGGCCGTCCGCCGACCCGGACAGGGTAGGGGAGACGATCACCCGACTGGCTCGCCGCAACGTCCGGCAGGAATATCTCGACGACGGCGACGACCCTCCGGCTTCTTACAACGTATGGTCGTTGCAGGCCCTGTCGGATGTCCACCTGCATTCTGCCCAGGTAGCCGGTTACAGCGGCGACCATCCCGGCAATATCCGGAATTTGGGAGTGTTGATCCTGCTTACCCTGATCGTGATCGTGATCGCTATCATCAATTACATGAACCTGGCTACCGCCCGGGCTACCCGGCGCGCACAGGAGATCGGCATCCGCAAGGTCGTAGGGGCCGACCGCCGCCAGATCATCCAGCAGTTTCTGGCCGACGCTATACTGCAGAGCTTCCTGGCGCTGGCGCTGGCCTGGCTGCTGGCCGATCTGGCGCTGCCTTTTTTCGAAAAATTGGTTGACCGGGAACTGAGCCTGAACGCGGCCTTGCATCCGGCCTTCATCGGCGCTACCCTGGGTACGGTGCTGCTGATCGGCCTGTTGGCAGGAAGCTATCCGGCCTTCTACCTTTCGCGTTTCCAGCCCGGGCTGGCCATCCGCCAGGGAACGGATCGGCCGGGTAAAGGGCTGACCCTGCGCCGGGGGCTGGTGGTCGCTCAGTTTGCCTTGTCTATTATTATGCTGGTGCTGGTCGCTTCTATTTGGCGGCAGATCAGTTTTATGGAGGAACGCGACCTCGGGCTCAATACCGAACAAGTGGTGGTGGCCCGGCTGAATACGGAGTCGGGAATGGAAAAGTTCTGGCAATCCCGCAGGCAATTGCTCGATCGACCGGGCATCGACGCAGCGAGCCTCGTATACCGGACGCTTGGCCGGGGGGTCGTCAATTACCAAATGAATATTGCCGGCCGCGAAGCGGATGAAGAGACGGTGAATATCTTTTTCACCGACTTTGCTTTCGCCGAAGTATTGGATCTCAAGGTTACCGAAGGCCGGTTTTTTGACCCGCGCATAGCTTCCGACACGGCCCGGGCCTTTGTTGTGAACGAAACTTTCCTGCGGGAGTACGGCATCGAGCAACCCGTTGGGCATCCCCTCAAGTTTGCTTTTGACGAACAATACGGCGAGATCATCGGCGTGGTGAAAGACTTCCACTACCTCGGCTTGCAGGCTCAGCTCGAACCCCTGATCATTTCCGCCCGGACCGACCTGGCCTGGTACGGCGGAGTAGCGGTGAGGATCGAACCCAATGCCGTAAACAGCGCCCTGGGGGAAATCGAAAAGTATTGGTCGCGTCTGGAACCTGCTCATCCCCTGCGCTATACTTTTCTGGACGAGGCCTTCGCCCGCAATTACGAAAGCTATACCCGCTTTGCCCAAACCATTTTCAGCGCAGCGGTGCTGAGTATTCTTATTGCAGCGCTGGGGCTTTTCGGGCTGGCCAGCTTCATGACAGAGCAGCGAACCAAAGAGATCGGCATCCGCAAAGTGCTGGGCGCTACGATGGGGCAGCTGGTGCGCTTGCTGGTGCGCGATTTTGTGGTGCTGGTGCTCATCGCCGGCCTGCTGGCCCTGCCGCTGGGCTATTGGCTGGTGACGCGCTGGCAGGCCGACATCGCCTACCCGGCGCCTTTTAGCGCAATGCCTTTTGCCTTGGCCCTGCTCATGGCGCTGCTGGTAGCAGTAGGCACTGTGAGCATGCGCGTGTACCGCGCGTCGATCGCCGATCCCGTCGACGCCCTGCGCTCCGAATAACCAAAGACTAAAGACCTATGCTGCTCAACATCTTAAAAATGGCTTTCCGCAATATGCTGCGCCATCGCCGGGCGACGGCCATCAACGTCGCCGGCCTGGCCCTAGGGTTTGCCACCTGCCTGGTCATCATGCAGTATATCCGGTTCGAATGGAGCTATGACCGGTTCTACGCCGAGCCCGATGCCGTGTATCGCCTGAACACCCTTTACAAGGAAGGCGCAAAAGAAAACCGGTTTGCGACGACGCCGCCGCCACTGGCTGAGGCGGTGAAAAACGAGGCGCCGGGCGTAGCGGCGATATGCCGGGTCTTTCATTGGAGCGATTTTACTATGCGGCCGGACGACGATTTCGACAATGTCTACCGGGAAACGAATGTCTACGCTGCCGACGCCTCCTTCTTCCAGGTGCTGGACTACGGATTGCTGGACGGCGACCCGGCTACGGCCCTGGCGGAACCTGCTTCGGTGGTGCTGCCCAGGCGCGCAGCCATCCGCTATTTCGGTCACGAAGCGGTCGCCGCCGGGAAGGTGGTCGGCCGCCGGCTGCGGGGCGGCAAGGACGCCGGCACGCCCTGGACCGTCACCGGACTGATGGCCGACCAGCCGCCTAATGCGCATTTTCAATTTGACTTCCTCATCTCGGCATCCACTTATCCCGACGACCTGGTGCGGAGCCAGTCCTGGGACTGGAACATCATGCACACCTACCTGCGCCTGGAACCGGCGGTGGCCGCCGATCCGCAACGGGTGGCGGCAGTGCAGGAGCAGCTGAACCGGCTGGCCGAAAAATACGTATTGCCCTATCAGGAAATCGATCCGCAGGCGTTTGCCGCTTCCGGCAATCAGATCGCCTTTCCCTTGCAGCCGCTTACGTCCATCCATCTGACCTCCGATTATCAGCGTGAGATGCGGCCGAACGGCAACCTGCTTTACGTACGCGTTTTCGGGATGGTCGCACTGCTCGTGCTGCTGATCGCCGGCGTCAACTACGTCAACTTGTACACCGCCCAGGCCTTTCGCCGCGCCAAAGAAGTGGGCGTGAAGAAAGTGATGGGCGTGCGGCGCCACCAGTTGGTCGCCCAGTTTATGACCGAGTCCGCTCTGGCGGCCGGCCTGGCCGTGATCCTGGCATTGGTGATGGTGGAAGGCCTGCGGTACGGGCTGCGATTCTGGTTCGGCGCCGTTCCTTTTACGGAGGCTTTCGACTGGGATTACCTGCTGTGGAGCGCGTTGGTGCTCTGGGCGGGTGTCAGCTTACTCGCGGGTAGTTACCCCGCTTTTTTCCTTTCGTATTTCCGGCCCGCCGATGTACTGAAAGGAAAGCTGCGATCGGGTCTGAACGACCGGCAGCTCCGCAACGGGCTGGTCGTCTTCCAGTTCGTGCTGTCTATCGGGTTGATCGTAGGCGCTTTCGTGGTACAGCAGCAGCTGGCCTTTTTCCAGGACAAAAAATTGGGATTTAACCGGGAGAATGTCCTGGTGATCCAGAACGACCGGGAGATCGACGAACAAATGGAGCCGTTCAAAGCGGAACTGCGTCGCCATCCGGATATCCTGGCCGCCAGTTTCTCCAACGGGTTGCCGGGACTATCCAGCTACGCCATGCGGGACTTCCGGGCGCCGGGCGACGACCTGTCTTTCGGGATCAGCTGGTACCAGGTCGACAGCGACCATCTGGAAACAATGGGTACGGAAGTGCGCGCCGGACGGGGCTTCGATCATACCATGGCCGCCGACTCGTCCGGCTTATTGCTGAATGAAGCGGCCGTCCGCCTGCTGGGATTGGAGCAGCCGGTAGGGGCCCGCCTGATCAAAAACGAAGGGATGCCGGATCAGGAGGAATTGCAAGTATTGGGCGTTATCGAAGATTTTCATTTCGAGTCGCTCCACCAGTGCGCAGCCTCTGGAAAAACCGCGGCTTCACCCTGATCCATATCATCGGCCTGGCGCTCGGCCTGGCCACGTGTTTGCTTTTACTCGACTACGTCAGCTTTGAGCTGGGTTTCGATCGGTTTCACGCGCAGGGCAACCGCATTTACCGCGTAGTCAACGAACGGTACCAGGACGGGCAACTCGTACAGAAAGGGACCATTACCTATCCGACGGTCGGGCCAGCGCTGGCGGAGGATTTTCCCGAGATCGAAAAATACACCCGCATCTTTTACACTACCAACACCCTGATGCGGAAGGAGCAGGAAATCAAACGGCTGGATTATGCTTTTTTCGTGGACGGGAACTTTCTGGATATCTTCAGCTTTCCGCTGATCGCCGGGGGGAGCGATTCCTTGTTACAACGGGCCAATGAGGTCGTACTCTCACGCCGCCTCGCGGAGGAGTGGTTGGGGAAAAGCGACCGTTCGGTGGTGGGGCAATACGTTTATTTGAATCAGTACGAAGAGCCTTTTACCATAGTGGGGATCTGCGAAGACGTGCCCGCCAATTCGCTGCTCCAATTCGATCTGTTGATCTCGTACCCCTCGGCAATACGCTATTTCGGTGAAGGGGTCGATAACAGTTGGCAGTGGTCTGATTTTTACCACTTCCTGCTGCTGAAGCCGGAAGCGGATCCGGACGCCCTGGAAGCGAAACTTGCGGACTTCAGCGAACGCCGTTTTCGTGGGCAGGAGGTCTCCGGAAGCGAGGAGCGGTTTTTTTTGCAACCGCTTTCGGAAGCGCACCTATATTCGGGCGACCTGGAGTATGAGATCGGCCAGACTTCCAACGGCCGATCCATTTGGTTGCTGCTGGCGATCGGCTTTTTTATTCTCGCCATTGCCTGGATCAATTACGTCAATCTTTCCAGCGTACGGGCAATCGAACGAGCCAAAGAAATCGGTATTCGGAAAGTGTCGGGGGCTCGGCGCAGCCAGATCATGGGGCAGTTTATCCTGGAAGCCCTGTTGGTCAACCTGATCAGCGGGGCGGTGGCCTGGCAGTTGCTGTTGTTGTTGCGGCCCTGGCTGGGCGGCGCCCTGGGCACGGCTACCGAAATGACGTCGCTTGGGCAGAACTTTGCCACCGGTCCGGGGCTGGTCCTGACCACGCTTTGCCTGGTAGCGGCGGGCATCTTACTTTCCGGGGCTTATCCCGCCTGGTTACTGGCCGCTCAGCACACCACCAGCGTGATCAAAGGCGAATACCGGCAGTCGGCCCGCGGGCAGCTGATGCGCCGGGGGCTGGTCGTTTTCCAGTTTTGCGCCTCCATCGTTTTGATTACCGCTACGCTTACCGTTTACCGGCAGCTTCATTTTATGCGCAACCAGGATCTGGGCGTAAGGGTCGACCCGATCGTTGTCGTCAACGCGCCGACCCTCAGTGCGTGGGACAGTATCTTTATCGAAAAAACCGATGCTTTTAAGGAAGCCCTTACCACTTTGCCCGGCCTGACCGATGCCGCTACTTCCAGCCGGGTGCCGGGGCAGGGGACAGGGCGGATTTTTAACTTGCGGCGCAGCGCTCAGGCTTCCGACAGTTATATGGCCAGCTTCATCGAGACAGATCACGATTTTGCCGCCACGTACGGATTGGAGCCCCTGGCGGGCCGATTTTTTCGTCCGACCGATCACCACCAAGACGGCCGGCAGGTGCGCAGCGTGGTCGTAAACGAACAAACCCGGCGAATGCTGGGCTATCAGACCAATGAAGCGATCGTAGGAGAACCGGTGCACTTCGGAGAGCGCGACTGGACCATCGTGGGCGTGGTGCCGGATTTTCACCAGCGATCCCTGCATCACGCCATCGAGCCTACCGTCTTTTTGCCTTTTTACAGCAACTTCAACCAGATCTCTCTGCGGATGGAAACCGACCGGATCGAACCAACCCTGCAGGCGGTGCGCCGCGTTTTCGAAGATTTTTTTCCCGGCAACGCCTTTGAGTTCAGCTTTCTGGATGAACAGTTCCAGCGCCAGTACGAACGGGAGCAGCGTTTCGGGCAGGTGCTGTTATTTTTTACGCTGCTGGCGATCGCGATTGCTTGTTTGGGGCTGTTTGGCCTGGCGGCCTACGGCGCCTACCTGCGCACCAGGGAAATCGGCATTCGCAAAGTGCTGGGCGCCTCGGCCGGGCAGATCGTCGCCTTGCTGTCCGGTGATTTTCTTCGACTGGTCTTGATAGCCGGCGCCATAGCCCTGCCACTGGCCTGGTGGACACTGAGCCGTTGGCTGGAAAGTTTTGCTTACCGCACCGACCTGCCCTGGTGGCTGGGCCTGGCTACCCTGCTGTCGGCGCTGCTGATCGCTTTCTTCACCGTGGGCTATCAGGCCTGGCGCGCCGCCCGCGCCAATCCGGCCGACGCGCTGCGGACGGAATGACGCGGGTATCGTCAGGCGCCGGCTCCCTAATTCACAGGATAGACCTCAAATTATTGCATGTAAATAATGCTTCTTTGTTCCTTTTTCCCTAAATTTGTAGGACAGATTACCTCGCTGCCTGTCTTGGGTAAGCTGATGCTTGTTTTACCCTCCTACAAAGAGCTTTGAGCGGCTTGGAACTTGTGTGGAACACAAGTTCCTGAAAAAATTTTGCTGAAGATAAAGTTTTAATCTATCTCTTAAATGGGATAGATGAGGTGCAGCCGCACCCCTGGAATCCTTTGTTCCGCACATTACCCGAGCCGAAATTAACCTGAAGGACGATTTCTTCGATGTAAGAAATAGCTTTTTTCCAATGAACTGATCAAAAATTAGTGTTTATGCATAACAGACCTCTACTAACGGCAACCTTGGCTTTGATCTCGATGGTAATGTCCGCCCAATCGGTCGACGTAATGACCGTGCGTACCTACGACGGGGTCAGCAACAACCTGGACCATCCCGATTGGGGGGCCGCCGGTACCTGGCTGCGTACCGTTACGCCGCTGACTTATGCCGACAGCATCTCGGCGCCGACGGGAACCGATCGCCCCAACCCGCGCGAGGTGAGCAACGCCCTTTTTTCACAAAACGGGCTGATCAACGACCCGTTGGGGCTCAGTGATTTCTGTTGGGTATGGGGGCAGTTTATCGACCACGATATCGGACTGACGCCCGATGGCAACGAGCCGATGATGATCCCCGTACCTGCGGGCGATCCCTGGTTCGACCCCATGGGCATGGGGCAGGCCATCATTCCGATGATGCGCAACCTCTTCGATCCGAATACGGGCCTCAGCCCCGATAATCCCCGCCGCCACCCCAATGTCATCACCGCCTTCATCGACGGTTCGGCGGTTTACGGCTCGGATGAGGAGGCGGCCAATTGGCTGCGGACCTTCGAGGGAGGCAAATTGAAAGTGTCTCAGGGAAATATGCCGCCCTTCAATACCGATACCGGCGAATTCGACGGCGCCGTTGATCCGGATGCCCCGCATATGGAGAATCCGGTCGGCCTCTCCGACAAATTATACGTCTGTGGCGATCCGCGAGCCAACGAAAATCCGCTGCTGCTTGCATTCCACACCATCTTCGTCCGGGAACACAACCGCCTTTGCGATAAGCTGGCCGCCCGGCATCCCGACTGGGACGATGAACAACTGTTTCAATACGCCCGCAAAATGGTGGGCGGACTGATCCAATCTATCGTCTACGAAGAATGGCTGCCGGCAATGGGCGTGGTCTTGCCTCCCTATACGGGCTATCAGTCGGATATCAATCCCCAGCTGTTCAACGTCTTGACCGCCGCTGCTTTTCGCCTGGGCCATACCCTGCTGAACGGCAACCTGCAGCGCCTCGACAATAGCGGTGAGGTGATCCCTCAGGGTAACCTGGCGTTGCGCGACGCCTTCTTCAATCCGATGGTGGTGGTGGAAAGCGGCGGGCTCGATCCTTTCCTGAAAGGGATGGGCGCGCAGACTCAACAGGAATTTGACGCCAAGATTATCGACGACGTCCGCAACTTCCTCTTTGGACAGCCGGGCGCCGGCGGGCTCGACCTGGCTTCCATCAACATCAACCGCGGACGGGAGCGGGGATTGGCTGACTTCAACAGCGTCCGGGCCGCCTTCGGCCTGCAACCCTACCTCTACATGCAGCAGATCAATCCGGATGCTACCGTATTTTCGATCCTGATCAGCCAGTACGTCGATATCGACAATATCGATCCCTGGGTGGGCATGCTGTCGGAAAAGCGCATGCCCGGCGCCTTGTTCGGCGAAACGGTGATGAAAGTGATGGAGGTGCAGTTTACCAACCTGCGGGACGGTGATCGCTTCTACTACGAAAATGACCCGCTGCTGACCCAGGAAGATATCGACTGGATCCGGGAAACCACCCTGCACGATGTGATCATGAAAAATACCGGCATCGAGCTGATGCAGAACGAAGTGTTCAAAGCCATGCCGCACGAAGAAATATGTGACAACCTGACGGTCGACGTGAGCGGACAGGTGCATACCGAATCCGGCGCGCCCGTGGTGGATGTCTATGCAGCGCTCCAGATCGGCAGCGCCTATGAGGAAGCCTTCTCCGGTAGCGACGGCGCTTTCGCGTTCCCGCCGAGCCCTGGCTGCGAAGTCAACGGTCTTTCCCTTTTCCGCGACGGCGACGTAGCCAACGGCGTGACGACGCTCGACCTGATCAAAGTACAAAAGCATATCCTGGGCATCCAGCTCCTGGATTCGCCCTATCGCATGATCGCCGCCGATGTCGACAAATCGGAGCACATCTCCACCTTCGACCTGATCCGTATGCGCCGCGTTATCCTGGGCATGGACGAAGCTTTCGAAGGCAATACTTCCTGGCGTTTCGTGGCGGCCGACTACGAGTTCCCGAACCCGTCCGACCCCTGGGCAGAACCCTTCCCGGAAGCTATGGGTTTTGAATTGCTGGGAGCGGACCTCGAAGTGGAATTCATCGCCCTCAAAGTGGGCGATGTCAACGAATCCGCCAATCCGGCCGGCGCGATCGCCGATCCCGAGGTGACGGAGCGCGGTAACGGCGATCGTCTGTCGGTGTCGATCACCGATCAGCTGCTTTCCACGGATGGCGTTTATCCGGTGGAGGTGACCGTTGCCGACCTCTCCGAAACGGCGGGTTTCCAGTTTGGCTTATCGGTCGATTCCCGCATGGCCGCCATCGTCGACGTACAGCCGGGCGACCTTCCCGGTTTTTCGGCGGCAAACCTGGGCGTTTTCCGGGATGAAGGGATGATCACCGTCAGCTGGCACCGCACCGAGCGCGCCGGCGACCGGCAGGTGTTGTTTACCGTCTACCTGGAAGCCAGAGGGGAGGGCCGCCTGTCTCAGACCCTTGCCTTGGATGAACGCAAAACACCCGCAGCGGCCTACACCCAAAACGAAACGCCGCAGCCGGTCGAACTGAATTGGCAGGCCGGTTCTGGCGAAGCGGCGGCCTTCCGCCTGCTCCAGAATCAACCGAACCCCTTCGGCAAAGCGACGGTCATTCCTTTTGTCGTGCCGGAAGCAGGCGTGGTGCGCCTCAGCGTATACAGCGCAACGGGCGAGCTGGTGCTGACCCGGGAAGGCGAATTTTCGGCCGGCCGCCACGAATGGCAGGTCGATGGCGCACAACTGGCCGGCCCGGGAGTCTACTTCTACGAGGTCGCCACCGATAGGGGCTCGGCTACCCGCCGGATGTTGTTCCGCAACTGACCGGAGCGGGCTAAAAACGTATTCTAGACGCATTTGAAACATAGGAAGGATAGTCGATCGCCGGCTATCCTTCCGCTTTTATTGAGCATGTTTGGTAGTATGCTGCGGGATTGCTTATTTTGTCATTTCGATCGAACCCATTACCGGTTTGGTCTTTGAGCCGAAAAACAGCCACTTCTAAACCCGCAACGGGTTCATCAATAAAAACAGCCATGGCTTCGTCCTACCCGCATTTATTTTCGCCACTAGACCTTGGATTTACCCAATTGCCCAACCGCGTGCTGATGGGCTCGATGCATACCGGACTGGAAGAAACCCGAAACGCTTTCGAGAAGCTGGCGGCTTTTTACGCAGAGCGCGCCCGGGGAGGGGCGGGCCTGATCGTCACCGGCGGCATTGCCCCGAACCGGGCAGGCTGGGTGGCGCCTTTTTCCGCTAAGCTCAGCACCCGGGCCGAAGCGCGCCGCCACGAGCGCATTACCGAAGCGGTGCACGGCGAAGGAGGGAAAATATGCCTTCAGATATTACATGCCGGGCGCTACGGATACCACCCCCTGGCGGTAGCTCCTTCGCCTCTCAAGTCGCCCATTTCGCCTTTCCGCCCCCGCGGGCTGAGCGGCCGCGGCGTCGAGCGCACCATCGATGCTTTTACGAAATGCGCCGCCCTGGCCCGGGAAGCCGGCTACGACGGCGTGGAAGTGATGGGCTCGGAAGGTTATCTGATCAATCAGTTTTTGGTGACCAAAACCAATAAACGCCAGGATGAGTGGGGAGGGAGCTACGAAAACCGCATGCGCTTCCCCCTGTCGATCGTTCGCGGGATACGGGAGAAAGTCGGTCCGGACTTCATCATCATCTACCGCCTTTCCATGCTCGATCTGGTGGAGGAGGGCAGCAGCTGGCCGGAAGTGGTGCAACTGGCGAAGGCTGTAGAAGCGGCCGGCGCAACCATCATCAATACGGGGATCGGCTGGCACGAGGCGCGCGTTCCCACCATTGCGACCATGGTGCCGCGGGCCGCTTTTACCTGGGTCACGGAGCGATTGAAAGGAGAAGTGCAACTGCCTCTGATCACGACCAATCGCATCAATACTCCCGAAGTGGCGGAAGGGATACTGGCGGCCGGTCAGGCGGATATGATCTCCATGGCGCGGCCCTTCCTGGCCGATGCCGAATTCGTGCTGAAGGCCCGCGAAAACCGCGCTGATGAGATCAATACGTGCATCGGTTGCAACCAGGCCTGCCTGGACCACATTTTTAAAAATCAGCGCGCCAGCTGCCTGGTGAATCCCCGGGCCTGCTACGAAACGGAACTGCAATACGCACCCGCCGAGCAGCCCAAACGATTCGCCGTTGTCGGGGCCGGGCCGGCGGGTCTGGCGTTCGCCGTCACCGCGGCGGCTCGCGGCCATGAGGTGCACCTCTTCGAAGCGGCGGCCGACATCGGCGGGCAGTTCAATATGGCGAAACGCATTCCCGGCAAAGAAGAATTTGAAGAAACCCTGCGCTATTACCGGCGGCAGATCGAGCTGACCGGGGTCAGGCTACACCTCAATACCCGGGCTTCCGCCGAGCAGTTGATCGCCGGCGGCTACGACGAACTGGTGCTCGCCACCGGGGTGTCGCCTCGCAACATTCAACTTGAGGGCATCGACCATCCGATGGTGCTCGGATACGTGGATGTGCTGCTGCACCAGGCGCCGGTGGGCCGCCGGGTAGCCATCATCGGCGCCGGCGGTATCGGGTTTGACGTGGCGGAATACCTGAGCCACGACCACCGGCAGCCCGCTACCAGCCTGGAACTCGGCGCTTTTCTGCGCGAATGGGGCATTGACCCGGGCTACGAGAACCGGGGCGCGCTGACCCAGGCCGAGCCGCCTCCGCCCGCCCGGGAGCTCTTCCTGCTGCAGCGCTCGAAAGGCAAACTGGGCGCCGGGCTGGGAAAAACCACGGGCTGGGTCCACCGCCTGAGCCTGCGACGGCGGCAGGTGACCATGCTGGGAGAGGTGACCTACCAGCGTATTGACGATGAGGGGCTGCACATCCTGGAAAAGGGAACGCCCCGTCTGCTGGCCGTGGATAATGTCGTGATCTGCGCCGGACAGGAGCCGCTGCGGGAGTTGGAAGCGCCCTTGCGCGCAGCCGGCCTGCCGGTGCATCGCATCGGCGGCGCCGACGAAGCCAAAGAACTCGACGCCAAGCGGGCCATCGACCAGGCGGCCCGGTTGGCAGCCCGCTTGTGAATACCGGCGAGGTTTACCCGGACCGATAAAGGAAACACTCGTAGCGAAAACCCCGGAATTCCCTTATCTTGGGGTTATGCCGAGCCCAACGAGCCGGCGACGAAGAAGATTATTCGGCCCAGAGGTTGCCTGTACGGGTAAACCATACCATAAAACCGTTATATCCGGCAGGCTATTGGTTTTTTGACTGGACAGTTATCCCGATTTTTTATAAATTAGCCTCCTGAAAATATATTCCGCTTTAATTTACTGCCCCCTTTGTTAAAAAAAGCCGGTCGCAGCCTCCCGAGAGATAAACCCATTTTCATGCGCTTCGATCCGGCGTTTCGAGTAGCGGAAAAAAGCTACCCCTTCGCAACACTTTGGAAAAAGTCACAGAACAGGACTCGTTTCCGGCATTTTGCTGCCGGTTGCTCGCATTTTACCTGAGCAGTAAGTAAAGGTGCTCCTTCGGCTACTGTGAGGAGGCCCCCGGAGGCGAGGAGGATAACAACATTGAGAACAAATTATTTTCCCACCGCATGGCGCTCGCCGGCCAATGAAGATTGGCTACCGGGCCCGCGCGATCATAATGTCCAAAAACTGAAAAAATGATCAAAACGATTTTAGCTGATGATCATCGAATTTTTATTGAAGGATTAAAAACTGTTCTACACAAGGCGCCGGATTTTAACTTTCAGATTACCGGTATCGCCTATGACGGCAAATCCCTCATGGAACTTTTGCGCGAAGAAAACGCCGACCTGCTCATTCTCGAACTGAACCTTCCACACAAAGACGGCATCGAACTGGCTCAATTTATTCACCGCGAAAAGCTGCCGGTCCGCATCCTCGTTCTCAGTAGTTATAACGAGGACCGCATCGTAAAGGCAGCGCTGAAAGCAGGGGTCGATGGGTATATCCTGAAAAATAAGCACATCGACGAGCTTTTTATCGCTACTCGCGAATTGCTGGCGGGCCGTTCTTACCTGGGCGAAGGGGTCGGCATCAACGAAGCCGCTTCCGGCCGGCGGCGCGTGCTCTACCAGGATAAATTTGTCAAAAAACACCGCCTCACCCGCCGGGAAACGGAAATCCTGAACCTCATCACCCAAGCGCTGAGCAATAAAGAAATCGCCAAGCAGCTTTTCATCAGTGATCAGACGGTAAGCGTTCACCGGAAAAACATCATGCGCAAACTGGGCGTGAGCAGCACGGCCGGATTGATCAAAATGGCCTATGATCAATGCCTGGTTTAGAGAATTTGCACAGGGAACGCTAATTTAACCCTTTAGGGGGATGTTTATTCCGGAAGCGCCGACTATCTTTAACTCTGCATTGATTATGGCTCCTCTGGATTAAACATCTCCCAAAAAAATGGATCAAATCTTTTAAACAGGTATTGACTTTAATGCAGTAAAAGCGGTACCTTCGCGAAGAAATAAACAATCCCATGAACACGATTAAGATCACCTTATCACCTCGTCCCGTCTGGGGAAACTCCACCATACCTTATAAAGCGTTTTTTATTCTACCGTTGAGAAAATAGTTTTCGAAACTGCCTGTTCGTACAGTCAAGCAGGCGCGCATCCGGTGTCTCGCTTCCGCCCTTCGGGAGGCAACCACCGCGATCTTTGAATAGCTTCAGCGCTAAACCCCATCTCTAGAATCCCTTATTCATTTTTTGCCTTTCGGCCCTGATTACCTATTCGCACTAACTACCCGCAAGTTGTCCGCCGGCAACAACAGGTGACTAATGCACGGCGCCGGTGGGCTGCTAACGTGATACTGACTAATTTTTACATAATTCCATTTTTCGTTTAACAAATCTTCATTCTTATGAAAGAAATGAGCTTTACTTTCTGGACAAAAATGTTCGGTTTGCTCATGCTGCTGATGGGCTTCGGCGCGCTGCACACTGCCTCGGCGCAGTGTAATATGGCGGGCGGGCTCAACGTGGTCGGCGTGACGCAAAACTCAGTCACCCTCCAGTGGACCTCCGCCCAGGGGGACATTGACGACCACTGCTGGAACATCGAAGTCGGCGGCGTCGGCTTCGTCGCCGGCGACGGCCAGGCGCTGCGCACGGCGACGATCTGCGACGGCGACGGCGGCG
>CAYQQU010000063.1:0-33654 GCA_964419545.1 uncultured Saprospiraceae bacterium | reverse complement strand
AACCCTCGTTCTTCCTTTAGGATCGAGGTAAAAACGAGGATTTTTCCTACTTTTTCAAGAACCAGAAATTAAATGCGATTGCCCTGGACAATTCCCTGCGACTACCGGCGCTTGCGATCGGCCGGGAGGGACTACCTCCAAACAAGCGCTCAATCTTCCCGCTTTTTTTCTACCTTTGCGCCATGCAACTATCGGCCAGAGAAATAGCGGAGCTCCTGAGCGGCAGCGTAGAAGGCGACTCGGAAGTAAAAGTGGGCCGGCCCAGCAAGATCGAAGAAGGCGGGCCGGGTACGATCGCCTTTCTGGGCAACGAGAAATACGAGCCCTACGCCTATACCACTACGGCTTCGGTATTACTGGTGGATCGCAATTTCCGGCCCCGCAAGCCCGTCAGCGCCACCCTGATCCGGGTAGCGGACGTATACGCCTCCATCGCGACCCTATTCGAGCATTTTGCCGAACAGCTGCAGCCCGGCGCCGCGGCGGTCGTCTCCGAAAGCGCCGCTATCGACCATAGCGCTGAGCTGGGCCCGGAAGTCGCCGTCGGCGATTTTTGCGTCATCGAGGCCGGCGTAAAGATCGGCCGCCATTCCCGTATCCATCCCCAGGTCTTCATCGGCAAAGGCGCCGTGATCGGCGAATCGGTTACGCTCTTCCCGGGCGTGCGCATCATGCCGGGATGCCGGGTGGGCGACCGCAGCGTACTGCACGCCAACGTCGTGATCGGCAGCGACGGCTTCGGCTTCGCCCCCCAGCCGAACGGAACTTATCAGAAAGTCGCCCAACTGGGTAACGTTATCGTGGAAAACGACGTAGAAATAGGGGCCAATACGACCATCGACCGGGCGACCCTGGGCTCCACCATCATCCGGGCCGGCGTAAAGCTGGACAACCTGATCCAGGTGGGGCACAATGTCGAGATAGGAGAAAATACCGTGATCGCCGCTCAGGCCGGCATCGCCGGCAGCACCAAAATCGGCAAAAACTGCCGCATCGGCGGGCAGGTGGGCTTCGTAGGGCACATCAAAATCGCCGACGGCGTACAGATACAGGCGCAAAGCGGGATCGCTTCCTCGGTTGAAACACCCGGCCAGGCGCTCTTCGGTTCTCCCGCTATCGAATACAATAACTACCTCCGTTCTTTTGCTGTTTTTAAACAACTGCCCGCCCTGTGGCGACGCCTCCAAAAACTGGAAAGACAACAGAAAGAAAAATAAAAGCCTTTTACCTGCCTGCCGGATGGCCGCCCCCACGGCGCAGGTAAACCAACCAAAAAGTTATCTTTGCGAATACTTTAGCCGAAAGTTAGAGGATGAAACAAAGAACCATAAAAAAGCCGGTTTCGGTAAGTGGCATCGGTCTGCACACCGGCGAGGTCGTTAACCTGTCCTTGCATCCGGCGCCGGTCAACCACGGCATCAAGTTTCAACGGGTCGACCTGGAAGGCCGGCCCCTGGTCAATGCCGACATCGCCTGGGTCGTGTCGACCCAGCGGGGCACTACCCTGGCGTCCGCCAAAGCACAGGTCCATACCGTGGAACACACCCTGTCAGCCCTGGCCGGCATGTCTATTGACAACGCCCTGGTCCAGATCGACGGCCCCGAAGTCCCCATCCTGGACGGCAGCGCCTTCCCCTTCGTCCAGCTGATCCGGGAGGCCGGGATCGAAGAACAGGAGGAAGACCGGGAGTATTTCGAGGTGGAAGAACCGATCTTCTACCAGGACGAACAATCCGACAGCGAAATGCTGCTGCTCCCCGCTGACCACTTCGAAGTGACTACCCTGATCGATTTCAACTCGCCGGTGCTCGGGCAACAGTACGCCGTAATGCGCGACATCGAAGAATACGAAACCGAGATCGCCCCCTGCCGCACCTTCGTTTTTCTGCACGAACTGGAATACCTCTTCGACCAAAACCTGATCCGGGGCGGCGACCTGGATAACGCCATCGTGATCGTCGACCGGCCGGTCGACCAGGAACACCTCGACAAACTGGCCAAAAAGCTGAACAAGCCCAGCGTGCACGTCGAAAAGGAAGGAATACTCAACACGGTCAACCTCCACTTCAAGAACGAGCCGGCGCGCCATAAACTGCTGGACGTCATCGGCGATATCGCCCTGCTGGGGCGCCCCATCAAGGGTAAGCTGATGGCCACCAAACCGGGCCACAAAACGAATGTCGAATTCACCAAGGTGCTGAAAGAACGCTACCAGGAACAACGCAAACTCAAAGGCAAACCCAAATACGATCCGGACCAGCCGCCCCTGTTCACCACCACCATGATCGAAGAATGGCTGCCGCATCGCTACCCGTTCCTGCTGGTCGATAAAATAATCGAACTTTCCGACACGCACGTCGTCGGGGTCAAAAACGTTACCTTCAACGAATACTTTTTTGAAGGCCACTTTCCCAAAAACCCGGTCATGCCCGGCGTCCTCCAAATTGAAGCCCTGGCGCAAACCGGAGGCATCCTGGTCTTGTCGCTCGTCGGCGATCCCGGGCAATGGGACACCTACTTCCTGAAGATCGACAACGCCAAATTCAAAGAGAGGGTTTTGCCCGGCGATACGGTGCTGCTGAAAATGGAGCTGCTTTCACCCATCCGCCGGGGTATCTGCCAGATGCAAGGCACTGCCTATGTCGGCAACAAAATCGTCTCGGAAGCCGAATTAACTGCACAAATCCGTAAGCGCTCCTAAAAATGAACTACTTCGAATACCAAGCTGAGCTGCATCATTACTTCGACGAGGCCACCCGCGCGTACATACACCCGGAAGCACAGATCGGAGCAAACGTCGTCATCGGCCCTTCCAGCTATATCGATCCCGATGTCGTCATCGGGGATAATGCCTGGATCGGCCCCAACGTCACCCTCTTCAACGGCGCCCGCATCGGCCGGCACGTCAAGATCTATCCGGGAGCGGTTATCGCCGGCGCACCCCAGGACCTCAAATTCAAAGGGGAGATCACCTTCGCCGAAGTGGGCGATTATTCCGTCGTCCGCGAATTCGCTACCGTCAACCGCGGCACCAATTACGCCAAAACAACCCGCGTGGGCCGCGGCTGCCTGCTCATGGCTTACGTTCACGTGGCGCACGACTGCGTGCTGGGCGACCGCGTAGTGCTCGCCAATAACGTCAACCTGGCAGGCCACGTCGAAATCGAAGACTGGGCCATCCTGGAGGGCCTCGTCGCCGTCCAGCAGTTCATCCGCATCGGCAAACACAGCTTCATCGCCGGCGGCTCGCTGGTGCGCAAAAATGTACCGCCCTTCGTCAAAGCAGCCCGCGAACCCCTCTCCTACGCCGGCGTCAATACCATCGGCCTGCAGCGACGCGACTTCAGCCCCGACCAGATCAACCAGATCCACGATATCTACCGCATCCTCTTCGTCAAAGGCTACCGCACCTCCCACGCCCTCGACCTCATCGAAAACGAAGTACAACCGAGCGCCGAACGCGACCTCATCCTGCAATTCATCCGCAGCGTCGACAACGGCATCATGAAAGGCTACCGCCAGATCAACGGCAATAACGTCAATGAGGATTGAACTGGAAAAGGTGGGTAAACGCTACCGGATGGAGTGGATACTGCGCGGCGTCGACTACCGGTTCGAACCCGGCGGGCGCTACGCCGTTACCGGCCCCAACGGCTCCGGCAAATCTACCTTCCTCCGGCTCCTCTCCGGCCACCTCACACCCTCCCGCGGTAAGATCCGCTTCCTGCATCAGGAACGGCCCGTCGAAACTGCCCAGGTGTACCGGCGCCTGGCCTTCGCCGCCCCCTATATCGAACTGATCGAAGAGTTTACCCTCATCGAAGGCCTCCGCTTTCACCGGCGCTTCCAACCGTTTCGCCACGAACTGGACGAACAGGCGCTGCTCGACCTGCTGGCTTTTCCCCGCGCCCGCCACAAAGCGATCCGCCACTTTTCTTCGGGCATGAAACAACGCCTCAAATTGGTGCTGGCCCTCGCCTCCGAATCGAACCTGCTACTGCTCGACGAACCTACCACCAACCTCGACCGCCAGGGCGTCGACTGGTACCTCCAACTCGTCGAACGGTTCGCCGCCGACCGCCTCGTCGTCGTCGCCTCCAACGTGGCCGCCGACTACGCCTTCTGCCAAGAAAAAATCAACATCCTCAACTACAAGTAACCTCATTTTTTCAGTTCCCTAAGGTTCCAACCCCCTACTGCACCACGAGCCGCTTCATCTGCCGCCGGCCGCCGGCTTCGATCTCCAGCATGTACACCCCGCCGGGCTGGTCGCTCAGATCCAGAAAGACGGAACGCGATTCGCGCACTTCTTCGCGGAGGACGCGCCCGGCAGACCCGAAGACGCGAATCCGAAACGGCGCTTCCCATTGATCGCTGATGCGCAGGCTGAACGCGCCGGTGCTGGGGTTGGGAAAAACCGCTATGTCTTGAAAAGCGCCGGCATCATTGGTCAGCCCGTCGATCCACTCGGCCAGGGCGTCGATGTAATATTCATCCACCAGGTTGCGCCCCAGCGGCGGCATCCGGTCGTCTTCGGTGCTGGCGTCGCGGATCCATAGCTCGGAGGACGCGTGGTACCCGGGTTTGACGATGAGGCCGTTGGGATCGGAAGAATGGCTCTGGGTCGGCAGGTTGATGGCGTTTTGCAGCCAGAGGGGCGTGGTGTAGCGCAGGTCCAGGCTAATATTGGGCACGCCGCCCAGGCGGTGGCAGGAAGCACAGTTGGCGTCGAGATAGGAGCGGACGCGCACTTCGAGGTCGACCGACGCATCGTCGATGGGATGCGCCCGCAGGTACCCTTCCACCTGGCCGATATCCCGGTGAAAGGCGCCGATCTCATTGAGGTAGGTCAGCTGGTTCATTTCCCGCCCCAGCTCGGGGTAATACAGAGCCCCGTTCAACTGGTGCGTTTTTACCCCCAGCACGTACCGGGCGTTGGCGTTATGGCAGCTCATACACTGGTCGCGGCTGGGATAGTCCCAGGTCTGGGTATAGAGGGGCTGGCCGTTCTCATAGATCTCGAAATCGCGGGAGGCGCCGCCGCCCAGCAGAAAAGCTTCCGTGCCCTCGGCGTTCCACTGGTAGGTAAGGCCGTACCCCTGGCCGCCGGCTCCGATGATGAAAAAGCGGGTCTCCAGGCGCACGGTCTCGCTTTCGTTCTCCATATCGACGGGCAGTTCAAAATGCTTGATAAAAACCGTACCGGGCGGGAAAGTCCATTCCCGGGTGCTTTCGAAAGTGATCTTCTCGGCCGGCGTATCGAAATCGCCGTCGTTCGGCAGGGCCAGCCAACGCTGCTTCGCCGCCCGGTCCGACCAGAGCGGCGAATTGACGCGGTAGGGAATGATGCCCGGCGCGGGGGTCAGCGTTTCCAGGTCGAGGAAAGCGCCCAGCTCCGAAAGCTTGGCCGGCGGCTCGGGCACGTCCGTTCTGCGTTTCAAACGGAAAATTTTCCCGGGGTTCGGGCCGTCTTCTCCGAGTACGGTGAGGAAAACTTCGCCGTTGTCCAGGGCGAAAACTCCGGTAATGCCCTCGCCTTCGGGCAGGTCGACGGGCTGCCCGCCGATGTCGGCCAGCAGGACTTCAATTTCCGGCTCCGACTGGCTGCCGGTGCTCGCCAGCGCCATGAGCTTGTCGCGATTGTAGTCGGCGAACAAATACTTGCCGTTCAGCTCGGGAAAGACGGTGTTGCGGTATACGTCCCCGCCGATCACACAGGCGCCTACCGTCCGGTCGTAGTCCAGATACACGGGTTTCTCCCGGCCGATCAGGGAGTCGGGTTTCTGATGCACTTCCGAAGGCCGGGACCCTTCGAGGTAAGGCCACTGCAGGTTATCGCCGGCCTCTACCCGGCTGATCTCTTCCCGCTTGCCGTCGCCCACGTCTCCTATCCAGATCAGCCCCGTCTCCGGGTCGAGGGTCATGGCGTAAGGGCTGCGGGCGCCGATCGCGTAGAATTCTTCGAGGATATCGCCGTCGGGGCTGAGCCAGGGGTTGTCGTTGGGAATGCGGTATCCCTGCGAAAAAGTCTCGCCCCAACCCGCCGGAGGTGCGGCATTCGCCCGGTGTTGTCGCCGGATGGGATGGCTGCGCTGCGGATCGTTGTCGACGTCGATGCGGATAATACCGCTGAACAACCCACCGGAAAGCTGCTGGGTGGAGGCGGCGATGTGATCGGGGTCGCCCTCATCGCCCAGCGACAGGTAGAAGAAGCCGTCAGGACCAAAAAACATCGCCCCGCCGTTATGCCAGGTGCTCCGGTCGTACTGCTGGATCAGGATCTCTTCGGATCCGGGATCGAAACGCCCGGATGCCGCGTCCCAGGTGAATTTGGAAAGCCGGTTAAAGCCCAGCTCCGACCATTCTTCGATGTTCGGCTTGGTGCGGTAGTACAGAAACAAGAGCTGCTTATCGGGCGCCGCAGGGTCGCCGAAACGGGGATGCAACGCGATGCCGACGGCGCCGGCGTCGCCCCGGTTGAAGACGCGTTCCGAGATATCGAGGAGCAGGGTTTTGGTCTGCGCCTCCAGGGAAACGCGCCAGACCTCGCCTCCTTTGGTGAGCAGCATCAGTTCGTCACTGCCGGGAATATCGATGAGGCGCACCGGCGATTTAAAGGTGACGCCCGGCATCGGATCTTCCAGCTCCCAGGAACCGCTTGCTCCGGGCGCCGAAGGCGGAAAAACGCCGTTGAGATAGGCCCCCATCGGCCCCGGCGGCGGAGGCGGTGGGATATCCAGCGAAACCGTAAGGATTCCGACAAAAAAAATGACGAGCAAAAAGCGAGTAGACTTGAACATACGTCACAAATTATTCCGAAAAATGGCCGCGCGCCGCGGATAACCGGTATTGCATGGTTGGAAGATAAGCAGGGATAAGCTTACGAGAGTAAATGTCTGAAATAATTCCGGAATTTACAACCGGCTTCAGGGCAGCTCTTTCTTCAGATCGTCCAGGAAACCGCGCAGCGCTTTGAGCCGCTTGACCATCTTCTCCTTCTCCTTGCCGAGCTGATGCAAGCGCTCGATTTCCTGCTTGGCGCCGGGCAGGGTAAATCCCCGCTCTTTGACCAGGTGGTAGATCAGGCGGACCTGTTCGATATTCTGGGGCGTAAACCGGCGATCGCCTTTGCTGTTCTTATGGGGCTTCAGCGCGTCGAACTCGCTTTCCCAGAACCGGATGAGCGACTTCGATACCTCAAACATCTCCGCTACCTCGCCGATGGTGTAATACCGCTTGAGGTTTTCTTCTTGCTCGTCAAACATAGGCAACTGTTTCACTTAAGTTAGGGCATTAAATGGTAAAGAGCAAGCGGGTTAATTTTCCAGTTTCCGTCGCAGCAGGGCGTTGGTCGCTTTGGGCTCGGCTTTGCCGCGCGAGCGCTTCATGATTTCGCCCATGAAGAAGCCGAGCAGCCCTTTTTTTCCTTTGCGGTAGGCCTTCACTTTATCGGGGAACTCGGCCAGGACGGCCTCGGTCAGTTCGTCCAGAAAATCGCTGTCGGACCGCTGGATAAGCTGCAACGCCCGGGCAATTTCCGCTGCCGGACGACCAGGCTGGGCCGCCAGCTCCGGGAAAAGGCGCTGGTAGGCATTGGTGTTGCTCACCTGCCCTTCATCGACGAGGGCGATCAGGCCGGCCAGCTGATCGTGGCCGGCGGGAAATGCCGCCAGGGCCTTGCCCGCTGCTTTACACCAGGGAATGACCTTGTTGATCACCAGGTTGGCGGCCGCTTTGTAATTGGGGGTATGGCGGATCAGTTCCTCGAAAAACAGGGCGGTCTCGCGTTCTTCCGCCAGCAGGTTGGCGTCGTAATCCGTCAGTCCGCACTGTTCGCGGAAGCGGTCGTATTGCGCCCACGGCAGGAGGGGCAGCGCCGCGCGGGCCGCCTCGATCTCCGCTTCCGAAAGCACCACCGGCGGCAGATCGGGCTCGGGGAAGTAGCGGTAATCGTGCGCTTCTTCTTTCTCACGCAGGGGCGCGGTCCGGCCCGTCGCCGGGTCGAAATTCAGGGTTTGCTGCACCACCCGGCCGCCTTTTTCGAGGAGGTCGATCTGGCGTTTGGCTTCGTAGGCGATGGCCTGCCGGGCGTAGCGCATGGAGTTCAGGTTTTTGATCTCGCAGCGTTCGCCGAGTTCGGCCTGCCCGAGCGGCCGCACGGATAAATTGACGTCGCAGCGCATCGATCCCTGCTCCATATTGCCGTCCGAAACGCCCAGCCAGCGCACCAGCCGGCGCATGGCGCTCATGCAGGCATCCACTTCTTCGGCGCTGCGCAGGTCGGGCTCCGTCACGATCTCGAGCAGCGGCACGCCGGCCCGGTTGAGGTCGATGAGCGAATCGCGGGGATCGGCATCATGCAGGGATTTGCCGGCGTCTTCTTCCAGGTGGATGTGATGCAGGCGCACTGCTTTCCGGTTTTCGCCTACCCGGATCGGAACGGCGCCGCCGAGGCATAGCGGTCGCTGGTCTTGGGTGATCTGATAGCCTTTCGGCAAATCGGCGTAGAAATAGTTCTTGCGGTCGAAAGTGCTGACCGGGTTGATCCGGCAACCCAACGCCAGGCCGAGGCGCAGGCCGGCCGCCACCTGCCGGGCGTTGAGCCGGGGCAAAGTGCCGGGATGCCCCAGGGAAACAGGACTGACCTGGGTGTTGGGCTCCCCGCCGAAAGCGGTGCTGTCGCCGCAAAATGCTTTGCTTTCCGTGGCCAGTTGCACGTGGATCTCCAGTCCGATAACCGTCTCGTACCGATCGTAAGGCATGCGGGAATTCATTTTTCAATACAAAAATGCATTGACGAGAACAAATACGCTCAAAAAGAAAACAAACACTAAAAGGTAAGCAAAATTAAGGATCGCGTATTTAACGAAAGTCTTGAAGTATCCCTGGCCGTACACCCGGCGCATGGCCAGGTAGAGGTAAATGAACAATACGGCCGGGATCAACCCGGGAACGAAGCTGCTGTCGATGGAAATGGAAAAGTTTTGCGCAACGCCATCTTCCCAGAAATTGCGATTTGTCAGTATCCCGATCACGATCAGGAAGAAAAAGAAGGCGTTGTAGTGGAAAGAAAAGATCAGGTGCTCGACGTAGTACCGCTTGCGCCGGATGTGGAGCAGTTTGAGGATCAGCGCCAGGGCCGGCATCAGCAGAAGGACCATCCACACCAGGTTGCCCAGGGCGAATTGCATAAAGCTGCCCCCTTCCCGGTTGATGCGCAGGAACTGCCGGACTTGTAACCGGTTGAACACGCCCTGGATGTCGTAGCGATCACACAATTCCCGGGGCGGCAGCTCCAGCCAGTCGCGCATGGCGATCTTCAGTTCGGAAGGCTCCAACGACCAGTCGTCCATCACCTTGATGTACCCCATATTGGTGCTGTCCGAACGCGTAGCAAAAAGGTGGGCTTCCAGGGAATCGACGGCCGATTTCACCTCCGGCTGTTCGGGAAAGGCCGCTTCCACTTCCGCCCGGACCGAATCGAATTCTTCCATAAAGATGGCCATGAAGGCGTCCTCCTCCTGGTTGCGTTGTAATTTCTCCATGGTAGGCGCCGTCTGCCGGTTGACCATAAAGCCGAAAGCGGCGAAGAAGATCACCGCCATGACGAAAAACAGCCGTAGCGGCGGCACGTACCGCTTGTGGCGGCCCTTGAAGTACTCTACGGTCAGCTTGCCGGGGATAAACATAGCGCCGAGGGTGCGGAATATCTTGGAATCGATATTCAGCACCGATTCGGCCAGGTCGCGCAGCAGGGCGCCGACGGTGACCTTGCCCGTCGTGTGCTTTTGTCCGCATTCCGAACAAAAGTCGCCGCCTTTGGCGATGGGATAATGACAATTGGGACAGTACCGGTTTTGCTCTTTTTCTGTTTGTTGCGCTACCATGTCTAATGTCTAAGGGTGCTGGTATGACGCACAATATAAAACCATCGCCCCGATCCGCCCAATTTCTTTCGACGAAGGCCCGGGGATACTGCTCCGGAAGGCTACGGTTTTTTGCGCAAGGTCCCGTCGGCCTCGATGAGGAGGGGCGTTTCCGGAAAATCCTGGCTGGTGAGCGCTATCACTTTGTTGATGGCGCGCTTCTGGGGGTCTACTTTCGGCCCGTGCGTCTTCTCCTGATATACCGGCGTCAGCTTACCGCCGAGGAAGCGGCCGGTCGAATCGATCTCCACCGCCACTATGGGCGCGATGCCGGCGGCGCCGCGCAGGTTGAAGCGGCCGTAAGTGCAGAAGTTGCCCAGGCTATAGCAGATGAGCCGGTCCTGGTACAGTTCCAGCGCCCGCGTGACGTGGGGGCCGTGGCCGAATACGATATCGGCGCCGGCGTCGATGACGGCATGGGCGAAGCGATAGACGTCGCCCCGGTTTTCCCCGTAATAGGTCTCGGTGCGCCGGGGCACGTGCTGGTGATTGGCGCCTTCCGCGCCGCCGTGGAACGAAACGATCACCACGTCGGCTTTTTCGGCGAGGCCGGTGACGATGGCCCGGGCGCGATCCAGGTTGCGGATGTCGCAGGTGCCGCGGTTGGGGGCGAAGGCGCAAAAGCCGTAGGTGATCCCGCTGCGTTCGAAGAGGGCCGTCTCATCGGAGCCGGCCAGCCCGGCGAAGGCGATGTCGTTTTGGGCGAGGACCGCTTTGGTGCGGCGGCGCCCTTCGGGCCCAAAATCTCCCGAGTGGTTATTGGCCAGGCTCATCACATCGAAGCCCCCCTGTACGAGGTGCTCGACGTAGCGTTCCGGCGAGCGGAAGGCATAGCATAGGGAAGGATCTTTGCAGCGCTTGGCCGTTCCGCCCTTGTCGAGCAGCGTACCCTCCAGGTTGCCGAAGGTCACATCCGCGTCGCGCAGGATGTCCTCGACCCCGGCCAGCAGGTCTTTCCCGCCGTTGGCGGGCAGGTAGCCGGCCGAAGGGTAATTGGTGCCGAGCATGATATCGCCCACGCCGATCACCTTGAAGGATCGCGGCGGGGGCGGCTCGGAAAGCGTATCAGCAGCTTCGGGCGTCTCCAGGCTGTCGAGGCCGGCGCCCGCCAGGGTCGGCGGCGAAGCTTTCCGGTTGGCGGCCGGCAGTAAAACAAAGGCGATTGCGGGAATGAAAAAAAGACTCCCGAGCAGGAAGTCTTTCCATTTTAAACGTTTTAGCATAAATGCAAATATCTTTTAATCCAGCGACTGATTGTGCATTTCGGCCGATTTCACCATTTCCTGGTATTCCTCTACGGAAAGGCCGTCCATACAGTAGTGGATCGGATTTACGGGTTGTCCTTTATAGTGCACCTCGTAGTGACAGTGCGGGGCGGTAGAGCGGCCGGTGCTGCCCACGACGCCGATTTTTTGTCCGCGCACGACCTGCTCGCCGGTCTTGACGTCGATCTTTTTTAGGTGCGCGTAGAGCGTCTGGTAGCCGTAGCCGTGATCGATGATGACGTGGTTGCCGAAAGAGCTGCTGAACTTCGCTTTGATCACTTTTCCGGAGCCGGTCGCCTGGATGGGCGTACCGCGGGGAGCCGTGAAGTCCATGCCGTAGTGCATCTTCGGGACTTTGAAGATCGGGTGGATGCGCATGCCGAAGCCGGAGAGGTAACGCACCTGGCGGGCGAGCTTGTCGCCGCGCACCGGCTTGATGGAAGGAATGGAAGCCAGCATCTGTTCCTTTTCCTTGGCCATGGTGAAGATGGTGTCCAGCGATTTGGACTGAAGGACCATCTGGCGCTTGAGGCGCTGCACTTTTTGCATGACGCCGGCCATCAGGTCGCCGCTTTGCGTGTATTGCCGCACATCCTCGAACTGGTCGTGGCCGCCGACGCCCCCTTCCCAGACGCCCTTGTCGATGGGGTCCATCCCGAAAATGAGCCGGTGGGCGTAAGCATCGCGCTGTTGCAGATTGTCCAGTTCCTGATTCAGCACGTCCAGATCGCCAAGCACGTGCTCGTACTTGAGCTTCATATGGTCGATCTCGCGCATCAGGGCTTTTTCTTTAGGGGAAGGAAAAAAGCGGTGTGCGGCAAGGGTGAAAATAAAAGCAGTGAGCAGTGCAGTGCAAATGAACCCGAACACTCTTAGAATTTTGGTGCTTAAAGATTCCTCGACCTTCTCGTACCGCAAAGTCTGAGTGTTGTAGATAAATTTTTCTCTTCTCATGAGTGGTTAGATCTTAGCCAATAAACTAATTCCCAGTTGCTTTTTACTTTTGCTGATCCGAATAAACCGCTGAAGATTAGTTTTTTCAACTCTACGTACGCCGTCTGCTTCATTTTGGCCCGTCAAATTTAAACGCAGGTTTTCTAATTCCAAAATTTTGTTGAAGTATTTAGACAAAAGACTAAACAATTTGCTTGCCAAACCCCCTGAACAACATCATTTTGATGTCAGACCGAAGGAAAACCAGCAGGGTATGTAAAGGTTTCGGGGTAAAGCGAAGGGTTGATGTTCACTGGGAGGATATCTAACTTGTTGTGATGCTTACCCGTTGAGTTCAAAGTGATTGACGGCAATCTCCTTCAGCGGAGATTCAGGCGATGGGTTTAAAGAATATATTGGAGATCGATAATTGCCTAAACTTGCCCGGAATCTCTTTTTAAAGACTCCTTTTATTGGATTTTAAAGGGACGCAATGTAACTTCGACGCCCTCAAAGATCCATTAATAATTCAAAATTACATCATCTAAACGACATTTTAACGCTTTTTTGCCTTTTTCGTTTAAAATTTTAACTGAAAACTTATCAACATTCTCCCGCTTTTCAACTGTAATAAACTGACTAACAAATAATTGAGCCGGCCGCCGGCCGGTGTAAACGAATCTAAATAAATGACTGCACAGGAAATCAGACGGCAATTCCTGGATTTTTTTGCCGATAAAGGACACAAGATCGTCCCCTCCGCTCCGATCGTCACCAAGAACGATCCGTCGCTGATGTTCACCAACGCCGGGATGAACCAGTTCAAAGACTTTTTCCTGGGCAACCAGACGCCCGACAATCCCCGCATCGCCGATACCCAGAAATGCCTGCGCGTTTCCGGCAAACATAACGACCTGGAAGAGGTGGGCCGCGACAGCTACCACCACACCATGTTCGAAATGCTGGGCAACTGGTCGATCGGCGACTATTTCAAGAAGGAAGCCATCGACTGGGCCTGGGAGCTGCTCACCGAAGTGTTCGGCCTGCCGAAAGACCGCCTCTACGTCACCGTCTTCGAAGGCGACCCCACGGAGCACCTCGCACCCGACGAAGAAGCAGCGGGCTACTGGAAAGCCTGGACCAGCGAAGACCGCATCCTGTACTTCGACAAAAAGGACAACTTCTGGGAAATGGGCGATACCGGGCCCTGCGGCCCCTGCTCCGAGATCCACATCGACCTGCGCAGCGAGGAAGAGCGTAAGCAAGTGGCCGGCGCCACCCTCGTCAATCAGGACCACCCGCAGGTCGTCGAGATCTGGAACCTCGTCTTCATCCAGTACAACCGCCGCGCTGACGGCGCCCTCGAAGAACTGCCGGCCAAACACATCGACACCGGCATGGGCTTCGAACGCCTGACCATGGCCCTGCAAGGCAAAAAGTCGAACTACGAAACCGATATCTTCACCCCGTTTATCGAAAAGATCGAAGCAGCCTCCGGCAAAACCTACACCAACCAGTACACCGAGACCGCCAAATCCGATATCGCCATGCGCGTGGTGGCCGACCACATCCGCGCCGTGGCCTTCGCCATCGCCGACGGCGAACTGCCCGGCAATAGCGGCGCCGGCTACGTCATCCGCCGCATCCTGCGCCGCGCCGTGCGCTACTACTACTCCTTTCTCGACATCCGCGAGCCCTTCCTCCACACCCTCATCCCACTGCTGGCCGAACGCTTCGCCGATGTGTTTCCGGAGCTGAAAGCACAGGAAGAACAGGTGCGCAAGGTCATCGAAGGCGAGGAATCGACCTTCCTCAATACCCTGGAGAACGGCCTGCGCCGCTTCGAGACCCTCGACGTCCAGGACGGGACCATCAATGGCGAAGATGCTTTCGAACTCTACGACACCTACGGCTTCCCCATCGACCTCACGCGCCTCATCGCTTCCGAAAAGGGGCTGGCCATCGACGAAGCCGGCTTCGAAACCGCCCTCGCCGAACAGAAAGCCCGTTCGCGCGCCGACGCCCAAATGCAGGTGGGCGACTGGACGGTGCTGCACGACGGGGAAAGCGCACATTTCGTGGGCTACGACGAACTCACCGTCGAACACGCCCGCGTACTCAAATACCGCACCGTCAAGGTCAAAAACCAACCCCAGTACCAGATCGTGCTCGACCAGACGCCCTTCTACGGCGAAAGCGGCGGCCAGGTCGGCGATAGCGGCAGCCTCTGGTTCAACAACGAAAAGATTACGGTGCTCGACACCCTCAAGGAAAACGAGCTGACCATCCACATCGTCGACCGGATGCCGGAAATGCTCGAAGCCCCGGTGCTCGCTGAGGTCGACGCCAACCGGCGCCACGCCATCGAGAACAACCACTCGGCCACCCACCTCATGCACGCCGCCCTCCACCGCGTGCTCGGCGACCACGCCCTGCAAAAAGGACAGAACGTGGACGATGACCGGCTGCGGTTCGACTTCTCGCATTTCGATAAGGTCAGCGAGGAAGAGATCCGGCGCATCGAAGACCTGGTCAACGAGAAGATCCGCGCCAACATCCCGCTGGAAGAAGAACGCGAGGTGCCCATCGAAGAAGCCAAAGCTTCCGGCGCGATGATGCTCTTCGGTGAAAAGTACGGCGATGAGGTGCGGGTGATCACCTTCGACCGCGCTTTCTCCCGCGAACTCTGCGGCGGCACCCACGTTCCCGCCACCGGCCACATCGGCCTCTTCAAGATCGTCTCGGAAAGCGCCGTGGCCGCCGGCATCCGCCGCATCGAAGCCATCACGGCCGAAACGGCCCAGGCTTACCTGCGCCGGGAACTCGAAGAACTGCAAAGCGTGCGGGAACTGCTGAAAAGCCCGCAGGGCGCTGCGGTGAAAGCCGTCAATAAACTGCTCGACGAAAATAAAACCCTGCAAAAAGAAATCGAAAAGCTCACCGCCGCCCAGGCGGGCAACATCAAGGATGAGCTGAAAGGAAAGGTGGAATCGATAAACGGCCTCAACCTCATCGCCGCCCGCGTGGGGCTCGACGACGCCGGCGCCTTGAAAAACCTGGTCTTCCAACTGGCCAAAGAGATCGATAACGCCGTCATCCTCCTCGGCGCCGTCCCCAAAGGCAAACCGCAGCTCATGCTGTCGATCGACAAACCGCTCACCGAAAGCCGCTCGCTGCACGCCGGCAACCTCATCCGCGAGCTGGCCCGGGAGATTCGCGGCGGCGGCGGCGGGCAGCCCTTCTTCGCCTCGGCAGGCGGCTCCGACCCCGACGGCATCGAACGCGCCCTCGACAAAGCCCGGGCCCTGCTAAAAGCGGATGCGTAGCACCGCTATCGACGGGCCGGCGGCGGACGGATGAGCTGCATTGCCGTTGCTGCGATACAATGCCTTGATTTCCAAATTGTAGCGCCGAACTGCTTTCTTCTCGTGCCCCTGCGATAATAGCTGAAAAACGAGACCCGCACCCATCCCGATCGCTCCCAGGCCGAACAGGTTATTGGACAACCGCTTGTTTTGGTCGCTCACCAGTATGCCGGTGAGCAGGAAAACGGAACCCACACTGTATCCGGCAACGCTGAGTTGATTGGACAAAACCGCCAGATCGGCCTGGTCCGCCGCCGACTGATAGTCGGCCATAAACCAGTGCATCACCGGAAGACTCAGCTTTTTTCCGTTCAACAGATAGGCGTTCCTGGGGAATTGGCGCAAGGTGACGATCGTATCCTGCGCTATCTCATGGTAAGTGGGCTGCGCCCGCAGGTCGGACCCGGCAACGGCCAGCAGTATGGTAAACAGGGTTTTCAGGTAGCTTTTCATTCCTTTTGGTTTCTTCGGCGCCCCCCAAAGAAGTTTTTTTAAAGGAACGAATTTCCAGGTAATATTGGTAAATGATCTTTTACTTTCTGTTCGCCGTCAGAACTGTTGAACCATCCACCGGGCCCAGCGCGGGAAAAAGTATACGCCGTGGCGGAAGGTCTCGCGCAAGGCTACGGCCAGCTCCGGCGCCGTCACGCTGAGCGGCAGGCAGCAATTCACGCCGTTGCGCAGCCAGCAGATCATGTGCTGCTCCTGGTCAGATCCGGCGATCACCACCTGCCGGGCGCCTGGAAAGCTGGTGCGCAATTGCCGGATGAGGGGCAGCGCCGGGGCGCATTCCCCAGCCGCAGGCAGGATGAATAAAGACGGCTCGACGCCCGGGTTTTCCTCGATGACGTCGTCTATGGTCGGGAAATACCCCAGGAAATGAAAGGCGGCCGGTTTTTCGGCGCGCAGGTTCTCCAACTGGGGCAGCGGCCTCCCGCTGAGGCAGACCGCCGTCGGGTGTTCGGATGGCATAACATTTAGCTTAACGGGACCGTCAGATCTCCCGGTTGAGGGATTTTTTGATCAGTTCGGCTTTACTATTAATCTCGAGCGCGCGGTAGATGCGTTTGATGTGATCGCGTACCGTATCCAGCGTAATTTCCAGATTTTCCGCTACTTCCTGGTAACTCCGCCCGTCGACGATCTCCCTGACGATCTCGCGCTGGCGGGGCGTCAGCGCCACTTCCCGGGTTTTCGGTTTTTCTTTGGGCATAAAAAAGGCGGCGATCCGGCGTGCAATGGAGGGCGACATGTAGGAGCCCCCGCGGCGAATGACGAAAACGGCCTCGCGGATGTCCGCCAGTGAAGTGCGCTTGCTGATGTAGGAACACGCCCCGGCTCGCAGGGCGCTGAAGATCTTATCGTCGTCTTCGTGAGTGGTGAGCATCACGATATCCGCCTCCGGATAGCGCATGCGAATGTAGCGGATGCCTTCGATGCCGTTCATCTTCGGCAGCTCGATATCGACCAGAAGGAGGTCGAGTTCCGGTTTTCGTTTCCCCTTGGTAGCTGCCAGGAAGCCTTCCATGCTGTCGCTTTCGAGCCCGACCTCCAGGCTGGGATGCTTGAGGAGGGCGCTACGCAGGTTCTCGCGAATTATCGCTTGATCTTCGATTAAGCCGATGCGAATGATTTCCATTTTACAAAGCTAAGCAACGGATCGTTATGAAATACCACATCTTCGTGTGGCCACCTACGAAAAATAAACAACCGGAGGCAATTCCGGGTAATGTTCGGTCGTGAAAAGAAAGCAGAGGGTCGGCGCCGCAGCCCCGGCGGCGAAAAAGGGTTGCGTGCAGAAAAAGGAAGCCGGGACAGTAATTTGGCTCCGGGCATCTACCCTTGGCAAGGATAATAAGACCCGAAGCTTTCAGGGTGGCATGCTGATGAACACACTGAACAAACCGGGGTTTCCAACCGGCGCTTAGCTTTTTGGAGCCACCGTTCGGCATCCTTTTCCGCGACGAATGATTGATGGTAAATCAACAATTGGAGAGAGCGTAAAGAGAGAGCGCATTTACCGGCCCTTGCCGGAACATCAGTTACTTAGGGTTGTGTGAAGAATAAGTTATGAATGATTGGGTAGCTTATTTTGGCGCTAGACAAGGCAAAAAGCGCAGGCATAGCCATCGCTACGGCGAGTATTTTTAACGAAGGATAGCGCCAAAAGAAGCAGCCAAGTGTTATAAGTTATTTTTCACACAAACCTTAAAGAAGGGTGAAAGCTTTGAAGTTTCTCTGATCGAGGGTTAATTTGAGCACGTTTACAGGTACAAATTTACCCCCCTTTTGCATGCCGCGAACCACATTTTAATGTGGAGGGGGGGGTAGTTAAGTGGTGTGTAACAAAAATTTTTGCTGATCCTTTCTTGAAAGGAAACGCTTTTAATTACTGAAAATCAACTTTTTAAATTGAGCACTCAGCAAAAATTTTTACAAGGAACTTGTGTTACACACCATTAAGTGTATTTTTTTTAATTTTTTTCGACAATTCAACTTTTGACCACTAAAAGTCCGTCTGAAGATGTTTTACGCTCAAAGCCAAACCGCCACGCTGCCCCGGGAGACTTTCGCTTATCTGGAAGTCAACATCGAAGGGCATGTGCTGACCATCACCCTCAACCGCCCGGAAAAAAACAACGCGCTTAATCCGGTGATGATCAACGAGCTGGCTTACGCCATCAACTATGCACAATACGCGAACGACATCTGGGTATTGGTCTTACAAGCCGAGGGCCCGGTGTTCTGCGCCGGCGCCGACCTCAACGCGATGCTGGGCGATACGGAAGACCACAACTCGACCATCCCCTCGCCCAGCGAGGAGGTGCTCATCGGCGAACTGTTCAACCGCCTGCACAAACCCTCCGTCGCCAAAGTGGAAGGCAACGTCTACGCGGACGGCATCCTGTTGCTCGCCGGCTGCACTTTCGTACTGGCCTGCAATGACGTCAAGCTGAGCCTGCCCGAAGTCAAACGGGGCCTTTTTCCGTTCCAGGTGATGGCCGGGCTGATGGAAGTCATGCCGTCGCGTATGGTGCTCGATTGGTGTATCCGGGGCTACGAAATGCCGGTGGAACGCGCCTATGAACTGGGGCTGGTCTCCAATGTCACCATCCAGGAGGCAATCGACGAGGAAATCAAACAGCTGCTACGGGAAATTCAGGCCAACTCCCCTACCGCCATCCGCCTCGGCATGGAAGCCTACCACCAGCTGCGACACCGGGAATCGGCGAAAAACCACGCCTACCTCCGCAATATGCTCAGGCGGACCATCGCCACCGAGGACGCCCAGGAGGGGATGCAGGCGTTTCGCGAACAGCGGCCTCCGGTCTGGACCGGGCAGTGATCGACGGATTTCGCAGCTGTTGTTTTATCGACAAAACGTAACTATTTAGGTCCCTCCTTTTAAAGGCATTTTCGCCCTTTGTTTGCCCCGACCTTAAATTGGAGCAAAGGGCGAAAATGCCTGGGCTCCCATTCAGGGCAGGGACAAAACCAGGCATTTTCGCCTCTCAATCGGAGGGACCTGAGTAGTTACGACAAAACTTTGAAACCCCGCAGTCGTTTTTTAAGTAAAAGATTCTTTCAAATCGTTGATACCAAAGAAGATGGCTACCTTATCCGCTACCGACCAAACCCGGGAAACCCTCTCCAGCCTTTTCCAAAGACAGCGCGAATACGCGCCGGTTTTGGCCCGAACAAACGCACGGGAACGCTTGGAAAGGCTGGACCGGATCGAGCGATATCTCCGTGATCGCCGCCATCAGGAGCAGCTTTTCACAGCCATGCAACACGATTTGCACAAACCCAAAGCCGAGGTGCTGCTCAGCGAAACGGGGGTCATCTTCACCCACCTGGCCTACGTGCGGCGGCGCCTGCGCAGATGGATGCGGCCGCGTCCCGTATCCGGTACGCTGCCGTTGATCGGCGCCCGCTCCTACATCCGGTGTGAGCCCAAAGGGGTAACCCTCATTTTGGCGCCCTGGAATTATCCGTTGAACCTGGCCATTTATCCATTGATATACGCCATCGCTGCCGGCAATACCGCCGTGGTCAAGCCTTCCGAAATGGCTCCCCACACCTCGGCTTTTATTGAAGCCATGCTGACCGAGCTCTTCGAATCGCGCGCGGTAGCGGTCGTACAGGGCGATGGCAACGTCGCCCAGCTGTTGCTCGAACAACCCTTCAATCACGTTCACTTCACCGGCAGCCCGCGCAACGGAAAAAAGGTGATGTCGGCCGCCGCACAACACTTATCCAGCGTAACCCTCGAATTGGGCGGCAAATCGCCGGCGCTCATCGACGATACCGCCAATATCAAAGCCGTCACCGAGCGCCTGGCCTGGGGCAAATGCTTCAATATGGGGCAAACCTGCATTGCTCCCGACTACGCTTTGGTACACGAATCCGCCCAGGACGCCTTCGTCGAACACTACCGTCGCACGATCGAGCGCTTCTTTAATCCCGCAGACGCCGGCGCACATCAGTCTCCCGACTACGGGCGGGTTATCAACGACGATCATTTTCGGCGACTGAAAAGGTTGTTCGACGATGCCGTCGACCGCGGCGCCACCGTTCTCACCGGCGGCCAATTTATCGATTCGGAACGGTACATCGCGCCCACCCTGCTTTTCGGGGTGACCGAAGAAATGGATATCATGCAGGAAGAGATCTTCGGCCCGCTATTGCCGCTGCTCACTTATCGCGAGCCGGCTGATGCCCTGGCCATTATCAATCGGCGCCCCAAACCCCTGACGATGTATATCGGGAGCCGGAACCGAAACCGAATTCGCCGCTACCTGACGGAAACCTCCGCGGGCGGCACCGTCGTCAATGATTTCTTGCTGGGCTACGGCAACCCGGGACTGCCCTTCGGCGGCGTCAATAATAGCGGCATCGGCAAGTCTATGGGCTATCACGGCTTCGCCGCTTTTTCCAATGAACGCAGCATCATTCACCGGCGGTGGGGCACTCTGCGCTTCGTTTATCCCCCTTACCATAGCTGGCTCCACCGGTTTCTCGACTGGCTGTTTTAACCCAACAAAGTTTGACTTATTTTTTACTAAAACTCCTCCGGTCATACCGCGCAGCCTGGCAAATTGACTTAACTTTCTCGGCGGATTGCAAAAAACCGAAAACCAACAAATCATGAATCTCGATACTTTATTTACCGAAATCCGGGGTAGAGCAGAAAAAACCTCGCCCATCGGCGCTACCCTGCGCTTCGACCTGGGCGAAAACCAGATCTTCCTGGACGGCACCGGCGCCGAAAATCAGGTGACGCAGGATCACAGGGATGCCGATTGCGTCATCCAGATCAAAGCCGAAGACCTGAACCGGCTGCTCGACGGCTCCCTGAACCCGGTGGCCGCCTTTATGAGCGGCAAAGTGAAAGTGAAAGGCGACATGGGCGTGGCGATGCGCATGCAATCATTTCTGGGCTGAGCCAGGGCCTTCCCAATTGATCGATTTTCCCGATCTTTGTACGAAAAGGCATGTATATACTGCTCATCTCGATCGTTATCGGACTGTTCGCGGCGATGCTTTTCCTCAATGTCTACTTCCGGGTAAAAGTGTTTCGCACCTACCGGACGCTGGTGAAAAACCGGGTGGAATTCGGAGCAGCACACATCTTCAACCGGGAAAAGATGGAAGCGGAGGTGCTGCCGCGCTATCCGCACCTGCGCCGGGAGATCGAGGCCTTCGTCAACCACATGCGCTACTCCATCCGCATGGCGTCCGTCCTCATCTTCCTGATCACCCTGTTCGGGGGTATCCTCATGTATTTTCGCTGAACCTGTTGCTTTTGAATCGCGTCTTCATTACTCGCTCTTTACCGGACGACAGCCTTTTCCGCCAGTTGCTGACGGCGGCGGGCTGGGAAGTGGCCGGTTTCTCCCTGATCCGCTTCCGGCCCGCGCCTTTCGCCCACGTGCCGGCTGCCGACTGGCTCTTTTTTTACAGTAAAAAGGCGGTGCAGTTTTTCTTCGCCGGGCTCCTCGAATCGGGACGTTCGCTCTCCCCCGCCGCCAGGCTGGCCGCCCTGGGCCCCGGCACGGCGGCCGCGATAAAAGCGCAGGGCCGGGAGGTCGCCTTCACCGGCGACGGCGATCCCGATCACGCTGCCGATGCTTTTCTACCGCTGGCCCGTCGGCAGCGCGTCCTCTTTCCCCGCGCAGCCAACTCCCGGCGCTCGGTACAAAAGCGGCTCGCCGGCCATGTCGAGAGCATCGAGTTGATCGTTTACCGCAACGAAGCCCGCACCGACCGGCCACCGCCCCCGGCGGAAGTGCTCGTCTTCACCAGCCCTCTGAACGCCCAGGCTTTTTTCGCGATAAAGCCGCCCGGACCCGATCAAAGGATCATCGCGATCGGCCGCACCACCGCCGCCGCCCTGCAGGAACTGGGCGCCCGGGAAGTGGCAATCGCGGAAGCTCCCAACGAAACCGCCCTGGCGCAACAGGTGCTCGCCTTGTCTCCATAGCCCTACTCAAAGGCCAAAAATGTAACTTTAGCGCGCGATGTGATTATGAAAATAAAAAATTGGATATGCCATTTCGAATCTGCTGTCATCTGCTGCTCCTGAGCAGTCTTTCTCTTTCCTGCCGCCCCGCCGGAAAAGCGGGAGAGGAAGCAGCAACGGCTGACGAATTTGCCGACTTTGCCGAGTTTTACGAACGCTTCCATACCGATAGCCTCTACCAGATGGCGCACATCAGCTTTCCGATCACCGGCCTGCCGTCCAACGCCGACAGCACCGCGCGGGCCGGGGATTCCTTCCGCTGGGAACCCGGCAACTGGCGGATGCACCGCCGGATCGACTTCACGACCAGCGATTTTTCCCAGAAACTGACGGCGGTCAGCGACGACCTCATCGTAGAGGAGATCATCCACCAATCCGGACAGTACGCCATCAAACGGCACTTTACCCGTTGGGAAGACGAATGGTACCTCACCCATTACGTAGGCCTCAATCCCGTCAGTAAAAGGCCGCCAAAATCATCGGGTATCGATATCCGGGGCGGATTCTGAAAGGCGGCCGTTCACCAGATCTTTTCTTCCAGGAGATAGCGCCGAACGTAATCCGCAATGCCGTCTTCCAGGGAAAAACAGGGCCGGTCGTACCCCGCGCTGCGCAGCTTTTCCATATCTGCTTCCGTAAAATACTGATAGGTGTCGCGGATATCGGCAGGCGTGTCGATGAAGGAAATATCGGGCTCGCGTCCCATAGCCCGAAAGGTGGCGGCGGCCAGATCGTAAAAGGTGCGAGCCTTGCCGGCGCCTATGTTGTACAGACCGTTCGCCGGCTTTTGCCGCCACAGCCAGTCGACCATCGCTACCACGTCCTTGACGTAAATAAAATCGCGCCGCTGCTCGCCGTCGCGGTAATCCGGACGATGGGAACGGAATAGCTTCATACCGCCGGTGGCTTTGATCTGACGGCAGGTGTGAAAAATGACCGAGGCCATGCGCCCCTTGTGATACTCGTTGGGCCCGTAGACGTTGAAAAACTTGAGGCCGTACCAATGCGGGGGCTGCTGCGCCTGCTGCAAAGCCCAGCGGTCAAAATCATGTTTCGAGCGGCCGTAGGGATTGAGGGGCTGCAAGTCGTCGAGCAGATCGTGCCGGTCGTGGTAGCCCTGCTCGCCCAGCCCGTAAGTGGCGGCGCTGGAGGCGTAGATGAAAGGAATGCCGTGTTGAGCGCAGAGCGACCACAGCGTCTTGGAATAGTCGAGATTGAGCTCCTGGAAAACCGTCCAGTCTTTTTCGGTGGTATCCGTGCGGGCGCCCAGATGAAAAACGGCCTGCACCAGGTAGTGCTTTTCCCACAGCCAGGCGGGAAACGTTTTGCGATCCACCTGCGTCCGGTATTGTTTCCCGGTCAGGTTGCGGTTTTTGTCCTCGCGACTGAAATCATCGACGAGCACCAGGTCGGTATGGCCCGCATCGTTGAGATGGCGCACCCAGCAACTGCCGATGAACCCGGCCGCTCCGGTTATTACGATCATACTTTTTTGCGGGCAAAGATAAAGGATAGAACCCACTCCGGCAGCTTCTGCCGACGAAGGCCGGTTCTATCCTTTCAACTGCCGGCTTCCTACTTTTCTTCTTCCACCACCGAGTCCAGTTCCTGATACGCCTCCATCGGCGGGCAGGTACACACCAGGTGGCGATCGCCGTAGGCATTGTCCACTCGTCCGATCGGCGTCCAGAACTTATGGCCGGTGCGCAGGTAGGGCAGCGGGAAAACGGCCTTTTCGCGCGAGTAGGCGTACGGCCATTCATCGGCGGTGGCCAGCTCGGCGGTATGCGGAGCATTGACCAGCACATTGCTTTTCGGATCCGCATCGCCGGTGGCGATCTCGTCGATTTCGCGGCGGATCTGCAGCATGGCGTCGCAGAAACGATCCAGTTCTTCTTTGTCTTCGCTTTCCGTGGGTTCGATCATCATGGTGTTGACCACGGGCCAAGACAAGGTCGGCGCGTGGAAGCCGTAATCCATGAGCCGCTTGGCGACATCCTCGGCGCTGACGATCGACTTGAAGGGGCGCAGGTCGATGATCAGCTCATGTGCGGATCGGCCGTTTTCCCCGACGTACAGCACCTGGTAGTCGTTTTCCAGGCGCGCCTTGATGTAGTTGGCGTTGAGGATAGCGTATTTGGTCGCTTCCGTCAGGCCCGTTTTGCCGAGCATTTTGATGTAAGCGTAGCTGATCAGGAGGATGCTGGCGCTGCCCCAGGGAGCGGAAGAAACTGCGGGGATGCCCTGGTCGCCTCCCGTTTCCACCAGCGGGTGTTTGGGCAGGAAAGGCGCCAGGCTGTCGTTGACGCAGATGGGACCGACGCCCGGACCGCCGCCGCCGTGGGGGATCGCGAAAGTCTTGTGCAGATTGAGGTGGCAGACGTCCGAATCGATGATCCCCGGGTTGGTGAGCCCGACCTGGGCGTTCATGTTGGCGCCGTCCATATAGACTTTGCCGCCGTTATCGTGGATGATGCCGCAGATCTCCTTGATCTTCGTCTCGAAGACGCCGTGGGTGGACGGATAGGTGATCATGAGGGCCGACAGCCGCCGGCTATGCTTTCCCGCTTTTGCGCGCAGGTCGTCGATGTCGATATTTCCCTGATCGTCGCATTCGACCACCACTACCCGCATGCCGGCCATCACGGCGCTGGCCGGGTTGGTGCCGTGGGCCGAGGAGGGAATGAGCGCCACGTCGCGGTGCGTATCGCCATTGGCCTCGTGGTAGGCCCGGATGACCATCAGCCCGGTATATTCGCCCTGAGCGCCGGAGTTGGGCTGCAGCGAGCAGGCGGAGAAGCCGGTGATTTCGCTGAGCCAGGCTTCCATTTCCCGGAATATTTTCTGGTAGCCCAGCGTCTGATCGAGCGGCGCGAAGGGATGGATATCGGCGAATTCAGGCCAGCTCACCGGCGCGAGTTCGGTGGCGGCGTTGAGCTTCATCGTGCACGACCCCAGGGGGATCATCGAGTGGTCGAGCGACAGGTCGCGGCCCTCCAGGCGCTTGATGTAGCGCATCATCTTCGTCTCGGTGTGGAAAGCGTTGAAGATGGGGTGGTTGAGGTATTCGCTCTCCCGGATCAGCGCTTTCGGCAGCTGATAGCCTTCGGGCTCCGTAGCGTCGAAGTCGACACTGGCGCCTTTCGCTTCGGCGAAGAGCCGCACGAGCGCGGCTACATCGTCGAGCGTCGTCGTTTCGTCCAGGCTGATCTGGATCGTATGGTCTGTGTAGTGGAAATTGATCTGGTGTTCGAGCGCCAGCCCTTTGATGGTGAATTCGAGATGGTGATCCAGCTCGAGGTTCAACGTATCGAAGAAATACTCGTTGAGTTGATTGTAGCCGAGCGCGCGCAGGTGGCGATCGAGTATTTGGGTCAAGGTATGCACCCTTTCGGCAATGGCCCGGATACCCCGCGGGCCGTGGTAAACGGCGTACATGCTGGCCATGATGGCGAGCAGGGCCTGGGCGGTGCAGATATTGGAGGTGGCTTTTTCGCGCCGGATGTGCTGCTCCCGGGTTTGCAGGGCCATGCGATAGGCCGTTTTGCCGTGCATATCTTTGGAAACGCCGATGATGCGCCCCGGGATCTGCCGTTTGTGTTCATCGCGGGTGGCGAAGAAAGCGGCATGCGGCCCGCCGTACCCCATGGGCACGCCGAATCGCTGCGTATTGCCCACTGCGGCGTCCGCACCCCATTCTCCGGGCGGCGTGTAGAGGGCCAGGCCGAGGATGTCGGTCGCAACGGTAATATAAACGCCCTGAGCTTTGGCTTTTTCCGCCAGGGCGCGGTAGTCTTCGACCGAGCCATCGCCGGCCGGATACTGCAGCAGCAGGCCGAAGGTGCGATCGGTGAACTCGAATGAGCGCCAGTCGGCTACCACGATCTCGATATCCAGCGGCTGCGCGCGGGTACGCAGTACGTCGATGGTTTGGGGGAAAACGCGGCGATCGACGAGAAAACGGTTGATCGCCTCTCCTTTGTTGCGCTTATTGCGAATGCCGTAGAACATGGACATGGCTTCCGCGGCGGCGGTGCCCTCGTCCAGCAAAGAAGCATTGGCGATCGGCAAGCCGGTCAGGTCGCTCACCATCGTCTGGAAATTGAGCAGGGCTTCGAGACGCCCCTGAGCGATCTCCGCCTGGTACGGTGTGTACTGCGTATACCAGCCGGGGTTCTGGAAAATGTTGCGCAAAATAACGGAAGGCGTGATGGTGCCGTAATAGCCCAGGCCGATGTAGGATTTAAACACCTTGTTCATATCGGCAGTGCGCTCCAGCTCTTTGAGGAAGGCATATTCACTCATCGCTTCCGGCACATCCAGCTCCCGCTCCTGACGAATGCTGTCGGGTACCGTTTCGTCGATCAGCTGGTCAATGGAATCTACGCCGAGGGCCTGCAGCATCTCCTGCGTTTCCGATGCACCCGGACCGATGTGGCGGTCGACGAACCGATCGTGAAAAGCTATTTTACTCATGAAGTATTTCAATTATCTGGTTAGAGAATGTGTAAATTCAAAAATACGGAATTTTCGATTGCTTCCTTAACAAAGGAACCGGTCTGCAGGTTGCAGCACATTGTGTAGAATTAATCTAAATAAAACCAGCTGCCGCAACGGCTTACCCCGTAACAGATCAATCCATGAATCATCCGGGTTGAACTTTTTTGTACTTTTGCCGGACATTTCGTGAAGGGCGACCGAATGGCGCGCTGCGGATCGGGAGCGAAAAAACGGTGCGACCAGCCCGGAGCAGCTTTGCGCGACCGGGGCCGGAGCGCTCATGAAAATTTAGACCACCATGTTAAAGATCGGCGTATTTGGCGTTGGCCATCTGGGAAAAATTCATCTGAAATGCATTCAGCTGGCGGCCGAAGCGTACGAGCTGGTCGGCTTTTACGACCCCGACGACGAGGCGGCGCAGCGGGCGGCCGCCACCTATGGAGTGCGCCGGTTTCCCGATGCCCAGTCGCTTTTCGACGCCGTAGAAGTGGTGGATATCGTTACGCCGACCGTCACCCATTTCGAACTCGCCGCCGCCGCCATCCGCCAGGGCAAACATATTTTTATTGAAAAACCGCTCACTCACACCGTCGCGGAAGCAGAGACCCTCGTCGCCCTGAGCCGCGAGTATGGAGTCAAAGTACAGGTGGGCCACGTCGAACGCTTCAACCCGGCCATGCTGGCGCTGGAAGCCGAGAACCTGGCCCCCATGTTCGTGGAAGCCCATCGCCTGGCCATGTTCAACCCCCGGGGCACAGACGTATCGGTCATTCTGGACCTGATGATCCACGACCTCGACATTTTGCTGAGCCTGGTGCATTCCCCGGTAAAATTTATCAGCGCCAGCGGCGTGGCGGTAGTCAGCGACACCCCCGACATCGCCAACGCACGCATCGAATTCGAGAACGGTTGCGTCGCCAACCTTACGGCCAGCCGCATCTCCCTCAAACAAATGCGCAAAGTGCGTCTTTTCCAGAAAGACGCCTACATCAGCCTCGACTTCCTGACCAAAGAGGCGCAAGTGGTCCGGCTTTACGATAAAGGCGCCCCCGATACGCCGCCCGGCATGCCGATGATGGAGCTGGAAACCAGCCAGGGCGCCAAGCTCATCCAGGTCAGCAGCCCGCCCATCGAGCCCGTCAACGCCATCAAAATGGAACTCGAAACGCTGGCCGACAGCGTCACCCGCAACCTTCGGCCCAAGGTAAGCATCGAAGACGGCTACGAAGCCCTGCAACTGGCCCACCGCATCATCGCCGAAATAGAAAGACGCGGAAATTTCCTTCATTCTGCAGAAAGCGAATAAACCGCGCAGCGTTTTTGCCATCTTACCGGTTTAGTAAGCGCACCGGTCAGCCGGTAAAGGCAGAAGAACGAAATTTATGAAGAAAAAAATCTGGCACTGGCCTTTGTGGATGCTCCTTTTCGCGGCGGGTTGCGAAGTGATCAACCCGTCGGAAGAGATCCCGGCATTTTTGTACGTCGAGAACTTTGTTCTGGAAACCGAGCCCGTGACGGAAGGCACCAATTCTTCCAATATTACGGAAGTATGGCTGACCGTCGACGGCAACTTCCTCGGCGCCTACAGCCTGCCGGCCCTCATTCCGGTGCTCGCTTCCGGCGAGGCCCAGGTGCGCCTCGACGCCGGCATCAAGGATAACGGCATCCGGTCGCGCTCCGAGATCTACCCCTTTTACGAGCCCTGGGAACAAACCATGATGCTGACGCCGGAGAAGATCGACACCATCGCACCGGTGATCGGCTATCGCGACAACGCCCGATTTGCCCTGATCGAAGGGTTTGAATCGAGCGCCCACGCTTTTCAGGACCTGCGCATCGGTTCGAGCGGCAACCGCATCCGGCTGACCGACACCGAAGTCTTCGAAGGCAACTCTTCGGGCCTGTTCTTCGTCGACACCACCAACGCGCTCGTGGAAATCGCCACCACCGAGCGCTATGCGGACCTCAACGCTTCCAGCCCGCTGGTTTACCTGGAAGTCAACTACAAATCCGACGTGCCGGTCGTCTTCGGCGTCGTGGGCTACGGCGGCAACCAACCGGACGGCACGACGAACTACGACCCCGGGTTTAACCCGCGGGGCGACTGGAACAAGATATACTTTAACCTCAGCGAGATCGTCTTTCAAGGCGGATTCACCGAACACCAGGTCGTACTACAGGCCTTCATCCCCGTCGAGGGCGGTCAACTGACGCTGGTTACCGGTAATATCTGGCTTGACAACATCAAGCTGGTGCACTTTTGAGAAAACCTTATTAGCAAGGGCCGGTCCCCACCGCCGGCCCGAAACCGAAAACAGAACACCGTTTTGGTTGCGTACAATCAGCTATCTGCTTTTAAAGAAGCCCGCACAATGACCCGCAAGCGCCGCTTGCACACCTTCAACTATCAGATCGCGGACTTCCTGACAGCCATGTTATCCTGGGCCTGCTTCTTTGCTTACCGCAAATACCTCGAAGGCGCCCTTTACGAAGCATCCCTCTTCAGCGATCCCAAGTTCTGGATCGGCGTCGCCATCATCCCTTCCGGCTGGGTGCTGCTCTACGCCATTTTCGACCAGTATGCCGACATCTACCGGCAATCGCGCGTCGCCACCCTGGCTCGCACCCTGCTGCTGAGCTTCTTCGGGGTCACTTTTTTGTTTTTCACCCTGATCCTCGACGATTTCGTCAATAATTACACCACCTACTACGCGTCTTTTACTTCCCTGTTTTTATTTCACTTCCTCCTGACGGCTACCGTGCGCATGGTGCTGCTGACGCGCGCCTCCCAGCGGCTGAAAGCCGGCCAGATCACTTACAATACCCTGATCATCGGCGGCAACCAGAACGCGCTGGAGCTGTACGAAGACATCTCCGGCCGGGAAAAAGGACTGGGTTATCACTTCATGGGGTTCATCGACACCAACGGCCGCAGCCGCAAGGAACTGAACCGCCACCTGCCCTCGCTCGGCCGGATCGAAGACCTCGACTACGTCATCAACCGGTTCAATATCGAGGAGGTCATCATCGCCATCGAAACATCGGAACACAACCGGCTCCGGGAGATCCTCAACGTGCTGTTTGACTACGGCGAACAGCTGCTGGTAAAAATCATCCCGGATATGTACGACATCATGCTGGGCACCGTAAAAATGAACCACGTCTACGGCGCCGTGCTCATCGAGATCCGGCAGGGCCTCATGCCCAAGTGGCAGAAGCTGGTCAAACGACTGATCGACATCGGCGTTTCCGGCCTGATGCTGCTGCTGCTGGCCCCGCTTTACGCCTACATCGCCCTGCGGGTGCGCTTGTCCTCCCAAGGCCCCGTCTTTTTCCAGCAAGAGCGCATCGGCCAGAACGGCCATCCTTTTAATATTTACAAGTTCCGCTCCATGTATACGGATGCCGAACGCAACGGCCCGCAGCTCTCGTGCGACGGCGACCGCCGCTGTACGCCCTGGGGCGCCACCATGCGCAAATGGCGGCTCGACGAACTGCCCCAGTTCTGGAACGTCCTCAAAGGCGATATGTCGCTCGTCGGCCCGCGACCCGAACGCCGCTTCTACATCGATCAGATCATCCGCCGGGCCCCGCACTACAAACACCTGCTCAAAGTGCGCCCCGGCATCACTTCCTGGGGGCAGGTGAAATACGGCTACGCCTCCAATGTCGAACAGATGATCCAGCGCCTGAAATACGATATTCTCTACATCGAGAATATGTCCCTGGCGCTCGACTTTAAAATTATGTTTTATACTTTACTGGTGATTGTACAAGGAAAAGGAAAGTAGAGAAGGCAAAAGGAAAACGGCATTAATTGTATGTTAAGCCAGAAATGGATAAATTGTGGAAAAATTTTGTTATCCATGAAATTGAATCGCCTTTTCCCCATTCTCCTGATGATTTTTTCCTGCCCGGCCCTGCAGGCGCAATATGTCGAATACGGTGAAGCCGACTGGTATTCGGACAAGCTGCAAGGAAAGAATACCGCCAGCGGCGAACTATACGATAAGAACCGGCTGACGGCGGCGCACAATACGCTGCCGATGGGTTCGCTGATCCGGGTGACGCGCCTCGACAACAACCGCTCGGTAAACGTGCGGGTAAACGACTGCGCCGGCACCAAAAAGCGGGTGGTCAAACTATCGCGCGCCGCCGCGGAAGAAATCGGACTGGTGCGCGCCGGGGTCGCCCGCGTACGCATCGAGTTGATCCAGCTCGGGCAGGGCCGGCCGGCCTGCGGCAAATCGGATCCCATGCTGCCGAATACTTATTCCTACAACGACCAGTTTACCACCCGCAGCGGAATGCCCACGCCCTACGGCGCCATTCCTCAGAATCCCGGCATGCGGATGTCGCCTATCCTCCCCGACGGCGCCTACGTCGCAGCGGCCCTGCGGCCCTACACCGCTGGCTACGCCGTGCAGGTAGCGTCGTTCTCCAAGTTCGAAAACGCCATGAACAAAGTGGAAGAACTGGAAGAGAAGGGCTTCGAAAATATCCTCATCAACGTAGACAACAATTCGACTTACAAAGTCATTATGGGCCCCTTCGCCACCGAAAGCCTGGCCAATTCCTACCGGGAAAACCTGTCCCGCCGCTATAAAATGAAAGGCTTTGTGGTGAATATCGCCACGCTGAGCAGCCCGCGATAAGATATCGCCGGACACAACCGCTTTGATCCGCCTGTAGCCCATTCCTTCGGCCGAAGGAATGGGCTACAGGCGGATCATGCGTTTTTTTCCAGTCTTCCAGGCAGCGATCTTTTTCAGGTGCGCATCTAAGCAATTGAGTGCCGGTCCCCTCCATCAGCACGAAAAACACCAGCATCGCACACTTGAAAACCAACTGCCATGAAAGTACTGCTACTGCGTTCTACCCTCTTTTCTATATCCCTATTTCCGCACGGCAAAAGCCTCCGAAATCGCTTCCCGACGCCCTTCCTTTATTTCTTTTGGGGATGCCTGTACCTACTTCCCCGAACCGGCGGCGCCCAATCCTGCCCGGACCTTGCGCCTTGCGGCGGCGATGCGCAACTGACGTCCACCTGTACGGAAGCCTGTGTCGTGTGCGATCTGGACGGCTTTGTGGGGAACAACTACAATTTGGGGTTCACCGAATTGGTGCCGCCCGGCTTCTGCGCCCAATTACCCAATAGCGTCGGCTGGATCGCCTTTACGACGGCCACCTCTTTCCTGGAACTGGGCATCCTGGTGGACAATTGCATATCGAACGGCGAAGGGCTGCAATTTGGCGTCTATAAATCTGATAATTGCCAAAATTTCACTCAGATCGGCAATTGTAATCCTTTCGCCATGCCGGGATATCATTATTGGAGCACCGACCAGCCCCTCCAGCCCGGCCAGATCCTTTACCTGGTGGTCGACGGCGTCAACGACGATCGCTGTTCCTTTCAGATCGACGTGCTTTCGGGCAGTACGCTCGCACCGCCCATTCCCTCCCAACTGGTGGATTTCTCCGTCCCGAATACGATCTGCCCGGGCGGACTCCTGGATGTCAACGTACTCGATATTCCGCCCTACGCCGGCGAGTACGAGTGGACGCTCGACGGACAGTTTGCCGGCTGCGGCCTTTATCCCAATATCACCATTCCATCCAGCCTGGGACTCGGAGATTCCACGGAATTGTGTCTTACCGTATCACACCCTTGTAATAATACCCTGCCGACGACCTGCAAAACCATCGCCATTAGCTACAATCCGCCCATAGTGGATTGGGCCACCATTTGCGAAGGGGAATCGTATGACTTTTTCGGATTCGCCGTCACCCAGTCGGGTGTTTATAACTTTGAAGTGACCGGCGCCGACAATTGCGTCCAGGAATTTGTCCTCATACTGGAGGTCCTCCCCACCGATATGACCGTAGTGGACACCCTTGCCTGCATGGATGATTTGCCCATCATCATCGCCGGCGAGCCGCTCTCGGCCCCCCCCGGTCTCAATGAATTCACCCTGGTCACCACCGGGCAGGACGGCTGCGACTCGGTCATTACGGTCAACCTGACGGTAGTGGCGCCGGCCTTTACCCAGGTGGTGAATACGATCTGTGACGGAGAGACCGTCGCGATCGGCGATTCCCTCTATTCGGAAACCGGAACCTACCAGACCCTGCTCTCCTCCGCTGCCGGTTGCGACAGCCTGGTTGTGCTTGTTCTTTTTGTCAACCCCAGCCCGGCCACAGACCTGGACACCATCCTCCTGAGCCCGGGCGATGTTTATGTATTCGATGGCGACACCCTCCGCCAGCCGGGCTCCTACGAGTACATTTTCCCGACTGCGGAAGGCTGTGACAGTACGGTCACCTTTTTCCTGGCCTATCCGGAGCCGGGTAATGATCGATGTTCCGGGGCCGTCGCGCTCGATCTGGGCTCGCCGGTCGATTGCCCGGGAGGCGGAGAAGTCCGCGACACGATCGCCACCGACAATTTCGGCGCCACCGCGAGTACGCCCTTCCTGCGCCTGCCCTGCGGTGCGGCCGGCCTCATTGACGGCAACGGCGCCGACAGCTGGTACCGGTTTACGGCGCCCGGCAACCTGCTCAGTCTCCGGCTGCTGGAATCCACGATCAGCGAACTGGATTGGGTGCTCTACCGCCTCGACGATCAATGCAGCAACCGCCTGCCCGTCTACTGCGGGGAAAACCTGCCGCCGATCGATTACCCTATCCTCGACCTGGAGGTGGAGCGCGGCGCCGAATACCTGCTCCAGGTCATCGGCAGCGGCCCGGAGGCTCAGGGTTTCCTGACCTTTGAACTCATCGCCGATCAGCACTGCGATCCCTGCCGGCGGGAAGGCCGCCTGACGGTGAGCCCGCCGCCCGTCGACGGCGCCTACCAGTCGGGACAAACCGTAGAGATCTGTTACGAGCTCACCCGCTGGGAATCCACTACCGACGACATCCGCCTGAATGCGCTGATCCCCAGCTACGGTGCGGTCTGGGACCTGACCACCCTGAACGCTGCGCCGCCGGCGCCTTGTTCCGGACAGGGCGACTGGGCGTACTACGATGCCCCCTGGACCAGTGAAAGCAGCGGCCTGCCCTTCGGCCCCGGCTTCGGCTATACCAATCCCGGAGCGCCCGGCCCCGGATTCAGCACCGGCGACGGGCCCGGCGATTGCGCC
>CAYQQU010000062.1:0-34088 GCA_964419545.1 uncultured Saprospiraceae bacterium | reverse complement strand
GCGGGGTGGACTATTTCTCTATCTTCATCTCTCCCCATTGTCTTGACCGGGATGGCCAGGATTGAGGGATGGTCAGGATCGGATCGGCTGGTGGGGCTTGTTTTGTTCTTGTTATTTAGCCGGGTCGTATTTTTGATTTAACAATCGCTTATATTGTAGCCTAGTGGCTCCGAAGTTTATCAATAGTCCAATCTCCAGATTATAGGCTTCCAGGTAGTTCAGGCCCTGGGCGAGGTGGACACTTTCCAGTTGAATAACCGCCTTGAGTTCCGTAGAAATGATCCCTTCCACCAGAAAGTCGACCCGGCGGGTGCCCACGTGATGGTCTTTATAGTGTACCTCCATTTCCACTTCCCTCAGGAAGGAGACTCCTCGGAGCGTTAATTCACAGGCCAGAGCCCGCTGATAGATGACTTCCTGGAAACCATTGCCTAAATGACGATGGACTTCCATCGCGCTGCCGATAATCTCATGTGTAAGGTCCTGGTACTTCATCTTAACACGGGTTGTTGCCAGCCTACAATTTATGCCCAATCATAGGGACAAGTTGGGACATGATGGGACAAGTTGAGACTCAAAACCCGGATTCCTGCCCTGATCCCGGTCATCCCCCCATCCCGGCCATCCCGGTCAAGACAATGGGGCAGTTCCCCTAGAAGGATGATTATCCAACTTACGCTCAAAAGAATCCACGAGGCTCAAATACGGGCTTCTATCGGGTTCTAAGGGGCGGTTCCTGGGCTTTCGGGCCGGTCAATTTAGATGCCTCAAGCACTTATCTCTTAAATAATGTTAATTAACTTATTGCTAACCCTAACATAATGGTGTGTAACACAAGTTCCTTGTAAAAATTTTTGCTGAGTGCTCAATTTAAAAAGTTGATTTTCAGTAATTAAAAGCGTTTCCTTTCAAGAAAGGATCAGCAAAAATTTTTGTTACACACCACATAATAGTAACTCGTTTATCTTCCTGCTATGTTTTTTCCATGAAAATTCATTCTATGAAACCATTCTTTCATCCCTCCAATCTTTGCCAATTATTCATCGGCACGCTCTTTATTACCGCATGTTCAACCCCACAGCCGGTAAGCAGGCTGGTTCCCCTTGAACCAACCAATAAATGGTGGCACGGCCGCGAAGTAATGGAATTGCCGGAAGAAAGAGGAGTTGTAATGGATGTGGTCTTTCAGAAAAGCACCCAACAGTATCTGATTTTGGACGTCAGGGTCCAAAACTTCTCTGACCAACCGGTACTGGTAGATCCATTACAATTTAGCATGGAAGGCTTGATGGGCGATACGATGACATCCATTGCCGCTCCCCTTAAGGCCTTTGACCCGGAAATGATCTTACTAAATTTGGATAAAAGCGCATCTAGAGAGATCGCCGAAGGTCAGAATTCCGCTTCTCTTGAATTACTTTCTCTTACCCTAGACGCAGCATCCGATATTAGTTCCATTGGTAAAGACGAAGATTTACAGGAAAGGGCCCAGGAAATGGAAGACCGGGAGATCAGAAGAGCGGATTACGAGATCGAACAATCCAATCGGGATTATCGCTTGGGTTCATTGGCCGAGCAAAGAGAGTATTGGGAATACGAAACAATCCGCAAAACGAGCCTCGAACCAAATTACGAGCTTAAAGGAAGTCTTTTCTTTCCTCGTCAGAATGAGGCTTCGTTTATACACTTTAAAGGAGTGGTTGAGGGTCGAGTATTTCAGGTTATTTTTCGGCAACGCCTCTTTAAACCATGAGCAAAATGGGTGACTTTAATGGCAAGGCTGAAGGTCGGATGGTAAGAATGTTGATTTCATCAAGATCTCCCAATGCTTGGAAGGTCTAGTTTACTTTTGCCATTTCTTCTGGGCTTCTTTTTGACTAATCGTTTTGCCTGCCTCTGCTTGTGCCAGGCCAATATTGATTTTTTCTAGCAGGATTAACCGGTCCACTAGTTCATCTATAGAGAATTCCTCAGGGAGAGATTGAATGGTCTCCAACACTTTTTCCTTAAACAGCATCTTTGTTTCTTTTCTACAAAGATAACACTTCAAACCTTGCGAAAAGTTCTGATGCCTATTATTGAGATTAAGTGGGATTGGTTATCCCTCATATTCTCTCAATTTGAGCAAGCTTCCAATCTGCTCTAACATGGTTTCGTGAATCTGCCAAGGGCCTTTGTTTCTTCCGACTATGACAGGCAAGCTCAGAACGACTTGTGGACAATATTTCTTTAGTGCATTTATGGATGGAAGCAGTGAGTATGATTTACTTCGCCTTCGCCACAAAGGCTGGTGATTTACTTATAAATTAGTGCTTGGGAAACAAATCAAAACCCCACTCCAATGGCGACAAAAATCCACCCTTTGCTTTGCCTTGTATTTTAATTCCTGCCGGCCACCCAGGTCTCAACCTAGTAGCTATTAACCCTTCCGCATAGCGAAGCCCCTATGAATATTCCGGGGTAATTTCCCGGGGCGGGCTTGTTTGAGAGGAAAAAAGTGGTCCCTGCAGGACTTGAACCTGCGACCCCCTGATTATGAGTCAGACGCTCTAACCAACTGAGCTAAGGGACCGATGAATAAGCGCCCACAAATATACACTTTCTGGCGAGGATGGACAATAGCGGCGCGGTGCTTGATGGGAGCGCCTCCGCACCGCGGGGGCCGTCCCGGCTACGCAGCGGTAGCCGTCGTGCGATACCGGAGGGCGGACCGGTCGGCAGACCGCCAGGATGGCGATAATTGGCGCTTGGGGATTATCGGTGCGTTCGTATATTTGGAATGGCAACTCGTCCCCATCCCGTTTGAGCTTTAGCCCGGATTATTCATGGGTTCTTCGTCATGCCGGTTGCCAGACTTGCGTTCGCACAGGAGGCGACACGCAGGCAAATCCCTAGATACGGTGAGTGAGCGGGGTAGAATGGCGGGCGGCAATAGAATGATCCATAAATAATCCGGGTTATAGTTCAATGGATTTTCGCATTGGGTTCAATAAAAAAGAACAGTTCAATGGAAACCGCATCAGCCACCATCTTCACCATTTTCACTGGAATAGTCATCATTTTTCAGGGATGCCTCGCCGCAGGCGCGCCGTGGGGGGAAGCAGCTATGGGAGGAAAATTTCCTGGCAAATATCCTCCTAAAATGCGGGTGGTTGCCGTCATCAATATGATTATTCTCGGTTTTATGGCAGCCGTGGTATTATCCGAAGCGAATTTATTGTTCCCTCAACTCCAGGCCATTTCTGGTATTGGGATTTGGGTGGTTGTTCTGTTTTTTCTGGTTGGGACAATCTTGAATACCATAACGCCAAGTAAAATTGAACGCATCTGGGCGCCGGTTGCTTTAATTCAGTTGATAACCAGTTTTGTCGTTGCTCTCAACTAGAAATGCAGAAAACAACCTGCCCGGCTGAACAGCACCCAAAAAGTGAATACCCGATTGATTCCTGCAAATGAAAACAAAAAAGTGTAAATTGAAGTCGAAAACAAAAAAATGCAAATGACCAGGAGCGTCGACCAATATCTAATCGCCGGCTGCGGCCGCTGCCCGCTGGGGGGCACGCCTGACTGCAAAGTCCATCGATGGACCGCAGAACTGGCGCTGTTGAGAGATATTGTTCTCGACTGCGGGTTAACCGAAACGTCAAAATGGGGCGTGCCTTGTTACACCTTCCAAAATAGCAACGTATTATTGCTCGGCGCTTTTAAAGCCTATTGCGCCGTCAGCTTTTTCAAAGGAGTGTTATTGAAGGACCCGCAGGGTATCCTGGTCAAACCCGGCGCCAACTCGCAGGCCGACCGGGTGATTAAGTTTACCGGTATCGAGGAAATCGAGCAGGTGGAGGCCGATTTGAAAGACTGTATCTACGAAGCCATCGAGGTGGAAAAAGCGGGGCTGAAAGTGAACTTTAAAAAGCAGCCCGAACCGCTTCCCGAAGAACTGGAAATGGAACTCGAGGAAGACCCCGTCCTGAAAAGCGCTTTCGAAGCGCTGACCCCCGGACGGCAAAGGGGGTATGTCCTCTATTTTTCGGCGCCCAAGCAATCCAAAACGCGGGTGTCCAGAATAGAAAAGTACGTCGGAAAAATACTCAATGGGGAAGGGCTGCACGATAAGTACCAATCCCGCAAAAAAGGCGGATAAATAAATTTTAAAATAAAAAACCATGAAACCGGCGGAAAAAATGACCATCACCGTTGAAACCACCATTATGGCGCCTGTCGAAAAAGTATGGGAATACTGGACGGCGCCGGAACATATTACCCAATGGAATTTCGCTGCGGACGAATGGCGCTGTCCCCGCGCGGAAAACGACCTGCGGCCGGGCGGAAAGTTTAATTGGAGAATGGAAGCCAAAGACGGCAGTATGGGGTTTGATTTTACCGGGACCTACGATCAGGTGATCGACAAAGAATTGATCACTTACCAAATGACTGACGGAAGGGCTGTACAGATTCGCTTTGCGGCGAACGGCAATGAAGTCAATCTGTCAGAATCATTCGAAGCCGAAGGCAGCCATTCCGATGAACAGCAGCGGGCCGGTTGGCAGGCCATATTAAATAACTTCAAGCTGTACGTCGAAACGAAAAAATAGGGTGCGAGCATGTTTGGAGCTTGCTTCTATTGCAAATCCGTCAGCCCGGTCAGATGAAATTTACGCCCGGCTTGGCTACTGTCCTTCCTCCCGCCCTTTCTTTCGGTCGGTTTGGGTAAAACTGTCTGCACAGACGGGCGTGAAAAGCGGATTGAGCTGACCGGGATTATTCCGCTAAATGAGAATTCCTGCAACGAAGCGCAGCGCCAAAAGAGACCAGAATTAACGACAGTTACTTTTGGGACAAAGCACTAAACCCAAACCCACAATGGGTTATTCAAAACAACCGGAACCCCGCCTTCAATCCCTGGATCACCAAAACCGGCAGTCCCCCGGCTACCGCCACCAGTCCCCAGGCCGGCCAGCCCATCTGTTCGAATCCTAACAGTTCCCGGAGACCGGGCGTCCAATAAGCCGCCGCCAGCGCTGCCGAGCAAAAGGCGACGGCCATCCAGACGTAGCGGTTGCGGGTAACCTGGTTGCGAAAAACCGGTTCGTCGGCGTCGCGCATGTCAAATACGTGCAGCAGCTGAGCAAAAGCCAGGGAGAAAAAAGCTACGTCGTTGCTCAGTGCATGCGAGAAGCCCCATTGCAGGTGCGCCCAGAGGTAGGCGCCGGCGACGGAGGCGGCGATCACGAAAGCGTACGTCACGATAGCCACCCAGCTGGGACGGTGCAGGAAAGGCTCGCCGGGGTCTTTGGGCGGGGCTTTCATAATGCCGTCGCGGCCTTCGCCGATACCGAGGGCCAGGGCGGGGAAGACATCGGAGAGGATATTGAGAAACAACAACTGCAGGGGCAGTATCGGCAAGGTCAGCACGGTGAAGCTGACGGCGGCGATGGCGATGATCTCCGCCAGGTGGTAGGACAGCTGGTAGACGATGAATTTGCGGATATTGCTGAATACGATGCGCCCTTCCCGGATGGCGCGGATGATGGCGGGAAAAGCGTCTTCTTTGAGCACCAGATCGGCCGTTTCTTTGGCGACTTCTGTGCCGCGCTTGCCCATGGCGATGCCGATATCCGCCTTTTTGAGCGCGGGCGCGTCGTTGACGCCGTCGCCGGTCATACCGACGATTTTGCCCTGCTTCTGGAATTTCTCGACGATGGCGAGTTTTTCGCCCGGGCTGACCCGGGAAAAAATCGTGGCGGCGGCAATCTCGCTATCCGTCACTTTTTTTATTTCCGCTCCGCTGAGGTCTTTCTCGCCGCCATCCTCGATGAGATGGATCGATTCGGCTACTTTGCGCGCCGTTCCCGGATGGTCGCCGGTGACCATCACTACTTCGATACCGGCTTCGTGGCAGGTTCGGATCGCCGCTGCGACGTCCTGCCGGGGCGGGTCGATAAAGCCGATCAATCCGACGAGCGTCAGCTCGTACAGGAAGTCCTCCGATTCTGCCCCCTCCGGCGGTTCTGCCGTTTTCCGGCAGGCAAAAGCCAGGGTGCGCAGTCCCCGCCGGGCCAGTTCGTCGTTTTTTTGTTGCCATCGTTCGCGGTCTTCATCGCGGAGCGCCTCCGCCTTCCCGTCGCGCCCGAGCACCTGGGTGCAACGAGCGAGCATCTCGCCGGCCGCCCCCTTGCCTGCAGTATAATAGTGGTCTTCGAAACGATAAACGGCGCCCATCACTTTGCCTTCCGAATCGAAAGGGTCTTCGGCGATGCGCTGCCGGTCGCGCACTGCCTGGGCGCGACCGGCGTCAAGGCGGTCGGCGAAGTGCAACAAGGCAACCTCCAGCGGATCGCCCTGGTGGTTTTCATCGTTTTCCTCGGCGAGTTGTGCATCGTTCGCCAGTACCGAAATGAGAAAAAAATGGTGGAGGTAGGGATCTTCCGACGTTTTCTCGGGATCGTCAAAAAAGCCGGGGCCTTTCACTTCCACTTCCTTCTCAGGATCAACGAGCACCGAGACGCGGAGCTGGTTTTCCGTGAGGGTGCCCGTTTTATCCGTAAAAATGACGTTGGTTTCCCCCAGCGCCTCCACTGCCGACAATTTTTTGATGATCACCTGGTGGTCGGCCAGCCGAAGCATGCCGCGGGCCAGGGCGATGCTGGCAACGATGGGCAGGCCCTCCGGCGTAGCCGCGATGGCCCAGGCGATCGCCGTCTGCGCGATGGTGTACAGCTCCTGTCCGGTGACCAGGGAAACGCCGGCCAGCACGACAGCCAGGGCCAGCACGATCCAGATCAGCCGGTTGGTCAGGGCGGCCAGCCTTTTGTCCAGCGGTATCTCTTCGCCTTCGGCCGAGCGCACCATCTCAGAGATGGCGCCGATCTCGGTATCCATGGCGGTGCCTACTACGATGCCCCGGGCTTTGCCGCGGGTAACGGCGGCGCCTTTGTACACCATGGAGGTGCGGTCGGCCAGCGGCCTGTCTTCTTCTACGGGTTCGGTATTTTTGCTTACCGGCGCCGATTCTCCGGTGAGCGCCGACTCGTTGATTTCCGTCTCCGCCGTCAGGATCAGCCGGGCGTCGGCGGCGATCAGGTCGCCGGGTTCGATCACCAGCAGATCGCCGGGAACCACCGCTTCCGCATCGACCTGTCGCTGTTTCCCGTCCCGGATGACCCGGGCCTGTAGCTTGTCCATCTGTCGCAGGGCCTGCATCGACTCACGGGCCCGGTATTCCAGCTGAAAGCCGATGGCGGAATTGATCAGAATTACGATCACGATGAATACGCCTTCGGGAATATCGCCAACGACAAACGATAGCAGGGCGGCGGCAGCCAGTAAATAGACGACGGGCGTGTTCACCTGATCGAGCAAGATCTGCCAGATCGATACCCGTTGGTGCTCCTCCAGTTTATTGGGCCCGTATTCCTCAAGTCGCTGAGAGGCCTCCGCTTCACTCAGGCCGTTTTCCGGGTCGACCTGCAGCTGACTTTGAATCGCTTCGACGGTTTTATGGTGCGCTGCCTTAATTTTCATATAGTGGACTTATCGTTCAACTAATTGAACGGAATCCACATCGCCCTGTTCTGTCGGCCGGGAAACGCCTGCTTTCATCCCGAAATGAAAACATCACCCACCTCTGCTCAGAGCCCCGGCTTCAGACTGTTTCGGCAAACCCGGATTAACGCGGCGCGTCATTGATCTCGATCCAGTAGCCGTCCGGGTCCTGGATGTACACCTGCCGCACGCCGTCGGTCCGCGTACTGAACGCCTGGGGCCGGCCCGGCCAGTCGGAATAGGGGATCTGTCTTTCCGAGAGGTAAGCCAGCAAAGCCTCGAAGTCGGCGACGCGCAGGGAGAAATGAATGGCTTTGTGCAGCTTGACCCTGGCTTTCTCCTCGACCTTGATCAGGTGCAACTGCTGGGCATTACCCAGATCGAACCACCGGATGACGGCGTCCGAGCTGGGCGTGTCGATCTCCTCGAGCTGCAGGGTGTTGGCGTAAAAATCGACGCTCCGGGCCATATCCCGGACCAGGATGGCGGTATGGTCGAATTGAAGTTGTATGGATTGGCCGGAAGCCGCCAGGATGTTGACGCCAAAAAACAGGATAAGAATGGAATAACGCATGTGCGAGTTGGGCTTTAATTTAACGCTCAATTTACCACGTTTTCCTTTCTTCGCACACCGGCTGCGGATTAATTTGGTTATCTTCGAAAATCAAAACCTACCCTGCAAAATGAAAATCACCATCGCCGTGGCGTTTCTTCTGCTCCGGTCTCTCCCCCTCCCTGATTACCTAAACTTTCCTTATCTTGGGTACTCACAATATGCGAACCAAGCCGACCGTTATGCTTAACCTAAGCGGAGGGCGACGTTTGACGAGACCAACGGCCCCCTCTTTCGAATCCTTTGCTTCACCGGCAGGCAAGAGGCTTTGTCATTCCGGCTTTACATCACCCCCCTCTACTCCCTGAAATCACATTTCATCACTTAAAAGGCGAAACGATAACCATGACAACATCGATTAAATTCATCCTATTTTCCTGCCTGTGCCTGGCGCTGACCACCTCCTGCGTGAGCAAAAAGAAGTACCTGGCCCTGCAGGAGAGCAAAGAACGCGAACTGGAGCTGGCCAACGAACAACTCGGTAAATGCGGCGAAGACCTCAACGCTTACATGCAGCGCCTCAGCGAATGCCAACGCGAAAAAGCCCTGCTCGAAAGCGATAGAGCCGTCCAGGAAGAACGCATCCGGGGACTGAAAGAACAAGTGACCAGCTACCGGTACCAGCTCGACAATCAGGTGAAACAGCTCGAAGACCTGACCCGCCTGTCCCAGTCCGCCAACGCCAACATCTCGGCCACCCTTTCCCAACTGGAACAAAAAGACGAATACATCCAACTGCTGCAATCCGCCAAAAGCCGGGCCGACTCCATCAACCTCGCCCTGGCCGTCAACCTGAAAACGGTGCTGCGCGATGGCATCGCCGATGAAGACGTGGAGGTGAAAGTGGATAAAACGGTCGTTTTCATCAACCTCTCCGACAAGATGCTGTTCCAGAGCGGACGCTTCTCCATCACCGAGCGGGCCCGCGAAGTGCTGGGCAAAATCGCCCAGATCATTCAATCGCGCCCCAATCTGGAAGTGATGGTCGAAGGATATACGGATAACGTGCCGATCAAAACGGAGTGTATCGAAGACAACTGGGACCTTAGCGTAAAGCGCGCTACTTCGGTGGTGCGGGTGCTGCAGGACACCTACAATATCGATCCGAACCGCCTGGTGGCAGCCGGCCGCGGGGAATACAACACCCTGGCTTCCAATGAGACCGCCCAGGGCCGCTCGATCAACCGCCGCACGCGAATCATTATTCTGCCCAAGCTGGATCAGTTCTACGATCTGCTGGACCCGAATAACGTCCCTAAGTAATCCGGCCGGAATTCCGGGTTAAAAGACTTCCGGTGTTCGCAAACATCGGAAGTCTTTTGCTGTTAAGTCATTAGTCTCTAACCCGCCTATGACAAATACTGACTTTGACCTCCTCGTAATTGGCTCCGGCCCGGCCGGCGCCACAGTGGCCCGCATCGGCGCCGAACGGGGCCTGCGCGTACTGCTCATCGACAAAAAACAAGAGCTGGGCGCTCCTATCCAATGCTCAGGCGCAGTGAGCCGCCACGCCCTGCTGGAGGTCGGCCTCGACCCTGACCCGGAATACATCCAAACACCCATCTACGGTTTCGGTATCTATAACGAATCGGGCGACGCGACCCGCATCGACTACCGCGAGCTCAAGCCCGAAGAATACGGAAAGACGGCGCCCAAAGTACCGCTCGGATACGTTGTGGACCGGCGGCGCTTCGACCGCAGCCTGATGATGCTCGCCCAGCGGGCCGGCGCGGAAGCCTGGCTGAAAACGGAAGGCCTGGGTTACGACATTCGCCCCGACGGCGCCTGCGTGGTGCGCATTCGCCGCTACCGCCAGGAGGAGGAAGTGACCACCAAAATACTGGTCGGCGCCGACGGACTGCAATCCCAGGTCGGCAAATGGAGCGGCCTGCGCACCCACATCAAGCTGCCGGAACTGGCCAGCTGCCTGCAGTACGTGGTCGATAATGTGGAAACGGACGGACTGCTCGAGATCATCACCGGCCACGAATGGGCGCCCGGCGGCTACGCCTGGGTCTTCCCCAAACAGGACGGCCTGGCCGAGATCGGGCTGGGCGTAGCTCGCACCCTCACCCACCATACGGCACAGTGGCACCTCCGGCACTTCATGGAAAACTCCTTCTTCCACCAGCGCTTCCGGGGCGCCCGCATCCTGGAAGTGCAAGGCGGAGGCGTTCCGCTCGCCGCTCCTTTGAAACAACAGTATCACGACAACCTGATCCTCGTCGGCGACGCGGCGCGTCACGTCAACCCCATCACCGGGGGCGGTATCCATACGGCCCTCAGCGCCGGAAAAGTGGCGGCTGAATTCGCGGCCGAACTGCTGCTGGAAAAGGGAGGCCTGCCCACCGCCGAAAACCTCAAAGGCTACCAGGAACGCTGGCTCCGGACGAGCGGCGAAAAGATGTGGAAGCTGTACCGCGAAAAATCCAGTATCTTCGATATCGATGAGATCCCTGTCCGCGACGCCCGGCTGTACCAGACGATGGCCGGCTATTTTAGCCCTGATTCTGAATACAAGAAAATCTAAGCAATGGCCAAAGACCGCACCGTTTTTTTTGAGATCGAATGGAACGCCTGTATCCAGTGCGGCGCCTGCATCGCCGTCTGCCCCCAGCCGGCCGGCTTTACCAGCCCGTTCGACACCATCGCCGTCGATACCCCCTGCGATATCGCCTGTATGGCCTGCGAGCTGATCTGCCCGGTAGAGACGATCACCCACTACAAAAAAAAGCAAGCGGCCGTACAACAAACCTTGAAACCCTGACCTATGCGCCTGATGCAAAATAAACGGGAAGCCTACTGGTTCTACCGCTTCCTGTCCATCTTCTACGATAAGCTGGTCAACCCGCTATTCTGGACGGAACCCATGCGCGACGCTTCCCTGCAACTCGCCGAACTGGACGACGATCCCGATTTGACGGTCATCGATGTGGGCTCGGGCACGGGCTTTACGACGGAAGGCATCGTACAATACGTGCCGGCCGAACGCGTGACCTGTGTCGATCAAAGCCCCCACCAGCAGGCTAAAGCCAAACAGAAGACGGAACTGCAGGGCTGTCGCTTCGTGATCGGCGATGCGGAAAATATCCCCGCGGAAACAGACGCCTACGACCGCTACGTCTCGGCGGGCAGCATCGAATACTGGCCCAACCCCCAACGCGGCATCACCGAAGCGTACCGCGTCATCAAGCCGGGCGGCAAAGCCTTGCTCATCGGACCGCTGGAGCCCGGCAACGCCTTCAGCCGCTGGGTCGCCAACACCTGGATGCTTTTTCCTCCGGAAACTGACTATCACCGGTGGTACAAGCAGGCCGGCTTCACCGACATCCGCTCCATCTACGTGCGGCCCCACTGGGTGCGCAAAGACAATTACGGCATCGCCATCGTAGGCGCCAAGCCGGCGCCGGGCCTTTCGCCGCTTTCCGAAGAGGCGATCGTCGCGGAAGCGACTCCCGTCGAACGCCCTTCTGCATGGATGCCCGCGCGGGTGCTCCTCGGCTCCCTCGCCGGCTTCATCTTTATTCCCATGGCGCTCATCGGCTACCTCTGGGCCGCCGTCGACCCGCCGCGCCCCGGCGAGCGCTATCCGCTGAACCGCCAACAAAAAACTGCGCTGATCGTCATCCTGGTCGCCATCGTCGCTATCGTCTGGCTGGCCGTAAGCTGAGCGCAACAAAAACCATCATGCCGAGCCTCAACGAACAGATCCGCGCCTTTTACGACCAATCCAGCCCCCTTTGGCTGGCCATGTGGGGAGAGCATATGCATCATGGCTACTACGGCCCCGACGGCAAAACCAGAAAGGACCACCGCCAGGCGCAGCTCGACCTGATCGACCAGATGCTCGACTGGGGCGGGGTATCCGCGGCGCAGCGCGTCCTCGACGCCGGCTGCGGCGTGGGCGGGAGCGCGCGCTACCTGGCGCGACGCTTCGGCGCTTCGGTGCTTGGACTGACGCTGAGCCCGGTGCAGGCCCAACGAGGCGCCGCCTACAACCGGGAAGCCGGCCTGACGAACCAGGTGGAGATACGCGTCCAGGACGTCTACGAACTGTTGGAGCCGCCGGGTTCTTTCGACTTGATCTATTCCATGGAAAGCGCCGAACACATGGCCGACAAACAGGGCTTGCTCGAACTGTTCTACCGGATGCTGGCGCCCGGCGGCCGGCTGGTGATGGCCACCTGGTGCTGCCGCGACACGACAGCGCGCCCGTTGACCGGCGCCGAAAAAAGGCAACTCGCGAAAATTTACGACGTCTACCACCTGCCGCCCATGATCAGCTTGCCGCAATACGAAAACCTGGCCCGGACATCCGGATTTCAGGCTGTCGCTACGGCCGACTGGAGCCCGGCTGTGGCGCCTTTTTGGGGCGCCGTCATCCGGTCGGCATTCACCTGGCGCGGCTTGTCGGGGCTCCTCAAGGCCGGCCCCTCCACCATCAAAGGGGCCTGGGCCATGCGCTACATGCAGGCCGGCTACCGCTCGGGGCTCATCCGGTTCGGCCTTTTGCAGGGCGTCAAGTGATCTATCTGAGCATTGTTTTGTTATTTTCGGGAAAAACGCGGCTATGAAAATAAACCTGTTAGCTTTCGGCATCACCCGCGATATCGTCGGGGGCAGCGAATTCCAGTTTGACCTCGCTGAGGGCGCTACGGTCTCGGAACTGAAGGCGCGCCTGGGCGAGCAATACCCGCCCTTGGCCCGCCTGCAGTCGCTGGCCATCGCCGTCAATGGAGAGTACGCCGGTGAGGAGGTAGCGCTGAAGGCGACCGATGAAATTGTCTTGATCCCGCCGGTTAGTGGGGGCTGATGTGAAAACTTAAAAGGAGCAATGGCTGATCTGTTCGATATTCAACTGCTGAAAGGAGCCTTGGATCCCCGGGCCTGTATCGATTTCGTGACCGACGCCGGCGCGGGCGGCATCGTTACCTTCGTCGGCAATGTGCGGGATAATACGCAGGGCCGCCGGGTAGTCCGGCTGGAGTTCGAAGCTTACGCGCCAATGGCCATCTCCGAGATGCGCAAGATCGCCGAACGGGCCCGGCAACAATGGCCCGTGAAGCGAATCGCGATGCATCACCGCGTCGGCGCCTTACAGATCGGGGAAACCGCGGTGGTGATCGCCCTCGCAACGCCCCACCGCCGGGAAGCGTTCGCCGCCTGCCAGTTTGCTATCGACACCCTGAAGGAAACCGTGCCGATCTGGAAAAAGGAAATTTTCGAAGACGGAGCGGTCTGGGTGGCGGCGCACCCCTAACCCGGATTATTCATGGGTTCTTCGTCATGACGGTGGTCAGGCACAGGAGGGCGACACGGAGGCGCCTGCCTGCTGCACAGGCAGGTATCCTCGGGTACGGTGAGTGAGCGGGGCAGAATGGCGGCCGGCAATAGATCGATCCATTAATAATCCGGGTTAAGCAACCGCCGCATCACCCTTCCTTCCTGATCCGCGCCAGCACCGCCTCCAGCTCTTCCGGATGGTTCACATTGGTCAGCGCCTCCGGCTGCCGGGCGTCCAGCAGTTCCACGTCCGAGTTGATCAGCACTTTGCGGGGGCAGGAGTAGCCCTGGGCCAGGAACTGGAGCATCACCGGGTAAGCCCGCGGCTCCCAGACGGCGATCAGGGGCTCGGGAAATTCGTTGACCGGGCTGTTGAAAGCCGTAGCCAGACGGGAAGGGTTGCGGGCGTCGATAAGCTGTTGCAACACTGCTTCGTCGACCAGCGGCAGGTCGGTGGCGACCACCAGCCAGGCGGCGTCGGGATGGGCCCGGAATGCGGAGAGGATCGCACCCAGCGGTCCGAGGCCCGCGAAAGTATCGGGTAGCGCCGGGTGGCTGTCCGAAAGTTCATGCAATTGCTCGGGACGCACCGACAAGAATACTTTTTCAGTAAGCCCGCCCAGCAAATCGGCGAGGTATTCGCGCTGGGGTTTGCCGTGATAGTCGATCCGCCCCTTGTCGCGCCCCATGCGCCGGCTTTTCCCGCCTGCCAGCACCAGGCCGTACAAAGGCGGCCGGACGGTGCGCAGTTTTTCCTGTAGAAAGTCGGCGATGCGGTCCGCTTCAGCTAGGCGCAGCACTGGGATCCGGTCGGAATGGTCGATCGCCTCCAGCAGCCAGGAGTAGGGCGCGTCCACCCCTTCGGCAAGGAGGATCAGTTGCAGGTCGGTGAGCCGGGGCAGGCGTTTTTTCAGCGAAGCCTCCTTTTTGGGGTCGATGACGGCAATCTGGCGCATTGCCGAAAAATGATTGCCGTTGACGAGCACGGCATCGGCATCGTTGAACCAATAGCGAAACTGAAACTTATCCATCTTCGCTTCCAGGTCGAAGCGATGGTAGCCGATCTTATCGGTATATTCGAGTTGTGCGCCGTAGGCCATAGCGCTATTGGCGGCTCTTCCGGATTCCGCCTCTGCGTCCGCGCCCTGGTGGTCGGCGTCAACGTAGGCCAGACGGTGCCGGTTAGCCAGCATTTTCGTCAATTGGAAGGAAAGCTGCTTGATCCGGCCGCAGGGCGTACCGAGGATCGACCACTCGTGGCGGTGAAAATGGCCGTAGGCGGGTCGCGCCAGATTGGCGTGTTTTTGGTGCTTGGAATTATTCTGGTTCGGTAATGCCATATTCCTGCATTTCTTCGGCGGTCAGTTGCCGTACGTTTCCAAAATCTTTTTTGTTGTTCACCCGGTCGAGAATGCTGTTGACATCGAGCTCGATCGGTTTGATCCGGATAATGCCGTCGGTCGATCCGGAGAGCACGAACCGATCGTCCGGGGAAAAGATCGCACTCGCCACCGGGGCCTGGTGTTCGTCGATCACCAGAAGTTCGGTTCCGCTTTCGATTTCCCAGATCCGGATGCTTTTATCCTCCGAAGCCGTGATGATGTAGTGCTCGTCAGCGGAAAAATCGGCGTAAAGCACCGGCGCGATATGCCCGCGGAATATTTCCAGGATGCGGCCTTTCCGATCCCAAAGGATGGCGGTTTTATCATCCGAAGCGGTCACCGCCAACTCGCCGTCGCCGGAAAAGTTGACCGCGTTTATTTTTTCTTTATGACCGATCAGCATACTCACCCGGGGGATATTTTCAGCCTCTTGCAGCGTCCTGATCCCTTCGGCGTCTATTTCCGACTTCCTGATAATAAAGACGCGATTAAACTCCTTTGAGTTCGGTGCAAAAGCAAAGCGATCGCTGCGGGGCGGCACATTGTCGATATCCAGGATCTGATAAATCGGAGATTTGATCCTGGCCCGCGTTTTCGTTCGATCAGCACCCCTGACTTGCCACTCGTAGATGTCGCCGCTGAGGTCGGCCGACAGCACCCAGAGGCCGTCGTCGGAAAAGTCGGCGCTGGAGACTTGATCGATATGCTCTTCGAATACTTTTACCGGCGCCGTCGTATCCGCCGGATTCCAGATGAAAACACTATCGCCGGCCGCCGCCAGCAAACGGCTGGCGTCGCGATTGAACTTGGCCGTTCGCACCGGGCTGCCGTGAGCGAACAACGAAGGCGCGCGGCCGGGCCCGGTAAGCGGCTGGTAAACGACCTTTCCATCCAGGCTGCTCGACAGGAATCCTTTTCCGGTTTCGTCAAATTGCAGGTAGGTAACCGGACCAGCATGGTGATTGAAAACCCTGATCTTTCGCTCTTTGAAATGCCAAAGGCGCAACTCATTGCCCACGCTGGTGGCCAGAAAGCGGCCGTTATGAGAAAAGCGCACCTGGGTTTGGTAGCTGTTGTGCCCCTTGAGCACCTGCAACTGGACGCCGCTCTGATCCCAGAGCCTTACCGTTTGATCGTCGGAACTGCTGACCAGATAACCTTCCGGGGCGGGTGAAAAAACCAGGTGATTGATCCGGGCTTCGTGGCCGGTCAGGCGAATGGTTTTCCCGGATGAAGAACGGAGTAAAATGTCGTTTCCGGCGGTCGCAACGGCAATCAGCGATTTGTCGCTATTCGCCGTTGCGACGACGAGCTCCTCCTCAAAAGTTATCGGGCTGTAGGGATTGCTGCGCAGCCCCAACAGCTGATTGCCGTTGTTGATATTGATCCAGATGGAATCCTGCCGCAAGAAGTTGAAAGCCGTAGGATGGCCGTCATTGGCGTAAGCGCGGATCGACTTCCACTGCGCTTCCTCTTCTTCCCAGACGAGCCAGTAAGCCACTTTATCGGCAAAGGCGTAGATCTGCTTCCCGTCCGGCCAGTAATTGGCGTAAAGCACTTCGCCCCTGGCTTCGTCGATGCGATGCAGGATTTGCCCCCCGAGGCTCCATTCGATAATCAACCGGTCGTCGCCGGCCGTAAGTACGCGGTCTCCGTCGGGCGAGAAAAAGACGGAATTGACTGCGCCGCTATGACCGCGCAGGACGGTCGGTTGCCCTTCGGCCGGGTTCTCCAGGTCCCAGATGCGGGCCTCCCCGTCTTTCGCGGCGGAAACCAGGCGCCGGCCATCAGGAGAAAAGCGAACCATGGTAACGGCTCCTTCGTGCCCGCGCAGTACGTGTTCTATCTCGCCGGCCAGATTCCAGACGACGACGAGGCCGTCGTCGGCAGCCGTTACCAGCCGCCGGTCGTCCGGACTGAAAACGACGGAGTTGATCTCTCCGCGGTGAATTTGCCGTTCGCGATCGTAAAAAGAATTGTAAAACTGCACCGTATTGGAGCGGTTATAAGCGCTGAGGATAGCCTTGCGGACGGCCATATTTTCGCCGTGGACGCGCTGGGCCGCTTCTGCCAGGCGAAAGCTGAGGGTGGGATTTTCATCCAGGTTGAGATAGGCGAAATTGAGAATGCTGTTGATCTTGGTTTCCCGCTCCCGTTCCAGCGCCAGGTTCTTCTGACGGCCGGCCAAGAAGGCGTAGATGGACGCCAGCAAAGCAATGCCTCCCAACAATGAAATGAACACCAGCCAGAAGCGCTGGCGACGCACCTGGTCGTTGGCGGCTTTCAGCTCCTGCTCCTGCCGCAGCTGCTTTTCTTTTTCCCGCTTTTGCTCGATCGCCTCCAGCCGCCTGGCCTTGGCTTTGAGGATGGGCCCGACGAGGGTGTCATGGCTGAGTTCATAAACGTACCCGCCGCGACCGCTGGGTTCGGCCCGCAGCAGGTGCGTGTCGACGAGTTTGCGCAGCAGCGACCGGTCGACATTAAAATCTTTCAGGATCTGGCCTTCGTACAACGTGAGCCGGCGTTGTTCTTCTTCCAGCACCAGGCCCTCCTCGATGAAAATGCGAGCCGCCTCCTGCTCTGCCTGACTGGGAAGCTTGGCGATTTGATCGTCGTAGTAGTTTTCGTAGATGTGCTCAAAAGAGCCGATGTGTTCGAGTTTCACCTTGCGGATCTGCTGAGCAGCTACTTTTTCTTCGATGGCCTGGCAAAGGATCTGCAGTTGAAAAGATTCAATCTTTTGCTCGCCGCCCTGAGTCAGGTAATCGATGATGGCTTCTATAGCATCGTGCTCGTAGTCGAAAAGCGGGGAAAAAAACTGATCGCCGGGTTCGTAAGCGGGGTTGAGGATGGCTTCCTCGGCCTGTTCGGGCGTCAATGGCTGCAGCTCGTACATCTTTTTCAGCACATTGGGAATCTGGTCGGTCAACTTGTTGAGCAAGCTCACCCGATCAGAACGAATGGCGATAACCACCTTAACGTCCAGGTCGCTATGCAGGGTTTCCAGTTCGTGTTCGCTCAGGAAGTTCTCCGACCCTTCGAAACCCGCCTCTATCCGTTCGCGCAGCCGCTGCGGAATATCCACGAACAGCAGCTCGGCCAGTTCTTCCTTGAAGACTTTCAACTGGTCGTCGGGATAGGTGAACACCTCTTCGAACTGATCCAAAACGAGCAGGTATTTGCGGCGATTGCGCGTCCGGATCTGGTCGTGCTTCAAATAGGTCCACAACGAATCTTCCCCCGGCCAGATCTTTTCTACGATCGGGTTTTCGGGAGGCCCCGGCGCGATACTCCGTTTGATGCGATCGGAAAGCGTATCTTCCATCCCCCGTGCGTGGGCGCCGGCGCGGATAGAGATGGGAGTATAATCACCCGCCTGGCGGAATTTAGGCAGTACGCCGGCGTTCAGCAGTGAACTTTTTCCCAGCCCCGACTTGGAGTACAAGACAGTAAGTTTTTCCAGGTTGATGAGCTGGTACAACTGTTCGATATCGTGGTCACGACCGAAGAAGATGAACCCCTGCCGGCTGGAAAACGGCTGAGCGCCGGGATAACGGTGCAATTTCGGACCTTCCTTCATACTACTCAAAAGCTTGGAGTTTCTTGCACAATTTGAGCAGGCTCTCGTTGATCTGGTTGTACTCTATTTCCGCTTCTCGCAAGTCGATGACATTGCGGTTGACTTTCCGGTCCACTCGCTTCAGGCGCGCGCTCAGCAGATCAAAATCTTCGGACAGCTCGCCCAGTAATTCGGCCCGCGCCTTATCCAGCAGCGTGTCCCGGCGCGCCTTGAAAAAAAGCTGCAGCTCATCCACCGCCACCGCGGCTTCGTTTTCCCGGACCAAAGTGCGGATGCGCTCCAGCTCGGATTGCGGCTGCTCTTGTTCGGCGTCCTGGTCGGCCTGAGCGATTGATCGCAACAGGCCCTTTTGCTGACAACGCTGGTACAGTTCATCGATGAAGGAAGGGATCTCGTTCTGGACAAACTGGATGCGGAACTGCCGGTAGATCAGACTGCGGATCTCCTCCTTCACAAACTGGCCGGATGCGTAGCGCACAAAGCTGTAGTGCTCATTGTGCATGTCGAGTAGGCGCAGCAACAGTTGCACGTACCATTTGTCGAACTGCAGCCCCAGAAAAATGTAATTATCCGCCGTTTTCAGCTTGTACTTCAAGGTATCGTCCATGCTGTTGTTGCTGAAAATCGACTGTAGAAAGTCGAATAAGTCGTCGTGGGTAAGGATCAAAGATTCATCCTGTTCCAGAAAGCCGAAGAGGTTGTACACCAGCGGCGCGTCTTTATTCACCAGGTTGATCTTTTGCCGGGGGGTGTTATTTTTAAAGTAGAACCCGTGCTGCGCTTTGATGCCGTAGGCGCGCATCTTGCGAAACAAGAGGTCGTCGGGGGTCAGGGTGATGACAATATGGAAAGGGATTTGAACGATTTTCTCGAAAAGGGCTTCCGCTTTGGCGTGGGTATGGCGGGAGAAAAATTTGCGGATGCGGTATAGCGCTTTGGTTTTGGCGTATTTGCTGGAAAAGAGAAAAAAGTTGTCTTCCTTGTAAAAGGATAAAATGTCGCGGTTATTTTCGATGTCCAGATACGCCACCAGTTGATCGAAAAGGCTTTTCCCTTCCACGCTGGTAAAAACTTCCGGTCCTAGGAACAACACACATTTTTCGCTGTCGATGGTCTCGAGGATAAACTCCCAGTCTTCGTCCTGAAAGGTGATTGCCGATTTACTCTCCGTCATTAGCGGACATTTTATCCATTTTCGCCCCAATATCTACCTGAGATGCCGTTGGCGATAAACGAGCAATTTAAGGAATACAGCCTAAAAGCCGAAATTTTAATCCCGCTTGAAATCCCGTTTCCCTCCCGTTTTTTCCATCAGTTGCACTTCGCGGATCAGGATATCGTGGCTGAACCCTTTGCACATATCATAGACCGTGAGGGCGGCCAGGCTGGCGCCGGTCAGCGCTTCCATTTCCACGCCGGTTTTGGCGGTGACGCGCGCCGTGCAATCGATGATCACCTCGCGGGCCTCGCTGACGTGGATATCGACTTTTATTTTGTCCAGCGGCAGGGGGTGGCAAAGGGGAATGAGTTCGCCGGTCCGCTTGGCGGCCATGATGCCGGCGAGGATCGCGGTCTGGAATACCGGCCCTTTTTTGGTGTGGATCTCTTCTTTTTCCAGGCGGTCCATGATGTCGTCGCCGAGCACTACGATGGCGCGGGCGCGGGCGGTGCGCTCGGTTACGGCCTTGTGGCCGACGTCGACCATAGAAGGGTTGCCGGCTTCGTCGAGGTGGGTAAATTCTGACATGATCTGCGGTTATCGGTACAAATATACGGGATACACGCCACCTTTTTCATAAAAGCCCGTACCGGCAGGCAGTTCCATGAAGCCGTCGGTCAGCGCCAGGTTGGCCAGGTCGCCCGAGCCGCGTCCGGGCACCGGGAAGGCCTGCAACTGCCCGGTGAGGGGATCGGACTTTACACTCACCGCCAAAAAACAAGTGAGGTCGGGCTTGAGCGAAAAATCTTCTTCCAGCACGGCATAGAGCGGATCGAACGGTTCCAGGCCCATCGCTTTGCGCACCCAGGGCACGCAATAACGCAGGGCGCACATCAGCGCGGAAACGGGATTGCCGGGAAGCGCAAATACACTGGGCCCGGAAGGTTGGCGACCGAACCAGAACGGCTTGCCGGGCCGCTGTCGCACTTTGTAAAACAATTGCTCCACCCCGAGCTCCTGCAGGCTCTCCGGGATGAAGTCGTATTTTCCTTTTGACACCCCTCCGCTGAGGATCAGCGCATCGTACCGGTCGAGCATGGCCGCCAGTTGTGCGCGGATGATATCGGGGGCGTCGGGCAGATGGTGCATCTTCACCTCGCAACCGAACCTCGCCAGCACCGACCGCAGCGCGTATCCGTTGGACGCCCGGATCTGATGGGGCAGCGGCTGATCGGCGACCCCTACCAGTTCGTCGCCGGTGTAGATGACGGCGATCCGGGGCGCCCGGGCCACCTCCAGCACTGCCTGGCCTACGGTGGCCGCCAGGCCGATCTCGCCCGGAGAGAGCACCACTCCCGGCGTGGCCAGCCGGTCGCCGGCCCGGCGATCCAGGCCCTGTGGATGGGCGTTCTGGCCGGCCCGCACCTGCTCGACAACGATCGTCGCTTCGCCGTTCTGTATCGATAAGTCCTCGTAGCGAATCACCGTATCTGCGCCGGTGGGCAGCACCGCACCGGTCATCACCTCCAGGCATGCTCCGGGATGGTTCAGGTGTAGCGGCGCGGCGCCGGCCGCCTGCACGCCGGCGATGGGAAAGGTGCGCCGGCCGCCGGCATAGGCGGAATACGCAATGGCGATGCCGTCCATCGACACCCGCGTAAAAGGCGGAAAATCGCGATCGGCGATCAGCGGCGCCTGCAGCACCCGGCCGTGAGCAGCGTCCAGTGGCGCCGTCTCGGCACCCAGAAAGTCCGCCTGAGCGAGGATGATCTGTTCGGCCGCAGCAACGGAAATCATAGCTTCGAAGTCGATTTTTCTGGTGGTTAGCCTCCGATGGTGGACATCGATTCGGTGACGGGCAGCCCGAAATTGCGATTGCGCTCGGCTTCCCAGCCGTCTTTGGCGCGATTGCCGAGGGCGTCGAGGAAAGTCGCTTCCAGCTGTTCGTCGCTGGCCCCGGCCCGCATCAGGTCGCGGATGTTGAAAATGCCGTCATCGTACAGGCAGGTCTTCAGCTGCCCCTGCGGCGTGATGCGTATCCGGTTGCAGGCGCCGCAGAAGGTCCGGCTGAAAGCGGCAATGATGCCGATCGTCCCCTGGTGGCCGGGAATGCGGTAATTGGCGGAAGTGGAGTGCGGCGGATCGGGTATCTTTTCCAGTGTTGGAAAATGCGCCCGCAAGTGCTCCAGAATGCGCCGGTGATGCCACGCCAGCTGCGGATAATGGCTGCCCGATCCGTTGAACGGCATCTCTTCGATGAAGCGCACCGCCACGGGATGCTCCCGGGTGAGCTCAGCCATCGGGATGATGTCTTCGGTATTTTTGCCGTCCATCACCACGGCGTTGATCTTGGTGCGAATGCCGTGCCGGAGCAGGGCTTCAAAACACTGGGCGACCTTGTCGAATTCATCGCGGCGGGTGATGTGGTAAAAGCGGTCGCGGTCGAGCGTATCGAGGCTCAGGTTGACGGAATGGACGCCTATCTTCTTCAATTCGGGAATGTAGGGCGTGGTCAGGGTCCCGTTGGTGGTTAGGTTGATTCTTTCCAGGCCCAGCGTTGCCAGTGTGCGGAAGAAATCCATGATATCCTTGCGAACGAAAGGCTCGCCGCCGGTAATGCGCAATTTGGTGATACCCATCTGGCGGAGCAGCCGCATCAGGCGCACCATTTCTTCGTACGTAAGCAAATCCTGCCGGGACACGTAGTTGATCCCCTCCTCCGGCATGCAGTAAAAGCAGCGCAAATTGCAGCGGTCGGTCACTGCCAGGCGCACGTAGTTGATCAGCCTTCCGTGGTTGTCGTAGAGTTTTTTCCCCGCCATCGCTATTCCTTTGTCAAGTTGTAATGCCTAAAAGTAAAGAAAGTTTCTCAAATAAATGTTCATATTTCCATGCGTTATCGAAGCTTCACCGGCGGGAGGTCCGACGGTTCCAGGGTGATCAGCACCCATTTGGAGGTCGGGGTCTTGCTGCCTTTGGCGTAAGAGTCGACCGGAACGAGCACGTTGGCTTCGGGGAAATAGGTGGCCGCACACTGGCGCGGGATATCGTACGGGGTGACGATAAATGATTTTGCCACGCGGCGCTGCCCGCGAAAATGACTGACCAGATCGACTACCTGTCCCTTCTCCAGGCCGGCCTCCGCCATGTCGGCGGCGTTCATCATCACCACCCGGCGCTCGTTGTAGATGCCGCGATAACGGTCGTCGAGCCCGTAGATCGTCGTGTTGAATTGGTCGTGGCTGCGCACGGTCATCATGATGAATTGACCTGCTTCGATCCGGTTATCGGGCACGGTATTCACCGTGAAGACCGCCTTTCCGGAAGGAGTGTTGAATTCCTGTTGGCGGGCGCTGTTGGGCAGATAAAACCCGCCGGGTTCACGTACGCGCTGGTTGTAGTTGTCGAACCCGGGCACCACCTTTTCGATGGCGTCGCGGATGTGATCGTAATTCCCGGCCATCTTTTCCCAGTCGACCTTACTGCCGTCGCCCAGGGTCGCGCCGGCCAGGCGGGCGACGATAGCCGGCTCGCTGAGCAGCTGTTCCGAAGGCGGCGTGAGTACGCCCTGAGACGAATGGATGATCCCCATGGAGTTCTCGACGCTTACCAGTTGTTCGCCCGACCCTTGTACATCCTTGTCGGTGCGGCCCAGGCAGGGCAGGATCAGCGCCTGCCTGCCGTGGATCAGGTGGCTGCGGTTGAGCTTGGTGGAAACCTGCACGGTGAGCCGGCAGGTTTGCAGCGCTTTTGCCGTGTATTCGGTATCCGGCGTGGCGGACATAAAGTTGCCGCCCATGGCGAAAAATACCTTTGCCCGGCCGTCGTACATGGCTTTGATGGCGTCGACGGTGGCATAGCCGTGGCGGCGCGGCGGCTCGAAGCCGAAGGTGTCGCGAATACGGTCCAGGAATTCGGGCTTGGGCGCTTCCCAGATGCCGACAGTGCGGTCGCCCTGAACATTGCTGTGTCCGCGCACCGGACAGGTGCCGGCGCCGGGCTTGCCGATGCTGCCTTTCAGCAACAGTAAGTTGACGATCTCCTGGATGTTGGCCACGCCGTTCTCGTGCTGCGTCAGGCCCATCGCCCAGCAGACGATTATTTTTCGCTTTTTCCGCAGCAACTCGACGGCGGCCTTGATCCTATCGCGGGGCACGCCGCAGGCTTCTACCAAGGTGTTGAAATCGTGCTGCTTCAGGTCGTTGATGAAAGCTTCGTATCCGGTCGTCTTGGTCGTGATAAAATCCCAGTCGAAGATTTCTCCGCCTTCTTTTTGCTCTTCGTACCAAAGCAACAGCATGATCGCCTTGAGGAGAGGAATGTCGCCGTTCACCTTTACCTGCAAAAAGAGGTCGGTGATGGGTGAGCCGCCCGTCAGCATTTTCCACGGGCGCTGGGGGTTGGTAAACTTAATCAGCCCGGCTTCGGGCAGCGGATTGACGGTGATGATCTTTCCGCCGTTCTCTTTACAGCGCTCCAGCGCGGAGAGCATGCGGGGGTGATTGGTGCCGGGGTTTTGCCCCATCACGATCACCACTTCAGCTTCGTAGAAATCGGTAAGCGTCACCGATCCTTTGCCGATACCGACCGTCGCCGCCAGCCCTTTGCCGCTGGATTCGTGGCACATATTGGAACAATCGGGCAAGTTATTGGTGCCGTACTCACGCACGAAGAGCTGGTAGAGGAAAGCTGCTTCGTTGCTGGTGCGCCCGGAAGTGTAAAAGACGGCTTCGTCGGGAGAAGCCAGGTCATTGAGTTCGTGGGCGATGAGCTGGAAGGCGTCGTCCCAGCTGATCGGTTCGTAGTGGGTGGCCCCTTCCCGCAACACCATGGGTTCGGTGAGCCGTCCTTTTTTACCGATCTCAAAATCCGACCAACTGCGCATTTCGGCAATGCTGTGCTCGGCAAAGAACTGACGGTCGAGGCGCTTGCGCTGCGCTTCTTCGGAGATGGCTTTGATGCCGTTCTCGCAATATTCGCCGAGGCGGGAGCGCTCGTCGTCGGGATCGGGCCAGGCGCAGCCGGGGCAATCGATGCCGCCCTTTTGGTTGAGTCTGAACATGGTGCGTACGGCGTCGCCGGGGGCCATGTACTTTCCCGCGTGCCGTAAAGCGGTGATGACGCCCGGCGGCCCCGCCGAATTCGTTTTGGCCGGTTTCAGCTTCATGCCGGTAAACGATTCCGGCGGCTGGGCGCCCGGCGTCCTTTCTTTTTCGGGATGTTCAGGTTCCAGTTCTTCTCGTTGGTGTTGTTCTTGCATTATTCCTGTGGTTATAATTCGGTAAATCAGCGCACGGCGGCCGCCTGGTTGCGGACCCCGGAGATACGCGACCGGCCGCTGTATACATTGAAGCGCCCGCCGCGCAGAAACCCGATGAGGGTCATGTCGTTCTCCTCAGCCAGCTCGACCGCCAGGCTCGAAGGGGCGCCTACGGCGGCCAGTACAGGTATGCCCGCCATTACTGCTTTTTGCACCAGTTCGAAGCTTGCCCGGCCGCTTACCAGCAGCAGGTGCTCGCGCAAAGGCGCCATTCCCGCGCGCACCGCAGCGCCGATCAGCTTGTCGAGGGCGTTATGGCGTCCGATGTCTTCCCGCAGCAATTGCACGCGCCCTTGTGTGTCGAACAAGCCGGCCGCGTGCAAGCCGCCCGTATATTCAAAAATGGATTGCGCCGCGCGCATGGCGTCGGGCAGCTGAAACAAAACGTCGAGATCGACGACGGGATGGCCCCGGCGCGAGAAAAAACAGGTGGTGGTGCGGACCAGCTCGATTGAGGTTTTACCGCAAACGCCGCAGGAAGAAGAAGTATAAAAATGACGGCTCAGCCGGTCGAAGTCAAAATCGACCTCCGGCGCCAGTTCTACCTGGATGATGTTCTCCCGGGCATCGGGGTAGAGGGTCGGTCCGGCATGCCGGACTTCGGTGATTTGATCTGGCCGGCCGATCAGTCCTTCGGTAAACAGGAAGCCGACCGCCAGTTCCGCGTCGTGGCCGGGCGTACGCATCGTAACGGCCAGGCTGCGACGCTGCCGGCGCTGTCGGGGGCCGAATCCCACCCTGATCTCCAGCGGCGCTTCCACGGCCACCATATCCTCGGCTTCGCGAAGGTCTTGCTGACTCGCTTTCAGGATCTGCTTCCAGTGGGTTCCTTTGCTTTTCTCCTCCATGACGCCCGTTTTTTTCGCGGGATGTTTCAATTAAACGAAAAAGCCTGGTTTTTGGCGTCCGCCAACCACCAAAACCGGGAGATTTATTTCAGTAGCGCCAGCTGGTGAGGTCGGCGCCCGCCGGCGCCCGGTTTTTCACCTCTTCCGCCCATTTGGTGATGAACATGCGGTGGTAGCGCAGGCGTGAAATGTGGTTCGGCTGCGTATGATCGCCGTTCCAGCAGTGTTCGGCGCGGTCGCCGTAATCGATCTCTCCGTCGTAGTAGGGGTCGGTGGTGTTTTCCAGGATCTCCTCGGTGAGGTATACGGCGTTATTGAGGTAATAGTTGTCCATGTCGCCGCAGTAGATGTGGATTTTTCCTTTAAGCTTGGGGCCCAGCTCCGCCCAGTCGCGCTTCATGATCCATGCGAGGTCGTAGTTCTCTTTCCAGTAGCGGGCTACCTCCGGGTCGATGACGCCTGTTTCCTTATCCCAAATCCGACGGGGGTATCCGTCGGGGCCGACGGGCGAGTAGACGGCCTCCCAGATGTCCCACTGCTGGCCGGAGCGGCTTTTGTCGCCGAGGGCGAGTTCCCGCAGGTTCATATCGCGCAGCGTAGCGCTCACCTGGCCGAGGTAATCGCGGTGGCCGGGGCGCTCCGTTTTGCGAAAGTCGCCCTCGATGGCGTAGGCGTTCTCATCTTCGTAGAGGTTGACGAGGCAGTACGCCCGAAAGTCGATTGGGTCGGGGCAGGCGGCGTAGCAACCGTTGTATTCTTCGGGATAGAAGACCTGAACGGCCAGCGCTTCCCAGCCACCGGTAGAACCGCCGTAGACGAAGCGCGCCCAGCCTTCGCCGATGCCGCGAAACTGCTGTTCGATATAGGGTATCAACTCATAGGTGATGGCGTCGCCGTAAGGGCCGTTGTTTTCCGAGTTGACGGCGTAGCTGTCGTCGTAGTAAGGCGTAGGATGCTGGATCAGCACGGCGATGACCCGCGGGAAATCCGGCCCGGTCCAGGCTTTGTAAAAATCGTAAGCCTCCTGCTGGACGATGTGGTTGTAGCAGTCGACGTCGAAACGGGCGCTGTAGGCACAAGGCGTGCTTTTATCCGGCGGTGTGGTTCGCCAGCCCGAAAAGTCCTGCGGAAAATGACCGTGCATGATGGCCACCGGATACTTCACATCGGGGTTTTCGTCAAACCCTTCGGGCAGCAGCACGTGGGCGCCGAGGTACATGTCGCGCCCCCAGAAATCGCTGAGCAACTCGCTGCGGAGGCGGAGGTGTTTGACGTACCGCGTATCAGCCGGAGGTGTGATTTCCGGGATTTTCTGGTCCAGTTGCAGCGCAACGGGGCGGCTGCCCGGCTGAAAATCGATCTTTACGGGCGTGCTGTACAAGTTGCCGGGTTTGCGGTTCCATTGTTGCCCTTCGCCGCGGTCGGGCGGCAGTTTGACAATATGGCCGTCGCCGCGCCGGAAGGTTTCATAGCGGTTGAGGACGGCCTGAACGTAGTACTCGCCCGGCGGCGCCTCCGCAAGGGAGCGCAGCGGATAGCCGAAAGCCTCGGCCGTCGCCTCCATCGGTTGGCCGGGGCGCCAGCTGTCGACGTTCAGGCCGAAGACCTGCTGCGTTTCCGGGCCGTCGACGATCTGAAAACGCGGCTCCGCATCCGCATTGGTGGAAAGCAGGATCAGCAGCCGGCCGTCCTGGGGTGCTTCGTATTGCGCATCGTCAAACGTCACGGTGAAAAAAGGCGTTTGAGCATGGAGGCCGAAAGCCAGGAGTACACATACGGCTACGGCGGCGCGTACAGGATTTTTCTTTTGCATAAGGTGTTCAAATTTGAAAAAGCAGGGAAAACGATTGCCTTTCGAAAATAGCGAATTTTTATTGAAATTTGCATTGCCGTTGAGGACGCCCACTTTTCACTTCCGGTGTTTAGAACTATTCACCCCTTAAAGTGTTGGCCTTTCGTTCACTCCCAAGTCTCACTTCCCAGTCCGAAAAAGCGCTTAGCAAAAACTGAACCAGAAAATGATTGCCAAGAAGACCCTCTGGCTGATTGCTTGCTGTTTGTGTTTTACGACCCTAGCCCAAAGTCAGGAAGCGCAGCCTCCCATCATTCTGAAGCGAGCTACCGAAAAAATTTCACTCGACGGCGTCCTCGACGAAGCGTCCTGGTATCGCGGTCAGCCGGCCCGCGACTTCTGGCAGAATTTCCCTATCGATTCGATCTGGAACACAACGCAGACCGAAATATACATGACCTACGACGACGAGCACCTGTACCTCGCGGCCAAATGCTATTCGGTAGGGGACGAATACATCATCTCGTCACTGCGACGCGATTTCCGGGCGGGCGGCAACGACAATATCACCTTTGTGATCGATCCTTTCCGCGACCGCACCAATGCTTTTGTCTTCGGTATGAACCCGATGGGCGTGCGGCGCGAAGCTTTGATTGCCAACGGAGGACAGAACGGAGGTGATTTCGATGAATCATGGGATAATAAATGGCGGGGCGTTTCCAAAATTTTCGAAGGATACTGGACCTGTGAGCTGGCCATTCCGTTCAGCACGCTGCGCTATAAGGAAGGCGAGAAAGAGTGGTATTTTAACAGCTATCGCTTCGACATGCAGTCGAATACCCAATCGACCTGGAACCGGATTCCGCGCAACCAGATGATCATGAACCTCGCCTATATGGGGCGCATGGTCTGGGAAGAACCCCTGCGCAAAACGGGGAACAGCCTGGCGCTCATCCCCTATACCGCCGGCGCCTACGTGCACAAATTCATCGAAGAAGAAGACGATCATCTGTTTCGTAACGACGGCCCGCCGGAATACGATTTCAGCATCGGCGGCGACGCCAAGGTGGCCGTCACTTCCGGGCTCAACCTCGACCTCACCTTCAATCCCGACTTCTCTCAGGTGGAAGTCGACCAGCAGGTGATCAACCTCGACCGCTTTGAGATCTTCTTTCCGGAACGACGGCAGTTCTTCCTGGAAAACGCCGACCTTTTCGGGGGCTTTGGCTTCGGCCGGATCAACCCCTTCTTTTCCCGCCGCATCGGCGTCTCCCGGGATACCGCCACCGGGCAGAACATCCAAAATCCCATCCTCTTCGGCGCCCGCCTGAGCGGCAAGCTCGACAACAACTGGCGCGTCGGTTTTCTGAATATGCAGACGGCCCGCGACCGCACCAACGGGCTGCCCAGTTTCAATTACTCGGTGGCGGCGGTGCAGCGACGTATTTTCAGCCGTTCCAATGTAGGCCTGATCATGGTGAATAAACAATCGTTCGGAGATACCGGCGGGCTCGACAGCCTGGAGGACGTAAGCGCTTACAACCGGGTGGTCGGCCTGGATTACAACCTAGCTTCATCGGACAACGTCTGGACGGGGAAAGCGTTTTACCACCAATCGTTCGGGCCGGACGCCACCGATCGCGACTTCGTGCACGGCGGAAGAATAAATTACACCATCCGGCCGCTTCAAGTGAGCTGGCAACACGAATGGGTCGGCGAAGACTATAACGCGGAAGTCGGCTTCGTACCCCGCAAAGGATATTTTCGCATCAACCCCGAAGTGCGAATCTTCTTCTACCCCAAAAGCAGTCCGTTCAACCAGCACGGGCCGGGCCTCGAGTTCGAAACGCTCTGGACGCCCGAAGACGGCCGCACCGACCAGCGCGTCGAGCTCTACTGGGACGCCGACCTTCGCAATACCGGCGGCATGCGGGTGACGCTGCAACACGATTATACTTTTCTCTTCGAGGAGTTTGATCCCACCCGTTCGGACGCTAAGCCCCTCCCCGTCAATACGGACTACCGCTACACCAGTTTAAACCTGTTTTACCGCTCCGACCGGCGGCCAAAATTTTCGTACCGCCTGTCGCCGACCGTCGGACAGTTTTTCAACGGCTATCGCTACGGGATGAGCGGCAGCTTAACTTACCGTTACCAGCCCTACGGCTCGATCGAACTCAACTTCAACTACAACTACATCGACCTGCCCGATCCTTACGCTTCCACTTCGCTCTTTCTGATCGGGCCGCGCATCGACCTTACCTTCACGCGCAGCCTGTTCCTGACGACCTTCCTCCAGTTCAACGATCAGATCGACAACCTGAACATCAACGCCCGCCTACAGTGGCGCTTCGCCCCGGTATCGGACTTTTTCCTGGTGTATACGGATAATTACCTCACCGACCAGTTTGCGATCCGCAACCGCTCCATTGTGGCGAAAGTGACGTATTGGCTGAATTTGTAACCCTTCCTAATCCGGGCTAATCCAGCGGCTGGGTAAGGATGCCCAGGCAACTGCGCACCCCGTCGAAGTAGTTGCCGATCCGCAGGTTTTCGTTAGGGCTGTGCTGGTTGTTGTCGGGATTGACCAGGGGTACGATCACCGCCGGCACGTCCAGGGTCGTGACGAAGGGCGCGATCGGGATGGAACCGCCGTGCGTACGGATCTTTACCGGCGCCTCGCCGAAGGTGCGCCGCAGGGCGGCTTCCAGCCAACGCCCCACTTCTGCATCCATATCCGTGCGGAAAGCCTGGTAGCTGACGCGGCTCGACATTGAGACGAGGCGCGGGTATTGCAGGCGCTCCGCTTCGGTGGGTTCTTTCTCGAGGAGGTGGTACCCCTGTGCTTCGACGTGTTCTCGCAACAACCGGATAAGTCGTTCGGGGTCGCTTTCCCGCACCAGCCGGATGTCGAGATGCGCCATAGCGGCCGAAGGGATGATGGTGCGCACCTTCGTACCCACCCAGGCTGACGACATGCCCTGGATGTTGAGCGACGGATACTGAATGGCTTCCTGCAGCGTCGGCGCTACCGCTTCCGGCTCGGCAATGCCCAGGTGTTTTTGGATCGCGGCTTCGTCGTCGGGCACCTCGGCCAGCACCCGGCGGGTCGCTTCATCGATATTGACGCCGTCGTACCAGCCGGCAACGGTAACGCGGCCTTCGGCGTCTTTCATCGAAGCCAGCAACTGCGCCAGCCGGAACGCGGGGTTGGGGACGTAGTTGCCGTAGTGGCCGCTATGCTGCGGCACGCGCGGGCCGTAGGTCGTCAGGCGCACCTTGGCGATGCCGCGCGCCCCGAAAACGAGGGTCGGCCGGTTGGTGGGATGCATAGGGCCGTCGAGGATCACCAGCATATCGGCGGCCAGTTCATTGCGGTATTTTTCCACGGCCGCCGGGAGATGGGGCGAACCGATCTCCTCTTCACAGTCCATGATGATTTTAAGGTTGTAATTGGGAGTAAGGCCGGCCTCCTGCATGGCGTCCCAGGCCGCAATAAACATGTTTATCGGTCCTTTGGCGTCAGCAGCCGAGCGGGCAAAGATGCGCCAGTCGGGATTGAGTTCGCCCTTGAGTCGGGCCCAGCTGACCGCTTCCCATTCGCCTGCGTCATTTTTCGCTTTGAGCGTAGGCGTGAAAGGCGTAGGCTGGTCCCATTCGGTCGGATCGACCGGCTGCCCGTCGATCTGGACATAAAACAGTACGGTGCGGGTTGCGCCGGGCGCCGGGTAGGAAGCGAGCACCAGGTCGATGCCGCCGGTGGGCAGGCGCCGGAGGTCGAAACCCCGGAAGGAAAAAGCCTGCTGCACCCATTCGATATTGGCCTCCAACTGTTCGGGCTGGTAGGCGTCGTTGGGCAGGCTGAGAAACTCGCGGTATTGCGAGAGCGAAGTCTTGCCGTAACGATCGGCGAGCGCCTGAATGCGTTCGGCGGTGAGCGGCTGCCCCGGAAGGTTAAGGGCAAAACTTAAGCTTAAAGCGATAAAGATCAGACGTTGCACGGTGTTTTTCCGGTAAAATACAGAAAGTTTAGCCTTCGGAGGTCTTCGCGGCTTCCAATGTCCGGAAAACCCGCAACAATTCCGCAAACCGGTAGACGTCTTCAAACGAATTGTACAGCGGCGTCGGCGCCAGGCGGATGACGTTGGGCTCGCGCCAGTCGCATACCACGCCCTGAGCCGTAAGGTAATCAAAGAGCGTACGGCCATGACCGGTAGCGACCAGGGAAAGCTGACAGCCGCGCGCCGCCGGATCGCGGGGCGTGATGACTTGAAACTTTCCGCCCTCCCGGTTGATCTCGTCGATCAGGAATTCGAGGTAGCCGGTGAGGCGTTCGCTTTTGGCGCGCAGTGCCGGCATGGTAGCGCGTACGAATATATCGAGGCTCGCCTTGTGCACGGCGAAGCTGAAGATCTGGGCGTTGCTCAGCTGCCATCCTTCCGCGCCGGGCATGGGCCTGAAGCCTTTGCGCATCTGAAAGCGTTCCTGCTCATCGTGCCCCCACCAGCCGGCGAAGCGCGGCAGCCCGGGATTTCGGCCGTGGCGCTCGTGGATAAAAGCGCCACTGGGGCCGCCCGGCCCGGAATTGAGGTACTTGTAGCTGCACCAGACGGCAAAATCGGCGCCCCAGTCGTGGAGCTTCAGCGGAACATTACCGGCGGCGTGGGCGAGGTCGAAACCCGCGTAGGCGCCTGTGCGGTGGGCCGCTTCGGTGATGGCCGCCAGGTCAAAAAACTGGCCGGTATAGTAGTTGACGCCGCCGAAGAGGACGAGGGTGGTCTGCTTTCCGTAGCGTTCGATGGTCGCGACAATATCCTCAGTGCGCAGCGTCTCTTCGCCCTCGCGGGGCGCCACTTCGACGATAGCTTCATGAGGGTCGAAGCCGTGCCAGCGCACCTGGCTTTCAACGGCGTATTGGTCGGAGGGGAAAGCGCCGGCCTCCATGATGATCCGGTAGCGTTCCGAAGTTGGCCGGTAGAAAGAGACCATCAGCAGGTGAAGGTTGGTGGTCAGTGTATTCATCACTACCACCTCCTCTTTGCGGGCGCCGACGACGTGGGCCGTCTGCGGCTGTAAGAACTTGTGGTAGTCCACCCACGGCAGCTCGCCCCGGAAGTGGCCCTCGACACCGTGCTTTTGCCAGTGCTCGAGCTCGCGCTGCAGGGCGGCCCCGGCGGTGCGGGGCGCCAGGCCCAGCGAATTGCCGCAAAAGTAGAGCACGGGCCGGCCGGCCTGTTGCGGGAAGTGAAACGCATCGCGGAAAGAGCGGAGGGCGTCCTGCTCGTCCTGGCGCTGCGCGTAGGCAAGAGAAGCTTGGTACATGCGCAATGGTAAGTTTGGAAGCGAAAATAAAGGAAAATGTGAAACCGGGAACGCTCAGCGGTTCGATTCCCTATCCCAGCGCCCCCAGCTGGGTAGCCAGCGCCATATTGTCGACGATGCCGGCTTCCCGGATCACCTTTCCCTTGCTGAACGTCAGCAAGGTGATACCGTTCACCTCGACCGGCTGGCCGGCGGCCGCTACGCCGAAAAGCTCACCGTGGCGAAAGGCGCCCGTGTAGCGCCATTCCACGGTGACGACCCCGTCGGCAATATGGCAGTTCTTTACCTTTATGGATAGGTTGGGAAAAAAGCGGTACGTCATGCGCAACATTTCCCGGTAGGCCGGGATACCAATGTATATTTCAGGAAAATGAGTGTACGAAACCTGCAATTGCGGGTGCGCCAGCTCATCGAGGAGGTGGTCGTTGCCGGCCGACCAGATACGCATGTATTGAGTCGCTCTTTCGGATAAGGTCATAACAGCTTTTTCTGTTCGGAACTGCTGAGCAGCCGGAGATGTTTTACCCAACAGCAACATTAGAGCAGGATGCCCGAATCGATTTTACCGACATCGCCTACCTCGCCCCGCCCACGCGCCGCCTACCGGGCATCGCTTTCTCGCGGACAAGTAGCTATGTTTAACCCTATCAAAGGGGGATGAACAGTATTTCCTCACCGCTTTCCGTTCAGTTCACCTTCCATTATGTTCAACTCACTTTGATTGTCCCTTTATCCTCCCCTGATTCCTCTATTTTTGATCGTGTGAAAAGCGATCGATAATCTTAAAAATATTTTTCACCTATCAAAACGAGTACAATGAAATCACTGAAAATCCTATCCCTATTCCTTGCTCTTTTTTTGGTGGGCGCCAACACGAGCTTTGCGCAATCACAAAAAACTGAGCTGACCGATGAGCAGAAAGAAGAATTGGCTCAAAATATGGAAGAATTCCTTGAGGTTTTAGACCTTTCGGAAGAGCAAAAGCCTAAATTTGAAGCCATCACAAAAAAATACGCCGAGCAGATGAAAGCCGTGAAAGAAAGCGGCGGCGGAAAATATAAAATGTATAAAAAGGTGAAATCCATCCAGAAAAACAAGAATTCAGAAATGGAAAAATTACTTTCCGAAGACCAGTACAAGGTCTATTTGGAAAAACAAGAAGAAATGCAAAAGGAGATGAAAGAAAAACGAAATTAAGAGCTTGTTTGGAGGTAGTCATTTTGGCTGCAAAACCCAGCTTTTGG
>CAYQQU010000061.1:0-34149 GCA_964419545.1 uncultured Saprospiraceae bacterium | reverse complement strand
TTCCAAAAGCTGGGTTTTGCAGCCAAAATGACTACCTCCAAACAAGCTCTGAATAAGGTCTTTGGTTTCTACCATAGCCTGACGGCCGTCCGGACGGCCTTATCGCTTGCCCAACTGCTTGCGCTCGCTTTCTTTCCGCTCCGTCAACTCGCGAAAAGCTTCCAGTCCGCACTCCAGGAAACCGGTGTACTCCCGCGAATCGGGGGTATAGCCGACCGGCGCGTTGAGCAATTCTCCTTCCGGTGACAACAACACGTAGTAAGGCTGCGAATTGGTCTGGAAATATTCCGTCTGGAAATACGACCACTTCTGCCCCGTAGTGCGCAGCTTACGCGTGCCGCCGCTGGTTTTGGGCACTACGATCTGCTCTTCTTCGGGGAGTTCGAGCTTTTCATCGACGTAGAGGGAGATGAGGACGTAGTCGTTTTTCAAACGTTTGTACACGGAATTCTCGGGCCAGACATGCTCTTCCATTTTCCGGCAGTTGACGCAGGCGTGGCCGGTAAAGTCAACGATCACCGGCTTATCGACCTCGCGGGCATAGGTGATGCCTTCTTCGAAATCTTTGAAACAATTGAGGTTCTGCGGGCAGTCGCAGGGCTGGAACCAGCTGTAGCAGACGGGCGGCGCCAGCCCGCTCAGCAGCTTCAGCGACCGGTAGGAGCCGGCCTGGGCGTCGTAGGTGAAACCGGTAGCCAGGTATAAGGTGAAGGCGAAGGATAGGGCTCCCAGCATTTTGCGCGGCGCGGAGATCTCTTTGAACTTCAGCGGCGTATCGTGCGGAAAGCGGATCACGCCGAGCAAGTATAAACCAAGGCCGAGGAAGATCAGCATCCAGAGCGCGAGGAAAGGTTCGATCTTGAGGATGCCCCAGTGCTTGACGAGGTCGGCGTTGGAAAGGAATTTCAGCGCCAGCGCCAGTTCCAGAAAACCGAGCGTCACTTTGACCGTATTCAGCCAGCCGCCCGATTTGGGCATGGTGTTCATCAGGCCGGGGAAAGCGGCGAAAACCGTAAACGGCAGCGCCAGCGCCAGGCCGAAGCCGCCCATGCCCGCCGTGAGCTGCCAGGCGCCGCCGTTGCTGGTGAGCGCGCCGGCCAGCAGCGATCCCAGGATCGGACCGGTACAGCTGAAAGAGACGAGGGCCAGGGTCAGCGCCATAAAAAAGATGCCGACAGCGCCGCCGATGCCTTCCGCCGCGCTGGCGCGGTTGGTCCAGCTGCTCGGCAGCGTCAGCTCGTAATAGCCGAAGAACGAAAAGGCGAAAAACAGGAAGACGACAAAGAAAAACAGGTTGAGCCAGATATTGGTGGAAATATCGTTGAGGATATCCGGGTTGATGCTGTCCATCAGGTGGAAAGGCGCCGAAAGTACGAGGTAAACCAGTAGAATGAAAAAGCCGTACAGTACGGCGTCGCGCAGGCCCTTGCGGCGGTCGCCGCTGCTTTTGGTGAAGAAACTGACCGTGAGCGGGATCATGGGAAAAACACAGGGCGTCAGCAGGGCCAGTAAGCCGCCGATGAAACCGAGCGCGAAGATGCCCCAGTAGCTGGTCGCGGCCTGCACCTCTTCTTCTTTCTCGCCACAGCTGCCGGCGGGCGCCTCGAGGTCCGGCTTATCGATGACGAACATGGCGCTGCCGGAAGTAGGTTCGGCTTCGGAAAGGGCGGCGGGCGCTTCGGCTTCCGTACCGACGAATAGGCGGCCGTTCTGCAGATCGGCCCGAAACACGGTTTCCGTCGGCGGCAAACAGCGCGTATCGTCGCAGGCCATGTATTCAAAAGCGCCCGTTACCGGCTGGGAAGGATCGTTGGTGCGGATGCGCTGGGTGAAGATGACGTTGTGCGCGAACTTGGTGACGTTCATCTTAAAGACAGGGTCGAAGCCTTCTTTTTTACCGCCTGCTTCTTCGGTTTTGCCCTCGCGTTCGTAATGGGCGCCCTCATCGAAATAAAAGGTAGTCGGCAGGGGTCCGTCCTGGCTGTCGAGATATTGGGAGTAAACCGCCCAGCCGTCCTGGATGTCGCCGGTGATCTGCAGTTCGTAGGTGTCGGTTGTAATCTTTTTGAGTTCCCCCGACCATTGTACCGGTTCGAGAATGCCGGAGGGCTTTTCCTCATCAGCCGGCAGGATCAGCGGTGCTTCGAGCGATAGTTCCCCTTCTCCTTCTTTTTTTTCGGGAGCGGGCGCTTCGGGCTCTTCCGGCGAAGCGGTTTCCTTTTCCGGTGCGGCAGCTTTCTTTTCCATAACCTGGGCCGCGGCGGGGAGGTCAAAAGAGAACTCCTCTTCAGTGGGCGGCAGGCATTTCGCGTCATTGCAGGTCATGAATTCGAGGTAGCCGGTAATGGGCTGCCCGGTATCGGTCACGCGCACCCGTTGGGTGAAGACGCCCTGGTCGTAGAGCTTGATCAGATCCATATCGAACAGCTCTTCGTAGCCGCTTTTGATGTGGCCGGATTCTTCTACTTTGCCGACCCGTTCGTAGTGGTCGCTCTCGTCGAAATAGAAAGCGGTGGGAATAGGTCCGCCTTCTTCAATGTTTTGCGAATAAATGACCCAGCCTTCGTCGATGTCGGCCGTGAAGATGAGGTCGTATTCATTGTCGCTGACTTTCTCGTAGCGGGTGCTCCATTTGACGGGTTCGAGGATCTGTGAAGACAGCTGGTGAACACCGAAAAGCAGGGCCGAAAGCAGTAGTAGTTTTTTCATCGCTTCGCGTGGTTTTTTCCGCCTGGCAAAATTAATGGGATCGTGCGGAATATATTGTGATCGATGCGACAAAGCGCAGCGGAGATCAAAATTACCATAACCGCCGGAAAAACAGGCGTCGTACGGGGGGCAATAAGAAAAGATTAACAGACGGTCAGGCCTGCAGCACCGGTTCCAGCAGCGATTCGAAGAGGATGCGCCCGTCGGTATTGCCGAGCAGCGGTTCGGAAGCGCGCTCCGGATGGGGCATCATCCCGAATACATTGCGTTCGCGGTTGCAGATGCCGGCGATATTGTCGACCGAGCCGTTGGGGTTGGCTTCGGCCGTGACCCGGCCGTCGGCCTCGCAGTAACGGAAGAGGATCTGGTCGTGTTCTTTCAGTTCCTGCAGTGTCGCCGGGTCAGTATAGAAACGACCCTCGGCGTGGGCGATCGGGATCTTCAGCGGTTTTGCCGGGTCGGCCTTGCGGGTGAGCGCCGTTTGGGTGGTGATCGTCTTCAGATAGGTGTTTTTGCAGACGAAATGCTGGTTGTCGTTGCGCAGCAGCGCTCCCGGCAGCAGGCCGCACTCGCAAAGCACCTGGAATCCGTTACAGATGCCGAAGACGTATCCGCCCTTGCGGGCAAACGCGATGACCGCATCCATGATGGGTGAAAAACGGGCGATGGCGCCGGCGCGCAGATAGTCGCCATAGGAAAAACCGCCGGGGAGCACCAGGCAGTCCTCGGGGCCGTAGCCGTTGAGCGCCGGCTCTTTGTGCCATATTTTTTCTACATCCTGCCCCAGCACGCTTCCGAGTACGTGGATCATATCGTCATCGCAATTCGAACCGGGGAAAACGACTACGCCAAATTTCATGCTTGGATTTTTTATGCTTCAAATTACAAAACTAGGCAAATCCGGGTTAAACCCGCAATGGGTTCTTAGATAACGCTCAGATGAAATGCCGCCAAAACTGGAAAAAAGCAACGGAAGCCAGCAGGAGGAGGTGCACCACTTCGGCCGGACCGCTGCGGAGGTGGGTGAAGTTGAAAGAAATCAACACCCCGATCGGTACGGCGAGCAGGAGAAGGTGATCGACGGCGATCGACCGCTGGAAGAGCAGGGTCAGGCCCGCCAGGAACATTATCCAGTAGAGCAGGCTGATTTTTTTCTGGATCTGCAGGCTTTTTTTGGAATAATAGAGATTCTGGCTCAGCAGCGCCACCAGCGTGGCGAGCCCGAAGAAACTCAGTTTGGCGAGCAGCAGACCGTCGCCGGGGATACGCAGCGCCAATAACTGAAAAGGAGCCCGGAATTGCTGCGCCCAAAAATCGGGCAGCTGGTCGACCCAGAAAGCATAAACGCTGAAGAGGAAGTAAGGGACGAAGGCGCCGGCGATCAGCATGATGTACTCTTTCGTCTTGAACGCGCGCAGCAGGTTCAGCCCGACGAAGCCGAGTACGATAAAGATCAGATAGGCGGGGTAAAAAAGCCCGGCTACGGCGATCCAGAAACCGGTATTGAATATCTTCTCCGCACACTGGGGCCGCCGGTACGTCTGAAACAGCTGCCAGATGGCGATGATGAGAAAGGTGTTGGCCAGATGCAGGGGCGACAGGTACAGGAATTCGGGCAGGGCGCTGGCCGCCAGGGTGTAAAAAACGCCGGGAAACAGGTCGATCTCGGTGGATAACCGGTGTTCTATGGTCAGCGCGTTCAGGGCGATACCCTGCCCGGCCAGGAGCAGGATGGCCAGCACATCGGCCCAGAGCCCTTCGTGGCCGGTCAGCTGGTAAAGCCAATCCGTAAAGACGCCGTGGAGCGCGGGGGCGTCTTCGGCTGCGTACAGGAAGCCGGACAACCGCAGGACGGCGAGGTAAAGGATCAGCAGAAAACTGACCATTAGTTGGTTGGTGCGAAAGATCGACAGCACAGGCAATGGTATCTACTCGCGGCAAAGGTAACCAAATTTCCTGCGGCGAGGAAATAGGGCGAACTTACTCCCGTAACGGCGCCAGGAAATCGAGGGTTCGGCTGACCAGCGCCTCCGAATGGGGCGGCAGCGTTGCAGCGGTGTATGGGTGTGAGGCGCCGAAGACGTGGTCGGCCCCTTCTACCAGCGCCAGCTGGCTGCCGGGCGCCCAACTGTGCAGCTGCAGGGCGGAGGCGGCCGGCACCGAAGGATCATCCGTGCCGTGTACGATGAGCAGGGGGATGGACAGCCCGGCGACTATCCGACGGATATCGTAGGCAGCGGCGTTGTCTTTTACGTCTTCGTACAACTGATAGCCCAGCGGCAGTTGCTGTCCGGTGCGGCTGTTGAGCATGAAGTGTACGTCTTTCTCGCGCCATTGCCGCACCAGCTGCGGTTGGTCTTTCCAGAAATAATCGAGGCTGCTGACCGCGGCCCAGGTGATGAGGCGGCGCACCCGGGGATTGCGATGGGCGTAGATGACCCCGAGCCCGCCGCCCCGGCTGTGGCCGATGAGGGCGATTTTATCGGTATCCAGGCCGTAGGCGCCGGCTTCTTGTTGCAGCCACTGAAAAACGGCGTCCAGGTCGGCGAGCTCCTTGGTGTAATTGTTGGCGGCGAAGGCGTCGAGGTCGGCAAAGTCGGTGGGCTGGTCGACCGTGGTTCCGTTATGCGAAAAGTTGAATTTTGCGAACGCGAAGCCGGCGGCCGTCATTTTATCCGCGATCAGATGCCAGTGCCCCCAGTCTTTGAAGCCTTTGAATCCGTGGGCGAATACGACGACCGGCGCTGCGCCGGCCGGCGCTTCCGGCAGATGAAGGTCGAGTAAAAAGGGCCGGCCATCGGCGCCGGACAGTTGCAGGTTGGTGTGGTTGGTCATAGAAACTTGGCGTTTGCCTGCAATATAGGCCAAAGTTGGGGAGGAGAAAAAGCTCAATTCAGCGAGAACACCGGCGCCGGTTCTTCCGGCGCCTCGTAGGCCGTCAGCAGGCTGATGTCTACCTGGAAGAAAGGGTAAAGCGGGAGCTCGGCCATCATTTCCCGGACCTCGAACTCGGAGTCGGCCCGAAAGACGGCCCACAACTTGGCTTTTTCTACGGCGATCGCGTAGTTGAGCAATTTGCCTTCCAGGAAAAACTGGTCAATCATCTCCTGCTGGTGCGGCAGTAGCGCGACCATTTCCTCCGGCCAGCGGTCGGGGAGGGTGCAATCCACCATAAATTGATAGGCTTGGGGCATTCTTTTTTCGGACAAAGATAACGGGAGCGCCAGGGGGCTGCGTGGCTGACAGCTCACAATCTGGCATTTTGTCGGGAAAGAGGCCAAACGGGAAACTGGTTTCAGGTTTTCGGCCCCCGGGTAAACGGGTAGTCCTTCCAACTCGCTTCGGTCAGTTCACCGGGCGCAGGCGGTAGGCCACCGCGATGGCCAGCACGCTCATGGCGATAGCGAAGTACCCTACGTAGGGATAGTGTTCCAGGTGGCCGTCCGGCCCTTCGGTAATGATGAAGCCCGCCACGGCGGAGGCGATCGCCAGGCCCATCTCGCGCACCGACGTCCGCACGCTGAGGAAGCTGGCCCGGTTTTCGGGGCGCACCACCGAGGTGATGAGCGTGGTGGCCGGTACGTTGCGGCCGCTGGCTACGACGAAGAAAGAGGAGGTGGCGACCAACGCAAGCGCAATGGATACCGACGGCAGGTGGGTGATGGCCAGGATGGAAAAGAGGGCCGCCACGCTGGCGAAGCTGAACACCCGGTGGTGCCCGAAGCGGTCGGCCAGCCGCCCGAAATAGGGCAGCAGAAAGACGGTGAGCAGACCGCCGATGGCGTAAATATAGGTCACCTCGTAATCGCTGAAGCCGATATTGCGCTGCATGTAAGGCGCAATAAACGGAATGATGGAAAAATGACCCAGCATCAGGACGATCGTGAAGAGCAGGGCCGACATCTGGTTGTTGTCTCTCGCGATATTGCTCATCACCCGCAGCGGGTTGCGCTGCACCAGCCCGGAAGAGAGGTGTGCTTTCATGGAAGGCAGCACGAAATAGCTCAGCACGGTGAAGAAGCCCGCCAGCGCACCGATAAACAGGAAGGGCGCCCGCCAGTTGAAGGTGGCGGCCAGGTAGATGCCCAGCGGCACGCCGGCTACCGACGCGATGGAAAAGGCGGTCATCACCGTACCCATGGCCCGCCCTCGCCGCTGCAGCGGGATGATGTCGCCGATCACCGCCAGGATCAGCGCGCTGAGCAGCCCCCCGAACGCGCCCGTCAGGCTGCGCGCAGCAAGGAAAAAGTAGTAGTCGGGCGCCAGAGAGCAGGCAAAGGTGCCCAGCGTAAAGCCGGCATAACAGCTCAGCAGGGCAGTCTTGCGGTCGAAGCGGTCGATCACCGTGGCGCCCAGCATGCCCGACAGGAAAGCGCTGATGGCGTATGCCGAGACGATGAGACTGAATTGGCGCGGCGAAATGTCGAAGGTGCGCATAAAGGTGGCGCCCAACGGCATGATGATCATGAAGTCGATGATGTGCGAAAACTGAATGACCGCCAGGATCAACAGGATGAGCCGTTCACCCGGTACTTTGGCGGGCGCGGCGGGCGATGAGGCCGGTATGTCGGGATGTTGTTTCGTCAAAAACTGTGGATTGTGTGGGATAGTCCTTGGTTGTTGGTCTTTGGTCTTTGGTCTTTGGTCTTTGGCGTCCTGGCAGTACCAAAGACCAAAGACCAAAGACCAAAAAAACCAATAACCTAATGCCCGGCGGGGCCAATTAGTTCTAGACCAGCTCCAAAATGTACTTGGGGTAGCACAAATAATATTTGGTGACGATCTTGGATTGGATGCCGTAATCCGAGCCCTGCGACATGGGCAGGACGCGGCCGTCTTTGAAGAGGATGCGGATCTCTTCCTTGGAGGTGCTGTAGGCGCTGTTGGTTTCTTTGCCTTCGAAGACGAGGTAATCGATCTCGCGATCGGAGAAGCGGCCTTCCTGCCGGATGCGGTGGCGGAGGCTGTCGACCAGCTCCGTCTCGAAAGGAGTGTTTTGCAGCACCAGCTTGAACAGGCGCCGGTTGATGAGGCCGTCCGCGAGGAAAGCCAGGAGTTCGTCATCGCCGCGGCGCCAGCTTTTCAGCGCCGAAATAATATCGAAATCGTCGAGGTCGGCGAAGGTGTCGAGCAGGATGTCGCGGTTGTTCTCAAAATCCTCGAAGGTAGGGTCGTGGTGTAAAAAGAAAGCCAGGCTGTCGGGTGCGGGCAGGTGGCGGCCTTCGCGCACCAGCTCCTTGGCGCGCAGCAGGGCCTGGATCAGCATCCGCTCGGCGGCGAGTACGGTTTTATGTAAATAAACCTGCCAGTACATCAGGCGGCGGGCGATGAGAAACTTTTCGATGGAGTAGATCCCTTTTTCTTCCACGACGAGCTCGCCCTGGTGGACGGCCAGCATCTTGATGATGCGGTCGTAGCCGATCACGCCCTCGTAGACGCCGGTGAAAAAGCTGTCGCGGTTGAGGTAGTCGAGCCGGTCGACGTCGAGCTGGCCGGAGATCATCTGGTGTAAAAATTTCTTCGGATATTCGTCGCGGAAGATCTGCAGGGCCATCGTCAGGCGGCCGTGGAAATCGGCGTTGAGTTTTTCCATAAACAACTGGGAGAGGGCCTCGTGGGAAACGCCGATCAGCGTATTTTCCAGGGTGTGAGAAAACGGCCCGTGCCCGATATCGTGCAGCAGGATGGCGACATACGCCGCTTCTTCTTCCTCCGGAGTGATGTCGACGCCCTTGGAGCGCAGTACGCTGACGGCCTGCGTCATCAGGTGGAAGGCGCCGAGCGCGTGGTGGAAGCGGGTGTGCAATGCGCCGGGGTAGACGTAGTGCGTGAGGCTCACCTGCTTGATCCGGCGCAGCCGCTGAAAATACGGGTGCTCCACCAACTGGAAAATAATGCCGTAAGGCACGCTGACAAAACCGTAAACAGGGTCGTTGAATATTTTTTTTCCTTGCATAGCGCTGGGTTGTGGCGGCGCTTCTCGTCCGCATTGCGTATCTTAAGGCAATTGTTGAACGCTTCGAGCGTTCTTTTTTTGTCAGGACCCCAAAATTAGGGGTTTTATAACGGAATGGCTCCGAAACTACTGTTAACTGAACATTAATCACCATGGATAAGATCAAGATACTTTGGGCCGACGACGAGATCGATCTGTTGAAGCCGCAGCTCATGTTTTTGGAGAAAAAAGGCTACGACGTCGTCACCGTCACCAACGGCTACGACGCCCTGGAAGAGTGTGAAGAAGACCGCGACATCGACGTGGTGTTCCTCGACGAAAGCATGCCGGGCATTACCGGCCTGGAAACGCTCGCCAAGATCAAAACCACCAACCCCCTGCTGCCGGTGGTGATGATCACCAAAAACGAAGCGGAGAACGTGATGGAGGAAGCGCTGGGCTCCCAGATCGCCGATTACCTGATCAAGCCCGTCAATCCCAATCAGATCCTGCTGACCCTCAAGAAGATCATCGACAATAAGCGATTGGTGCGCGAAAAGACGTCCTCGGACTACCAGCAGCAATTCCGGGAGATCTTCATGCAGATCAACAGCGGTCTCAACTACGAGGAGTGGGTGGACATTTACCGCAAGATCATCAACTGGGAGATCAAGATCGATACGTCCAATTCCACCGAAATGGCCGACATCCTCGCCATGCAGAAGAGCGAAGCCAATGCCGAGTTTTCCAAGTTTATCGTGAGCAACTACATCGACTGGGTACAGTCGGACGACGAAGGGCCCATCATGTCGCACCAGCTGTTGCGCAATAAGGTTTTTCCGCATTTCGACGAAAAGCTCCCTACCGTGATGGTCCTGCTCGACAACCTGCGCTACGACCAGTGGAAGGTCATCGAGCCCATTATTTCCGACCTCTACCGGGTGGAAGAAGAGGATTATTTCTACAGCATCCTGCCCACCTCCACCCAGTACAGCCGCAACGCCATCTTTTCGGGCCTCATGCCCTCGGATATCGAGAAGTACTATACCGACTGGTGGAAGAACGATAACGACGAAGGGGGGAAAAACCTCTTTGAAGGCGAACTGCTCAGCGAATTCATCCGCCGGACCATCCGCCGGGAGGTGCGCAACGACTACGTCAAGGTGACCAACGTCGGGCTGGCCAAGCAAATGCAGGACAACGTCCTGAACTATCTCAATAACGACTTCACGGCGATCGTCTACAACTTCATCGACATGCTCTCGCACGCCCGCACCGAGATGGAAGTGCTCAAAGAACTGGCCGGCGACGAGAAAGCCTACCGCTCGCTTACCCGCTCCTGGTTCCAGAACTCCCCCCTATGGATCGCCCTGGAGCGCCTGGCCGAGCGCGACTACCAGTTGATCATCACCACCGATCACGGCACCATCCGTGTGAATACGCCTTCCAAGGTGGTCGGCGACCGCGAAACGACGACCAACCTGCGCTACAAGGTGGGCAAAAACCTGCAGTACGACCGGCGCGACGTGCTGGAGGTGCGCAAACCTGAAAAAGCAAAGCTGCCGCGCCCCAACGTGAGCTCGACCTTCATCTTCGCCAAAGAGGATAAGTTTTTCCTATATCCCAACAACTACAACTACTACCACAACTACTACAAAAACACCTTCCAGCACGGCGGCATCTCGCTGGAAGAAATGGTCTGCCCCGTCATCCGCCTGCGGCCGCGATAGAGGCGCATAGCTTGCCCCGCTGGCCCGCCAAACCGAGAATCGCCGGCATTAAACCGGAATCCGGAAGTTCAGCAAACTGGGGTCGAAAAAGATTATCGGTCCGCGAAATAGGAGCAACTTCATTGAATAGGCAATCGCATTTGACGAGAGTTTTTCCTTCCGTTCCCCGTAATTTTTATGGCAATTAGAAGGCCGCATTTTTAGATTGCGATCGCCCTGGCCATCCGGTCCGGGAAACTTCGTCAGTTCTTCACCGCCCGCTTCACCTCCGGATGGGTATCCATAAAGTCGTCGTACAGCTGTCCGCTAGGTACGAAAGTGGCGCTTTTGCCGAAAGAGCCCGGTTCCCGGAAGTAGATGGTCGCCACGCGGAAGAAGAGGAAGCGGCTCACTTCGATGCGCTCGATATTGTGGTAGGGATAGCGGAAATTTTTGAAGTAGTTGGTGACGTAGACGAAATGCTCGTCCATTTCCACCCGCTTGAGTCGCAAGAGGGTCAGCCAGAGTATGGCCACGCCGCTGAGGAAAAACAAGACCACGGCGATGCGCACCGTCGATGCCGGAAAGTTGGCGATATATTTGAACGGAATGAGCAGTACGGCCGCCGTCACCGAACCGAAAAAGACGATCCAGAAGACGGGGATAAAAAATTTATAGAACAGCGTCAGATTTGTTGACACCCGTTGCATAATCTGTTGGGTTAATTAAAAAATTCATTTGAAAGCAGCCGGCCTGCGGTTGTCTACCGCCTCAGGCTTTTCTCGTATTCCCGCTCTTTGCGTTCTTCGTCCGCCACTACCCGCTGGGCGATGACGATGCTGACCTCGTAGAGGATGAACAACGGAATGCCGATCAGAAACTGCGTCACCACGTCGGGAGGCGTCAGCATGGCCGATAGCAAAAGCGTGACGATGATGGCGTGGCGCCGGTATTTGCGCATGAAGTCGGGCGTGAGCAGGCCGATCCGTGAAAAGAAGTAAACGACCACCGGCAATTCGAAGATCAGCCCCGCCGGCGCCGTGAACATGATCATATAATTGATCAGAGACGAGAGGGTAGGGGTGTTTTCTACGCCGGGAATGGTGTAGCCTGCCAGGAAGTTGACCGCGAAGGGCGCAATGATAAAATAACCGAAGGCCACGCCGAGCGCGAAGAGGAACGAGCAGATAAAAACGATGAAGCGCGTATTTTTGCGCTCGTTCTCGTAAAGCCCCGGCTTGATGAAACGCCAGAACTCCCAGAAAATGTAGGGAAAAGCGAAAATAAAGCCGGCGATGAACGACACCTTGATGCTGGTGATGAAAGCTTCACCGAAACCGATGGCCTGCGTCTGGAAGTCGGGCGGCTGAAAACACATGCGGTCGCCCAGCCCGATGACCTCCGACAAGCCGCAGACGGCCCGGTACGTCACGAAGTCGGCATGCGTCGGGCCGAAAATGACGACGTCGAACAGCCACTTCTGTGCGAGGAACAGCCCGATCCCGATGGATACAATGGCAATCAGCGAACGGATGATGTGCCAGCGCAGCTCTTCCAGGTGATCGAGAAAGGTCATCTCCTTCTCCGCTTCCTTTTCCAGTTTGTCGACGTCTACTTGATCCAGTGGCATTCGGCAACCTTTTTGTTGATTACTTGCAGCTTGCGCAAAACCGTCATCCTACTAAGAAGACGGCGGCGCGCCAAAAGTTTAAGACGCCCCGGCCAAATTACGAAATTTTGCGCGCTGCGATACGGTTTACCTATAACGCAGCAACCGCCTCCGACGTATACCCGCCGCCCCATTAAACTTTCAGGGCGGCATGTTACTTTGATTAAAAAATGCGTTCTTTTATTGGGAACCGCTTTTTCCCGATCGCAAAACTACTCTCGTCTTACGGTTCAGCAAATTTTTGGTCAAATACGAACTCGGATTATTCATGGGTTCTTTGTCAGGACGTTCGCGCAGGCCGGCGGCGCCTGCTGCAGACAGGTATCCCCGGATACGGTGCGTGAGCAAGGCAGAATGGCGGCCGGCAATAGATTAATCCATGAATGATCCGGGCTAAACTCCCTTTCGCACCATGGTACGAATGATTAGTTTGTTATGCTTTTTCGCTCTGACGATCACCCTCAGCGCCCAGCCGGTCGACGACATTGTCGAGCGCAAATTGTCGACCCAGAAACGCGTGCTGGCTTACGAACCGGTGCGCGAAGGCGATATCCTCTGGGAAAAGCGCGTCTGGCGGGTCATCGATACGCGCGAGAAGATGAACCTGCCGTTTCGCTACGAGAAAAAACCGTTCATCGATATCCTGCTCGAAGGCATCGAGGCGGGCGCCATCACGCCTTACAGCCCGGAAACTGACGATTTTTCCATCGAGCTGGCGCGCGACGAGCTGGCCCTTCAGCTGTACGATCGCGACACCATCCGGGTCGTGAACCCGGTGACGCTGGAAGAAGAACTGCAGGTGGTGGAAGATGCGTTCAACCCGCAGGACGTCATCCGCTATCGCGTCAAGGAAGTCTGGTTTTTCGACACCAAGCTGTCGACCCTGCGCGTGCGCATCCTGGGTATCGCCCCGCTGAAGCAGAAGTTCGACGAGTTCGGCAACCTGCGCTACGAGGCGCCCCTGTTCTGGGTGTATTATCCCCACTGCCGCGACTGGCTGGCCGAATACGAAGTTTTCAACCCCCTCAACGACAAAGGCGCCATGACCTGGGAAGACCACTTGGAAATGCGCTTTTTCTCCAGCTACATCACCAAGGAGAACAACGTCTTCGACCGCCGCCTGGAAGACTACCTCAGCGGCCGCGACCTGCTGCTGGAGTCGGAAAAGATCAAACAGGAGATCTTCAACCGGGAAATGGATTTGTGGTCGTATTGACGATGTTGCCTGCTGATCGTAGTTTACAACTGCGATCCCGCCCGTCAATCGTCCGATCAATACTCAGCAATTCTCGGTTTGGCAGTAAGCATTGCTTAATTCGCAGCGCCGGAGGCGCAAGGTATTGGTAGATTGTTTCTTCTGTGCCGGAGGTGCGGAATATACGCTGCATTCTTGCCATCTTTTCTGTTCCGTACCTCGGCACGGCGATCAGTGCGTGGAAAATAGGCTACCGATAGTTCGTCCCGCTGGGGCGTGAGCTGTTTTTTGGGTACAAAGCCTTCATGTTCAGTGCTTTGTTGAAAGTAATTGGCCGGGCGACTTGACCGAATTGACACTTCAAATCACCGAAGCCGTCCCGAAATCCGCATCCACCACGTAGCTGTCGAGCCGTTCGCCGCGAAGATGGCGGCCACTTGGTTGTTCAGTTCTTTCATCATGGTGTGTTTTTTATCTTTGACGAATGAGGCCGGCGAAACGGTCGGGAACAGTAAACGAAAAAATATATTACTTTTGCGCGGGCATGACTCCGGAGCGGAGCCATGCTTTTGCGTATTATTATGGAAGTTGTACTTTACTTAGGCGTCTTTGTGGTTAGTCTGGCCGTGTTGTTACGGGCCTCCGATCTGTTTATCGACTCGGCGGAGGAGATCGGTTTGTCGCTCGGCATTTCGCCCTTCATCATCGGCGTCACCATCGTTGCTTTCGGCACTTCTCTGCCCGAGCTGGCGACTTCCATTGCTTCCATCTACGCCGGCAATTCCGAGATCGTGGTCAGTAACGTGGTCGGTTCCAACATCACCAATATCGCGCTGGTGCTGGGGCTGGTGGCTATCGTTGTGGGTCAGATCAAGCTGGAAACGAATATCTGGCATATCGATATGCCCTACCTTTGGGGCTCGGCTTTTCTGCTTTGGTTTGCCTTGCTCGACCTGCACTTTTCGTTGGCGGAATCGCTGCTTTTTATTATCGGGATCGTCGTCTTTCTGGGCTATTCCGTGCAGGAGAATACCGAAAAGCTAGAGGTCGAACACCAGGTAAAATGGTACACCTACTTGTTATTGGCGGTGGGCGGGGCCCTCGTCTGGCTGAGCGCCGACTACACCATCTGGTCGATCCGGCAGCTCTCCGCACTGGCGGGCATCAGCCCCGAGTTGATCGCGCTCTCAGCCGTCGCACTGGGTACTTCTTTACCCGAGATCATCGTGAGCCTCAGCGCCGCCCGCAAAGGCAAATCTTCCATAGCGGTGGGCAATGTGCTGGGGTCCAACGTTTTCAATACCTATGTGGTGATGGGCGTGGCTTCCTTTTTCGGCGATCTCACCATTCCCGAAGAGATCCAAAAATTCTACCTGCCCCTGATGATCACCATGACCATCCTCTTCGGCGTGATGACCAACAACCGGGTCATAACCCGCTACGAGGGGCTGATGTTGCTGATGTTCTATGCCCTCTTCCTCTTTCAGCTTTTCAATTGACGATTTTTTAATATTCTTAATTTTCTGTTCTAAAGTGGTTTAATGCCCGGAATTTACGCCCGGCCATTGACAGCTCGCCCTAAGTTTGCGATATTTGTATCAGCCCTTTTAAATGTCGTTCAACGCCCTTCTGTTCCCGCACCGGGAAATTTCAGAACACCCACGCGAATTAGCATACCGCCCCCCGGCTACTTATCTCACAACGAGCATGTTTGGATGCTAACATAGCATCTCTAAGCGAGATTTATCGTTTCTACCCTGTTTCTCAGCGCAGCCTGCAGAAACGGCTATTCTTTTATCAATGCTAAACAACTATGAGAAAGACGATCTACCGCTGTCTGGGGATAAGTATGCTATTGTGGGCAAATCTTTCCTTCGGACAATTAATCAGCTGGCCCCTCACCACCGACGGCGCCGGCCTCAGCAACCACGCCAATATCGTAGCGGGCGACCTCGCCGCGGGGGCCGGCGTCAGCGTTTTAGAGTACGATCCCGTGGAAGGCGCCCGCAGCCGCGGCTGGGCGACCGATACGCTCCGCGCGAAAAGAGATTACCTGGAGTTCTGCATTTCGACTACCGGCGGCGCGCCCGAGGTCAGCAACCTGGCCTTCGAAGTGTGGCAGAGCGCCGATGGACCGACGCGATTTGACGTCCTTTTCTCTCTCGACGGCTTTCAAACGGTGGACTCCCTTTTTTCGGCCGACGCGGAGGCGCCGGGATACAGCCCTATGGTCGACCTTTCGGGATTGAACATCGGTTTTTGCGGCGGCGCGCAGCTCTGTTTTCGCATCTACGCTTACGGCGCCGCTTCGCCCAGCGGCTTTTTCGGCATTCGTCCCCATACGCTGACGGCGGGGGGCGTAGTACCTGCCGGATGCAGCTATCCCTCCCAACAGGCGGCCATCGCCGGGCAGTCGGTCGCGACGACCAACTCGATCACCATCACCATCAATCCCGGCAACGGAATGGGGCAACTGGTAGCCGTCCGGCCGGGCGCGCCGGTGGATGCGCAGCCTTGTGACGGCAACCTCTACGCGGCCAGCCCCGTATTCGGCAACGGCGACCGGCTTACGGACGGTTCGTACGTGGTCTGGTCGAGTTTCAGCCCGCAGGGAGGCAGCCTCACCGTAACCGGCCTGGCGGAAGGGACGACTTACCACTTCGCCGTCTTCGAAAAGACAACCAGCAGTTGCTACAAACCGGACCCGGGGACGCACGTGCAAACCACTACCTGCCAGAATCCCGAGAACGTGGCCGGACTCTCGCTGGAGCCCGGTAACGGGCATGTGACGCTTGCCTGGAACGTGCGCGCCTGCAACGAAGTGATGATCGTGGCGAGCACCGCACCGGTGACGGGCGCGCCACAGGGCGCGGGCGCCAACTATCAGGCCGATCCGGAATACGGCGCCGGGGTGGATCTCGGTAGCCCGCCGGATTTTTCCGCGCCGGAGTTTATCGTCTTCAAAAGCGCTGCCGAAAATACCGCAACGATTACGGGCCTGAACAATAACCAAACTTACCATTTTCGCGCTTTTTCCCGGCTGGACGACAGCTGGACCGCCGGCATCGCGATATCCGGCGCCCCGACTGACGGCTGTACCGAGCTGGGCGGTTATGAAAAAGTTTACCTCAACGAGATCAACCACTACCAGGGCAACCCGGCCGCCGACCGCGGCGTGGAGGTTGCGGGGCCGGCGGAAACCGACCTGACCGGGTATTGGATCGTTCTGTACGGCAGCAACGGCATTGCTTACGATACCCTGGCGCTCAGCGGCATGGTTCCCAACCTTTCCGGCGAGGGTGCGGGCGTTTTGTGGTTCGCACTGCCCACGCTGGAGGTCGCTCACGGCGGTATTGCGCTGTACAATTCGGTTACGGAGGTGCTTGTGCAGTTCGTCAGCTATCGCGGCGACGGGATCAGCGCGCTGGAGAGCGTCGCCGAAGGCGTGACTTCGGAAAACATCGGCGGTTCCTCCGGGCGCCCCGGGGCTTCCATGCAGCTGATCGGCGCGGGCAATTGCCCTTCCGATTTTCTGTGGACCAACGTCAGCCCGACCACGCCGGGTTTCCTCAACGGCGGGCAGTCTTTTCTTCCGGTCGAGCTGATCGACTTCCGGGCCCGGCCCGCCGGCGAAGCGGTGCGCCTGAGCTGGGAGACGGCCTCAGAGCTGAACAACAGCCACTTTGAGGTAGAGCGGTCGATCGACGGCCGCTCGTTCCGGGAGATCGGCTGGGTAAGCGGGGCCGGTACGGTGCAGGTGACGCAGTATTATAGCTTCATCGACGAACAACCGCCCGCCGGCGTCAATTACTACCGGCTCCGGCAGGTCGATTACGACGGCGCTTTCGAATACACGCCCGTCGTAGCGGTGTCGGTACGGTCGGAGGAGAATGCGTTGCTGCTTTACCCCACGCTGGCGCAAGCGGAAGTAAACCTTTCCCTGGCCGCGCCGCTATCCGCCGAAGCGGAGGTATTCCTCTTTGACTTGTCCGGCCGGGTGGTTTACCGGCAAAAGCTGGGACCCGCAACGGTCAATCAGCGGATCGACACCCGCGATCTCGCGCCGGGCGCGTATTTTGTGCAGGTGAGAACGGAAAGCGAACAATGGCAGGGGCGGTTTGTGAAAAGATGAGCAAAGGGCTTGCTCGTTATACACCATGTTCTTCTTTAGTGTCATGAGCAAGCCCTTTACCCTTGAACCCGCAATGGGTCCCTTAGCATGTTTGGAGCGGGATCGTTATGCAAATCAACAGGTTCCTAACCTGTTGATTTGCAATAGAAGCAAGCTCCAAACATTTCTTACCAGGAAATACCGAAGCGCAGGTCCAACTGTCCGAAAGGCGCCGAGAGGTCGCCGTCGGCCACACCGGGCAGGTCGTTGCCCGCCACCAGGCGGTATCCCCCTTCCAGGCCGACCCGGAACCATTTGAAGACGTTGACTTCGAGGCCGGCGGAAGGTTGCAGGACGAACACCCGGTCGCGGTCGTCGTCCTCCAGCCATACCCTGCCCTGACCGGTCAGGATGGTGATGCGCGGGTGTAAAGCGCGGTGGGAACGCGGGGCAATGCCCAGGATGAAGCCGTTGTATTTCATGTCGAAATCGGCGGCGGCCCCGTCAATCGAGGCGTTGTCGCGGAAGTTGTACCAACCCCAGCCCATGGTGAAATCCTCGTTGAATTCGAGACCGAAATCCCAGCCCCGAACGTAGGTGTAATCTTCGTCAAAATAAGAGAAGTTATAATCCCAGGAGAACCACACGCCGGTCATGTCGAGGTCGTCGAATAAGGTTTCTCCACGCTGGGCGTTGAGCGCGGTGGTCATCAGGCAGGCGCAAATCAGGGTTAGCATCAGATTTTTCATCATCTCTTCGTTTTGAGTTTTACTAATGAGCCAAGCAATCTTTTCACCCTAAAGATGCAGCCGCCCGGGCCATACCCTCAGTCGTTAACAATTTTTAACCTCTTTTAAGCCTCCGGTTCTTCCGTTCTTCAGTCAGGGGCGCACCACCACCAGCCGCCGCGTACTCATGGTCTTTCCTTCCTCATTGGTGAGGCTGTAGAGGTAGGTGCCTTTGCGGAGGCCGGAGATATCGACTTTTTCGGTATGATTGCCGTTGATGTAGTAGGTTTCCTTCCATTCCTCCACGGCCAGGATATTGTAGATGGTGAGTTTATAGGCGCCCGGCTCCAGGTTGGAGAATTCGAATCGGACGGTGACGATGGCGGGGTTGGGGTAGGCGTAGACGCCCGGTTTGAGCTGGGTAATGTCCTGCACCCGGGTCATTTGCCGGTTGGCCTTGTATTCCACGCGCACCGGTTCGTCGTCGTTGGCGTCCATGGTGATGACGGCTACCGGGGCTTTGGTTTCGTTGCTCAGGTAGCGGTAGCTGTAATGTCTGATCCGGCCGAGGCGTTTGGAATTGGGCAGGAGGGCGGTGACGTCGGCCCAGGGCAGCGGGCCCACTTTAGCTTCCAGGCGCGCGTTGCGCGTTTCGAAGCGTTTTTCCCGGAGCACGTCGTAGATGCCGCCCGGGACGATGAGGCTGCCCCAGGCGTCGACGGCTCCCTGGCGTTGTACGTCGACCCGGATGCGCAGGGAGTCGGGGGTGATGGGCAGGTCGCTGAAAACGCCGTCGGGCAGGTCTTCGGCGGCGAATGCGAACATAAAAGCGTGATCGTCCTCGAACTTGTCTTCGTATTCCATGGGGCCGTAGCGCTCGATGGCGGTAGGTCGGTAATGGGTAACGAGGCTGAGTCCCAGGTTCAGCGGATCGTCGCCGTAGCGCCCGATCAGTTCGTAGGTATTTTCCGTGACCTGGTAGTAGGCTTCCAGGTTCTCGCTCAGTTGGATGACCTGCGTAGCGCCGGGGAAGGCGTCGGCCTGGCGCCCCTTGGCGGCCGGCTTGATCACGATCCGTCGGGAGAAGGGCGACTGCAGGGTGGTGAAGTCCCAGCTTTGATCGGGGCCGGGAGGGGTGATGGGGATACCCGACGGTAAATTATCGACTGCCGTGATGAGGGTGTCGCCCGCCCGGGGAAAATCCTCATTGGTGAGGATGATCTGCGCCGGGGCGATGGTCGAGAAAAAGGTGGCGATCGTCAGGAGTAACCATTGCTTCATTGCCGGGAAATTTATGCGGGGTGCGTCAAAAATAAAAGATTCTCGACAATGAATCAGCTTCGCGGGAAAGTCCGGGCTAAAACGCCTGCAGGGCGACGAGCTTGCGGTAGGCGCCGGCCTGCTCCATGAGGTCGGCATGGGCGCCGCGTTCGATGATGCGGCCGTTATCCATGACGATAATTTCATCGGCGTGCTGAATGGTGCTCAACCGGTGGGCGATCACGATAGAGGTGCGGTTTTTCATCAGTTCTACCAGGGCTTGCTGCACCAGCATTTCCGACTCGGAGTCGAGGGCGGAGGTGGCTTCGTCGAGGATCAGGATGGGCGGGTTTTTGAGGATGGCCCGCGCGATGGTCAGCCGTTGCCGCTGGCCGCCGCTGAGTTTCGCGCCGCGGTCGCCGATATTCGTCTGGTACCCCTGCTCGGTGGCCATGATAAATTGATGCGCGTTGGCGATGCGGGCGGCGCGCTCCACCTCGGCCTGGCTAACTCCCGGTTTGCCGAAGACGATATTGTTGTAGATCGTATCGTTGAACAGGATCGCTTCCTGGGAGACGATGCCCATCAGGGCGCGCAGGTCTTTGATCTTCACGTCTTTGATGTTGACGTCGTCGATGAAGATGCCGCCCTGTTCTACTTCGTAGAAGCGAGGCAGCAGGTCGACGAGGGTCGATTTGCCAGCTCCTGAGGCGCCGACCAGGGCGATGACCTTGCCCCGCGGGACGGTGAGGTTGATGTCGATCAGCACCGGGCCTTCTTCCCGGCGGTATTCGAAGGTGACATCGCGGTAGGTAATGCCGTGGCGGAGCCGGGTCAGGGGTTGCGCGTCGGGTTTTTCGCGAATCCGAATGTCGGCCCGCAGGATCGCTTCCACCCGCGTGAGCGCGGCCACGCCTTTCTGAATATTGTAGTAGGCGCGGGAGAACGATTTGGACGGTTCGATGACGTTGTAAAAGGCAAAAAGGAAGGCGAAAAACGTCTCGGCCGCCAGGTCGCCGGCGAATACCTGCCGCGATCCGTACCACAGCAGGACGGCCACCACTACGATGCCCAGGAATTCGGACAGGGGGGAAGACAAGTCGCGGCGCCACAGCAGGTGAGTCAGCAGATGGCGGTAGCCGTTGTTCTCGACGGCAAATTTCTCGCGCTGGTAGTGTTCTGCATTGAAGCCCTTGATGATGCGCAGGCCCGATAGCGCTTCTTCGAAGATGGAGACGATGTTGCCCAGCCGTTCCTGCACCTGTCCGGAAGTGCGCTTCAGCGAGCGCCCGATGCCTCCGATAACAAAAGCCGTAAACAGGATCAGGATAAAAACGAATAAGGTGAGGGACGGGCTGACGTACAGCATAAAGAAGAGGCAGCCGGCGATGATGAGCGGTTCCCGGAAGGTGGCCTCCAGTACGTTCAGGATGCTCCATTCCACTTCCTGCACGTCGGCCGAAATGCGCGACATGAGGTCGCCTTTGCGTTCCTCGGAAAAATAAGAGAGAGGAAGGCAGAGGATCTTGTCGAACAAATTGGCGCGCAGGTCGCGGACAATGCCGTTGCGCACCGGGGCCATAAAGAACAGGGAAAGGTAGCGAAACAGGTTCTTGAAGAAAAAAACCGCCAGGATCGCCCCGCAAACGTAAAGTAAGGCCGCCTCCCTGCCCTGGTTGGCGATCAGCTGGCTCAGCTGGTATTTGACGTAGGCCGTCACTCCGTCGATACTCAGCTCCCAGTCCGGCTCGTTTTCGACGGCCGGCGAGCGCCCGAACAGGATCTGCAAGAAGGGGATGAGCATCGGAATACTCACTACCGTGAAGAGCGCCATGAGTACGTTGCTCACGATACTCAGCGCGACGTTTGACCAGTACCGTTCCACGTAGCGCAGCAGGCGCCAGAAGCTACCGTTCATAATATTTCGGTCTTTGGTCTTTTGGTGGAGGCCTATTTCTCCCGTTTCATCTTGAATTCCCGGAGGAAACCCGTATGGAAATGCCCGTTGCGGAAGTTTTCGTTGCGCATCAGTTGCTGATGGAAAGGCACGGTGGTGTTCACCCCTTCGATGATGAACTCGTCGAGGGCGCGTTCCATTTTTTTGATGCACTCTTCGCGCGTCTGGGCGCGGCAGATCAGCTTGGCGATCATCGAGTCGTAATGAGGGGGTATGGTATAGCCGGCATAGACGTGGGTGTCGACCCTTACGCCATGGCCTTTCGAGCTATGGAAAGAGGAGATCATACCCGGGCTGGGGCGAAAGTCGTTGAAGGGGTCTTCCGCGTTGATCCGGCATTCGATGGCGTGCATAGCCGGATAGTAGTTATTGCCGGAGAGGACGTCGCCGCCTGCGATTTTGATCTGTTCTTTGATCAGGTCGTGGTCGATGACTTCTTCGGTGACGGGATGTTCCACCTGGATGCGGGTGTTCATCTCCATGAAGTAGAAGTTGCGGTGTTTGTCGACCAGGAACTCTACCGTGCCGACCCCCTCGTAGTTGATGGCGGCGCCGGCCTGGATGGCGGCCTGGCCCATTTTTTCGCGCAGTTCTTCGGTCATGAAGGGCGAGGGGCATTCTTCCACCAGTTTTTGGTGGCGCCGCTGGATGGAGCAGTCGCGTTCCGAGAGGTGGATGACGTTGCCGTGCTGATCGCCCACGATCTGAATCTCGATGTGCCGGGGTTCCTCGATAAACTTTTCGATGTAGATGCCGTCGTTGCCGAAGGCGGCGCGGGCTTCGTTGCGCGCCATATTCCAGGCCCCTTCGAGTTCTTTTTCTTCCCAGACGATGCGCATGCCTTTGCCGCCGCCGCCGGCGGTTGCTTTCAGGATGATGGGGTAGCCGATATCCTTGGCGATCTTCATCCCGTGTTTGATATCTTTCACCAGGCCTTCGGAGCCGGGGATGACCGGCACGCCGGCTTTGACCATCGTTTCTTTAGCGGTGATCTTATCGCCCATCTGTCGGATCTGGTAGGGGGTGGGTCCGATGAACTTGATGCCGTACTCGGCGCACACTTCGGCGAAGTCGGCGTTTTCGGCCAGGAAGCCGTAGCCGGGGTGTACGGCGTCGGCATTGGTAATTTCCACCGCCGCCATGATGCGCGGCACGCTGAGATAAGATTCGGCAGGGCTGGCCGGGCCGATACAAACGGCCTCGTCGGCAAAACGCACGTGCAGGCTTTCGCGGTCGGCCGTGGAATACACGGCAACGGTCTGGATGCCCATCTCCCGGCAAGTGCGGATGATGCGCAGAGAAATTTCGCCGCGGTTGGCAATGAGTATTTTGTTGAACATACGATAAGTTGAGATTACGCGCGAGCACCGGTCGCGCGGCAACAGTCAACGGTGGCGCTGCGGGAGCGTCAGCCGTTGGGATCGATCAGGAAAAGCACTTGGTCGTATTCCACCGGCGAGGCGTCTTCGGCCATCACTTTGACGACGCGGCCGCTGATTTCCGATTCTATTTCGTTAAACAGCTTCATGGCTTCGACGATACAAACCACGGAGCCGACCTCCACCTTGTCGCCTACTTTGAGGTAGGGCGGCTTGTCGGGAGCCGGCGCCCGGTAGAAAGTACCGACCATGGGAGAGCGAATTTCCTGGTACTGGGGTTCGCTCTTTTCTTCGGCGGGTTGCGGGGCGGCTTCGGCCGTTTCGGCCGGCGCTTCGGTCGGCGCCGCCGGAGTCGCCGCCGTAGGCGTAAAAGCAGGCGCTACCGGCGAAACCGGAACGACGGTCGGCGTTGCCGGTTGGCTGGTCTGGATTTTGGCTTTTCCGTAATGTTTGGTGCGGATCGACAATTCAAACTCTCCGTCCCGCAGTTTGAATTCGGTGAGGTCGAGCTTATTGACGAGTTTGATGAGATCCTGGATTTCTTTAAAATTCATGTTTACTGTTTTACGCGTTCCATGTAGTTGCCGGAGGCGGTATCTATTTTCACTTTATCGCCCTGGTTGATAAATAGGGGGACGCGCACTTCGGCGCCCGTTTCTACCGTTGCCGGCTTGAGGGTGTTGGTCGCCGTGTCGCCTTTGACGCCGGGTTCGGTATAAGTGACTTCCAGAATGACGTACTGCGGCATATCGAGGCTGATGGGCACTTCCTGGTCGGCGTGGAACAGGATTTCCACGACTTCGCCTTCTTTGAGCAGGCCCGGCGCGTCGATCATCGCTTCGTTGAGGGCTACCTGTTCGTAGGTCTCGTTGTTCATGAAGTGATAGCCCATATCGTCGTTGTACAGGTATTGGAAATTGCGGCGCTCCACCCGCACGTCGTCGACTTTATGACCGGCGGGGATGGTGTGGTCGAGGACTTTGCCGGTGGTGAGGCTCTTCAGCTTGGTCCGCACGAAAGCTGCTCCCTTGCCGGGCTTGACATGCTGAAACTCAACGACTTTGAAGATGTCGTTGTTCATGTTGATGCACATGCCGTTGCGAATGTCAGAGGTTGTTGCCATTAGAACAGTTTACGGTTTTTGTTGCTAGATGGTTGAATTGCGATGCAAAGATAGGGAAAAATCGAGCGCTTAAGACCATTTGACGTAGATCGCTCCCCAGGTGAAGCCGCCGCCGAAAGCGGTGAGGATCAGGTTGTCGCCCCGGCGCAGCTGATCCTCCCAATCCCACAGGCAAAGGGGAATGGTGCCGGCGGTGGTGTTGCCGTAGCGTTGGATGTTGACCATTACTTTTTCGATGGGAAAATCGGTCATCTTGGCCACGGTCTCGATGATGCGCTTGTTGGCCTGGTGCGGCACCACCCAGTGCACGTCTTCGACGGTGAGCTGATTGCGTTCCATGACGCGCTTTACCACGTCGGCCATGCCGGAGACCGCCGCTTTAAAGACGGGCTTGCCGTTTTGGAACACGTAATGCTCCCGGCGTTCTACCGTTTCATGACTGGCCGGGCGCCTGGAGCCCCCGGCTTTCATGTGGAGGTACTGTTCACCCGATCCGTCGCTGTAGTGCAGGTAGTCGATGATGCCGTACCCTTCGGTATCGGGTTCGAGCAGCAGCGCCCCGGCGCCGTCGCCGAAGATCACGCAGGTGGCGCGGTCCGTATAATCGATGATGGAAGACATTTTATCCGTGCCGACGACGATCACTTTCCGGTGGCGCCCCGATTCGATAAACTTGGCGCCTACGGTCAGCGCGTAGAGAAGACCCGAACAGGCGGCGTTGACGTCAAAGCAAAAAGCGTTCTTGATGCCCGTAGCGTGGGCGATGACGTTGGCCGTATCGGGAAAGAGCATATCGGGGGTGACCGTCGCGCAAATGACCAGCTCGATCTCTGCCGGGTCGGTGTCGGTTTTTTCCAATAACCCCCGTACCGCTTCGATACCCATCACCGAGGCGCCCTGGTTTTCTCCTTTCAGCAGGCGGCGTTCTTTGATGCCGGTGCGGGTGGTGATCCATTCGTCGCTGGTATCCACCATGGTTTCCAACTCCTTATTGGTCAGCACATACTCGGGAACGTAGCCCTGAATGCCGGTAATGGCGGCAGTAAGATTAGGCATAGGTGCAACAGTTTTCCATTACAGTATTCAACCGGAAGGCAATCGCATTTAATTTTAGGATTTCGAAAAAGTAGGAAAAATCCTCGTTTTCACCTCGAACCTAAAGGAAGAACGAGGATTTTTCCTTCCGTTCCATGTGAATTTTATGGCAATTGAGAGGTAACATCTTTTAAATGCGATTACCCTGTATTCAACCGGAAGGCAAAGGTACCGAATTGTTCCCAGTTCTGTTTGAACCCATTGCGAAGAACCCATGAATAATCCGGGTTTAAACCTCAAGGGCGGTATTACTGTACTTCAGTATCCGGGTCGATCTCGTAATCGCGGTAAGAAATAGCGAGTAAGCCGAGGAAGGTCAACAGGCCGTTGAGCGCAATGATCAGGAACCCGAAGTTGAAGCCGTACAGGATTCTGGCCGAATAGGTATCCATCAGGAAGGCAATCACCGGCGCGGCGATACAAACGGGCAGCACCCAGCGGTCGCGCACCCGCAAGCGGGTCAGCATGCCGAAGGCGAACAGGCCCAGCAGCGGGCCGTAAGTGTAGCCGGCTGCGCGGAACAATTCGCTGATGATGGCTTCCCGGTTGATGGTGTTGACGATGAGGATGATCACCAGCAGCAATGCAGAAAAACCGACGTGCACGTACATCCGGGTGAGCCGCTGGTCTTCGCCCCGGGCTTCCTTCTTTTCCATATCCAGGAAGTCGACACAAAAGGAGGTGGTCAGGGCCGTCAGGGCGGAGTCGGCGCTGGAGTAGGCCGCGGCGATCAGCCCCAGGATGAACGCCACCCCGACTACGGGCGACAGGTTGCGCAGGGCGATGGTCGGAAAAAGCTGGTCGGTCTTTTCCGGAAGGTCCAGGCCGATATTGGAGGCGTAGAGATAGAGGACGGCTCCCAGGGTCAGGAAGAGCAGGTTGGCGAAAACCAGAATGATGCTGAAGGTGAACATGTTTTTCTGCGCGTCGCCGATGTTGCGACAGCTGAGGTTCTTCTGCATCATATCCTGGTCCAGCCCCGTCATCGTTATGGTGATCAGGGCCCCGCTGAAAAATTGCTTCCAGAAATTATTCGGATCGCTCCACCCGCCGTCAAAGAAGAAGACCTGCGAATAGTCGCTTTGCCGGACCATCGCCAGTAAATCGCCGAGACCGACTTCCAGGGCGCCGGCAATACTCGTAATGGTGAGGACCACGGCCGTCAGCATGGCGAACGTCTGTAAGGTGTCGGTCCAGACGATCGTATTGATGCCGCCGCGAAAAGTATAGACCCAAATGAGGACGATGGTCACCAGCACCGTCAGCCAGAAGGGGATGCCGTAGAAATCCATGACGAACTTCTGTAGTACAATAGCGACCAGGTACAGGCGCAGCGAAGCGCCGACGGTTCGCGAAAGCAGAAAATAACCCGCTCCTGTCTTGTAAGCATAAAAGCCGAAACGCTGCTCGAGAAACCCGTAAATAGAAGTAAGATTGAGTCGATAGTATAGGGGCAGCAGCACCGTGGCGATGAAGAGGTATCCCAGCAGGTAGCCCAGCACCATTTGCATGTAGGAGAACGCCTGGTTGGCCCCTCCGGCGCCGACGACGCCCGGTATGGAGATGAAGGTGACGCCGGAAAGCGAAGCGCCGATCATTCCGATGGCCACCAGCAACCAGGGCGATTGTCGGCCGGCGAGAAAGAACTTGGAATTATCGGCATCGCGACTCGTGAAATAGGATACGAGAATGAGCAATAAAAAATAGCCGAAAATTATCCCGATAATGGCAGCCGGTGTCAACTGTTGAATCATACCCCACTCCTGATCTTGGGCGGCGCCCCGGTCGATGCTATCGGCCGGTGTGATTTTTTAATCACGGTGGATGACCGCTTGTTTTTGGTGTTCGTCGCGTTAATACTTATCGGTATTAACGAATACAGGCCGGATTTATTTAGGCAGGGCAAAGATAGCAAAAAGTGAAAAAGCCGGTAATTTTCACGGCATTCCCTGTTTGTGAGGTTGAGTAGCTCCGCCGGTTCCTGCCGAAGGCGCATCGCTCCCGGCGCTTCTTACCGGCCGTTTCAGCATACCGACAGGCCAATTCGCATTCTTTTCCGGCATCGGTCGGACGATTCCACACCCCCCCGGCGACAAACCACCGGACTCTCAACCTCAACCTCAGCCTCAACCTCAACCTCAGCCTCAACCTCAACCTCAACCTCAACCTCAACCTCAACCTCAACCTCAAAAAAGCGAAGACCTGCTTAACCCTTAACGCCCCAACGCTATCCGCATCTCCCCGTCCGCAAAATCGAGGTCGAACAGCTGCTCGCCGGTTTCGAACCGCATGCGCAGGGGAGCGCTTCGGGCGGGCGTTTCGGTGGGATACCAGGTTTTTTCGGCGCGGTCTACCACGATGAACAAGCCGTGGTGGTCGCCCAGCGCCCGGAAAGTATCGCCGCCGCCCCAGAAGTCGGGGACGCCCGTTTGTCGGGTGAGTTGGCGGACGGCGGCGGCGACATCGGGCACCGGCAGCCCGATTTCGCTGACCTCGTGCACAGCGGCTGCGCTAAAAGGATGCACATCGGGCAGGCGAAGGTCCCGGCGGGCGATCAATTCCACGATATTACCTGCGGGGTCTTCGAAGTAAACGGCTTCGGCCTGCCAGTTGGAGAAGTCAATGATCTCCCTTCCCTGGTCGGTGAGCAGGGGCGTGCGGGCTTTCAGCCAATCCGCCGCGGCCGCGATCTGCCGGGAGGGGATATTGAAAGCGAAATGATAGTAAGGCGCGCCGGGGCCGGGGACAAAAGCCAGGCGGGTGCGGCCGGCCCGGAGGGTGAAGCCGCCTCCGGCCCGGGCCGTCGTGCGGAACCCCAGGACCTGTTCGTAAAACTCGGCCAGGGGTTCGGGGTGTTGGGTGGCGAGTTGCAGTTCGAGGATGTTCATAGCAAATCAGCTTGGGTCTTTATCGCGGGGTTGGCGGCGGATGAGAAACGGCAGCAGGGTAAACAGCCCGGCCATGATGGCCATATCGGCGACGTTGAAGATGCCGGTGCGCAGGTTGCCGATGCCCATATTCATAAAGTCGACGACTTTGCCGTACAGGAGCCGGTCGTAGATATTGCTGACGCCGCCGCCCAGGATGAAGCTGAAAGCGATGGTCTGCCAGCGGTTCAGGTCGCTTCCGAAGAGCGTGTACCACAGCAGGGCGGCCAGGATGAGCACCGGCGCCAACGTCAGTATCCAGTAGCGCAGCCCGTCGGGCAGGTTGGCGCCGAGGCTGAGAAAAGCCCCTTCGTTCTCGGCATAGCCGATGCGCAGCAGGTCGCCGGCGTACGATTGCCAGGGCTGCCCCCGCAGTTGGTCTACGGCGACGGATTTGGTGTACTGGTCGAGTGTGATAGTGACCAGCAGGATCGCTAGTACGAGGATGATTCTTTTGGCGTTGAAGCGCATAAGGCGATAGAGATTAATAAACAAATTTGTCAGACATGTTCCGCCATTCGGCGAACGGAGCCAGTCCCTCCTCCCGCATCAGCTGCCGGGTGGGGATGCGCCGGTGGTCGTGGGGGCGTTCGATCTCATCGTAAATGAAGGCGTCGTCGAAGTCGATCGCCGCCGCGTCGTGGCGGGAAGCGGCGAATACGAGGTGCGCCGGGCGGGCCCAGTAGATGGCCCCCAGGCACATGGGGCAGGGCTCGCAGGAAGCGTATAGCGTGCAGCCGTCGAGCTGAAAGGTGTTCAAATGCCGGCAGGCTTCGCGGATCGCTACGACCTCCGCATGGGCGGTCGGGTCGTTGGTCAGCGCAACCTGGTTGTAGCCTTCCCCGACGATGCGCCCTTCTTTTACGACCAAAGCGCCGAAAGGACCGCCGGCGCGTCGGCGCATGCCTTCGAACGCCAGTTGGATGGCCCGGTGCATAAATTCGTGTTCTTGCATAGTGGTTTTGCGATTTAATACAGCCCAAAATACAAAGCTTGCCGCGACGAAGCGGCTACAAATACATTTTGTGTTATATTTAGCGCCATTCACTCCATAATGAACAGGCATGGAACCCGTATTTACAAACGACGCAATTGTACTTGGATTATTAATGGTGTCGCTGGCGCTGGTCTTTTACACCTCGAGCAGCGATGCGAGAGGATGGCAGCGCTTTTACACATATGTGCCGCCTTTGTTGCTCTGTTATTTTCTGCCGGCGCTCCTGCACTGGCCGCTGGGCCTCATCGCACCCGAATGGTACGACGCCTCGCTGCTGGAATACCTGAAAGAACGGGGGCTGACCCTCTCGCGGGGGGCTTCTTTGAGCGAGGTCGAGCAGTTCCTGGAAGCCAACGGCATCGCTTTAAAAGAAGTGGCGTCCTACCGGGAGGAGTCGCGCCTTTATTTCGTCTCGTCCCGTTATCTGTTGCCCGCCAGCCTGATCTTTCTGACGCTGGGCATCGACTTCAAAGGCATCCTCAACCTGGGGCCCAAAATGCTGATCATGTTCTTCGCGGCTACGGTGGGCATCATTCTCGGCGGGCCGGTGGCGTTGTTGCTGATCACCCAACTGGCGCCGGGCCTGGTGGAAGCCAACGTAGAAGACGTCTGGCGCGGCCTGTCGACCGTTGCGGGCAGCTGGATCGGCGGCGGCGCCAACCAAACGGCGATGAAGGAGATCTTCGACGTCGGCGACAACCTCTTTGCTTCCATGATCGTCGTCGACGTGGTCGTCGCCAATATCTGGATGGGGTTCCTGCTTTACGGCGCCAGCATTTCCGACCGACTGGATGTGCGCCTGCGGGCGGATAACTCGGCGATCGAAGACCTGAAAAAGCGCGTTTCCGACTACCGGGCGAGTGTAGAGCGGATCCCGGGTACTTCCGATGTTTTCGTATTGCTGGGCGTCGGTTTCGGTTTCATGGCTTTGTCGCACTGGGGCGCCGATGTCATTACGCCCTGGATGGAAACTTTCGCGGAGACGCTCAACCGCCTGCGCCTCAACTCCCTTATGTCGGGCTTTTTCTGGCTGGTGGTGCTGGCGACCACTTTCGGGTTGCTGCTTTCCGTAACGCCGCTGCGCAAGCTCGAAGGCGTAGGCGCTTCCCGCTGGGGGAGCATTTTTATCTACGTCCTGGTGGCGACCATCGGGATGAAGATGAACCTGGGGGAAGTGGCCAAAAACCTGGGTTTGTTCGCGATCGGCCTGACGTGGATGGCGATCCACGTCACCATTCTGCTGGCGACGGCGGCCATCATCCGGGCGCCTTTTTTCTTCGTGGCGGTGGGCAGCCAGGCCAATATCGGCGGGGCGGCTTCTGCGCCGATCGTCGCTTCGGCTTTTAGCCCTTCATTGGCGCCGGTAGGAGTGCTGATGGCGGTACTGGGTTACGCGCTGGGCACCTACGGGGCCATCATCTGCGCCTTTTTGATGCAGGCAGCAGTGAGTTGACCCTATTCCATCTCGCTTTCCAGGTCGTTGATCATGGTGACGATATCGGGGCAGGCTTTTTCCATAGCGGCTTCGACGGCCTCCTTTTCGTTTTCCAGGTCGCCGTATTGTTCTTCCAGCCGTTCGGCGCAGGCCTCGCTTTCTTCGGCGGCGACTTCCAGGTCCATGATGAGCTGTTCCAGTTCGGCGGTCCGGCCGCTATCCGAGAGCTGCACGGCCCGGTTGTATTGTTCTGCGAGGGGCTTCATGCAGTTGCAGAGTTCTTTGGCTATGGTTTCGTGCCGGTCTTTTTTCTGGCAGGCGACCAATAATCCGAGGAGGGAGAAAAGGAGTATATACCTCATGGTTGCGTTGAATTGAATGAAAAAACGTTTGGTGTTAAATGTTATTGCCGGGTGTTGCTGCGATAGAACCGCGACAGCACCTCTGCTGCTTTTTTTCCTTGCGGGGTGTAGTCTTTTGCGGGGTAGCCCTCGTGGCCCTGCATGTTGGGGAACCACTTCCAAAGGAAACCGCCCGCCCAGAAAGGTTGCACGAAAAAGGTTTCAAAACAGGCCTGCAGCGCGTTGGCCTGGGCCTGTTCGTTGATGTCGAGCGAGCGGATGCGTCCCTCCAGCTCCCAGGTATTGTACGCGCAGCCGTCGACGCTCAGATAACCGTACTCGGTGAAAAGGACGGGGCGGCCGATTTGTTCCGAAAATGCTTTCAGTTTTTCCAGGTGGGGCGTCCAGGCTTTCTTCAGGGCGGCTACCGCCGGCGTCGGGGCGTCGACCAACGGGAAGTAGGCGTTGATCCCGATGTAGTCCAGCTCATCCCAGAAGGGGACCTGTTGGTACTCGTCCCAGTTGGCGGCGTAGACCAGCTTGCCGTCGTAGCGTGTGCGGATCTTCCGGATGAGGGCCCGCCAGAAGGCCGGTCGTTTTCGGCTGCCGATCTTGAACTCGGTGCCGATGCAGAAGAGCTCGACGTCATGTTGCTGTGCGAGCTCGGCCATGGGCAGGATGTAGGCTTGGTATTCGGCCTCCCATTTTTCCCAGTCGGCTGCCGAGGGGAAGTCCAGGTGGCCGGTCCAGCTGCGCGGCACGTACACCTGGGGTTTGAGCATGACGTTCAGGCCGGCGGCTTTGGCCAGTTCTACCGTTTTGCGGCAGCCTTCGGGTTTTTCGCCCCACCACTGCCATTCCGATTCGTTGTAATTGACCCGCGGTTCGCCGGCGCGGGTGTAGGCGTAGGGGATGACGGCGATCCAGTTGGCGCCGGTCTTCTTTACGGCCGGCATCGGGTTTTTGGGGAACGGCGCCGGCGGAGCGACGAAGCTCAGGCCGCATGCTCGGGTGGGAGGGCGGTGGGGAAAAAGGCGCGCCCCGGCGTCCGGTCGCCCGCAAACGGAAGGCAGCCAGAGCAGCAATACGGCAATCCAGGTCCACTTCATGATCAAAGGTGTTGTCAGCGCTTGTTCGGAGTGGTGCTTTTGAAGCGAAACCTTCAGATTTGGGTTCCCCCGAAGGAATTGTCCAGAAGCAGCGTTTTGCAGCCATAACGACTACCTCCAAGCAAGCTTTCCGTCCCATTACTAAGACAAAAATAATAGGATATTTCCATTTCGGAACGGAAGGGCTTCCGGGTAAACCTTCCGACGGCCTCCTGCCTTCGGATAAACCTTCCTCCCGCCCCTCTTTTCAGCCGGTTCGGGGAAGCCTGCGCCAGGCCAGGAAAATCCGGGTTGGAAAGAAAAATGGCTATTTGTTGATAAAGATCCGTAATTAGCCTTCTTTTTTTGATTCCTTTCTAAAGAAAGGGCCAAGCAATTGAATATTGTTAAAAACACTCTCCTTTTGACAGGCTATTTTTAGACTTATTGATCTTTTGCCGCCACTTTTTGAAGCGCATCTAAAAATTTTTATTTTTTATTAAAAAATTTGCATTAAATAGGGCTTCGTCTTAGATTTGTATTGTCAACGGACGAAAAAATGTGAAAAAACGGAAATAATGCCTTCGGATTTTCGCATTAATCCAAACTTGTGAGGTGGTGAAAGCGGCAGCCACGCCCTCCGGTCTCGAGGGTGGGGACATACCGGGAGAAATCGGCCCGTATATCGGGTACGGCTAACCGCCCCATGGAGGTTCGAGTCCTCCCCTCACAGCTGAAAGAATTTTGTGATAAACCATTGTGAGGTGGTGAAAGCGGCAGCCACGCCCTCCGGTCTCGAGGGTGGGGACACATCGGGAGAAATCGGCCTGTATATCGGGTACGGCTAACCGCCCCATGGAGGTTCGAGTCCTCCCCTCACAGCAGCTTACTTTACTTTTCGGGATTTCCATTTTCCTTTCCACCGGCGCCATGCCAGTCATCATCCAGCAGCTCCAGGGTAAACGCCCAGAGGTGATCGTAGGGGATGAGTTCCAGTTCCACGCCTTGTTTCGCTTCTCCCAGGGGAATAGCATTCAGTCTTTCGTAGTATTTTTCAGCTTTTCGGATGACCGCTTTGCGGTGGAAGCTGGCCTTCGGCAGGGTGAGCAGCATTTTCAGGAAGCAGTTGCTGCGGTAGGTTTCATCGCGGCGCAGGTGGCGGTGGATGTAGGCGCGCAGGGCTTCCATGCGGTCGACGATAGCGCCGTACCGTTTTTGCTGCAATAAGAACAACACCTGCAGGATGAGGATGTTGATGTTGGCGCCCCGCTTGTCTTTGGCGTAAGTCGGAACGTCGTTCAGGAACTTGTTGAGCCTGAATTTTTTGAGCGGTTGTTCCGGTGCGATTTTTCCTAGTGAGATTAAGAGGTGGATGTAGGCTTCGTGGATGCGCCAATGCTCTAAGATATTCTCGTACTGGTCAGAAAAATTGCGGTGGTTGACAGCTTTGCGATATACTTGATAGGCGGCCTGGTAATTTTGAGTGTGGAAGTGCAGGATCATTATGTAATCTAGCGCATGGTACCAATTATTTGTGCCTTTTGGAGGGAGAGATAATAATTTATTTGCAACCGATTTAGCCCTCTCAAAGTCCCTTAAATGTATGGTACAAGATAATATTCTGATCATGAAAGTTACAATTATGGCATTACTACCAATATAATCCTTTGCCTTAAAATGTTCTAAAGCAGCTTCACACACCTTTAAATTTTCTTTGTAATCATTTTTGATTTCATTTCTCATTGATAGTACTAGGTAAGCATGAAAATCAAAGCGCAAAGAACTATGCTCTTTCATCTTCTTTTTTAATGCTTTTGAATATTTATCTGCCACTTCAAATAGTTCCCTTCGTGAGCCCTTGGACGAATTAACTTTGCTAATTAAATGAGAGTAAAATTTTTCGACTAAAGATTCAGCGTTATAAACTTCATTATATTTTTCGAAAACTTTCGATATCCTTTTGTAATTTGACTCAGAGCGCTGAGTATAAGCATAGTGCATACGGAGATCCCTCGACAGTTCTAAAACTATATGTACAAAATCATATTTTATTGCTAATCTTAACGTCTTTTCAGCTAACTGTTCTCCATCTTTCCTGGCATATTTCCCCATTAAAATTTTCACTGCAGCTAAATTTTTATAGCAAGTATAGTAAGCCTTTTGTATTTCAGTTTGGCCAGGCTGATCAATGTCGATGAAAAATATTGTATCCAGTAATCTATGATGAAGCCTATTTTTTAGTTGTTTGTAATTCGGATCAACAGCTGATGTTCCATAAAGTGTCTTTGCAGCATCATTTTCTGATTCAAATGAATCATTAAGTAAGCCAAAAAATAGCTCTTGAAACTTTGTCCCATTTGCACTTTTAGATCCGACAATCTGAATATTTTTTACTCTGTGTCGGGCAATAAATCTAGCCAAGCGTGATAAGTCGTTTAATTTCGGCATATCAAAAGTTTGATTATTAGTATTTTAGGAGCGAGCTACTAGG
>CAYQQU010000060.1:0-34669 GCA_964419545.1 uncultured Saprospiraceae bacterium | reverse complement strand
TTTGCTGAGTGCTCAATTTAAAAAGTTGATTTTCAGTAATTAAAAGCGTTTCCTCTCAAGAAAGGATCAGCAAAAATTTTTGTTACACACCACTTAGGTTCCCGATTTCCTTTTTTAAAATGCTGCACGAGTTTAACCCGACTGGGCTACTCGCTTACCGAAGACCTCCTCGAGGTCTTTTTTAAACACCGTTTCGTGTTCCATGAGGCGATGCGCCAGTTCATCCAGTTCTTCGCGGTGCTCGCGCAGCAGGGTTTTCGTCTTTTCGTATGCTTCTTCGATGAGTGCGTCCACGCGATCGTCGATCACCTTGGCGGTAGCTTCGCTGTACGGTTTTTGCAGCGACTGTTCATAGCGCCCCGTGCTGTCGTAAAAGCTGCGGTTGCCGAATTCCTGGTCCAGCCCGTAGTAAGCCACCATCATGTAGGCTTGCTTGGTCACTTTTTCGAGGTCATCCAGCGCGCCGGAGGTTACTTTACCAAAGACTACTTCTTCGGAGGCCCGTCCGCCCAAGGCGGAGCAGAGGCGGTCCACCAATTGTTCTCGCGTGTAGAGCTGGTTTTCCTGCGGCAGGTACCAGGCGGCGCCCAGCGATTTGCCACGAGGCACGATCGATACTTTGATGAGGTTGTCCGCCTCCGGCAGGTGCCAGCTGGCGGTAGCATGGCCGGCTTCGTGGTACGCGATCACCTTTCGTTCTTCCTCCGAGATGATTTTGCTCTTCTTTTCCAACCCGGCGATCACGCGGTCCATCGCATCGAAAAACGCTTTCATGTCGATGCGGTCTTCATCGCGCCGGGCGGCGATGAGGGCGGCTTCGTTGCAGACGTTGGCGATATCCGCGCCGGAGAAGCCGGGTGTCTGTCCGGCCAGGGTTTCGGGGTTGATGTCATCGGCCAGGCGCAGCGGCTGGAGGTGTACTTCGAAGATAGCCTGGCGTTCGTTGCGGTTGGGCAGTTCGAGATAGATCTGCCGGTCGAAGCGGCCGGGGCGGAGCAGCGCCCGGTCCAGCACCTCGCCTTTGTTGGTGGCGGCGAGCACGATGACGCCGGTATTGGTCCCGAAGCCGTCCATCTCCGTCAGCAGCTGGTTGAGGGTATTTTCCCGTTCGTCGTTTTGCTGAAAACTGCGGGCCTGACCGCGGCTGCGGCCGATGGCGTCGATCTCGTCGATGAAGATGATGCTGGGAGCGCTTTGCTTGGCTTTCTTGAACAGGTCGCGTACCCGGCTGGCGCCCACGCCGACGAACATTTCCACGAATTCCGAGCCTGACATGGAGAAGAAAGGCACGTCGGCCTCTCCGGCCACTGCTTTGGCAAGCAGGGTTTTACCCGTACCGGGCGGACCGATCAGGATGATGCCTTTCGGGATCTTGGCGCCCAGGCGCGTATATTTCTGCGGATTTTTCAGCAGGTCGACGATCTCGGTCACTTCCAGTTTAACCTCCTCCATTCCGGCCACGTCGTTGAAAGTGATGTTCGTTTTTTCCTCTTTCAGCGCATCGCCCGCTTTGCCGAAGTCGAAGATGCCGCGGCCGCCGCCCATGCCGGAAGGTCGGGCCCGGTTGATGATAAACAGCCACAGGCCGATGAAGAGGACGATGGGGATGACCCACGACAAAATGCTTCCCCACCAGTCGGTGCGCTGCTCGTAAGCAATATCCAGTCTCTCTTCGGAGGGAAGTTCATCCTGGGCTTCCTGAACGGTCGTTTCGAAGTTTTCCAGCGACCCGATGTTGAAGACGTAATGAGGACCCGCCGCGGCGGTGTCGATCTCGGCGTAATCGCCTTGTCCCAGTTTGCTTTTTTTGATGTAGACCTCTGCTTTTTCCTTGTTGACGACGGTAATTTTTGCGACCTCCTGGTCGGCGAGCATTTGCCGCTTGAATTGCGTCCAGGTAATTTCTTCGGCAGGGCGATTACCGAACTGAGTAAGGAGCAGTTGCCCCAACAAGATAGCAAGGATCAGTATCCAGAGCCAGTTGAAATTCCGGCCGGTTTGTTTGCCGCCGCCGGATGAAGGCGGATTTTGCGATGATTTGCGGTTCGCCACGGTTGTATTTTTTGATGAAAAAGCCGGATAGAGCCCGGGGGCTTCCCCCGGGTGTCTTCCGGCTGAATTAGTTGATCTTAGTTTTGGTTTAGGGTCATTTCGGTTCCGCTATTTCCAGCTCGTCGATCACCATCAGGGCGCCTTCCTGCCAGGCCTTGCTGATAGCGATATCCGCTGCACGCTGATCGGGTACGATGCCGCTGAGGGTAACCGCCCTTTGTTCGACGTCCACGGTGATCTCGTCCTGGTTGACCCGCATTGACCACCAGAGTTCTTCTTCGATATTCTCTTTGAGTTGAGCGTCCGATATCCAGTCGTTCGACTGCCGGTTGCGGGTCTCCACGTCGCCGGTGGGTACGGAAGTACCGGCCAGGTAGGGCGGAATGGTGGGGAAATAACGATTATCGATGACTTCAATTTTATTGACAACATCCACCACGCCTTGCTGAGAAGCTACGATTTCCTCAGCGTGGCTTTTTTCAAAATAGTTATCCACGATTCCCGTAAGGTAGATCTTTCCGTTCCAGGCGGTCACTTCCAGCTCGTAGCGCTCGATGTAGGGATCAGCTTTGAGGGCCCCGGTAATGCGGTTTTTCAATATTTTATCTTCGGGAATAGCACTCGGTCGCACTTTGATGTTATTGCGCACGTAGGCCACACCAATCACATTGCCGGCATCCCGTTCGGCCGCACGTTTGGCCGCCAGGCTGGAAACCACGCCGCTCAGCGTAACCACTTCGTTATTGACGGCGACGATCGGATCGAAAAACTTAATCCGAGCATCCATTTCCAGCGTAGCTTTTACAGCTTCCCGGCTCTCGGCGTCAGAGCGTTCGGGATAAGGTTCGGAGCGGAGATATTCGTTTTTCGCCCAATCGTTAACGTGCAAACCTTTGGTAGATACTTTGGTGACACCTGCCGTCCAGGCATAGCTTTCAGCCAGCTTTTTTTCGGTAAGGCTGCCCACGGTCCCGGAAAGGCCAACAACGCCACCTTCTACGCTGACTCTTACCAGCCTGTCGTACAGGCGAATATCGTTTTCTACGGCCTGTTTGATCTCCTGGGCGATCTCAACATCCGGGCGATCGGCCTGGTATTGCACGTTGATCTCGTTATTCAATTCCTTGATGCCTCGCACCCCCTTGGCGACGTAGCCGGCCAGTTGCTTTTCCTGCCACGACTCCACGTTGCCGGTAAGGGTTACTACGCCTTCGTCGGCCGAAACGGCGATGTCGTCGTAGGCATCGGTGGCGGGATCGGCTGCCAAAGCCTCAAAAATGGCTTCCCGGAGATATTGATCGGAAACCATCGGTGGGACGACCACCAGCATATTGACGATGCCTCGTACGCCTTTTACGGCGCCGACAATTTTTTCCGCACGCTCTTTAGCCAGAATATGACCTAATGTGCCGTTTAGGGTAACAATGCCGTTTTCGGTATTAACATCGATTTGGTTAACGGGAACATCTGCATTGCGAAAGAGCTCGGTATCGATCCGGCGGGTGATATCCTTGTCGGTAAGTTGGCGATCCTGAGCGCTCATCCATACCGTACTACCGCCGATCAGCAACACTAAACTTACAATTTGATAGATTCTTGCGCTCATAATAATTTTTCGTTTATTTTAAAACGGAGAGAAGGAATCGATGTTCGGTAAATCCTATCCCGGACTGTTCATGGATTCCTCTATTGCGAAGCCAAACTGGCGGCCGATCTGCCCCGCTAAGGTAGCTCCCCAACCGTATTTAGAATTACGCCTGCATGTCGCCCGCCTGCTCGAACGCAGTCCTGACGACCGTCATGACGAAGAACCCATGAATCACCCGGGCTAGATTTTGAACGGCCGAACATCCCCTCGGCCAGGCCGTTTTATAAAAGAAAATCAATGTTTTACAATAGAAAATCCCAGGCGCTGTCCGTCAGAAGCTTCCCTCGTTTTCTCCTTTTCAGCTTTACTTTTGTTATTACAGGCTGCCTGCTGGTTTTCGGCTGTCAGTCTCCTTCGAATTCCGAAGGGTCCGAAGCAGGTGATTATTCGGACAGCATCGAAGCAATCAAGCCGCCCAGCGGCGATATCCTGGATGAGAAAGTTCGGCAGGACGTTACGGATGTGCTCCGCAATAAATACTATACCTACGAGGTGCTGGACGAAAACGGACAACTGATGCCCGGCACCCCTTCCGTAGATAAGCCCGCCGTCAGTCCGGCGGACGTAGTGGAAGAAACCCTGGGCGAGATCAATGCGCCGGATTCTATGACATTTACGCCTCCTCTGTTCAATAAAAATTGTTTGGAAACGGAGTCGCCGATCGACTGTTCCGGCGAAGCGGTGCAAGCCTACGCCGCCGGTTTCACGGCCGACAAGACCGGTGCGATCTTGCTGAAAATTCAGATCGACACCTCCGGAGCGCCGCAATTGGACACCATCGCCGGGCTGCCTTGCAAGCAGTGCCCGGAGCGGAGACAGCTGGAACAGATGGTCCGGGAAATGCCGCACTGGGAGCCGGCCCGCCGCAAAGGCGCCCCCCGGAAAGCTATCGTTTATTTACCAATCCGATAAAACATGACTATGATGATCGATAAAGAGAAGTTTGACGTATTGCTCCATTCACAAGAAGCGCATTTGGTATCCATTTACTTACCCACTTACCGGGCGGGCAAGGTAGAAGAAGACCGCCTTCGCCTGAAAAACGCACTGAATGAGGCCCGGGATAAGCTGGCGCACACCGGAATGAATGAAAAGGAAGCGCGCCGATACCTGGAAAGCGGCTACGAACTGCTGGAAGATCAAGATTTTTTCCCGCACCTTTCGGACGGGCTGGCGTTGTTTTTCGGAGCCGATACATTCGAAAAATTCATCTTGCCAATCACCTTCAACAGCTTCGTTTACCTGGGTGAACAGTTCTTCCTCCGCCCGCTTATTCCGCTCGTGAGTAAATCGCCCTACCGCTTCTTTATACTGGCCCTGAGCCAAAACGAAGTCCGGTTTTTCGAAGCAGACCAGTATTCCATTACCCCGGTAATCATCGAAGACCTGGTGCCCAAAGACCGGGCGGAAGCCCTGGGCTACGACGACACCGATCGGTCGAGCCTGCAACATCACCCCGGCGCCGGTAATGCCGATGCCATATTTCACGGCCACGGTATGGGCAAGGACCAGCCCGAAAAGGAAATAGCGGAATACTTCCGGAAAGTAGACGACGGGCTGATGCAGATGCTCCACGATGAAGACGCCCCAATGATCCTTGCGCTCGTCGATTACCTGGCGCCGATCTACCGCGAGGTGACGCAATACGACCATGTCGTCGACTTCCATGTCAGCGGCAATCCCGAAAATAACGATCCGGTATTGCTGCACGAAAAAGCCTGGGCCCGGATGAAAACCTACTTCGATCGGCGAGAAGCACAGGAGCGCAAGTTTGACGAACTGCTGGCTTATCAAAAGGCCTCGAATGACATTAAAGACATCCTGATCGGCGCCCGCGACGGCCGCGTCGAACAATTGTTCATCGACAAAGACGAACACCTCTGGGGCACAATACAAACGGCCGAAAATACCGTAGCGTTGCACGATGACCCTAAGCCCGGCGATGTGGAACTGCTGGAATGGGCCGCCCGGCAAACCTACTTCAACGGCGGAACGGTATTTCAATATGCGCAGGAAGCCCTGCCGGACAGCCGGACGCACGTCAACGCGATTTATCGGTATTGAGAACAGGCCTAGTGCCGACGAATGGTAGGACGAACTCCAGTTCTGCATTCGTCGGTTCATCATATCTTCCCTTTCAAAAGTAGCGACAGACGAAACTAATTCGGGGAAATCCTGACGGCACTCCACCCATATTCCGTATTTTGCCGATCAAAGACCGGCCCGGGAAAATCCGGACCGGATGATTGCCCGTACCCCTTTCGCGGGACAAAAACCAAAGAAATGCGCCTAATTACCCTGTTGGCTTTCGTTTGTCTCTTCCCCCATTTGCTCTCCGCCCAAGACCGCTATTTCCTGATCTGGGACGATAACGCCTCCTCCTTTGCCAGCGCCGAAAACCTGCTGACGGTGCATCGCATGGCCTATGAATTTGAGGATACCCTGATCCGGCGATCGTACTGGAAAGAAGACACGCGGGGCAAAAAGATGGCGGGCATGGGCTACCGGCTGGCCAAATCGGTGTTGCTCGACGTGCAGGTCGACCTGCTCATCCACTTCTGGCAGCGCCTGGTGTTCGGCCACGGCTTCCGATACCGGGAGTTCGGGTTGGAAAATAACGCCTACACCATCGAGCTCTTTCCCCCCTACGGCGGCGCCGACGGCATTGCTGTTCGGGGCAATATCCCGGGGAAGCGCGAATTCGGCATTCACGAAGAGGCGGTGATCAACATGGGCGCCATGTCGTCCGCTTCGATGATGGCGACCACCTTACGCGACAAATGGCTGCTGCGCGGCGACATCCACTACCGGGAGACGCTGCTTTTCCTCTCCACGCATCACGACTATACCGCCTATATTCTGAGCAACCAGCTCTTCGCCCCCAACGAGATCGGCAATTTCGTACTCACTTACCTGGAAGGCATTAACGGCCGCTACGGCTTCGATACGGAAGAAACGTACCAACTGACGCTGAACGACCTATCGAGCCGCGTATCGGTCAACTTTCTGAATATTTACCAGTTTTTCGCCATCTACGCCTACCTGAAAACGTACCTCTACGACGGGCAGGATACGGCGCCGCTGCCCATGCTCCAGGTGGGCGCCTACCAATGGCTCCCTTCGATCCGTTTTGGTCTCACGCCCTTCGGCAGCGAATACTTCATCGAGAATCACGTGGTGCGGGAGGGCGATCTCTACGAACTGTCTCTGCGGCTGGGCGACGGCAAGCTTGATCGCTTCTGGGGCCTCGGCGCACGCTGGCGCCACCCGTTGGGGCCACGCCTGAGTTTAGAACCGCGCATCGATATCTGGGACCAGCCCAGCCTGAGCCTGGGCGGGGATATCGTCCGGGACACGGACGGCGGCTTCGGCGGCCGCTTCCTCGGAGCAGTGGATTATCAGTTCGGAGAAGCAGTACCCCTCGGGCTGCATGCCCAGGTGGGCTTCAAAACGGCGGGATTTATCCCCGGGGAGCAGCTGGATGAAGGGTTGATCGTCCGGGTGGGGTTGATGATGGTTCGGTGATGGAACTCCGGGCCCGACTCGAAGTCAAAGTCGGACCCGGAGAGCAGGCTAAACTAAAAGGCAACCAACGACCGCAGCGCCTCACAACCATAATCCCAACTTTCGGGCCTTCCCGAACGCGACGCCTGCGATAACTGCCACACCCATTCGGCGTAAATCGCATCACCGACAGCCCGGAAAGCTTTTTGTTGGGCCGGACCCAATTCCAGGAGCCGGATGTCCTGATATCCCCTGAGAAAACTATCCCGGAACGACTGATAAGCATCGGGATAATCTGCAAGTTCGTTGAGTAATATTCCGATATCCAAAGCATAGTGCCCAATCAGGGCATCCTCAAAGTCGATCAGAGCCAATGATTCCCCTTGCGCAAGGATATTGTTCCGATGCCAATCGGAATGGATCAAACCGAAGGCGCCGCGATCATAGCCCTGCCGATCCAGAAAATCGCTGAGGCTGGTTAGCGTTCGCGTTAACCGTCTCCGGTCTTCCGCCGACCATCCCAGTTGATCGCTGAATCCCGTCAAGGCGCTCAGGGCAGGGCCTCGCAGCCAGGCGCCGTCGATGCGCTTCATTGCACGATCTTCACCGGAATACGACGCTGTCGTAGAGTGGATCATAGCCATTAATCGTCCCAGGCGATACAGGTCATTTTCCGTAAATCGGGGCAACACCGGCCAATCGATCCATTTTTGCAGGCTGGCCCAGCGTTGCCCCGACTCAGTGCTTACCGAAGATACCCATTCCCCGTTTCGGTTTGGCAGGAAGTAAGGGAAAGCATAATCCAGCCGATCGGCCAAATCGTTCAGCCACTGAGCAATGGCGATCAGGGCTAATTTTTTATTGGCGCCAGATTCCCGGAATATTTTGTATTTGAACGGGTTTCCCTCACTATCCAGCACCCGAAAAACGAGGTCATCGATTTGTTTTATCCGTTCGACTCGTGCTGAAGAAATTTTGAACAGGCTTTCCAATTGCCCCGCCACGGATCGATAGGGAGGATAAAGCCCTTCTTGAACAAACTCATTCATTTTGTCCATAGTAAGGGTTATAGATCAACCCAATCACATTCCCCCACGGATCTTTCACCGTGGCCGTCATCAGTTCCCCACCCACACTATAAGGCTTTTCATTCTTGGCGGCCCCCAGCGCGATCAGCCGCCGGTATTCTTTTTGAATATCTTCCACCCCCCAGTAGGTCACCACGCTCTCGGGCTTGTCGATCGTCGGGTTTTCCTCGGGTTGCAGCCCAAGCTCAAAACCGCCGATATTGAAGCCGACGTAAAAAGGCTGATCGAAATACGGCGCCGTCTGAAAAGCTTCGGCGTACCAGGCCTTGGCGCGGTCGATTTCCCCTACTTTGTATATGGTGGTGCGCAGGCCGAGCATGGGCGATTGATGCTTGGTGGTATCCATAATCGTTTTTTCCTGGGCCAGTACAGGCTGTACAAAGGCCAGGATTAAAGATGCTAAAAGGATGGTCCTCATTTCATTCTTTTGACCCAATTTACCAATCATCTGATCAAAAATGATCACTTCTGACGTTTTTGGGTTATTTTTTTACGAGATATTTTGCATCCTTACATTTTTCCATCGGAATGGGTTTCCGGCAATCCGCGCCCATTGGGTGCAAAATCCTGTAAATTGATGATCCTGATACCCCAACGCCTCTTCGACGCCCCCGGTGTCGCCACCATCCTGCGGGACGGCAACGTCTGTATCCTGCAAAAAGAACTGACTGCGCCCGTTCTCGACCGGCAGGGCTATATCTCCAATCACGTCATCTCCATCCTGCTGGCCGGCGAACAGCGCATCCGCACCTACGACGAAAAGCGGATCCGGGTCAAAGCCAAGGAGGTCCTCTTCATCCCGCGGGGCATGTACCACGTCTCCGACCTGATCCCCGCGGGCGGCGCCTTCAAAAGCCTGCTCTTCTATTTCGACGATTACCTCATCCAGGAATTCCTTTCGACGACCAAAGTCACCGAATTCACCAAAAAGAACGTGCCCGATCACCTCAAAAGGGCGGTTTGGGCAATCGCCGAAGCAGTATATCCTCAGCTTGCACCGGAATAATCTGCCGAGTTGAGTGAAGGCTGAAATCAATTTTGACGGGGCCCTCAGCTTCAACCTCACATGCGTCTTTTTACCGTCATATACCACCCCGCCAAATCCCCGATAGTTGCCGGCCTTTTTCTACCTTGGCGGAAATGTATAGAAGTATGATGATTCGAATCTGTTCCCTGGTTTTTCTTGCTTTACTTTTTCTTCCGGACTCCAGCGAGGCCCAGCGGCGTCGCAAGCGGGACGAGCTGTTTCGGGCGGGCGCTATCGTGGGGCTGAACATCGCCCAGATCGAAGGCGACCGGCAGCAGGGTTTTCACAAACCGGGACTGATGGTGGGACTGCGAGGTTCGGTGGTGCTGAAACCGCGGCTGGAACTGGCCGTAGAGTTGTTGTTCAGTCAGAAAGGCTCCCGCCCGTCCGATGAAGAAAAGACGCTACTGTCCAACCCCGTTGATGTTTCGATCAACTATGCCGAAATCCCGGTAATGATCCGGTACCTGACCGGCGCCGACCTGGAAGGCGAATATGGGCTGCAACTGGCCACCGGTCTGGCGTTCGGCCGCCTCACCAGCGCTACTATCGAGCCAGGAGCACGGCGGGTGCGCCCATTCAATTTCGACCCCCTCGAAGAAGACCTGCGCAGCAGCGCCTTCAGCTGGCTCGGCGATATCGTCTGGCTGCCGATACCCCAGTTGGGCTTCGGAATACGCGCCCAGATCGACCTGGTTCCCATCTACCGGCTGGAAACCGATGATCCGGAATTATTCAAACGGTTTACCAGTTACGTCATTAACCTGCACGCCGCTTATCAGATACGATAGGCCGTAACAAAAATGTCGCGCGGGGCGCCGCGCGACATCGGTTGGACTAGTATGAAAAAAACTCTCAATAGTTTCCAACAACAAATAATGGTAATGCTTTTTGTGCTTACAAGATAAAAGGGTGGCGGCAACCGGGGAACTACCGCTTTGGGTAGTTTTGCGACAATAACTCCGGGCGCAACTGCGCTGACCGCATCGGTATTCCATTAGCATGATCTTTGAGAGCTTGTTTGGAGGTAGTCATTTTGGCTGCAAAACCCAGCTTTTGGAACCTCCCTGTGGCATTTTTCCGACCCGTAGCGCTGCTATGAGCCGGAAAAATCCCTTCGGGAGAACCCAAAATCTGAGTTTTTCGCTTCAAAAGCACTACCTCCAAACAAGCTCTTAGCATCTCCGCAAGACAAAATGAAGGTAAAATTAATGTTGCAGGCAGCAACCTACCCAAATGGATAGTTTTTTGAAAAAGCAAACCCGGATGATTCATGGGTTCTTCGTTTTGACGGTCGTCAGGCTTACATTCGCGCAGGAGGTCGACACGGAGGCGCCTGCCTGCAGGCAAGTATCCCCAGATACGGTGAGTGAGCCGAGCAGAATGGCGGGCGGCAATGGATGAATCCATGAATAATCCGGTCAAGCATTGCCCGCGAAGATATCCGGTCTCTGGAAATTCAAATTCAGGTTTCAAAAAATACCCCGCGCATCCGGTTGGCTTTTGCGACCGCTTCGTGGCGTGAGCTCACGTTCATTTTTTTGTAGATATTTTTCAGGTAAAAACGAACGGTGTTCGGGCTCACGAAGAGCCGGCCGGCGATGGTGCGGTAGCTCTGCCCGGCACATAGCAATTCCAGGACCTCCCGTTCTCGATCGGAGAGGTCGTCGGGCAGCGTCTGCTGATCATTATGGAAAGAGGCGACGACCCGGCGGGCGGCCTCCCGGCTGAGGGGAGCGCCTCCTTCCGCCACTTCTCGCAAAGCAATGAGGATGCGGGAGGGAAAAACGTTCTTAATGAGGAATCCGCAGGCGCCGGCCTGGAGTGCGCTGAAAAGATGCTCGTCATCCGAAGATGCCGAAAGGATCACTACATTGAGTTCCGGCCGTTCGCGCTTCAGGTAGCGCAGACAGTCGACCCCCGACATATCGGGAAGGTCGATGTCGAGCAGTACGATGTCCGGCGGCGATTCGCGAATACCGGCAAGAGCGGACGCAGCGTCGGCATAAACGTGCCGGCAGGCGAAACCCTCCGCCTGCTCGATCGCTTTTTGCATACCATCCCTGACGTCGCGTTGGTCATCAACGATTGCAACAAAAATCATAATATGGTATTAGTCGGGTGAAATAAAACTTAATGCCAAATTCGCATGGCGGTCAAACGTCAGAAAAAGCTTTGGGGTTGTCTTGTAACGACAGGATAAAAATGCAGTAGTTGCATCAGAATGCAGAAAAAAAATTGTCGGCTGCCTTACTTCTCCGTTAGCCGGCAGCAAATCGACGATGGCGGCGGCAACTACCAAAATATTGACCTTCCCAACTGCGTTATGGAAACGTTCAGCGCATAAAGCCATCTCCCGGAAACGCCGTTCGCCAACCATGAGTAAGAACGTCTGCGAAGAATCCGTTTTTAAAGAACTGTTCGAAACGCTCAGCCGGTCGTTGCGCAACTTCCTGTACTACAAATGCGGCGACGTCCAGCAAGCCGAAGACCTCACCCAGGAAGCGTTTCTCCGCCTGTGGAAAGCCTGCGCCAAGGTGCTGCCCGCCAAGGCCCGCAGTTTTCTATTTACCGTGGCCAACAACCTGCTGCTCGACCAGATCAAACACCAAAAGGTGGTCCTGGCTTTCCAAAAACAAAAACACCGGGCCGAAACCATCGAAACCCCGGAATACCGGTACGAACAGGACGAGTTTCAACGCCGCCTGGAACGCGCCGTCGCCGAACTGCCCGAGAAAAGCCGCGTCGTCTTTCTCATGAACCGCATCGACCAATTGACTTATCAGGAAATCGCCGACCGCCTGGGCATCAGCAAAAAAGCAGTGGAAAAACGCATGTCCAAAGCCTTGACGGAGCTGCGGAAACTGACGGATAAAATTTGAGGAAGGATGTAGTAGACTTGTTGCGGCGTTTTGGTCTTTGGCTTTTGGTCTTTGGTCTTTGGTCTTTGGTCTTTGGTCTTTGGCGATCCCGAATAGCCTCAACCTCAGATAACCGGAGCCTTCCCGGCAAGGAAGGAACATAAAAAACAAAACACTAAAGTAGGGCATGGAAAGGTTGAATCGTTATTTGATTAACAGACAAGAACAATAAATGGCTGGCCCCTTTAATGACGAGACCCTGCTTGCCCGCTGGCTCAGCGGCGAGCTGACCGAAGCGGAACGAAAGGAAGTGGAACAACACCCCGACTTCGAACGTTGGCGCCGTATCGCCCGGGCGGCAGAGCAGCTGCAGCCGCCGCCTTATGATCAACGAGCGGCCTGGGAACGCCTGCGCGCCGCAGCCGCCTCCAAAAAGCGGCGCAGCAAACTCCGCCCTCTTATCGCCGCCGGGGCCATTGCCGCCGCGCTCGCACTCCTTATCGCCTTTTTCTTTTTGCTCCCCGGCCGGGAATCGATCCGCACGCAGATCGGCGAAAAGCAAGCCGTTACTTTACCCGACGGCGCAAGCGTTCGCCTCAACGCCGTTTCATCGTTGAGCTATTCCGAACGCGGCTTCGCGGAGGCCCGCGATGTTCACCTGGACGGGGAAGCATATTTCGAGGTTCGCCCCGGCCTTCCCTTTACTGTACAGACCGGCCGCGGACGGGTGGAGGTGCTCGGCACGCGCTTTAACGTTTACGACCGGGCCGATGAGCTTTCCGTGCAATGCTACGAAGGGCGCGTGCGCGTGATCGTCCCTCCGGCGGATACCCTGACCCTCACAGCAGGACAAGGGGCGCGGCTCCGCGGCGGCCGCCTGGCGCGTTCGAGTCCGGGAGCCACTGACCGCCCCGGCTGGACAGAGGGCGTCACCCAGTTTACCGATACACCGCCCGCGCTCGTATTTCAGGAAATGATGCGCCACTACGAGGTAAATATCCTTTACGAAGCCCTACCCGCAAAGCGGTATACCGGCCCCCTGCCTCACGACAATCTGCGACAAGCCCTGGAAATCGTTTGCAAAGCGCTAGGATTATCCTTTATCTTTATCGACGATACGACCGTGCGCATCGAGGAACAATAGTTGGCATGCCGACAAGCCGCTCTTCGCTTCTGCTGGCCCTCCTGTGTTGCTGCGTTTCCTTTGCCCTGAAGGCCCAGGAAAGCCGCCTGATCTCTTATGCCTGTACCGACTGCTCCCTGGCCGAGGTGCTCGCGCAATGGGAAAAGCAATACCATCTGGCTTTCGCCTATGAAACCGGCCTCGTCGCCGAAGAACAGGTCTCGGTAACCATCCGCAATATCGAACTGGCCGGCGCTCTCGAGCAGCTCTTTGCCCGGACGGATATTTCGTTTGACATTGTCGACGAGCAGTATATCGTGCTCCGGGCCCGAAAATGGGAGCTCCGCCCGTTGAAGCTATGCGGTAAGATCGTGAACGCCCGCACGCAGGAGCCGCTGCCTTTCGCCAACGTGCAGGTGGCCGGCGCCACCGGCGGCGCCAATTCCCGGGATGACGGACAGTTCTCCCTCAGCGGACGCTTCGATGAGCGCCAGCGGGTAATCATCAGCTACCTGGGTTTCGAAAAAAAAGCAACGACCGTCGGCGCGCTGCTGCGCACGCCCTGCCCTACCCTCGCACTGCAACCGGCCTCCCAGTTGATGCCGGAAGTGGTGGTGCGCGGATTTACCATCGATATGCTGGAACGCAACGAAGACGACGCCATCCATCGCATTACCTTCCGGCCGGAAAAGATCCCCACGCTACCGGGATGGGGCGAGCCCGACGTGCTGCGGTCCCTGCATTTCCTGCCGGGCGTAAGCTCCGCCGACGAGTCGGCCGCCAACCTCAACATCCGCGGCGGCGCTTCCGATCAGAACCTCCTGCTCTGGGACGGCATTCCCATCTACCACGCCGGGCATTTTTTCGGGCTGTATTCGGCTTTTAACCCGTACGTCGTCGACGAAGCAACCGTGTACCGGGGCGACTTCGGGGCGGAATACGGCGGGCGCGTTTCCGGGGTCATCGATATCGTAGGCAAACCGGAACCGGCGGACCGGCCCCACCTCGGCTTCGGCCTCAACCTGATCAACGCCCACGCCTATGCGGAGCTGCCGCTGCCCGATAGCACATCGACTTTGCTGCTGGCGGGCCGCCGTTCGTATACCGACCTCCTGCGCAGCGGCACCTTCCAGAACCTCTTTAACAGCATTTCCCGCAAAGGGCGCCTCTCCTTCAACCGGCGCGACGCCAATCAACCGGGGGAAGACATCACCGTCGAGCCCGACTTTTTCTACGAAGACTACAACGCCAAATGGGTCTGGCAGCCCGGCAAAACGGACGAGCTGGCCGTCAGCGGCTACTTCGGTAAGGACCGGCTCGACTACAGCTTCAATGAAAACGGATACTTCGCCACCCAGGATGAACTGGAGCTCAGCAACGCCGGCGCCAGCCTGCAATACGCACGCAACTGGAACGACAACTGGCGCACCCGGCTCACCGTGGCCTACAGCCAGTATCGCAATCACTATTTCTTTTCCTATACCTTCGAGCCCGAAACGATTCCTTTCCTTTGGCGCTTCCGGCATACCAATAATCTGACCGACGCCACCGTTACCCTGAAACAGACCTGGCGCATCGACGACCACCACCGGCTGCAGGGCGGCGGGCAGTATATCCGGCAGCGCCTCTTCTACCGCTACCGCGAACAAGATCGCAACGAGGAACTGGAATTCGGCGCCGAGACCCTGCATTCGAGAACCACGGCGTTCTTTCTGGATTACCAGGGCCGGTTCTTCGAACAGCTCGAAGTACAACTGGGCGTCCGCCGCGAAAACTATCGCAGCTTATTCGAAAACGAAGCCGTCACCCGCGAGGAGCGCAACTGGCAGCCTCGCCTTTCCCTGCGCTGGCAGCCCGGCGCCGGTCCGCTACAGCTCCAATGCGCAGCCGGTAGTTACCGGCAATACCTCTACCAGGTGCCCGCTTCGTACAGCGACCTCGGCGCCGGGGAACAACTGTGGGTGGCGGCCGACGACTATTTCCCCTCCCTGCGGGCTACGCAATGGTCCGCGGGCGTCGTCTACCGAAAAAAAGACCTGCTCGTGGAATTGGCGTACTACCGAAAACGGACGATGAACCTGTCCTCCTGGAAACTGGAATTGGAAGAAAACCTCGAAAACCCTTTTACCCAGGACGGCCAAGCCCGGGCGCACGGACTGGACCTTTTGATCAATAAACGCTTCGGGGCCTACAGCAGCTGGCTGGCCTACTCCCTGGCCCGGGTCAAAAACCGCTTTCCCGACCTCAACGAAGACACGTTTTTTCCGGCCCCCCATGACCAGCGCCACCAGCTGAGCTGGACACATATGGTCACACTGCACCACTGGGAGTTCTCCATGAGCTGGTGGCTCCATTCGGGAAGCCCCTACACCACGCCCGACGATTATGAAACTGTCATCGACGAAGCGGGAAACCCGGAGTACTTCCCACGCTACGAACGCCCCAACAACCGCCGGCTGCCGGCTTACCATCGCCTCGACCTGGCCGCCAACTACAAATTCGAGAAAAAAAGCTGGAGCGGAAAAATCGGCCTTTCCGTTTTCAACCTTTACAACCGCGCCAACCTGTTGGATATCGATTTTTATGTCTTTCCTCCAAACTTTGAGGAAGAACAGTTCGTGCCGGAACTCGTGGCGTTCGAACGGGAGATGCTGCGCCTGACGCCGAATATTTTTGTGCAATTGGAGTGGTAGCGCCTATTTCAAAACCGGAAGCCCGAACCAAAGTTTTTTACCAGAACCGCATTATGGCTACCCCGAATCATATATTTTTCGACTGTAATGTCATTTTCCTGTTCATCCCGATAGGGTAAAGAGGCGTGTGGCCGTTTTGAAAAAAAACCGCGACTGTTCGCCCCTTTCTATCCGGAGGAAATTTTCGGGCGGCAACATCAGGGGCTAAACAGAAAAAAACTATTTTCATAACCCAAAAACGCATAACCGTGCAACTAAGAGCTACCTTCTTCACCCTGCTGTTTTGCGGCCTGGCGGCTTTCGCCATCGGCCAAACCGAAAATTGCCACTTGCAGGTCGGCGCCAACCTCGCCGGTCCGGTCGACTGGGGCAGCGAATGGCCGTTTGTCGACATCATGAAGTACTGTCGTACCTGGGAGACCACCAACCGCGAATGGGTAGGCGGCGGCCAGAACCTGTGGAATACCCAACTGCTGGAATATTTTTCATTCGACGAGCAAGGCTATCCCCTCGAAGTACCGTTGGACATTGATCACCCCAACGCCGATGCGCCGCAGGTGATCCGCACCGTCTGGGCTAATACGTTTGCCCTGCCGGAAGGCATCTACGTACTGCTCTACGAAGGGCAGGGCGAGATCGACTTTCTCTTCGACGGGCAGATCGTCAGCCAGGCGCCCGGCCGCATCGAGGTGCAGCTTACCCATCAGGACAACATCATGGGCCTCTACATCATGGAATCGCAACCCGGCGATCACCTTCGCAATATGCGCTTCCTGCTGCCCGGAACGGAAGATACGTATGTGGCCGACCCCTGGACGGCCTCCTGGCTCGAAAAGCTGGAACCTTTCGGGGCGCTGCGCTTCATGGACTGGGGCCATACCAACAACTCCACGCTCAGCCAGTGGGAAGACCGCCCCAAAATCGACGATTATACTTATACCGCACAGGGCATCCCCTATGAATACTGGATCGGGATCTGCAACCAAAAACAAGCCGACGCCTGGGTGTGCGTACCCCACCTGGCGGACGACAACTACGTCACTCAGCTGGCTACCCTCTTCCGGGACAACCTGCACCCCGATTCGAAAATCTACGTAGAGTACTCCAACGAAGTATGGAACTGGCTCTTCGACCAGGCCCATTACGGCGAGCAGGAACTCGATCAGAGCCTGCCCTGGCCGGAGCGCCTCGGCCCGCGCATCGCCGAGGTGTTGCAGATCTGGACCGACGTCTTTGGCCCCGACACCAATCGACTGGTACGCGTGCTCGCCGGACAGCACGGCTGGTTCGACGTCACCCGCCGCATTTACCTGCAGATGGCCGACGACGGCGACGACCACCTGGTAGACGCCATCTCGCCGGCCGGCTATATGAGCCCGGACCATGCCCAGCTGGCCGGGCTTGGCGCCGCCGCCACCGCACAGGACGTCATCGCCGGCGCCGCCGATTTCACCTTCGACCCCGGCAACTGGGCTATGCAGGGCTGGCGCGACCACGCCCAGCTCGCCGCCGACCACGGTAAGCAACTCGTCTTCTACGAAGGCGGACAGCACTTCACGCCCGACCCCTGGGGCACCGTGCAACCCTATAACGTCGCTCTGCTGGAAGCCCAGATCGCACCCGAGATGTACGACCTCTACCAGCAAATGCTCGACACCATCGCCGGGCTCAGCGACGAAGAGATGGTCTTTATGCACTTCTCCTTCATCGCCCCCCTCGGCAGCGAACCGGAAGACGCCCGCTGGGGCAGCTTCGGCGCGCTGACCAGCCAGTTTTTCCAGGAAGAACCCTATGAGGATGCACCGAAATACCGGGTGCTGACCGAACATATCGAAGCCTGTAACGAGACGACCGCCGTTGCCGCGCCGGGCGAAGCCGGCCTCGCGGTACGCGTCTTTCCCAACCCGGTAGCCGGCGAATTGCTGCAAGTGCAGTTTGAGCGACCCTTCTCGGGACAACTGGAATTGCTGACGGCGGATGGCCGCCGGCTGCAACAGCGGCAGGTGGACAACCAGTTGCAGGTGGAGACGACGGTCAGGGACCTTCCGGCCGGGCTGTACATGGTGAAGCTGACGGACAGTAACGGACGAAGCTGGGTGCGGCGCGTGGTAAAATGACGTGATGTTACGTCAGCCCCCATGGTGGGTTCGCAGGCAGCAATCGGATGTCTTCGAGGCATCCGATTGCGGGCCCTGATTATTCACGGGTTCTTCGACTCTTTTTTGGCAAAGCTTCCGCTCTTCCCCTTCCTGGGTTTCAAGGATAACAATTAAAATTTTTCTCTCCACGGTAGGGTCCTTCCCGCCAAAGTCGTTCCCTCCTTGAACCAATTACCGAACCAACCATGCATCCATTCATTACTACCAAAATCCCGTGGGTCGCCCTGGTGCTCTGCCTGGCCGGCAACACCGGCTTAGCACAGTCGTACAACGACTACCTGGGCGCCGGCCATGATCAGGGCATTACCATTACTGGCTCCGGCTCGGAAGTCGGCTTCGCGCCGGGCGCCACCGTCGATGGCGCCGGGATCGACAGCGCCTACATGCGGCTGCAGGCCTCGCGCTTCCTGGCGCAGGCTACCCTGGGCGCCAACCGGCAAACCATCGAAGCCGTAGCCGAAATGGGCTTCGAGCGCTGGATCGACGAACAGTTGGAAATACCCCCCACCTATTTGCAACCGCTTATGGAAGAATCGCTGGCGTTTGGCTATCAGCTGTGCGAAAACTCGGATTTACCGTTCGAGGAATGCGAATTTTTGGGTGACGGTTATACCTTCCAGTTCAACCAAAGCTGGTGGCAGGCCGTCATGACGGGGGAAGACCTGCTCCGCCAACGCGTGGCGCTGGCCCTGAGCGAAATCCTGGTCACCTCCGGCATCGCCCTGCTGGAAGAGCCTTTCGCAGAAGTGGTCGCCAATTATTACGACCTGCTGCTGGAACACGCCTTCGGATCGTACGAAGAGCTCCTGTACGAGGTGACCCTCCACCCGTTCATGGGCATGTACCTCAGCCATTTCAACAACCCCAAAACCGATACCGTAGCCAATATCCGGCCGGACGAGAACTACGCCCGGGAGGTGATGCAGCTCTTCTCGATCGGGCTGTTCGAACTGAACCTGGACGGATCCCTGAAGCTGGACGCCAACGGCCAACCCATTCCCACCTACGATAATGACGACATCAAGGAATTCGCCAAAGTATTCACTGGCTTGAGTGACGGCGGGGAAGAGGGGTATTTCGGCATTCCTCCCGACATCTTCGAAGTCAATTTTTTCCTGCCCATGCGCATGTACGAAGAATGGCATGAACCCGGCCCCAAATACCTGCTCAATAACTTCGTAGTGCCGGCCGGGCAATCAGGCCTGGAAGATATCCAGATGGCGATCCATCACCTGGCCACCCACCCGAATACGGCGCCCTTCATTTCCTACCGCCTCATTCAGCGCCTCGTCAAATCCAACCCCAGCCCCGCGTACATCGAGCGCGTAGCAAGTGTTTTCGAAGACAACGGCGCAGGAGAACGCGGCGACCTCGGCGCCGTGGTCAAAGCCATCCTGCTCGATCCGGAAGCGCGCGATTGCAACTGGCTGGACGAACCCGAAAACGGAAAACTGCGCGAACCTATCGTGCGCTACACCCACGTGCTGAAAGCTCTAGAAGCCGCCAACGAAAGTATGCAGTACTGGAACACGCCCTACTGGTTCTGGCAGGAAATGCGCCAGCTGCCGATGTTCGCGCCCAGCGTGTTCAATTTCTTCTTACCCGACTACCAGCCCAACGGACCGGTAGCCGAAGCCGGCCTGGCGGCGCCGGAATTTCAACTCCACAACACGGCTACCGCCATCGCCTATTTTAACATGTCAAACGCCTGGGCTGTCCACGATTACCTGATGGAAAACGAAATCGGATACGAAGTCATCGGCCAGGAATTTCCGGAAGAAGACTATGTAGAAATCGACTACGAAAACTGGGAAAGCCTGGACAACCCGGCCGTCATGCTGGACGAACTCGCCCTGCTCCTGGCGCACGACCAGCTTTCCCCCGCCACCCGGCAGACCATCCTCAACGCTCTCCAGCAACTGGAGGGCGAATTCGGCGATCAGATCCGCATGGCGATTTACCTCATCCTGATCTCGCCGGATTACAACGTAATTCGCTAAGTTTTTCAACCTATCAAACAGAATATTCGATGAGTCAAAAATATTCGCGCCGGAAGTTCCTCGGTACGGCCGGCTGCGCCTCGCTCGGCGCCCTTCCGTTTCTTTCCACCTGGCTGAGCCTGAGCAAGCTCAACGCAGCGGCCGCTTCGGCAATGCCCAGCATCACGAATAACGATTATCGCGCCGTCGTCTGCATCCTGCTGGCCGGCGGCAACGACAGCTTCAACATGCTGGCTCCCCGCGGCGACAGCGAATACAGCGCCTACGCCGCTACGCGCTCCAATCTGGCTCTGCCGCAGCAATCGCTGCTGCCGCTGAGCACCACCTTGCAGACCGGCATCGATCTGGGGCTGCACCCGGCCATGCCCGAAGTACAACAGTTGTACAACCAGGGTAAAGCGTCGTTTATCGCCAACGTGGGAACGCTGGTGGAACCCATCACCTTATCGCAATACGAGGCCGAAACAGCCGCCTTACCGGTCGGCCTGTTCAGCCACTCGGACCAGATCATGCACTGGCAGACCTCCGTGCCGCAGGACCGCTCGGCCATCGGCTGGGGCGGCAAAATGGCCGACCTGCTGTCGTACATGAACGAGAACCAGAACATCTCCATGAACATCTCCCTTTCGGGCAACAACGTCTTCCAGGCGGGTAACAATACCGTGGAGTACAGCATCGACGCCTACCAGGGCGCCCGCATCATCGAAGGGTACGGCGGCCCGGATCTGTTCGACCAGGTGCGCACGGCGGCCATCGACAGCCTGCTGGAGCAGCAATATCAGAATATCTTTAAACAGACCTACACCAACACGATCAAAGTAGGCCTGAACGCCAACGAGCAGTTCGCCACCGCCATCAACAACCTGGCGCCCTTGAACACCTCTTTTTCCGAAAACGAATTTTCCGCCAACCTGCGCATGATCGCACGCACCATCGCCGTCCGCGATCAGCTGCAGATGAAGCGGCAGGTCTTCTTCGTCACCTTCGGGGGCTGGGACCACCACGACGAGGTGATCAACATCCAGAACGAGATGCTGGGGGTGGTCAGCCGCGGCCTCTCCGAATTCCAGACGGCGCTGGCAGAGCTGGGCGTAGCCGAACAGGTGACCACCTTCACCATTTCCGACTTCGCCCGCACGCTCACCTCCAACGGCAACGGCTCCGACCACGGCTGGGGCGGCAACGTGCTGGTGATGGGCGATGCCGTAAACGGCGGCGAGGTGTTCGGCCTCTACCCTACCCTGGCCCTGCATAGCGACCTGGACGTGGGCGGCGGCGTACTGATCCCCACCACCTCCACCGATGAATATTTCGCTGAGCTGGCCCTGTGGATGGGCGTCTCGCCGAACGACCTGACAACAGTGCTGCCCAACATCGGGAATTTCTACAGCCCGGGCAGCAGCGCGCCGCCGATCGGATTTCTTAATTTTTAACTGATCCAAACATCACCAGCCAATCTTCCAAAAAAATGAACCGACAAAATATTCTGATCTCCCTATTTTTGATCGCAGCCTTCGCCGAACTACCGGCCCAGTGCTGGCCCACCGGCTTCACCCACGACACCCGCCCGCAGGCGCAGTGGCTTTCCTGCGAGCCGGCGCCCAGCCCCAACCCCGCACGGGGAGAAGGCATCTGGTTGTTCTACCAGTTCGACTTCCCCTACGGACTGGGCGCCACCACCATCTGGAACTACAACGAACCCGGCTTCCTCGCCTTCGGCGCCGGCCGCCTGGCAATCGACTACTCGCTCGACGGCGAGACCTGGACAGCCTGGGGCGAGCTGGAACTCGACCCGGCTACCGGCCGTCGCGACTACCCCGGCCAGGCAGGCCCGGACTTCGGGGGCGCCGCCGCCCGCTACGTCCTCTTCACCGTCCTGGAAACCGGCGAGCCCGACATGACCTGCGCCGGACTGGCCGAGGTGCGCTTCGAGATCGACAACCTCACTGCCTCGGAAGAAATACCGGCGGATCAAGACCTGCAGGTCTTCCCCAACCCCACCCGCGACGTCCTCTGGCTGCGGCTGCCGGGCGGGCGACTGTCGGAAATCGTGCTCTTCGACGCCCAGGGCAAACCGGTATGGCGCCGAACGCCCCGGCAGGAGCAGGTGAGCGTGAATGTGGAGGCCCTGCCGGCGGGGCTGTACTTGTTGCAAGGTGTCGATGATCGCGGGCGGGTTTACCAGGAGAAGGTGTCGATATTTTAGCACCGTCGGCAACTCCGGGCGCAACTTGAAGTTGGTTGCTGTTTAGTCACTTACATGATATACTAAACTGCTTTGACTTCTCCAGATAGCGCTAAACACATACAGGCGTCGCGGGCAGCGGCGAGCGCCGACCGGAACTCCCGTTGGTTGCGCAGCACTTCGTACTGCTTGTTCAGCAAAGGGAGAGAATCAAGGCCGGTTGCACAGGTCAAAGCACTTTCGACTTTGTGTTGCGCTGATGGAAAATCACCCAGCTTAATCAGGGAGTCGGCCCCGGCCAGCAACTCATCCACCGGACAGGATTGCGGCGCAGCGACGAGCGGGAGGATCAGATTAAGAGCTTGTTTGGAGGTAGTCATTTTGGCTGCAAAACCCAGCTTTTGGAACCTCCCTGTGGCATTTTTCCGACCCGTAGCGCTGCTATGAGCCGGAAAAATCCCTTCGGGAGAACCCAAAATCTGAGTTTTTCGCTTCAAAAGCACTACCTCCAAACAAGCTCTAATACAAAAAAGAAGCAGCTTTCTCATAATACGCAAATTGAAACTTACTGGCGAGCGATGCAAGCGGGCGCGATGAGAAACACCGCCCTGTCAATGATTTTCGGGAATGGGCTACCGGAAATTCCGCGTCTCCTTTGCGTTATTCAATCCGATTGGGGCTTTTCCGCCGGCTAGTGCATATAGTTGAAGATTTTTTTCGGAAAAATCGCCTCAATTGGTGACCCAACCCCTCCCGGCTCGTCTTAAATCCTGATTAAATTCAGTATTTTCTTTTGGCGCTCTTTTCACCGTAGGCTGGATTTTATTTTCACTGCTCGTCACCGCGGCCCAGAGCCGGCGCCGCCTGCGCAGGTCCGATCTGTAAGCAAAATGAACAACCGCCCCGCTATAGCCTTCTATTTACGCTAATCAAAACTAACCTGACATGATCAAAAAACTGACCTCACTGGCTATTGCCTTATTTTTCACAGTTTTCACCTACGCTCAATACCAAACCGTCAACTACGACCCCGAAAAGAACTACTTCAACGAAGGCCAGCCGTTGCCGGCCGAGCAGCCCCTGATGTTCACCGGTCAGATCCCGGAAGACGTCGACGTCATCGAGATCAGCATCTTTCCCGCCAAAGCGAAAAACGACAAAGACCTGCTCTACCTCGCCACCTGGAAAGACCTGCTGGACAACACCACCCAAAATTACAGCCTGGCCGTCAACTACGCCCTGCGCGCCTCGACCCAATACGACTTCCGCATCGACTTTTACCGGCGCATGGACAAAGCCGCCCAGGCCGCGCTCGCCGGGCAGATCGCCGATCAGGCCAATGCCTATCTGAATGCCAACATCATCGTCAAGAACAACCAGCTGACCACCGCCCGCAGCCCGAAAAGGATGGTGGCCGAAATGGAAGCTCTGATCCACGAAGCCTTGGCCGACTATCGCAACCAGAACGACGACGGCTTCGAAGGGCTCTCGTCTACCGTACGCCAGCAGCTCGACAACCTGGACCGGGTTACCATCGGACAGCTGAAAGCCGACAGTACGGCGAGCCGCGGGCAAATGATCATGCGTAAAGTGGAGGAACTGAAAGCAGTGGTCGACGCCGACATCCGCCAACTGATGAACCAACCCTGGAGCCAACTGGCCATCAGCCGCTACGTCGATGACTACGAGACTGAGCGCAAAAAAGGCTTCTTCTCGCTGAGCGTGGGCTACGGCGGCGTCTACATCGACGGACCGCTGGATGACTTCACCTACGGCGACGCGCCCTACCTGGGCATCGCCTTCCCGCTGAGCAACAGCAGCATCGCCCCCAAATTTCTGCGCAACTCCTCGGTGGTGATCGGCGCTTTTCTCGACAATTTCGAAGACGACGAAGGCGACAAGATCAGCGGGCTGGTTGTGGGTCGTCCTTTCTACCTCGGCCTCGACTACAAGCTCTTCGAGTTTGTGCGCTTCAACGCCGGCGCCGCTTTTCTGGAAGAAACCGAAACCGTGAGAAACGGCGAACAAGGATTCGACACCAACAAAAAAGCACTGGTGCGGCCGTTTGTCGGACTGAGCGCGCGGATCGATTTGTCGGTCCGGCTGGGGAAGTGAACTGGAAAATAAACGGCATTCCCGGGATTTCGTCTGCTGCCTTGTTCCGGACCAAAACCCGGTAATTCCCTTATAGCCCCGGCGCTGCGAATGTTTCGGCTGCGACTATGCTCCCAATGGTTGCAAATCGCCCAGCATCGTCGGGATCAGTTCCGATACGGTCGGATGGATGTGTACCGCCCGCTGGATCAGCGTGTAGGGCTTCCGGGCGTACATGAGGTCGAGGATGGAATGGATCACCTCATCGCCGCCGACCCCGAGGATGGCGGCGCCCAGGATCTCCTGCGTATCGCCGTCGACCAGGATTTTCATCAATCCGTCGGTTTCGCCTTTTTCGCGGGCGCGCGCCACGCGCTTCATCTCGCGGGTAACCATGAGCACGTTGCGGCCGCTCTTGCGCGCTTCCGCTTCGTTCATGCCGATGCGGGCGAGCGGCGGGTCGATAAACAGGCCGTAACAAAGAATGCGGTCGGTCACTTTGCGATCGTCGCCCTGCAGCAGGTTGTCGGCCACGATCTCGTGGTCGTTATAAGCAGTGTGCGTAAAAGCGCCTCGCCGGTTGCAGTCGCCCAGGGCGTAGATGCCGGGGACATTGGTCTCCAGGCGCTCGTTGACGAGGATATAGCCTCTATCGTCTGTCTCGACGCCGGCTTTGTCGAGGCCGAGCTCCTCCGTATTCGGCGTACGGCCGGTAGCGAAAAGGAGGTGCGTACCGCGTATTTGCGGTTCGCCCTCTTCACATTCCACGTCAACCAATATGGTATCCCCCTCTTTTTGCCCGCTGATGCATTCGGCCGAGAGGCGCAATTCGATATCTTCTTTTTTGAGGATCTCCTGGATAGCTGCTGAAATATCGGGATCTTCCCGGGACACCAGGCGGTCGTTCTTTTCAACAATGGTTACCCGGCTGCCGAAGCGGCGGTACATCTGCCCGAATTCCAGCCCGATATAGCTGCCGCCGATGATAATGAGATGCTCGGGCGCGAAATCAATGTCCATCATCGACTCGTTGGTCAGGTAGTCCATTCCCCTCGCATGGTCGGGCACGTAAGGGCGGCCGCCTACGTTGATGAAGATCTGGTCCGCCTCCAGTAATTCGCCGTTCACCCGCACGGTGCGAGGCGATTCGAAGCGCCCGTGGCCGTGGTACACGGTGAGGTTTTCCGTGCTGCGCAACCAATTTTCGACACCGGTGGTCGATTGATGAACCAGTTCGTCTTTACGCGCCTTCACTTTTTTCATGTCGACCCGAATGTCGCCGCCCAGCATAATTCCGTATTCGTGAGCCCGGCGAGCCGAATGAGCGGCTTTGGCGCTGGCCACCAGCGCTTTCGTAGGCGTACAGCCGTTATTGACACAGGTGCCGCCAAATTGGCGGCGTTCGAGGATCGCGGTTTTCCTGCCGCCGGCGGCCAGTCGGCTGGCGAGCGTCGGTCCGGCCTGGCCGGTGCCGATGACGATGGCGTCGTATTGCATGCGTTCTTTTTTTTACCGACAGTATACTAATTAATGAAGCGCCCCCAAAGTCCGCCGGCCGCTATTTGGAGTGGAATAAAGAAGGAATAGGGCGAAAGTCGTATCGGTATTGAAAAAAGAAGGCCAATCAGGTTTCTTCGATTGGCGAGCGAAAACACCCGTTTTTCCTTCGGCTATGCATTGGCGTCTCGATAGCATCTACTTTCCGGCGTCCTTCACACACCGGCAAGAAAACCCGCTTCCTTTTCTTTCTCGCTTCATTTCCATGGTGTTGAAGCTGCCGCGTACAAATTGGTAAGAAATAGCTTTGTTCTTGGATATCTCATTACTGGTCCAATAGAACCCGATCAAGCCTTTTTTTGAAAAACCGCTCGTCGTGGCCGTTTCAAAAATTTGATTGATGTTGAAGAAGCGATGCCCGCCATGCTGTATATTGAAGCTTTGCTCCACCTGCCTGCGGTAAGCGGAGTTCGAATTTTCCCGGTAGGGTCCTTTCAGGGACTGCCATTCTCTCGCCGTCGGAAGACGCCAACCGCCCCAATCGCAGATCTGCTTAGCGGCATCCCAGGTGTATAGAACCCCGTATTTTATGTAATTGCGATTATCGTTCTCATAGATCCAGGCGTTCTTGGGCTTTAACTTGAGGTTTTCGGTCATCCAGACCAGGCCGTTGACCTCGATGGTCCCATATTCCTGGCCCCGGAATGTCGTTTTACCCCGCACGACCAAAGATTCCTCTTTTTCGGGTTCAGCCGCCGGCTTATTCCGTGGCTGCTCTGACCCTGCCTTTTTCTGCTCCGCCAATTTTTTCTCTGCCGACGCAGAAGCCTCCTGCTTTTTCTCATTCAGTTCCCGGGCTTCATTATACCCTACCGCGATCGCTTCCAGGCGCACCTCTTTTCCCGGGTGGGTCGGCGAGCCTTCCTCCGACGCCAGCGACGCCACCGCCAGTTGCGCCTCCACCAGGGTAGCGCCCATTTTGTGGAGCACGAAACCCGACCATTGATCCGCTTCCAGTTCTTTGACGGGCCGGCTGCCGTCATCCTTCAGGGTATGCCCGAGCAGGTGATGGCCAATTTCGTGGGCCAGCACCGCGATCTTACTCCAATAGTCGCCCGAGTGGTTGAAGATCTCCTCCATAAAGCGCTGGCTGTAAAGAATGTACCGCTCGCCTCTGCTGACGTGGGCCTGAGCATTGGGTACGTTGGCCGCCCGGATCTTGAAGTTTTGAGGCAGCCCCACCTGCCGCAGGATGTCGCTGACCGTTTCTTCCGCCTCGCGACTGCTTTTGAAACCGTAGATGGGGCCTTCCTGGCCGGCCGCTCCCGCGAAGTTGCATCCGGAACGAGGGTCGATGTCGAGCTGGGTAACCTGGGCGGTGAGGCCGATAGCCCAGGTGACGATGAATAGCATGGGTAATAGGTTCTTAATCATGTTCAGCAGGTTTTTGGTGAAATCGTTGTACTAATTAGTTGTTCCCCCAAAGCAAAAAGTACCCGGAAAATTGAATAATTTTAATCGAAAAAATCCTAACCCGCCATGAAAACCCACTGGCTTCTACTTTTCACTCTGTGGGCCGCCGCCTGCCGCCCCGGCGCTCCGGCGTCTGAACCGGCCGCTGACGACTGGCCCCTTTCCGGCTTTGTCAAGGTCGATAGCCTCAATCCTATATTGCAGCCCGATTCCACACTGACGTTCACCTGCCCGCTGCGCGGGGAGCCGGTTCATTGGGAAGCGCGCAACGTCCTAAACCCCGCCGCCGTCGTCAAAGACGACCAGATTTACCTCTTCTACCGGGCGCAGGACCCACAGGGCACTTCGCGCATCGGACTGGCCGTGAGCAATGACGGCTTGCATTTCGAAAAGCGACCCGCGCCCGTCTTTTACCCGGACGAAGACATTATGAAAACGTACGAATGGCGAGGACGCACACCGACAGAACAAGCCAACAGCGAGGAATGCTATTTCTGCTACTTCGACGGGGTGGAAGACCCGCGCATCGTCGAGACCGACGACGGCCGTTATCTCATGACCTACACCGCTTACGACGGAAAAACGGCCCGCCTGGCGTCGGCTGGTTCCCGCGACCTGCTCACTTGGAAAAAGTACGGCCTGGTGCTTGGCGAAGGTAAATATCGCAATACCTGGTCGAAAGCCGGCGCGATCGTCGCCCGCCGGGAAGACCATCGAATGATCGCAGCTAAAATACTGGATAAATACTGGATGTATTACGGCGATACCGATCTGTTTATGGTCACTTCCGACGACCTCATCACCTGGACAGCAGAGGAAGACGAAGAAAAGGCAGATCGCCTCACGGTGCTGCACCCGCGCCCCGGTTATTTCGACAGCCGTCTGGTGGAACCGGGGCCCTACGCCCTGCTCCGCGAGGCCGGTATCCTGCTGATCTACAACGCCAGCAATGCCGCCAATTTCAACGATCCGGAACTGCCGAAATTCACCTATGCGGCCGGGCAGGCGCTATTCGACGCCGCGGCCCCCTACCGCCTGCTGGATCGTACGGATACTTATTTCATCTACCCCGACAAGCCGTACGAGCGGGTCGGGGAAGTGAATGAGGTTTGCTTCGTCGAAGGGCTGGTCTATTTCCGGAAAAAGTGGTTCCTGTATTACGGCACAGCGGATTCGCGAATTGCCGTGGCGGTACGGGGGTGAAAGTTGTTAACCCGGATTATTGTCATGACGGTTGTCAGGCTTGTGTTCGCACAGAAGGGCGGCACAGAGGCGCCAGCCTGCTGCAGGCAGGTATCCCCAGATACGGTGATTGAGCGGGGCAGAATGGCGGGCAGTTGGGCTTCGCCATAGATGACCCCATAAATAATCCGGGACAGTCAATTGATCATGTTTTTTACGGCCCTGGTCACGGAGATTGCTTTGTGCCTGAATTCGTTGGTGCAAGGAACGAGGAAGGCGGTGCGATTGGTTGGGTGAAATATGCGTTATGGGAATGGCCTTTTACCTATCCCTTCACTCGGTTGCGGGCTTAGAAATTGAGGGGAGCTTCCTGCAGATGAACGAAAAAAGGAACCAATACCTCGCTCCTGGTCGGGAGGTTGGGACCAGCGGGACACAACAAAGCGCCAAGCCGGATACCCCGCAGAGAGAAATATAAAGCCGAAGCTTCCGCAGCCAAGTTGTTTTTCAAAAAGCGAAATAGCTCATTTTTCCCGCAGGGCAATCGCATTTAATTTTTGGAGCTCGAAAAAGTAGGAAAAATCCTCGTTTTTACCTCGATCCAAAAGGAAGAACAAGGATTTTCCTTCCGTCCCATGTGAATTTTATGGCAATTGAGAGGTAGCATCTTTTAAATGGGATTGCCCTGATTTTCCCGGCAGTGCTACTCGCAGTTTACCATTTTTTGATATCTTAACCCGAATTATTCATGGGTTCTTCGTCATCACGGTTGACAGGCTTGCGTTCGCGCAGGCGGGCGACATGGAGGCGCCTACCTGCTGCAGGAAGGTATCCCCAGATACGGTGAGTATCGACCAACGAGCAAATGCAAGAATGACGGCCAGTTTGACTTCGTAATAGATGAATCCATAAATAATCCGGGTTAAAAGCTGCAAAAACCAAATCCAAAGATGAACCCACCCCACCCCATTTCCATCTTCATCAATTACCGGCGGGTAGATACGCTCGACCAGGCCCGTAAAATCAAAGAGGCCCTTCTAGACCAATTAGGCCGGGATGACCACGTTTTTTTGGACGAAAGAGACATCCAACTCACCGAGAAATGGCAGCCCAAACTTCAGGAAGAATTAAAAAGGGCGGAGATCGTACTTTCCCTGATCGGCCCGGATTGGGAGGCTAAAATCCGGGAGCGACAAGCTACGGACACCGACAAAAAAGTCAACGACTGGGTGCTCTTCGAAATCCGGGAAGCACTGGCCGAACGCATTGACATCATTCCCGTCTTCATCTACCGGGACAAAGCCGACGATCTGACCCAGTTGCTGCCCGAAGAATTTCCGGAAGCCATCCGGGTATTCAACAGCCAGGGATTCGTCATTTCCAAAAACCAATTCGACGAAGGGCTGGACCGACTGATCAGAAGCCTGAAAGTCTTTACCGGCCAGGAAAAGCAGGGATACCATCCGGCGCCGGAAATGGATTACCTGTCGGCCTTGCCGCTTGACCGGCAAGCGTACCTGGAAAAGCTATGGGAAAAAGATGATGCCGGCCATTTCAAAGTACCCAGTCCTTTTCCGGGCCCCATCTTTTTCTCGGATCAGGAAGCTCTGCTGTACACCGGCCGCAGTAAAGAGATCCGCACCTTGTACCACTTGGTTCGGCAAAACCGACTGGTGCTTTTGCACGGCTATTCCGGAACGGGAAAATCCTCCCTGATCCACGCCGGCCTCTATCCCCGGATGGCAGCTGTCGAACGCTGGCAAGTCCCCCTGCCGGTGCGCAGAAGCAAACTTCAGGGCGGCCTCGCGAAACAATTAGAAGCCCTGCTGCAAACGCCGGTCGATCCGGAAAAAAGAGTGCTGATCATACTGGACCAGGTAGAAGAAATGTATAACGATCCGTTAAACACCCTCAACGGGTATACGGAAATGGCTGAACTAGGCAGCCTGCTGAAAACCGTGATGTCCGACCGGCCGCAATACCATATCCTACTGTGCTTTCGCAGTGAGTTCCTCGCCCAGATCACCGAAGGCTTTTTACCCGATCATCGCCTTCATCAATTCCGGGAACTCTACCTTTCCCCACTTAAAGAGGAAAATATCGCAGAGGCCATCCTGACCCCCGCCTCGGATCCAGATCTGCGAAGTCGCTTTCGGTTTCAAATTCCCAAAGCAGCGGAACAGCTTCCGAAAATAATCGCCCGGGACTTTGTCGGAGACCAGTTCAAACCTTACGGCGTCCTGCTCCAGATCCAACTGCGCGCCCTCTGGGAGGCGGCTATCCAGGCAGCAGCAGAACAGGGCGCTCTGCAGAAAGAATGGACCGAAACCTTGTACCAGGCCAATCGAAAGACAGACCTTTCTTCCTTTATCAAGGAGCAACTGCAAACCATCCGGCAGTCCGATGCTCCGGATGCAGCCAGTAAACCCTGGGAAAAAGCCGTTAACAGCGGCCTGATCCTCGACGTGCTATACCAGTTTGTCACCATTGCCGCTACCGCCGGCAGCATTAACAATGACGAGTTCGCCGACCTCTATCCGCACCTCACTGATCCGGCGGCGCAAGCTATTCTCAACAAGCTCAAAAGTGTGTACCTGCTTTCCGCCGCCGACAGAGACGGCCGCTCCACCCGCCTGGCGCACGACTCTCTGGCCGACGACATCCGGCGCAAATACCAGGCTTCCGCTCTTCCCGGGCAGCAGGCTCGGCGGCTTTACGAAGCTAAAAAAAAGGCCTTTGACCAATCGCCGGCGCCCCGCTTCCTATTTAGCGAATCGGACGCCCGCACCATCCTGGACGGCCTCACCGCGATGGCGGCCATTCCGGCCGACCACCAAAAAAAGATTGAACAAGACCTGGAAAACTACCGGGAGCAACATGAAAAAAACTTCCAGTTGGCGTTTACCACCGCCCGGAAAAACCTGGAAGACTTCGATTTTGCCGCCGCCCTTACCAACCTGGACATCGCCGGCCGGGAGAATTTGGACCCCACCGCTGTGCTGGAAAAAATCGAGGAAGCTGCCTACCCTCTGGCTTTTCTAAAGGATAGGGACGGCTTGCACCAAGCCCTGCAATTGCTCCAAAACTCGCCCGGCGCCGACCCCGGCTGGGCCGAATGGGCGCCCCCCGACCCCGAGGAAAAAACCCAAACCGACCTTTTTATACAAAAAATGGAACCCTGGCCGCCGGCGTATCATCCGGAACGATACGCCAAAGGATGGGACCGGTTTTTCCCCAGTATGATCGCTATTCAGGGCGGTACCTTTTTTATGGGCGCCCGGGAGGATGATGCCGCTTACGGCCATGAAAGGCCCGGCCACGAAGTAGCTGTCCCCGGTTTCCGGCTGGCCGATACGCCCGTCACCTGGTGGCAGTACGGCCTATTTTGTAAAGCTACCGGCCGGCCACTACCCATGGATTCCGGTTTCGGGCGCGGCTACCGGCCGGTGATTAACGTGAGCTGGTACGAGGCGGTCGTTTACTGCAACTGGCTAAGTTACCGGCAAGGGTTAACGCCCGTTTACCAGTTGGGCGCTGTTCCTGAAAACATCCTGGAACTGCACAACCAAGTCGAAAACTGGGACGAATGCACTGACTGGACGGCCAACGGCTACCGCCTGCCTACCGAAGCAGAGTGGGAATACGCAGCGGGCGGCGGTGCGGAAAACCGCACGCTATTCGGCAACGGAACCGACACCGCCAACCCGGCGCAGATGAATTTTGACGCTGCTCATATCAATAATCGGCAAGCTGTAAAATGGAACTGGATCAAGGAGGAAGACATGCGGGCGGACAACGCCTTTCGGGGCGCCACCACAGAAGCCAAAGCTTTTAAACCCAACCGGCTTAAGCTTTACGACATGAGCGGCAACGTATTCGAATGGTGCTGGGACCGCTTCTCCGGTGAACTGGATCAGCCGAACCCCTATTACCAGGAATGCAAAGATGCCGGCCCGACGGAAAATCCGCGCGGCGCCCAAACCGGAAATCAGCGAGTGGTTCGTGGCGGGTCCTGGTACGCTGTCGTAGTTGCGTGCCGTTCCTCCTACCGCGTCTGGAACGTCCCGTTCTATCAGGTTCTCAACTTAGGGTTTCGGGTTGCCCGGCGCCTGTAACCCTTTACTTCTTTTACCCTTTATCCCGCGCAGCGGGATCGATTTTTTTTTATTTTGAGAGACTTTTTAACCAGCCGCCGTTCATTTTACCAATTTCGTTGAGGCGTTTGGCAAATTCACTGAAGCGGATGGAATCGTAGAGCCCGAGATCAAAGCCGAGCCGGAATAGGTAGCGCAGCTTTTCCAGGCTAATGTTTACCTTTATCAGCAGTTCTTTTTTTCGGGCAGGCGGTGCATAAAAAGCCTCGATCAGCAGTTCGAGTAGATCAAATAAATGAATTTGTAACCGATCACCAAAGGTAAATTTATGGCTGCGGGGCAGTTTAGCAATAAACGGGGAACTGTACTTCAAAAAATCGTAACATTTGGAGATGATAGTTTCACGCTGCATGGTTCAAGCAATTTGAAATGAAAACTTACAACAATCTTTACCCTCAAATTTATTCTTTCGAAAACTTATTCCGGGCATCTCAAAACGCACAGAAGGGGAAAAAACAACAGCCTAACGTCGCTCAATTTAACCTTCGTTTGGAGGCGGAATTATTCCAGTTGCAAAACGAATTACGGGAAAAAACTTACCAACCGGGTGAATACCGCTCCTTTCTGCTTACCGAGCCCAAAGAACGCATGGTAAGCGCCGCGCCCTACCGCGACCGGGTGGTTCACCATGCTTTGTGCAATATCACCGCGCCTATTTTTGAGCGCACGTTTATCTACGACACCTACGCCAATCGCAAAGGTAAGGGGATGCATGCTGCGATTGAGCGTTTCCAGCATTACGCCCGGCGGTATCCTTATGTCCTCAAATGCGATATTCGGAAATTTTTTCCCAGCATCGACCATTTATTGCTGAAACAAGAATTACGCTGGAAAATCGTTTGCCCGGCAACCATTTGGCTTATCGATACTATTATTGACAATTCCAATTTGCAGGAACCTCACCTCGTCTATTTTCCGGGAGATGACCTTTTTACGCCACAACAAAGAAAAAGAGGGTTGCCAATCGGCAACTTAACCAGCCAATGGTGGGGCAATATTTACCTAAACCGTTTTGATCATTTTGTGAAGGAAACCGTAAAAGCGCCCGGATACATCAGATACGTCGATGACTTTGTGCTTTTTGCATCCGAAAAAAGGGAACTACATGCTTTTCGAAAAGAACTGGAAAATTATCTCGCCAACCTCCGTTTGGTGCTTCACCCCAACAAAACACAGATTTACCAGGTAAAGGCTGGCGTCCCTTTTCTCGGTTTTAAAGTTTTCCCCCAATACCGAATTGTATTGAAACAAAGCACACGCCGGTACAAGCGTTTTCTTCGCAAAAAACTTAAACACAGAGAAGCCGGTAAATTATCACCCGAAGCGCTGGAAGCCGGTCTGAACAGCTGGTTGGGACATATTCGTTTCGGGAACCATCAGCGATTAGAAAAAAATATTTTTAGGTACCTTTACTTTCAAGGGGTAGACCTGTTTAAGCACCCGAGTGGTTCGTGGCGGGTCCTGGAACAATAACGTAAATGCGTGCCGTTCCTCCTACCGCAACAGGAACAACCCGATCAATCAGAATAACAACATAGGGTTTCGGGTTGCCCGGCGCAGGCTTCGCCAGAGTTGTGCCGCCGAATAGCGTCGGCGCGAGCGTGCACCTGCAAGCGCGAGGTCTATCCCGCCCATACGGGCGAATACGTCGAATGGTGGAAGCGGCTGGTACCGGCTGGGAAGGTCGTTTCCATCTTTATTGTTGCTCATCGGGGTCAAAAAACGGAATCAAAGGAATCTTTTCCTTCGCAGGGTTTTTTATTCCTCGTTAGCCGCTTATTTTTGCAATCGCTTTCACGGCAACCGGAGGAGTGGCAGAGTGGTCGATTGCACCGGTCTTGAAAACCGGCGTACCGCGAGGTACCGGGGGTTCGAATCCCTCCTCCTCCGCAATGACTCAGAGCGGGCCGCCCGGTAGGGCGGCTTTTT
>CAYQQU010000059.1:0-34671 GCA_964419545.1 uncultured Saprospiraceae bacterium | reverse complement strand
TACCGTATCTGATAATCAACCTTTTATGCGCCAGAAGCTGCAAGTTGGGTTAAGAAATTAATCCTCAAATCAACGGCTCCGGCGTCCCTCCCGCAGTTGATGCTCCAGTGCTTCGAGCCAGGTATAAAAAGCAAAACCCGGAATACCGGGGTCCGGCTGGAGCCGGAGGAAAGCCGGCAGGGAAAGTCCGAAGAGTTGATTGGGGTTGGATGCAAAACGAGGCAGGTCGTTCATCGGGATGGGAACTTCGATGAGCAGCAAGCGGTCGTCGGCATGGTAATGGAAAAAACCATGGTTGGGCTCAGCCCGGACGCGATAGGCCTGGAAGGTAAGTCCGATGCCGGAGAAGGGGGTTGCCAGGAGGGCTTGCCGATTGAGGAAGGCGCCGAATGGTCGCAAATCCAGACGATGATACCAATAGGGCGTAGTCTGTAGCCGAACTTGCCATTGGCGCTCTCCGGTGTAGGGCCCTGACCAGTAGGTTAATGCCGGCGGTCGGGTGGCGGATAGAACCGGCTTAGGTAATAGTTGGGACAAATTACCGGTTTGAATGCCCAGGGCTGGTAATTGATCGGCGAGGTTGGCCAATTGGTTCGCCAGGTCTTCCGCAGGGGAGAGCCCCCAGTAAATCAGCAGGTTCTTCTTCGCCGGAAAGTAGATCAGCCGGTCGGGCGTTGCGGGTTGGGCCGGCCGGGCGTGGAGGGTCCAGTCGATCAGGTCGCTCGTAGGCGTCCAGGCGGCAGCCCACTGTTTGCAGAGGACCAGAGCACTTTGGTGATGAGTGGCTGGAAGGTTATCGGTGACGGTAATTTCCGGCATGGGCTTGTGGTGGTTTCACTCAATTTACGAATCTTTTTTGTTTCCCGGCGGCCGTATTAGAGGGATATTGCGTTTGAGGTTTTCAGGCAAAATGGCATAACGGTAAATTTTAATCTTTTCTTCGCGCAGGCACTCCTGGAGCGGCCCACGGAACTGAACAATATACTGCAAATGGTTTTGCCGGTAAAATGAAGAGGAATAGCGGGCCGGGCCATTGGTTGTGACCCCGTACTTCCAAACCTCCCCAGGTATCAAATAAATGGTCTGGGTATTGGGGCAATTAAAGCAGGGATACCATCCTGCCTGTACGGCAAGCAAAGCATATTGTTCGGCCTCCTCCAGTTTAGCAAGTGCTCGTTCAAGTTTTTCTTTCCGGTCATCGGGCAGTGCTTCGATATCAGTCTTTTCTCTTTCTGAAGACAATGTAGAAGAGGAGCCGAAGAGCCAAAGCCCTGCGGATGTTGCAAGCAGAAGGCCCCAAATAAATAGCCAAAGCCCCTCGTTTTTGGATCTTTGGTTGGTATTAATTTCCAGCTTTTTTCGAGGAACAACCATGGTTTTTTTGGTTTAGCGTTGTGCTGAAGGTAAGAATATTTTAATTAGTATTTAAGTTTTACTTACTTTTTTACTTTTGTGCCGCGAAATTAATTAATTTTATCAATTTTTAAATTAAATTTAATTGTTTTATTCTTTTTTCCCACATTTAAAAGGTTATTTTTGAAAAATGGATTCTTTGTATGCTATTCCTTAAAAGAGAGACTTGAAATTTACTTTCCAAACCCTACAACTCGAAGCCCCCAGCCTCTACGTCCTCATCAACACCTGGGTGGAGATGCAGCTGGCGGTAACGGAAACCAGTGCTATAATTACCGGTTATGGCTATGCGCATGGAATTGCGGAAGCCTTCACCACCCTAGTGTTAGACTGGGAAGCGGTGATCCATTTAGACCTTTCGGCGCTAAACCTGCCGGCGGGAACGTATGGGCTGATCATGCAGAATGGGGTGTTATATGCCTGCCGGGAGGAGTATTCGCGGGCGGTGGAAGATCAGGCGGTGGTGGTTAAGGTGGTGTCGGCGCCGGAAGATTGAGTAAAAAATTAACGTTTAAAAAAACTCGTACGCCTGATGAAAGTCCAATCCACCAGCATCACCTACCGAGGCCTGCAAATCGACCACGAAGACTTGTACAAGCGCCTGTCTGAGATTATCTATCCTGCCTATTTATCGTCATGAAACGCCAAATCCAAAAAAAATCAATATTAACCCCCGCTCGGGCCATGCTCCTCTACGCCCTTTTTCAATACGAAGGCCAAGGCGAGGCCGCCAGTTTGTTCGTAGCCAATAAGTTAGCCTATTTTCTTCAGCGGATGGGGGAAAAGTTGCGCCTGAAATTCGTTCCGCACTGGTATGGTCCGTATACCCCCCCAGGTCCGGCATGTGCTGTACTACTTAAACGGCAGTTATTTGCATGGATTAGAACAACAAAATGCGAAACCCCTTGAACCGTTAGAACTGAATTATCAGCGATTGGAGGAGGTGGAAGCTTATCTGGAGCGAGAGCTTTCTGCTGAGCAATACTACCGCCTGGACAGTTTGGTTTGGTTTATCCAAGGTTTTCAGTCGACCTATTCGCTGGAGGTACTGGCCACCGTAGATTATATTTTACAGGATCGTCCGGATGCTTCCGTACCGGAGGTGCTGGAAAAAGCACAGGCATGGTCGAAGCGCAAGACCAATTTGTTGAAGCCGGAGTATGTTCAAAAAGCGATGGCGCATTTGGAACGGTATCAAAAGCTTATCTCTTCTTAGGGTTGTGTGAAAAATAACTTACAGTACTTGGCTGCTTCTTCTCCGCCGGAAAGTAGATCAGTCTGCCGCCCGTGGAGGGCCCAGTCGATCAGGTCGCTCGTAGGCGCCCGGGCGGTAGCCCACTGTTTGCAGAGGACCAGAGTACTTTGGTGATGAGTGGCGGGAAGCTTATCGGTGACGGTAATTTCCGGCATGGGCTTGTGGTGGTTTTATGAAGATTACGAATCTTGTGGGTCAAAAGCACATACCCTTTAAATGACCGTTAGGCTTGGGTTTCTATTTTGTTTCCTGCTCCTCAACAAACCCCTCAAACTCTTCAAAAAAACGCTCCAGCGCTTCCCGTTCATCATTTGAATAAAACCGGATAATCGCCGCCCAGGATTGTGCGCTATTTACCTGGAACCGGCGTTGGATATAAGCCTGAAAATCGCCGAGCAGGTCGGCGTCCGCCACGTTTTGTTCATCCCGGTGCAGCCAGCCGTTGATGAAGGCTTCGACGAGGGGGAGGGACCGGGAGCCGACGTATAGCTCCGGTTGTTTTTGGATAGCGAAGATCAATTGTTTTACAGAATCCAAAGGTTTAGAATTTTACTTTTTTCAGTTTTTTGAAACCACCAAGCACCTCGAAATCACGTAACCATTTTTCAAAAGGGATACCACTTTTGTGAATATTGTCATATACCATGCCTTCAACCAATACGGCGCGGTGTCGGCCATTTTGAGAAATCACTTTATTCGCAGTTTGGCTAAAAATGAAGCCCCGCCTTGTAGTATTGGCTTCCAGGGTGATCACCTCACCGGAGATTCCTTGTTTTTGCAAGTTTTTTACCACCTGGGCGGCACACTCGAAACATGCTAAGTTACCAAAGTTCCGCGTAATGTTTTTGATCAGGTCGGAGACGAAGAGGTTGGGGGTTTTGGCCATCATTGTTCCAACGGTTCCCGAAACCGGTACAATAACCGATAGGTCTAGCCCCGCCAGGGTATTATCCGTGAGCCGCACGGTAGTGGAGGGTTCGGTTGCGTATTCTTTGTAGGCGATAGCATATTGTTTACCCCATTCGTCCTCTTGGAGAAAATAACGTCGATAAGGGATTTGATCAGGTGGGACATTTCTGAAAACGATTTGGGTGTTTCGCCATATGCTATACTTCAGCTGTTCGTAACCGGCTCTGATTGTTCCTCCCAATATGGCCCTGACCGGCGGGAGCCTATCAAGCGGATCGCAGCAGTAGTCTGCAAGCGGTCCATTCTGATAATGACTTAACTGTTCATCAAACGCTTTAGAAAACTGTTCGTAGGTCCCAAGAAATGGATCCTCCGGAGCGCCCTGTGTGGTTTTGGCGAGGGCGGCAGGTAAGATCATGAGTAGTAGTCCGAATAGGTATTTGCTGATTAACTTCTTATTCATAGCGCAGGAAATATACTGAGTGGATCATTTTTTGCTGGATTTTTATTCTGCAAATTTATATTATTAATTGAAATAGTCAAGCTTTTTTAATTAAATCGATCTTAATCCGGTTTATTTGATTTAAAACTTAAAAAATGGCCATAAAGGTCACTTCCCAAACCCTACAACTCGAAGCCCCCAGCCGCTACGCCCTCATCAACACCTGAGCGGAGAGGCAGCCGGCGGTGACCGGGTCGGAAGTGGTGATCACGCCGTGGAAAGTCGTTCGACCACTCCCGAACAATGACACCGCAATGCTGACCACGAATAGGCGTGAGTTCCTTATACGACCCCGAAATGATCCCGGATCAACGCCCAGATCTTTGCCCGTTCCTCGGCGGGTTCTTCCCGAAGCAAAGCTTCAAAAAGCGGCCGGAGCGAAAGCCTTTTTGTTTCTTCCGCCTCCTTTCGGTCTTCCAGGATCTCATCGGCGGAGTCGAGATTTTGGGCGTAGTAGTCCGGAAAGGCATAGGCTTGGCCGAGGAGTTGGAGGAAGTCGGATTTACGCATGTCATTCAATTTGTACGGAGGTGCGATAATGGTCTCGGGTATAGTAGAACCGGCGTTTATGCTGATCGACAACCAGCCGCTCCGAGCCACGGGAAACGCCTGGACGCAGAGGGTGGACATCATATTCGTAGTACGTTTTACCCCGTGGTAAAATGCCTTCCCGGTTGCGGAATATCCGTCCACCTTTATAGCCAGTAGGTGGATTTAAATGGCGGGCGCTCTTTAGGTATCGGATTATTCGACGGACATGCCGGGGGGCCTGCTTAACTGTCAGCATTGCTACAACTCCCCCTACTTTACTGCCCGGCGGTGGCTTTGGGGGGGAGCTCTCCCTGTAATTTCCGCCGCTTCCGGGTGTGCACGACCGGTAGCTCGTTAATAGCAAGAGGGTAAAAGCCAGAATCATTAAAGAAAAGAGCCCAAGCCTTTCTGCCTCCAGCCCTATCGACTTTTTCATAGTGGCTGTGTTGAATTTTGGAAACCTACAATATTAGTTGGCGTTGTTTCAACTTGATTGTATCAAGTTTCGTCTAAAAAGGCTTTGGGTTTTTAGGTGTTAAACCTGTTTTGCTGTAAAATTAATGCTTTTGATTAATTTTGCGAAATTAATTTTCAGTTTAAATTGATTTTTTTATTTGATTTAGTTTTTAATGTGTTCAAATCTTAATTTTCGGCAATTATGACCTTTACTTTCCAAACCCTACAACTCGAAGCCCCCAGCCTCTACGTCCTCATCAACACCTGGGTGGAGATGCAGCTGGCGGTAACGGAAACCAGTGCTATAATTACCGGTTATGGCTATGCGCATGGAATTGCGGAAGCCTTCACCACCCTAGTGTTAGACTGGGAAGCGGTGATCCATTTAGACCTTTCGGCGCTAAACCTGCCGGCGGGAACGTATGGGCTGATCATGCAGAATGGGGTGTTATATGCCTGCCGGGAGGAGTATTCGCGGGCGGTGGAAGATCAGGCGGTGGTGGTTAAGGTGGTGTCGGCGCCGGAAGGTTGAAAAAGATGGGAATATTTTAATCAGTAAAAGCTGGTTGTTAATGAAGACTTGGCGGAGCAAATCCGGGAAGCTAGGTTGAACAGTCGTGATACGCCATCCTTTGATTAATAGGTATCTATCTTGAGGGTCAAAAGCACATACCTTTTAAATGACCGTTAGGCTTGGGTTTCTATTTTGTTTCCTGCTCCTCAACAAACCGCTCCAACCAGGTTTTCATTTTCACCGTTTCCCAATCTTCCCCGATCCATTTTTCGAGGAGGGTCAAAACCGTTTGTTCCGTTTCCCGGGACAGGGAAAGGGCGATGACCAATTCGGGTATGCCGTCACTATCATCGAGCCAGGCGGCGAGGTCTGGCGCACCAAGCTCCGGTTCATCCTGAATGATCCGCACCGCTTTTTTTCGGTCCGGGAAGTAGGCGTCGAAGATGGGGTTGGCGTCGTACTCCTTCTGACCTTTACCGTTGTCGGGGTTGAGATAGGATTGGTAAGTCAGGCCGTAATTTCCGGCGAAAGCGGATAGTTTTCGGCGCCAAAAGGCCTGTGCGAGGTTGTAGATCCGCTTGTCGGTCATTAAAGTAGGGTAGCGATAGGATGATGTCATATCTCCTGCAATAATTTTTCCATTTCCGTTTGTTCCAGGTCTTCCAGAATCCATTTTTGCAAAAGCGTTATTGCCTGCTGGGCCGTCTCCAGGGTAAGCGCCAGGGAGAGGACCAGTTCGGGGACGGGCCGTTTCCGGTCTTCTGGTTTGTCGGGAACGGGTCGCTTTTCGGGGGGCATTTTCAGGACTGGGGCTTCGTCGAGCCATCCGGTCAGCAAAAGATCACCGGATTCGGGAATAAACTGGATCACGCGCACCAGTTTGTGCAAAGCCGGGAAGTAGGCGTCGAAGATGGGGTTCGCATCATTGAGCGGTCGGCCTGTGGCCGTCGTTTTGGTGTAAAATGGTTGATAGGGGAGGGCAAGCTGATCAAATTGTCGGCGCCAGAACTGTTCAACTTCCCGGTAGACCTCGTTGTCGGAAAGGAAAGCAGGATACAGGAGCGTTATAGGATTTTCCATAAGATGACCAAAATTAAGCAAACGAAGGTTACAAAAGCGATCCCGCTCCAAACTTCCAAATCAACACGAACGTCCTTGGTCTTTCGGTTGCGGAAAGTATGCCGTTGGGGGAAAAAGGAGCGATTTTTGTTCCAATCTCAGGCTTTTTTGAGAAGGATAGCAGCGCCATGCGACGATAAAAAGCCGAAGAGTAGGAGAAAAAGCCCCTTTTAACCCGTAAAGCTTCCCCGCGCAAAAAGTTCATAAATCCCCCTTTACGCTCATCCCTGTCCGGGCCCTGAAATCGCCTTCCTCCAGTACCGTCAGCAGCAAGGCGCCCCGTTGATAAAATTCATACTCATCCTCTTCATCCAGTCCGGTCTGAGTGAGGGTAAAGAGCGCGGCTTGTCCGGAGGGGTGGCGCCATTCCAGGCGGGCGGTCACGGGCGCCCAGGCGCCGAACCATTGGTTGTTGGAGAGCGCCCTGACGTATATCGTCATTTCCGTTCCGATTTCCATAATCTTTTTTGCTTATTTGAAATTGTACGGGGCAATCTGCCAAATGATGCAATCTACGAAGTCTACCACGATCCAGTTGCCCTTCTGGTCGTAAACCCGGGTATGCGATACGCTTTTGCCGGGATGGCGGTGTACTTCCCGCCGGCCGTAGCGGAGCATGTCCCTGACCTTTTGCATGGTGAAGCCGCGGCGCTGGAATTGCTTGCGCCAGGTAGACAGCTTTTTATGGGGCAAAAGCCGGAGGCGGCGGCAGGGGTCCTGACCGTCCGGATCGGGATGGTCGAAGCCCGATTCGTAGGCTTCGGTGATTTCCGCCAGTTGTTGCTCCGTGAGCTCGACGGCGATTTCCGGCGGCGGCGAGGCGCGGGCCAGTGGTGACGATACCGGGGGCGCCGGTGCGGAAGGCCGGTGGAGCACTATCAGGCCCAGCCCGAGCAGTAAAACCAAAAGGGTGATGACGCGACCCAAAGGGAAGGTGTTCTGAGCGGTAGTTGGCATGTTATGTGATTTTTTTTTGCCAAAAATGGATTACGGCTCAAAGGTTTTGGGTCCTTCAGTTTTTAGGGTATTTTTTTCGGCCATAATTTATGAACTTCTTTCTAGTTTTGCAAATTTTATTGATTTTCGGTTTTTTTGGGCTTCACTTGCTTTAAAAGGTGAAATTTGAGTTGAACCGGATTTTCATGAGTTCTTCGTCATAACGGATGTCAGGCTTGCGTTCGCACAGGAGGGCGACACGGTGGGTTTCGCTCAACGAGCAAACGCGAGAATGGCGAGCGGCAATAGATCAATCCATGAATAAGGGTTTGGCGGCTTTTGATCGGCACTAAAGTCCGGCGCTACCCGGCCACTACAACTGAAAGGAACCATTAAGGGTAATGAAACCCGGAAACAACGCATACTGGTTGGTAACCAGGGCGGTGGCGGTGCGTTGGAACGAAAGGCGGCGGGGATTATTCAGGTTGAGCAGGTCGTTCCATACCAGCGCGAGCGACCAGTCGCGGCCACGGGGCTGGTAGGTCAGTCGGCCGTTGAGGTTGTAATAACGGATGATGGCGCCGGCCTGGGCTTCGTATACATGGGTCAGGCCGGCCCGCCAGATGAAGCGCCGGCCGGCGGCAAAGCCGCTGAGCACCACCGCTGATTGCCATTCCTGACCGCGCAGCGTATTTTCTCCCATCCGATAGATGCCGAACCGGTACCGTCCGTCGAATTGAATGTTGAAAGCCGAATCGCGCACCGTAAACACGGAAAGCCCGGTGGTGATGATCGCGTCCCGGTTGCGCACGGCGGCCTCCCCCGTGTAGGCGTAACGGTCCTGAAAAGCGGTCAGGATGTTCGTCCGCAGACCAAGGCCCAGTTCGTACAGCTTTTTGTCAAATAGCGCACCGTTCATCAGGAGGTTCTGGTGCGGGGTCAGCACCTGTTCGTTGGCGACATACCGGGGCTGGAATTCCGGGCGGTCGATGACCGACCGGTTGCGATTGAAGCGGGAAAACAAGAACAAGGTGGAACCGGCCAGAGGATCGAAGCGAGAATAGAGTAGGGAGAGCGCCAGCGTGGGAAAAGCGTTCTGCCCGGACCGGGAAAATTGGTAAAAGGCGTTGAGTCGGTCGAGCCGGGTAGCGCCGGGAGCGAGCAGGAAGTCGGAGAGCTCGGTCTCGCCATTGAGTTCGAATTGTAACCGGTTGAGCTGGTCTTTGCTCTGTAGCCGCACCGATAAGGTGGGGTGTAATCGCCAATAGCGCCTGGGCCGGAACCTGTCTGCGGGGGTCCGCCAGTACTGCAATAAAACGCCTCCTTTGAGATTCCCCAGCTTGTGGTTGAAGGTCACCCGTGGATTGATGCGGGCAGTGGTGCTGGACCAGTTCTGTTCGCCGGGTGGCAGTAGGTCGGAGTAGGGGGTAATGGCGCCCGTTTGCAAATGATAATGATGGCGTCGCCATTCTACCGTGTGCGCCCATCCCCATCGTTTACCGCCACCGGTGTGCCGGGCGAGGAGGCCGAAGTTGTGGGCGCCATCCTCATTGGTTTGAAGCGCCGTTTCTGTAGGGGCGCCGAACAGCGCCTCGGAAAAGGGCAGGGGCTGGTCAGCAGCCAGTCTGGTCCGCTGCTCGTCGCCTTGCTGCTGGTGAAACAACTGTATCGACAATTGGTGGCGCTTGCTGAACTGGCGGGTCAGGGTAGCGGCTTGTTGCAGCGAAAAGGACCGGTTGCGCCGGCGCCAGGCTTCGGAGAAGGGCTGGTCGTTCAATACGGCGAGGCCGTCGTTTTCCAGCCGTTCATCGCCGAGGTAAAAGTGCGCCGTGTATTTGAGTCGCGTTTGATCGGAGATGGTGTAGAGGGTGCGTATTTCGCCGCCGAAGCTGTGCTGATCGGCTCCCGACTCGGTAGCATAGGTATTGGTAATGTCGGCCAGTGAAAGCACTTCGGTGGTGCGGCGTTCGGTCAGTCGTTGTTTGCCGTAGTGGAAGAGGTAGCCGCTGAGTCGCAATTGATCGGTCAGGCGGGTGCTGTAATTGAGGCTGCTGAAGATTCCCCGCTGGCGGGTGGCGTCGCTGCGATCGAGGAAGATACCCGGTATTTTTTGCTGCCGGCCGCTGCTGCCGTTCGCGAATACGTCGCCGCGCAGGCGGAGGTAGTCGGCAAGGGAAAGGAGGCGTTCGCCGGTATTGTTGGCCCGGACGTCGAGGAATATTTTGTCGTTCCTCTTCAGGTAATAACCCGAGAAGCGCCCCCGTTGTGCGTCGCGGTAGCCGTGGCCGGCATTGGCGGATATTTTCGCCCGGCCGTGGGCGCTGGCGTCGAGCTTGATATTGAGCGCCAGGTTGGGATTGCCGGCCGTACTTTCCGCCCCTCTCAGGTCAGTCGCGGAATAGTTGCTGATCAGTTCTACCGCGGCGATGTCGGCGGCGCGGATACCTTTAAGCATGCCCTGGCGATTGCTGTTCATAAAAGGATCCCCTTCGAGCAGCACCTGGCCGACTTCCTGCTGGCCGACTTTGATATCTCCCGATTCGCTGACGTTCAGACCGGGCAGTTTTCGCAGCAACTCCTCCAGGTTGCGCTCGCTGCCGTCGGTGAAAACCTCAGGTTCGTAAGCAACGGTATCGCCGTTGACGACGATTCCCGAGCGATAGGCTTTTACTTCTACTTCCTCCAGGTAATTGTCGAACTGCAAACGGATGGTGGTATCCATTCGCACCGGGCTCGAAACCGGGGCCAGCGCCAGGGTGTCATTTTGGTAACCGAGCGCCGAAGTGATGATGAGATAAGGATGGTTCGCATGGCGGGTGGTCAGGGTGAAACGACCGAGGGAATCCGAGAGAGCAAAACCTTCGATGGCGGCGCCGGGCAAGGACCAGATCCGGACGCTGGCAGAAGGCAGCGCCTGATCCGTAGCTTGGTCTACAACGAGGCCAGACAGCCGGTGTTGCGCCCTGCCGGTCTGGGGCAGCAGCAGCCCGCAAAAGCCGGTGAGCAGGCAGGCGGCGATGATGTGTTTGCTGGTTGGCATCAATTATTACGTAGCTTCATTTTGAGGCGATTGCGAGTGCGTATTCGCAGGTTTTCCGCCCACATTTCATCGACGGTGTAAACCGGCTGGACATCGCAGGCCGGCGGGGCGGGAACTGAGGCATTGGCGCCGCTCCGGCTCAGCTTGAGTTCTACAGCTTTGAAGATGCTGGGTTGGTCCCATACTTCCAGTTCTAGGATCAGCCCCGGCAACCCCCCGTATTCCAGCGGGCCGTTGCTCACCGGTATTTCAGGCGTAAACCATGCGGTGATGGTGCGGCCCTGGTAGGTCCCCACCGCTCGGTAGCAGGTGTAACCGGCCACCCTTTTGGTAGCTTCTTCGATCGACCAGCAGAAGTCCGGCCAGTCGTCTTTTACACAGTAATCGATCTTATTGCGATTGCGTAACAGGATCAGGGCGCCGTCGGCCAGTTTTTTGTAGCAGATATCGTCTTTGGTGACGAGAAAATAAGAAAAGTCTCCGGTTTCGTAATTCCAGGTGGAGACGCCGTCGGTGCCGTCGGGTATTCTTTTGAACAGGGATCGCTGCTCGCTTTGTACCAGGGAAAAGTCTATCGAGTAGGCGTCCACCTGGTCGGCGTATTGGTACATCTGGTTGAGGATCTGTACGGCGTGGGGATTCTTGCGCTTGTCTTCTTCCAATTGTTCGACAAACGGAATACTGCGGGTGCAACGGTAGGTCACGTTCAGTTCCTGGGCTACCAATACGTGCGCCAGAAATAAGCAAAAACAGGTGATGGTCAGGTTTTTCATAATCAGTAGACGGGCTCACTGCAAAAATATTGCACTAAGCAAGATGGTGGACTTTTTATACTTTACAAGGTCGATAGGTTCACTTGATATTTTGAATAAAATTAAAAATACGGAATTTCATACCGATTGAGCTGAGTGCGCTTTGTAATAAAACCTTTTGCGTTTTGGCGCTGTCTTTCATCCCACTCCGCGTGGCGTCCTTACCCTGATGGCTCCGTTCCGGGCGCTTCTTGACTGGAACGAAAAAACCCGCCCCAAAACATCAAAATACTATTAGACAGAGTACTGAATTGCAGGGCGGCTGCAAACGGATGATGTTGCGCCGGTTGGAATCAGTTTTCGGCAACGATTCGGAAATTGAAGCGGATGTGTTTGTCGTAGCGATAGCTGCGGCTGTGATGATCGTACGAAATTTCCGCCCCTAGTGTACGCAGGTCATTCAGCAGATTGTAAACCTGTCGTTCTGATAGACGCAGCCTGCTGGCCAGCTCTCCGGGCCTTCCGGTAGCGCGCATGCGGATGAGCCGGTCCAAGCGCTCCAATTTGCGCAACTGTTCCAGTAGTTTCATGATCTTGGGTTTTTTCAAACCAAATGGGAAACGCTGTAGATCCGGTGAGATCATCGAATGGTACTGGACTTTGGCCGACGCCAGGTGGGTCGGGGATGGAGCATAGTGAGACCACGACCAGACCTGGTGATATTCAGGCCGGCCCGCCGCACCGTGGGCTCAAAATCAGTTAAACCGGGCAGTATTTTAGAGCTTGTTTGGAGGTAGTCATTTTGGCTGCAAAACCCAGCTTTTGGAACCTCCCTGTGGCATTTTTCCGGCCCGTAGCGCTGCTATGAGCCGGAAAAATCCCTTCGGGAGAACCCAAAATCTGAGTTTTTCGCTTCAAAAGCACTACCTCCAAACAAGCTCTTAAAAAATGGTGAGAGGCTGGTAGATTAAACGCTTATGCTAAAAATAAGAAAGCCGATTAAAAGAAACAAATTTAACCGGCGAGGGCTTTTCCGAATGGAAAAACGTACCGCAAAAGACGCGGTCGGGATGCCCGCCCGTACAAAAACGGCAACCGGCTATTCCTCCGCAATCAACCCCAGCCGCGCCGCCAGTTCCGGGGCGTGCTCTTTGATTTCGCGTTCGAGTTCGGCGAGGCGGAGTTCCTGCAGCTGGCTGATGCGTTCGAGGCGTTGCAGTTCTTTGGTGGCTTGTTCGTAGCGGGCCTGGTAGGCGTCGTCGGGGTAGGGGCGGAGGCCTTCGCGGATGATGTAATCTTCTTTGCGGAGATCCTTGCGCACGAGGTCGTCGATTTTCACTTCAAAGAAGGTGCAGATCCGGTAGGTTACATCCAGTGGCGGAATGGACTTGGCCTTCTCGTAATCGCTGACGGCGGCGCTCGTCTTCTCCAACTCCCGGGCCAGCTCCATCTGGGTCAGCCCGCGTTTGGTGCGCAAATACCGAATATTGGAGGCGATGAACATCAAATAAAAAAAGTTGCGGTCTTCCTAAAAAAATTAAGCGAAAACCTTGTTTTTAAAATCGAGTCCGATTATTTTTGTAACCGTAGTCATCACAGAAATACCGACAGGCAAATTAATCATTTTTGCCTAAGTAGGCATAAAGGATGGCCTGTATTTACCTGTGGTGGAAATGCCTAACTCCGGCCCGTTCGGATGAAAGCCGGAGCAAATACCGATGTAGCGAAGTTAGGGACCCCATGCACTTGCTCGCCCGTAAGCGGGAGGGCAAAGGTTTTGGGGTATGCCGATCCCGTACCAATGGTAACGGCGGTCGGGGTCGGCCCTTTTTTCAACTTTCACTTATGACGAATAACGTATGCCTTTTGCTTTAACCGGGTTGCCTAACCCACTCTCTTAGCCTTCGCCCTGCCTGGGCGGACGGCGGCCGGACAAAACGTTACGGTGACGCCGGCGCCAGGGCCGCCATCACCCGGTGCGCCCACCGACGCCGGCCTGACAGCAGGCTAGGGGCGGGGCGGCGACGACGGATTTTCGCGTCGATCGCCTCGCACCCTAGGCTTTTTAGGTTGAGGTTTAGGTTGAGGTTTAGGTTGAGGTTGAGGGCTCCGCGGGGGCTTCTAACGATGCTGAAGTGCGTTGAATGGTATCCTTTCCATTCTTGGAACGCTAAAGATTTACCCGGATGAGAAGCAGACGGGCTAAAAACCAAAGACAAAAATGCCTGATCAACCCCCATACTTCCCGCGAGGGCGCTGCCTGGTAGGCCCTCCCGAAAACAGCAGGTATCGGCGGCGGGCGTTCCGGCAAATGCGGCTGGACGCCCCCAGCCTTTACGCTATTGTCGGCGACTGGTCGCGGATGCGACTGGTGGTGACCGATAACGCGGCGACCATCACCGGTGACGGCTTTACGTCCGAGATTATCCACGCGTTCAACATACTGTCGCCGGGCTGGCAGGCTACCATCCACCTGCCGCGCCGCCGGCTCAGCCTGCCACGCGGCGCCTACGAACTCGTCTGGATGGGGAAATCCTGCTTCGCCTGCCGGCATTGCCTGCAGTACCGGCTGGCGGACAGAGCAGCGGTGATTGCCGTAGGAAGGTAGGAGCGGGAAAAGTTAGCTATGGATTTGTCTATTGCGAAGCCAAACGGTTGGCATTCTGCCCGGCTAGGGTCGATACTCGCCGTTTCTGGGATACCTGCCGTTATTGCAAAGAACCCATGAATGATCCGGGTTAGCAATAAAATTGGACGGCCGCCGGTTCCATTGCCGCCGGCCATATTTTAAGATTAAATCTCATGCCGGTCAGGTGGCCGGGGCAGTATCCAGCTCCGTCATAAACGCCGCCGCCTGATCCTGGCCGTCCCGGATGAGGCGCCGGAAGAAAGCGGGGTCGCGTTCGGCTTTGGTGCGTACCGGCAGCGCGCTGCTCAGCTCCCGGCTCATCTTGATCCTGCGGATGCGGATGGGTTTGAACAAACGGGCTTTGGCCTTGGTGAAATAGCCTTTGGCGATCCAGCGATTGACGGTTTCGATAAAATTGAGCTCCTGCTGTAACGACAGGTTGCCGGCCAGCTCGTCGCGACGGTCGCTGATGGCTTTGGCGTTGCGGGGTTCCTCCCGGCGTTCGAGCGGATCGATCATGATTACCCACAGCTCGTCCGGGCGCCGGTCGCGTTCGGTGTCCAGCAACTGGGTGACCGGCGGGTTCTGGGAAAACAAGCCGTCCCAGTACAGCGATTCCCCGATGCGTACGGCCCGGAAAATCGAAGGGATGGCGGCGGAGGCCAGGAGCGCCTCGATGCGGATCTCTTCGGGGTGGTGAGAATCGAATACCTTAAACTCGCCGGTGAGGATATCGACCGCGCCCATCAACAGCCGGGGGCGGTCAGGCGCGATCAGCGAGCGCAGCTCCTCGAAATCGATGTGTTGCTCGATCAGCGCGCGGAAGTCCAGAAATTCGGGGCGCGGAAAAGCCTGCTTGGCCGCTTCGGCGATCCATTGGTTCTGGTAAGGATCGGGCGGGAAGGTGGGAATAGCACCCGCCTCCGCAGCCTGCAAATAGCCCTGGATGGAGGCGTTGTAAAACTTCTCCAGCGGCGATTGCGCTGCATTGGCTTCCCAGAAATCCATCAGGGTTTGGTAGGGAGGCTCCGGCGCGCCCTCGGCCGACCGGGCCAGGCCGTACCAGGCCGCCGTTGCACAGATGGCGCCGCCCGAAGTACCGGTCAGCCCGGCAATCTGGTAGCGGTCCTGAATGCCTTCCGCCAGCAGTTTTTGGAGCACACCGGCCGTGAAGGCCGTATGGCTGCCGCCACCCTGACAGGCTATCGCGATCTTGGTTTTGGGAGGCATGGGTATGTTTTTTATGGTTAGATAATCAAAAACAAATGGGAGTTGCCCGGGATGGGGGTTCAAAAAGTATGTAGATCAATTTAATGCCGGAGGGCGACGCAGGCAATGATGAATGTCAATTTTTCCCTTTTCCGGGTATCCGCTTTGGCGGGCGCCAGGGCAATCGCGTTTAAAAGATTCTACCTCACAATTTCCATAAAATTCACATGGAACGGAAGGAAAAATCCTCGTTCTTCCTCTAGGATCGAGGTAAGAACGATGATTTTTCCTACTTTTTCGAGATCCTAAAATTAAATGCGATTGCCCCGTGGTGGGTGCCACTTTTTTGGGGCGGCTATGAAAAATGAGTTATTTTAGGCGTGAAACCGCTTCCTAAACAACTTTTAGAGAAATGAAAACCGACTTCGTCCATGCCGTTCTCCTCCAATTGATTGTTGCGTTCTCTTCTGTTTCCCTTCATGCCCAGTGTTACACCCCCTTGCGGACGGAAGGCCTGGCCGCCTACGAACAAGCGCAATACAAAGAAGCCATCAATCTCCTTTTTGCGGCCAGGAGTTGTCCGGATAAACCAAAGAACGACGATTTGGACCGGCTGCTGAAACAGGCTATGGAGGCCTGGGAAAACCGGCTCAACGCGGCGCTATCAGAAGCCCGGACGGAGCGGGACAATGCCCTGGAACAAAAAGAAAAAGCGGAGCACCTCGCCCGCGGCAGCAACAACGCCAGCCTGGTATTCAGATTAAAAGAGGAAAACCCGACCCTGGCTTTGCGGCTGGCGGAGTTCAACTGGCGCCGGTATCCCGATAACGAGGCCGCAGCGGCGGCTTTCGGGGAGACGTTCAACGGCGGTCACCTTTTTTACAAGAAAGAGATCAAGGAGCCCACCTATGTCACTTCGGTCAAATTCACGCCGGATGGGCAGTATTTCGTGGTGGGGCGGAGGAAAGGCGGGTTCGATATCATGGATGTCGCCTATACCCTGGCCTTGTATGATCGCGACGGGAATTTTGTACGTTCTCTCGTTCCGGCGGATTTTGGAGCGAAGAAACAGTTTGGCGGGGTAGAAGAAATTGCGATGTCTGCCGATGGCAATAAAATACTGGTCGGCACCTATATCGATAGCGTGGCCTATTTGATCGACGCCGCTGGGACGTTGCTCAATGAGTTTGCCGGTCATGGGGCTCAGACCGTCGCACTATCACCGGATGGGCGGCTGGCCGTTACCGGCAGCAGCTCTGAAGAAGGCAAGCTCTGGAATACGGAAACGGGGGAGATGGTGGCGGTTCTGGATGGGCATCACTGTGAAAATGTACAGTTTTCTCCGGACGGGGAGTACATTTTGATCCGGGATGATGAGGGCTATAGTTATCTGTGGACGAAAGATGGAGAGGTCCTGTTTAACTATCCGGGCGAAGACGCCATTTCCTTGTACGACATAAAAAATGACTTTAGCGCGGATGGACATTTTTTCGTAACTGCCGGGGCTTCGGTTACCCTTTGGGGTATTCAGGATTCGGTGGCCATCAACTTCGAATCGGACTTTATAGGGCTGGCAAGTGTGGTTGCCGTCTCCAATGACGGCGAATATATCGCCGGCGGAACAACGACGGGCGAAATCCTGGTGTGGGATCAATACGGCAATCTTCTCCAAACCTGCCCGGCGCACAAAGAGGTCGTTACTTCGATTGATTTTTCTCCTGACGGGCGCTCCATCGTATCCGGTAGCGCCGATCGGACCGTCAAGATCTGGCGTTGGGGCGAAGCCGGGGATCGGGTTCTGGAAAATGGTGGCAAAACCCCGAATAAGCTGGCCTTTGATTCAAACGGCCGTTTGCTTTGCAGTTACGAAAACGGGGATGTCGCGCTATGGAATTTGGAAGCGGACACCATCGAACGCTCCCTCTTCACCGGCGAATATTACCTGGAGCCAGGTATCGCTTTTTCCCCCGGCGGCCGCTATCTGTTGCGTAGTACCACCGATTCGAGCGCCGTTTTTTGGGACCTGGAGGTGGAAAAGCAGCTGGACCGCCTGGTGGGGCATTATACGTTCTATGGATTCGATTCCTACGTGATGGGGGCGGCCATTTCCCCGGATGAGCAATATTTGCTGACCAGCGGCTCCGATCGGCGCCTTAACCTCTGGGAGCTGGCTACCCGGGAAAAGCTACTGACGGTTGAGGCTACTTCAGGTGGGTTGTTCGATTTGATCTTCACCCCCGATAGCAAGCAATTTCTACACGGCAGCAAAGATCGCACCGTCAAACGCTACGACCTGGAGGGTAACCTGCTGATGACCTACCCCGGCCACCGGGAATGGGTGAGTGCTTTGGCCCTTTCTCCCGACGGGCAATATTTGGCTAGTGGGGATTTTGAAGGGTTGATTCAGATACACCATATCGATGGCGCCCGGCTGCATTCCTTTGGGGTGCCCGGACAGATCATCTTTGCCATCGCCTTTTCCCCGGATGGGCGGTATCTCGCTACCGTGAGTAGCGACGGGAAAGTCCGGCTTTGGAGTTTATCCGGACAGGAAATCCAGGTCTTTCCCGGGGAAGCGGCCTGGACGCAAAGCATCCTTTTTTCTCCGGATGGTCAGGAGGTGGTTGCGGTAACTGCAAATGGGGATATTCGTTTTTGGCCCCTCTGGAATAAGGTGCTGGACCAACAGGTGGCTCCCATTCCGCTTTCCGTGCTGATACGGGAAGGCATGCAAATCAGTAAAGCGGAGTTCATTGCGCGGGCACAAAAAGAACAGGACGCCGGCGAGCTGGTGGCGCTTTACAAAGTGGGGAAGGCCAAGGAAATGGAATTCGACCTTTTGAACATCATGCTCAGTCGTTCACAATCCTGGGAACAGGCCGATGTTTTTCTCCAGGCCATCGTAGCAGATTATTCTGCTTTTACCATGGAAAACCTCATGGACGCTATGCAAGGTAAAACCGACCGGTTTAAGCAAAACCTGGGAATGGTGTGCGCGCTGGCCGGGCACGCTATGGCATTGGGCGCGCCCGCTACTTCGGTAAAGGAGTACGCCAACTATTTTAACGAATATGCCTGGTATCAGCTCTTGTCCGGCGAGTTCGCCGAAGCGGAAAGCACGCTGCGGCAAGGTATAGAACTGGACCCGGAGAATCCGTATTTGCGGTCCAACTTACCGCCGGCATTACTTTTCCAGGGTAAATACGAAGAAGCGATGCCCCTTTACGAAGCCAACGCTACGGAAATGTTCCCCGCCGAGGAGGATGGACGTTCCTTCGCCCAGGTCTTTCTCGCTGATTTTAAAGCCTTTGAAAATGCAAAAGTGATCCCGGCGGAGCATACCGACCAGTTTGAAAAGGTGAAAAAAATGCTGACGGAGGTGGCTGAGAAAAAATGACCGGGTATCCGAATGGAAAAAGCCGTTCGCGGTTAAGCTATTGCAAGCCTTATCCCTTTTGGATATTTTTGATACAAATGGAAGTGGATGGTTAAGAACATAGAAAAGCTGGACCTTTCGCAGCGATACACTTATGCGGATTATCTTACCTGGCAGTTTGATGAGCGGGTAGAACTCATCAAAGGAAAGGTTTTTCGAATGTCGCCTGCTCCCGGTACTGCACACCAACGGGTATCCGGTGCATTGTTCCGGGTTATCGCCAATTACCTGTACGGCCGTTCCTGTGAAGTTTTTAGTGCTCCTTTTGATGTCCGCATACCCTTGCCGCCGGGGCATCAAACAGCAGGTGAAATTGATACCGTGGTTCAGCCGGATATTAGTGTGATCTGTGATCCGCAAAAATTAGATGATCGAGGCTGCCAGGGGCCTCCCGATTGGATAATTGAAGTCCTTTCTAAAGGAACCTCCCATAAAGACCTTACCTACAAATTTGAATTATATCAACACGCCGGCGTAAAGGAATACTGGATCGTCCACCCTTTGGAAGGAACCATTATTCCTTATCGGGTGGATGAAGCCGGGGTATATCAATTGATCCGGAAAACGCCTTTTGTCGCAGGTGAATCTGTGCCGGTTGGTATCTTTCCAGACCTATCTATTGCATTGAATGAGGTCTTTCCCAACGAAGAGTAATGCGCTCCGCCAAAGACCCCAGTTTTTGATCCGCCGTGACGGAATATTGATCCAACGCCAGCTTAAAGGAGACCGTCCGCTACGCCGCCAAAGATGCCCGCGATATCGCCGAATTATACCAATCCACAGAAGGGTTTAACCAGGTCCATGTAAAATCCCTCACCGACCAGGAGGTAACTAAGTCCAACATTCTTGCCCTTCGGCAGCAACTCGAACAAAGCAAAGTCGACGACCAGGTCCTCCTCTACATCTCCGGCCACGGCCTGATCGACGATAACTACGATTTCTACTACGCCACCCACGATATCGACTTCGCTAACCCCTCCGAAAAAGGCATCCTCTACGACGATATTGAAGGTCTGCTCGACGGCATCCCCGCCCGCAAAAAACTCCTGCTGATGGACGCCTGCCACTATGGCGAGTTCGATGCCGATGCGCCGCCGCTGACGGCGGAACAGCAGGAAAGCCTGGCTGCGAAAGGGGTTTCCTGCAAAGGCTTTACCAAAGGAGAAGATACCGCCCTGTGCTCGGCCTGCAAAACAGCTTCGAGATGATGCAACAACTTTTCGCTGACCTCCGGCGCGGCTCCGGCGCGACGGTGATTACTTCTTCCTCGGGGGTGCAGGTGAGTTTTGAGGATGAGGAGTGGGCGAATGGGGCGTTTACCTACGCCTTCCTTTATGGTTTATAATCGATGAAGGCGGATGGAAATGGGGACGGACAGGTGACGGCCTCCGAGATTCAGGCGTTTGATTTTCGGGTTTGGTGAAGAATGGGAACCACAAAAGTTGAGCTCCTATTGTGCCCTTTTGTTTCTTTTGTGGTTTAAAATCGATGAAGGCGGATGGAAATGGGGACGGACAGGTGACGGCCTCCGAGATACAAGCCTTTGTGGCGGAGTATGTGCTGCGATTGACAGAGGGCTTGCAGGTACCGACCTTTCGGCGGGAGAATTTGGCGTTTGATTGTCGGGTGTGGTGAAGTAGTGGAGTATTCGGGTCATCTGAAAATGGCAGAAAATCATTATTTTAGTTTGATGAAACTTAACAAAGCTATATTCTGGGATACCGACTACGATCGCATCGACTGGGACAAGCGGGCGCGCTACGTCATTGGGAAGGTGATGAACTACGGTTCCATCGAGGATTGGAAGGCTATCAAATCCTATTATGGTAGGGAACGCATTAAACAGGAAGTCATCCACATTCGGGATTTGGACCCCAAGGCCATGCATTTTGCCAGCACGATTTTTAACATCCCCTTGCAAGAATTCAAATGCTACACCTGGAGGCAGTCTACCCCGGCACCCTGGATTTACTAAGGGTATTGATGGCACGGGAGGAATTAGGTCCTTTCGCTTTAGCCGGCGGAACCGCCCTGGCGCTTCAGATTGGGCATCGTATCTCTGTCGATCTGGATTTTTTTGGCAGGCATTCCTTTGATCCTGAGGAATTGCTGAGCACTTATGCTAAAATTGGTGATTACCAACTCTTGTCTCAAAGCAAAAGCGTGCTGGTCGTGAGCCTTCAGGGCATAAAAGTAGATGTGGTCAATTATCGGTATGGCCTTTTGGAGCCTGTCAGGCATATTGATAATCTGCGCTTATTATCCTTGCCTGACATTGCTGCAATGAAATTAGCGGCTATCACCGGGCGAGGGCGGAAAAGAGACTTCATCGACTTGTTTTTTCTTTTGAAAACTTATTCTCTAGTAGAAATGATGGAATTCTATCGAAGAAAATTTCCGGATGGGTCAGAATTCCTGGTGGCAAAAAGCCTGGCTTATTTTGGGGATGCAGAAGAGGATGAGGATCCGGTCCTTTTGAAAGAAGCGGACTGGCAACAGGTCAAACGTACGATTCGGAAAGAGGTAAATAAGTTATTCCAATAGTCCTTCTTTTGTAATTCCCCAAAGGCAAGCACCTCCTCGGCCTGCAAAACAGCTTCGAGATGATGCAACAACTCTTCGCTGACCTCCGGCGCGGCTCGGGGGCGACGGTGATTACTTCTTCCTCGGGGGTGCAGGTGAGTTTTGAGGATGAGGAGTGGGCGAATGGGGCGTTTACCTACGCCTTCCTTTATGGTTTATAATCGATGAAGGCGGATGGAAATGGGGACGGACAGGTGACGGCCTCCGAGATTCAGGCGTTTGATTTTCGGGTTTGGTGAAGAATGGGAACCACAAAAGGGACAAGCGGATACAAAAGTTGAGCTCCTATTGTGCTCTTTTGTTTCTTTTGTGGTTTAAAATCGATGAAGGCGGATGGAAATGGGGACGGGCAGGTGACGGCCTCCGAGATTCAGGCGTTTGATTTTCGGGTTTGGTGAAGAATGGGAACCACAAAAGGTACAAGAGGACACAAAAGTTGAGCTCCTATTGTGCCCTTTTGTTTCTTTTGTGGTTTAAAACCGATGAGTGGTCATCTTTTATTTTCCACTTCCGCCTGATCCAATCCACTTTCCCCGTCGTATGTATCCCGTTTTTATTCATCATCAAAATCTAAAAAGGAGTAGCGACGACCCTGTTTTTTAAGCGAACATAATGGGCCTGATTGGTTTGTATTAATTGTCATAAAGCAACTTGGGTTACACACCACTAGCCGGCGATAATGTGATCAATAAAACATACCAATATGGACATCAACCTTATCCTTACTCAGATTCAGGAATTTTTTGCCGCTTACGCCTTACAGGTCGTCGGCGCCATCCTTACTCTAATCATCGGGTTTATCATCATCGGATGGATCACTCGCGTACTGCAGCGACAACTGGAGCGAAAAAAGGTAGACACTTCACTGACCCCATTTCTGACTTCCATCGTCAATGTCGGCCTTAAGGTGCTGTTGCTGCTGAGCGTGGCCGGCATGTTCGGCATCGAGGTGACTTCCTTCATCGCGATCTTCAGTGCGATAGCTTTTGCCATCGGCCTCGCCCTGCAGGGCAACCTGGCCAATTTTGCCAGCGGCGTGCTGATCCTCGTTTTTAAATTCTACAAAGTGGGCGACTTCATCGAAGCCCAGGGGCACGCCGGCGTGGTCCGGGAAATCCAGATCTTCCACACCGTCCTGCAAGGCCTCGACAACTCCCTGGCCATCATTCCCAACGGCAGCATCACCAGCGGTCCCATCCGCAACTACACCGCCCTCGGCAAGCGGCGGCACGACCTCACCGTGGGCATCGGCTATGACGACGATATCGACAAAGCCAAACAAGTGATCGAGGAAGTGGTCAAAAATACACCCAATCTCGACCTGGAAGCCGGCTACGACATCTTCGTCAAGGAATTGGGCGACAGCTCGGTCAATTTCGCGGTGCGCTTCATGGCGACCAACGAACACTTCTGGCCGGCCTACAAGTACTTCTGGGAAAACCTGAAAAAAGAATTTGACCGCGCAGACGTCGGTATCCCTTATCCGCAGCTGGATGTGCACCTGGACCGGGAAGGAGCGTAGTTTAACCCGGGTTAGGACATTTTTACATCCTTTACCGTAGTTTTTATAAGGAAGGCCGGCTTCGTTTGTGTCATCTTTGTAAAGAAAAAAAGTAGGCAAAATGAACGACAATAGACCCAGCCCGTGGCCGGCCCTCGACTACCACTCCTGGAGCGACTCCCTCGACACGCTCCATCAGTGGCTACAGATCGTAGGTAAGATCCGGCTGCAAACGATGCCATGGCAGAACCAGTCCTGGCACACCACGCTTTACGTCTCCCCTACGGGATTCACCACCCAGAGTATTCCCTACCGGGGCGGATTGTTCCAGATCGACTTCAACTTCGTGGAGCACGAACTGGTGATCCATTCCACTCACTGGCAGGATACCAGGATGAAATTGTATCCTCGGTCGGTAGCCAGCTTTTACCGGGAGCTGTTCGAAAAACTGGACGAGATCGGCCTGGACGTCGTCATCTACCCCCGGCCGAACGAGCTCGAAGCGGCCGTGCCCTTTGCCGAGAACGAACACAACTGCCATTACGAGGCCGCAGCGGTGCACAACTTCTGGCAGGCGATGGTGAAGATCAACTGCGTCTTTACGGCCTTCCGCGGGCGTTTCGTCGGGAAGTGCAGCCCGGTGCACCTGTTCTGGGGCGCCTTCGACCTGGCGGTGACGCGCTTTTCGGGGCGGCAGGCGCCCTTGCACCCCGGGGGCATGCCCAATATGCCGCTCGACGCGATGCAGGAAGCCTATTCCCAGGAAGTGAGCAGCGCCGGCTTCTGGCCGGGCTCGAAGGATTTTCCGACACCGGTTTTTTATTCTTATTGCTACCCGACGCCGGAAGCGTTCGGCAAGCAGCAGGTGCAGCCCGCGGAAGCGTTCTACAGCGACGAGATGGGCGAGTTCTTCCTGCCGTATGCAGTGGTGCAACAGGCGGAAAACCCGGAGCAAGTGCTGATGGATTTTCTGGAAACCACTTACGAGGCGGCTGCGGATACGGGAAACTGGGACCGGACGTTTTTGGAAGCTCGTTAGTTCGGCCAGGATGAGGCTAATGCTTATGTGGTCTTTTCGCCGGCAGTGACTCACTGCAACAACATCAGGCTGCTGGCTGCTCCTTTGAATTCTGTTTAACGCAGGCAGAAATTAACTGCCCTCCCCTGCGCGTTTCAGCATCTGTTCGACGCCGGCAGTAAATTCTTTTACGGTATTGGTATATCCCGTTTTGCCCAGGGCGTCGAGCTGGAATTGGCCGGTGGCGTCATCTTTGTCGATATGGAAGACCCACACGGTGGGATAGCCTCTTACCTGCAAAGCCTGCTGCAGGGAGTAGTTCTGCTGGCGGATGGCTTCCGGAATTTTTTTCCTTCTCGGGAAGTCGAGTTCGAGCAAAACGACATTCTCCTTGGCCCATTGCTGGAATTCCGGCTTGGAGAAGACGTTGGCCGTCAGTCGCTTACACCAGCCGCACCAGTCGCTGCCGGTAAAGTTGGCCATAATAGGTTTGCCGGTCTCCTGCGAAATGGCGTAAGCCTTTTCCAGGTTGACCAGCCAGCCTTTGTTTTCGGCGGTGTAATTGTCTTGTGCAGTAGCGAAAAAGCCTACGAGGAGTAAGGCCAGAAGGGTGCTGTATTTTTTCATACAATTGGTTGATTTTCGAATTCGGGTCATTCGGCTAAGATACAATATTTGGCGGAATTGGATCGCCTGCGCCGCTTCTGTTGAACGGAAGGGATCGCCGGATATTTCTCTTTTAACGTTAATTAACAAGCTTTAAGCGCTACCAAAATAAAAAGTACAATACTACCAAAATCACACAAATCACCGTTGCTCCGATATTGAACGTACGCCCGGTGGCGAACAGCTCGCCGGACAGTTCGATGCCCTTCTCGTGGTCGGCGCCCCGGTTCTCGAGGTAGCTGACCAGCGCGATGAACGCCATGGTGAGTATCCAGATCCAGAACATCTGGTTCATGAACGGCAGCTCCAGGAAAAGCGGGCTGTCCGACCAGCCGTTCGGCGCTACCTTGAAGTAGAGGGCCAGCGGGATGGAGAACAGCACGCCCCAGACGGCGCCCCGGTTGGTGGTCTTTTTCCAGAACAGGCCCATGAGGAAGACGGACAGGATGCCCGGGCTGACGATGCCGGTATACTCCTGGATGTACTGGAATACCTGGCCGAGGTTCTTCAGCTGCGGCGCCAGCAGCACGCCGATGACCAGCGCGACGGCTGCGGAGATGCGGCCTACGCGCACCAGCTTGCCTTCCGACGCGTCGCGTTCGACGTAGGGCTTGTAGATATCCATAGTGAAGATGGTGGCGGTCGAGTTGAGCATCGAGGCCAGCGAAGAGACGATGGCGGCGGCCAGAGCGGCCAGCACCAGTCCTTTCAGTCCCACCGGAATGAAGCTGCTGATCAGCCAGGGCGCGGCGTTGTCGTTGATGATATTGCCGTTCTTACCGACGAAGGAGGGATCGACCGACTGGGCGGTGAGCACGCCTTCGGGGCCTGTGTTCAAGACGTAGGCGACGATGCCCGGAATGACGACGATGAGCGGGATGAGCAGCTTGAGGAAAGCAGCGAAGACGATGCCGCGCTGGGATTCGCGCAGCGACTTGGCCGCCAGGGTGCGCTGGATGATGTACTGGTTGAAGCCCCAGTAGTAGAGGTTGGCCACCCATAGCCCGCCGATGAGCACCGAGAGCCCCGGCAGGTCCCACCAGGCGTCTTTTCCGTTGGGCGTGATAATCTCACCCTGCTGCAGGATCATGGAAAACTTCTCGGGGGCCTGCTCGTAGATGACGCGAAAGCCGCTGAAGACGTTGCCGTCGGGCGCCACGTGTGTCAGGGCAATATAGGTGGTGACGAGGCCGCCCGCGATGAGTAGCCCTACCTGCAGCACGTCCGTCCAGGCAACCGCGGCCAGCCCGCCCCAGAGCGAATACAAGGCGGCGAATACCGCCAGCCCGATGATGAAGGGCAGGAGGGAGGCGCCGGAGCCGGAACCCATGATGGTGTCGAGGGCGGTGGCGCCCAGGTACAGCACCGACGTCAGGTTGACGAAGATGTAGAGGGCGATCCAGAAGACGGCCAGGATGGTCTTCAGCCGTTCGCTGTAGCGGTGTTCGATGAATTCGGGAATGGTGTACAGTTTCTTCTCGATAAAGACGGGCAGGAAAAACTTGCCGACGATCACCAGGGTGATGGCGGCCATCCACTCGTAGGAGGCGATGGCCAGGCCGATGGCGAAGCCGGAGCCCGACATGCCGATGAACTGCTCGGCCGAGATATTGGCGGCGATCAGTGAAGCGCCGATGGCCCACCAGGGCAGCGCCTTGCCGGCCAGGAAGTAATCTTCCGACGTTTTTTCTCCTTTTCGGGTAACCCAGAAGGCGATGCCGACGATCAGCAGTGCGTAAGCGATGAAGATGGCGTAGTCGATAGTGGCGAATTGCATGGGTGCTGGTGTTTATTCATGGATAGCCAAAACTAATGAACTGCGGGCACAATCCTGGCGCCGGCTTCGGCGGCGACCACGTACGGCGTCAGTTCGATGCCGAACGCCTCCCGGTAGGCCGCGGCGGTCTTTTCGACATAGCCGGCGCGGCGCTCCTTTTCGATGAGGTGCAGTGTGCAGCCTCCGAAGCCGCCGCCCACCATGCGGGCGCCGAGGATAAAGTCGTGTTGCCGGGCGTGGTCTACCAGGAAGTCCAGCTCCGGGCAGCTTACTTCGTAATCCCGGCGCAGGCTTTCGTGCGACCGGTAGATCAGCTCCCCGAGGCGGCGCAGGTCGCCCTGGCGGAGGGCTTCGGTGGCCCGCAGCACCCGCTGGTTTTCGGAGATGACGTGGCGGCAGCGCCGGTAGAGTACTCCGGAGAGCTGCGGCCGGACCGTTTCGAGTTGCTCCGGGCCGGCGTCGCGCAGCATTCGCACCTGAGGAAAAGCTCGTTGCAGTACGGTCACCCCCGCTTCGCATTCCGCGCGCCGGGTATTGTATTCCGAGGCCGCCAGCGCGTGGGAGACGTTGGTGTTGAGCAGCAGCAGCTCGTGATCGTGCAGGTCGAGCGGAAAATACTGATAGTCGAGCGTCCGACAGTCGAGCAAAAGGACCTGCCCCGCCTGGCCCATCATGCTGGCGAACTGGTCCATGATGCCGCACTTCATCCCGACGAAGTCGTTCTCGGCCCGTTGCGCTGCTTTGATCAGTTGCATGGGAGCGAAGCCCAGGTCAAACTGTTCGTTCAGGGCCACGGCGACGCTGCACTCCAGGGCGGCTGAGGAGCTCAGCCCCCCGCCGATGGGCACGTTGCTCGTTAACTCCAGGTTGAAGCCCGCGATCGTCCCACCGAGCTTTTGCAACTCGTCGACGACGCCCATCACGTAATTGCCCCAGTGGTGGTCGGGCAACGGATGAACCCCGGCCAGGGAAAAAGAAAAGGCGTCGTCGAGGTCGCGCGACCGGACCCGGCAATCCATCGGCGAGCCGTTGGGCTCCAGCCAGACGGTGGTTTTTTTATCAATGGCTGCGGGCAATACGAACCCATCGTTGTAATCGGTATGCTCGCCGATCAGGTTGACGCGCCCCGGGGCTTGTACTTTGATCATCGAGGAAACTGTTTTTTCCGCCGGCCGGACAGTGGCGGTCGCCACGCAGTAGCGATTACCCGGCCAATCGTCGCCGTTATCGATTAAAAATAAGCGTAAAATTAACGCTTGTTTTTGAATGGCCAAATTTTTCCTTAATGATTGGTGGGAATTCCAAATAATTTCCCGTGCGATTCCTGTACCGATCTATTGCGAAGCCAGATTGGTTGGTATGGCGCCGTTGCCAGGTTTCGGGGCTGGCGGTGTGGCTTTCCCGAGCAGCCCGCAAGGCCCGGCAATGCAGTACTTTTCAGGATAAGTGGTTGATATTCCGTGCTTTTTGTCGAACATCCGTTATGGATTATCGTTCCAAAAAGGAATTCGGAATCACAATTTCACTACCATTTTCTCATTGAAATAGAAACAAATATAGAATTATGTTACGTTTGAAATCAAATTTGCCATCAATCCTGAAACGCTCACTGCCGGTGCTATTCGTTTTTCTGGGACTCGCCGCCTTCGGTCAGGAAAAAGAAGACAAAACCTATATCAAGACCACCGAGAAAGGAACCACCTACGAACTGATCGGCTGGGAAACCGAGGTGGTTTATAATCCCCACCAGTATACCTGGTTTGCCTGGGAAGAGCCCATCGTGAAAAAGCAACAGGTCACGAAAAGAGATATGGTGCCGCTCAGCGAATTTGACCGGCCCCCCGTGTTCAGCGGCGAATGCCTGAAGGCGAAAGACCAGTTCGCCTGCTCCAATGAAAAACTGCGGGAGTATTTGCAACAGCAAGGGTTCGACTATCCCGACCTGGCGCAAAATCGCGAACAGGAAGGATTGGAATACGTCACTTTCTCGCTCAACGAGAAAGGGAAATTCGAAGGTCGCCTGAACGTTATCTCCAAAAGCGATCCCTGCTTTGGCTGCGCGGACGCCGCGGCGGACATCGTTGCCGGCATGGAAGACATGTGGTACGCAGCGATCAAAGACGGCGAAAGAGTGGAGACCCAACTGACCATACCCGTCCGGTTTAAATTGATCGGATTCGATAATCGATAATCGGAAGGGTCATTCCTATAATCCGGGTTAAATTATTATCGCAAGGGAATCATTCGCCGAATCTGGCGGATGGTTCCCTTGCTGGTTGGAGTAAGGGGGGGATTTACGGGGGATTTGGTTTTGGAACTGAAGAACAGTGGAACTGAAGAACTGAAGAACTGAAGAACAGTAGAACTGAAGAACCGCAATGTCAGCGTTCCTCCTGTTCTTGCTTTAGCCACTGGTAAAGGTCAACACCGTTATTTGAATTTTCGTAGCGGTTGAGGTAGCCGGACAGGTGAATGATGCGCCGGTTGACCAGCGGCTCAGCCGTGTCGTCCGCATTTTGGTGGGGGTCCGTGTAGCCGGCGCCGCATTCTCCGTCGTAAGACGAACGGTCGCCGTTCGATGAACCGTATTCCGGTGAGAAGGCGTAATAGCTTACCTGTAATTTTTCGTTGTGGTTGGTGGTCGTTTCGGTCAGCGCGGCGCTGTTCAGGCTGTAGCTTTGCTGTAGGCGGGCAAGTAAAGCTTCGATTTCCACAGCGCCCAGAATTTCCGAAGTGCGATCGTACAGGCTGTTCACTTCCGTTTCCCGCCAGATTTCATTTTCGGCTTGCGGCGTCTGACCGGAAGGCAAGACCATGTGATAGGTTCGGATATTTCCCGAGCGGTCGATTATCCATCCCGATTCCTCATCCGTTTCGAGGTCCAGCACGGAAAACTGGAAAAGCACCGATGGCGGGTTCAGGTTATCCAGCCGTTGCTGGGCGGTAAGTTGAGCGGCAGCGGCTGTCTGATCGGCGCCGAACTGTTCTTTCTGGCAGTTGGTCAGCAGTAACAGCAGCGAGGCCAGGGTGAAGAGGGCGTAAATTTTTTCCATGGCAGGGTGTTAATGATGAAAAAATGGCAAGTTAAATATAGGGAATTCCTTTTTGGGGAGCAAAGAGGTGGGTTGGAAAAACAGGGTAATCGCATTTAACCCGTGAAACCGTCGCGTCAGGTTTCACGGGTTTTGGAGATTTCACCTCAATGTTCTTCTTCAAGCAGTACCGCCTGGTTGTTTTTTTCTTTAGCAGGTTTTTCCATTTTCCGCGGATCTTCACTCACATCTTTAAAGAGGAGCATATCTATAATCCTTTCCGATGCACCGTTATAGAACCCGGTCTCGGTCTCAAAGCCTACAGGATTCCGGAACGTGCCGAACATCATATCGAATAATGGAAGATCACTGTAATTGTACCGGTGTATCCCCCGGCCGTGATGAATCGCATGGCTATATGTGCTGCATGAAATCTAATGGAACCTGCAAATGGGTTAACTTTATGGCGGCTTACAGCCCTTTGAACAAAAACAATTTCCTTGACCGGTTATGATCAAAACGGAAAACTTCGAACAGGTGGAGGTAACCTCCACCGAAGAACTGCGCGCCTGGCTGGAGGTCCACCACCAGCAATCTGAAAGTATCTGGCTGGTGACCTACAAAAAACATATTCCGGACAAATACATCTCGACCTCCGAGGTGCTCGACGAGCTTTTGTGTTTCGGTTGGATCGACGGCATCCGCCGCAAACTGGACGCCGACCGCACCATGCAACTGATCGGTCCGCGCCGGGCGCAGCACTGGGCTAAAACTTACAAAGAACGGGCGGCTCGCCTCGAGCAGGAAGGCCGCATGCATCCCGCCGGCCGGGCGGCTATTGCGGTTTCAAAACAAAATGGTCTTTGGACCTTCATGGACGATGTAGACGCCCTCATCCAGCCTGACGACTTGCAGGCGGCGCTGGCGGCTCATCCACCGGCGGCGCAATATTTCGCTGCCTTTCCGCCCGCCACGCAACGCTTTATCCTCCATTGGATAAAGCTGGCCAAGAAACCGGAAACCCGCGCCGCCAGAATAGAAAAAGCCGCTAAACTCGCCGCTCAGAACAAAAAAATACCCGGAAGTTAGCCTATGGACTTACCCGGGATTATTCATGAATGAACGCGAGTCTGGCAAACATCATGACGAAGAACCCATGAGTAATCCGGGTTAAGGCTGTAAAAAATAACCTACTTTAGGGAGGCTTGCCTGAAACCGGATCGCCCATCAACTTTACGGAGTCCATTCTAAAAGGGCGCCACTCCTGTTCTTACCCTTCTGCGTATTCCAGCGAATTTATATGCAGGCTGAAATTATCACTCAATGTTACGAAGGTAACATACTTCCTTTATCGCAGGCTGTAATTTTGGAGTATTAAAACTCGCATTATTAGAGCATGTTTGGAGCTTGCTTCTATTGCAAATCAACAGGTTAGGAACCTGTCGTCAAGATAAAATGTGAATTTACCCGGGTAAATTCACATTTTATCTTTTAGGTAACTATTTAGGCCCTGCTTTTAAAGGCATTTTCGCCCTTTGTTTGCCCCGACCCTAAATGGGAGCAAAGGGCGAAAACGCCTGGGCTCCCATCTAGGACCGGGGCAAAACCAGGCATTTTCGCCTCTCAATCGCAGGGACCTAAGTAGTTACTCTTTTAGTTAACCTGTTGATTTTCATAACGAACCCGCTCCAAACATGCTTAATCAAGAAAAAAAATAATTATGAAAAATTCGCTTTTAATCTTAGTTGGGAGTATTATTCTCGCCACGAGCTGTCAAGCTCCGACCCAAAATCCAACACCTTCAAGCGATCCCGATTCTTTTATTAATGTCAACGCTGCTGGTGTTATAATTGACGGTTATGATCCGGTTGCATTTTTTACGGAAAGTAAACCGGTCAAAGGTTCTGCTGACTTCCAATCTACTCACGACGGCGCCATATACCATTTTGCTTCAGCTGATAACAAAAAATTGTTTGATGAGGATCCTGAAAAATACAAAGTGCAGTTTGGAGGATGGTGTGCTTATGCGGTTTCTTTGGGCAGGATTGCTCCAATTAATGTAAATACCTGGTCGATCATCAACGACCGTTTGGTTATCCAACACAATAACAGAGCGGTTAGAGGATGGGAAAAAGATCCCCAAGGCAACTTAGTGAAAGCCGATAAATACTGGCCTTATGTAGCAGGTAATAAAGGAAAGCAAATCCTTACTGATGAAGAAAAGGCTTATCTCGTTAATGTTGACCGGTCAGGAGTTCTTCTTGACGGCTATGATCCGGTAGCCTATTTTAAAGAACAAAAAGCGGTAAAGGGGAGCTCCAAATATTCAGCGCGGCATGAAGGCGCCACCTACTGGTTCTCTAGTGAAGCTAATCAAAATTTGTTTAAAGACAACCCAGAAATGTTCACACCGGAATATGGAGCTTTCTGTGCTTATGCCATGAGCCGTGATCGCCTCCGTCCTATCAACCCGGAATTATTTCAGATCATTGATGGACGTTTGATGTTGCAACATTCTCAAAAAGCCTATGACCTTTTTAACGAAGACCTTACCGGGAATGTAAAACTTGCCGACCAACACTGGCCTGAGCAAGTTGCCAAAAAATCAGGCAAGGGGGTTACTTTTGATGATCCCGCAAAATAATTTCACCCAAATCCAAAAAATTCAACCATGAAAAATAGCTTTATTCTCCTGAGCTTAGTAATCGCTTTGCTTGCAGGAATCGAACTTAATGCCCAGGTTTCTACTACCTATGAGCTGTCTTTAGAAGGTGCTCATGAGATCATGGCCAAAGCTAAAGCGTATGCCAAATCACAAAATGCACCCGGAGCAGCCATTGCTATAGTCGATGCGGGAGGGTACCTCATATTACTGGAACGATTGAGCGGAACCTTTCCGGTTGCATCGGAAGTTTCTTATGGCAAAGCAAAGACAGGGGCGATCTTTCGAATGCCCTCCAAAAACCTGGAAGATGCCATCATCAACGGTCGCGGTTCTTTGATTACGGTAGGTGAAAATATGCTGAGAGGAGGATTGCCAATTATGTACAATGGAAAAGTGATTGGCGGAATTGGCGTGAGTGGCGCGGCCAGTGCTGATCAGGATGTTGAAATAGCCAAAGCTGGCTTGTCTGCAAAATTTTTAAATGAATAACAAAATCGTGAAAAGAATAATTTATATATCCTTTGCGCTTTTTCTTTCTTTCACAGGGCTGGCTCAAGAGAGCAGAGAATTAGCGATAGGACAAGCAGCTGCGAACGTTGATCTTCGCACAAACGAAGGGGTTGATCTAGTCGATGCAGAATGGAAATTTAGCCCCGCAAAATTCGTGACGACCGAGTTCAATGCTCCGGGGCCGGCGAAGAATGATCCACTGGCGCTATACCCAACCGGAAAGCGAATCAACACACAAGAACTAAACATAAATGCTGGTGCTGCTGATTATGACGACAGTTCCTGGGAAACGCTTGACCCTACTACTCTTGAAGAACGAAGAGGCGCCGGCCTGGGATCTTTTGCCTGGTATCGATTAAAAGTTACGATACCGGAAAGTTTAGGAGCATTATCTACTTCCGGGACGCGAGTAGTGTTCGAAATCGTTGTGGATGACTACGCTGAAATTTGGGTGAATGGTAAGCTGAATAAAACCTTTGGACAATCTGGTGCTTCCGCCATCAAAGGGTTTAATGCCCGTAACCGGGTAGTGCTCACAGAAAATGCACAGCCGGGACAGGAATTCCGTATTGCCATTCTTGGTATTAACGGCCCCCTGGCGGATCTACCGGATAATTACATCTGGATTCGGTCCTGTACTGTCGACTTTTATGAGGCTTATCCTGTACCGGCCGGCTGGCAAGGTCTTGGTCAAATTGTAATGATAGATGATGAACTTGAAAAAGTCATTGATCCGAAAACGCAAATAGAGAAATTGGCCGACGGGTTCCAGTTTACAGAAGGCCCCGTTTGGCATCCAGATGGTTTTTTATTGTTTAGCGATCCCAATGCGAATGTGATCTATCGATATGATCCTGTTTCCCGAAATGTATCTATTTACTTTACCAAATCCGGGTATTCAGGTATTGATATTGGCAAATACCATCAGCCGGGTTCCAATGGCTTAGCCATTGACGGGGAAGGCCGGCTGATCGTCTGTCAACACGGAAATCGACAGGTAATCCGCCACGAACGTAAAGGGCCTGTTACTGTCCTGGCAAATCGATACGAAGGGAAGCGCTTGAATAGCCCGAACGATGTAGTGCTAAAATCTGATGGCGCCATATATTTTACCGACCCACCTTACGGACTACCCGCAAATTATGAGGATCCGGCTAAGGAACTACCCCACCAGGGCGTTTATCGGTTCAAGGATGGAAAACTAAGTCTGTTATCTACTGACTTGGGAGGCCCAAATGGACTTGCTTTTTCTCCTGATGAACAATTTTTGTACGTGGGAAACTGGGATATTCGGGATGTTTATCATACCAAAACAGTATGGCGCTATCGTGTTAAGGAAGATGGATCGCTTACAGACGGAAAGGTCTTCTTCAATTTCAACCAAACGGACGAAGCTGAGGCCATTGATGGAATAAAGGTCGATGAAAACGGATATCTTTTCGTTTCTGCACCAGGTGGTGTTTGGATTTTGAACCCAGATGGAGCATTACTAGGTAAGATTATTGGTCCGGAGCGACCAGCCAACATGGCTTGGGGGGATGATGGAAAAACTTTGTACCTGACAGCCCACTCTGGGTTGTATAAGATACGAACAAGGAACGGGGGTAAATTTTCATGGGAATAATCTAAGAAAGAGCATGAGAAGAAAGAGCATGAGAAATCGTAACCCAAAAACTTACTGTGGAACATTGTTGGTATTGTCCATCAGTTTATGCTGCAGTTTTTCGCACTCGACAGCTCAAACCTACAGTCTGGGTTTAGCAGGAGTGTATGGCGACGATATCGATAACCTTGGTGTTCATGTCAGAGGTTATATCAATTCCAGGAATCATAAATTCTGCATTGGCCCTGAATTTACCTGGTTTTTTAGAGAAACCACTTCGCAGGATAATCAGGTGCTAGAAAGGGATCTTTTCGAGATTAACCTCAATGGGCATTACGTAATGGAATTAACCGAAACGTTGGGACTGTACGGCTTGACCGGCTTAAATTTTAGTCAGGAGAAAGAGGTATATCTACACGATGGACAGATCGAGGAGGAAGAAGTTTTCCGGGAATATGGTATTAATTTAGGGGCAGGAGTTCATTACATCATCAATGCCAATTGGATGGTTTTCGGTGAATATGATCATTTGTTTAGTAATTTAAGCCAAAACACTTTTACACTAGTGGTCTGTCAAGGGTTAAATGCTGGGTATTGCATATATTAGCCAAAAAC
>CAYQQU010000058.1:0-37209 GCA_964419545.1 uncultured Saprospiraceae bacterium | reverse complement strand
CCAAAAGCTGGGTTTTGCAGCCAAAATGACTACCTCCAAACAAGCTCTCAACCATCAGACCTGCAATGGCTACACTATTTTCACCGGGAAAATTCGATTACGACCTATCTTTGCGGGAAAATGTCAAATTATGAAGCGATTGATTACCTACCTGTTTCTGCTGACTTTAACCACTACCTTTATTAACTGCGGCGGTACGTCGGAGGAACGACCTGATCCGGGCGCCGTGGCCAGAACCAAAGCCGATCCGGAAGCGGCCAAAGAACTAAAAGCCCAACTCAATGGCCGCTGGCGTTCCACCGAAGATGACAAGTCGGTGGTTGTGATCTCCGGCAAAAAGCTGACCAGCATCTACAACGAACGCGTCGTGAGCGAGGAAGCCCTCGAATTGTTCGCCAACTGCCCGGAAGCCTGCAGCGCAGGGCGCAACCTGAGCGACCAGCCCTGCTTCTCCACCCGCAGCCAGTACAACGTATCCTGCTACGTCATCCTTACCCTGGAGGAGGATAAACTGGAGTACAGCATGATCGGCGGCACAGGAAAAACGTTGAGCTACGTACGCGTGGAGGAGTAACGGCCTTACCTCACGTTTTCCATGGCGATCCGCGGCGCTTCTGCCAGGTTCAGCATCGCGTTGATCAGGCGGATCTCGATGAAGTGGTGGAGGTCTTCGACGGCGACGGCCATAGGGTGCAGCATGCCTTCCGCCAGCAACTGGGCGCGCCGCACGCCGGGCAGTAGGGGACGAGCGGGCGTCCACCAGCGGTCGCCGTCCCAAAGCGCCAGGTTGGCGTAGTAGCTGTCGGTGAGCAGGCCGTTCCGGATCATCAGGATATCATCGCAATCGCCGCGTTGTCGGAAAAGAGCGTCGAGCGCCCGGCGGTCGGCGTATTTTTTTTCATAGCGCAGGCCGGCGGCCGGCATCAGGCGCAGGGAACGCACGGGGCGCATTCGGTAAGGAGACCATTCCGCCTCCCAGCTGCTTGCATCGTAGATCACCCTCACTTTGTATTTACCCCGCTGTAGAGCGGGGGGCGGCCGGAGGAGGTCGCTCAGGTTCCATTCGTCACTCGAAGACCAGATTTCCCGCCGCGCCTGGTTGAGGCGCGCATTATGCCACCGGATGTTCTCGAGGTGGTCATCCCGCCAGCAAATGGTTTCCAGTAGCTTCACGGTTTAATTTTCAGGAAAGGAACGCCGGCGGCAGCCGGATGGGGAATCGGCAGATATACCTTGTCGATCAGTTCCTGGTATTCGCGTTGGGCGTCGCTGAAAGCGGTGATGCCGCCTCCGCTGCGAAAGACCAGCCCTGTGGACGTTTTTTCGATAAAGCGGATCATGACGGCGCTGTCGAGATCGCGGCCGTCGAAAATGCCGCAAACGCCGGTATAAAAGCCGCGTTTGCCGGTTTCGGCCTGTCGGATGATCGCTACGGTTTTTTGTTTGGGCGCCCCGGTGATGGAGCCGGCGGGCAGCAAGCGGAAGAGGATATCTCCGATCCGCCCCGGATAGTCGTCGGGAAGATCGCCGGCGATCCGGCTACTGGTCTGTAATAGTTCGCCCCGGTGCGTACGCAGGCGCTCCACGTAGCGATAGCGTTCGACCCTTACCCGCCGGGCCACCTGGCTGAGGTCGTTGCGCAACAAATCGACGATGGTGGCGTGTTCTGCTTTTTCTTTAGGGTCGGCGAGGAGGGCAGCGCGGGCTTCGGGCAGGCCGGCGTCGATGGTGCCTTTCATCGGAAAAGAAGCGATGCGCCCGTTGCGCACGCTCACGAAGGTCTCCGGAGAAAAAAGCACCAGTCGGTCGCGCCACCACAGGCGATAACGCGCCCGGCTGTGGGCGAAGATCTCTTCCAGGGTGAGGGAGGTAAGCAGGGGGGTAGGGAAGGTCAGGTTGACCAAAAAAGAATTGCCGAAGTCCAGTTCCCGTTGTACGTAGCGAAAAGCGCGCAGATATTGTTCGAAAGTGGGCGGCAGCCGGTCGAACGATAGTTCGCATCGTTCCGTGGTCGCGGCGTCCGGAATATTGTTGCGGCCGTCGAGGTCGTATTGTAATTCATGCGGGTCGATTTCGGCCAGCGGCGCCACCAGCGGGGCTTCCTGCTCAAAATCAATAGCGAAAAAAAAAGGAGTGCCTTCCAGGCCCCACTCGTTCATTTTCCGGCGTGCTTCCTTCGCCGAAAACAGAAAACGGTTCAGCATAATCGCGGTTTTGACGCTACTCTAACAACGATGGGGGCGTAAGGGTTGCAAAACGGATTTCAGGAAAACAACGCTTCCCGCTCCCGCAGCAGCGCTATTCGTTCGGGCTCCGGGATGTGGCGCAAACGCCGGTCCTGCCGCCAGGTCTGGAAAAAATCGTAATACCAAAGCGCCAGCAGCCCCAAAAACGGCAGGAACAACAAAGCCGCCAGTCCCGCTACGCCGAACAAAGCCGGTACGACAACCAATAGCAACAACCCGTAGACGAGGTACGCGCCCAGTCCGGCGGCCCATAGCACGGGGGCGTAGAATTCGCTGCGCCGGACCTTGTCGCGGGCAATCTTCCGGGCCAGCAAAAGGGGGCCGGCATTCAGCAGCCAGCCGAGCAGGAATAAAGGCGCTCCGGCCAAAATGAACAAAGTGTGCCACCAGCGATAGCGGGGGCCGAGGACGAGGGTCCGGTCGGTGAGCCCTTGTTTTTCCAGGTGGCCGGTATAAGCGTCTACCTGCCGCCGCAGCGACGTCTTTTCTGATTCCGCTAAGGGGTTAACCCGCTCGGTGACCTTTTTGATATGCTGCAGGGGGCGGGCGTCTGCGGAGAGGACGGGCGGGCTGGTTTGGTGTGCTTCCGCGGTGGCGAATGTCAGTAATTCCTCCGCCAGCGGTTCGTCTTCCGGGCGCTCGATGTGGATGACGCCCCGGGCGAGCTCCCGCCAGAGGGTCTCGTTGAATGCCTGAATGGCGGCAGACGGATTTTCGGCATAGCCGGCGAGAAAATCGGCGATGGGAACAGGGTGCTGCACCTCGATCATCACTTCCGAGCGGAAGCGGTTGGCGTCGGTATAATTGACGCCGATGGGTACGATCTGCAGATCGCGCAGTTCCGGATATTTGGCGACGGCCCCGAAAGCAACGCGCGCAGTGGCTTTTTTCAGCGGGTTGAGGCGGCGCGCCCGGCTGGTATGCCCTTCCGCCAGGATCATGATCGGCTTGCGTTCGCGCAGGGCGTCGTAGCAAGCCTCAAAGGTTTCGTAATTTTGCCGTACCGAAGAGAAGCCCAGCTCATTGGCCCGGTATACCGGCAACATGTTGAGGGCGCGCAGTAAAGTGTTGAAGAGGGGTTTGGAAAAATAGATGCCCGCTACCAGAAAATAGAGCGGCTTGGGTAGAAAACAAGCCAGAATGCAGGGCTCGATGAAAGCGGTCGGATGGTTGGCGGCGATGATTACCGGCTTGTCCCAGGGAATGCGCTCCGCATGGGCGAGGTTGATCTTCCGGTAGTAAACCCTGAGGCCAATTGCCGCGTACGGCCGAACGATCCGGTAAAGCATATCGTTTTTTTACGCGCAGATAATCGTGATGGCGAAAATATCAAAACTAAAATAAAAAGCCGGTGCATTCCGGAACTATGCCGCAACAAAAGTACCTGATCGTCATCGGCGGCCCCACCGCCGCCGGGAAAACGGCGCTGGCGATCCGCCTGGCGCGCCGATACCGGACAGAGATCCTCTCGGCCGACAGCCGGCAGTTTTTTCGCGAGCTGAACATCGGTGTCGCCCGGCCCGATCCGGAGGAACTGGCCGCCGCGCCCCACCATTTTATCGCCCACCGGAGTATCGAAGCATCCTATTCGGTAGGGGATTACGAGCGCGACGCCCTCGCGGCGATCCACCGGTTGTTTCAGCAATACGATCTGCTTTTCCTGGTGGGGGGCTCGGGTTTGTACCTCAAGGCGGTTTGTGAAGGGCTGGACGTTTTCCCGGAAGTTCCCGGCTCCGTGCGCGACGCCGTGCAGGAAAAGTACGAAGCGGAAGGCCTCGCGGCTCTGCAGGCGGAATTGCAAGATTGCGACCCGGACTATTACGAGGAGGTCGATCGACAAAATCCGGCACGCCTGATGCGTGCGCTGGGCGTCTGTCGCGTCAGCGGGCGTCCCTTTTCTTCTTTTCGCAACCGGCAGCCGGCCCCTCGTTCTTTTGTACCGGTCTATTTACAGGTGCGCCTGCCCCGTCCGGTGCTCTACGACCGCATCAACCGGCGGGTGGACGCTATGCTGGCCGCCGGCCTGGAGGCCGAAGCCCGGCGCCTGCATCCCCGGCGCGGCCTGACCGCCCTCGAGACGGTGGGCTACCAGGAGCTGTTCGATCATTTTGAAGGGCGATATTCCCGGGAGGATGCCGTCCGCCTGATCAAGCGCAATACCCGGCGGTACGCCAAACGACAACTCACCTGGCTGCGCCGCGACGGCCACTGGAAAAGCGTGGCGCCGGGCGAAGCGGAGGTCGCCGCCTCCTACGTCGACTGGCGCCGCCGGGGAGAAGGGCCATTACGGCGCGTTCCTCCCTATCCGGCCTCCCCGGAATGGCCGACTTCGCCCCTGGCAAAACATCCGGCGCAATACCTCACGGCGACGACCACCGCCGGGTCAGTGGTTTTACCGTTTCTGACCGATAAAAAATGGACGCTGTACCTGCCGCCATGGACCGATCGCGGAGTGCTGCCGGGGGAAGGGCTGTCGTTTTTGCTGCACGAAGCCGTGATCACCGCCGCCGGCCCGACCTATGCGATCTTTCCGCCCCGCGCCGAACTATTTGCGGAGAAAGCGGGTTTCCATACTGTCACCGGCGAAACCTTGCCCGGTGAAATAGAAACATTAAGGCGAGAATTGGCCCTGCCTTTATTTTTGCTTTGATTACTTGTTCCTTCAATTTCGCCTTTCAAATCCCAGATTTTCATGAGTCCGATCAAAAGCGCCCTGAATGGATACCGGGGGGTGGAAAAACATATTTTTTACGCGGTGGCGGCTCAGTTTTTCGTGCAGGGTGTCAATACTGCGTTTTTCTTATTGCTCAACTACTACATGGTAGCTGAGGGATACGCGGACTACGAGGTGGCCGAGGTGCTGTCGTATCGTTTCCTGGCGGTATTCTGGCTGGCTTTTCCGCTGGGGTTCTTCATCAAGGGGCGCCGGCTGCGGCCTTTGTTCCTGGCGGCGGTCATCGCGGTGCCCGTATGTTCACACGTACTCATCTGGGCCATCGGCGCCCATTGGAACGGGCTGGTGTATGCCGCTGCGGGCGCCTGGGGGATCGCATATACGCTGATGCAGGCGACCATCCTGCCGTTTATCCTGCTGAACGCCCGCCCGGAGAAGCATTCGGAGGCGATCTCGCTTTCCTTTTTGTCGTTCAGCGTCACTACGGCGGTGGTCGGTTCGTTTTATTGGATCGTCAACCAGGTGGCGCCCGGCATTTTCGACGAAAAGTTGGTGCTGCAGATCGTCGCTACCCTGGCTCTGGCCGGAGTATGGTTCGTCTTGCGGATACGGGTCCGGGAAAAGATCACTGAAAAGGTGCCGCTGCGCCGGCTGTGGCGCGATTACGACTGGCGGCTCATTTTCACGGCGGTGGCGCCTACCATCATCATTTCGCTGGGGGCCGGCTTTACCATCCCGGTCATCAACCTCTTTTTTCTGAACGTGCACGGCCTGGCGTCGGAGCACTTTTCCGTGCTGGGGTCGCTGACCTTTATCCTGGTAGCTGGTGTTATGATCTTTATGCCCCTGATCCGGCGCAGCTTCGGTTACCGGGTGGCCATCACCTTATTCCAGTCTTTGTCCATATTCGCCCTGCTCAACCTGGCGCTTACGGAATACTACAAAGATTGGCCCTACGCGCTGGGCGTCGCCATGTTCTTTTTCGTGGCGCGCCAGCCGCTGATGAACGCGGCGGGGCCGATGACCTCTGAGCTGATCCTCTATTTCGTGGGCCGCGGCAATCAGGAGATCATCGGCGCGCTCAACGCTTCCATCTGGTCGGGCAGCTGGTTTTTGTCCACCCGCATCTTCAGTTGGTTGCGACAGATGGAATTTCGCTACGTGACGATCTTCTTGATTACCGTCGCCTTCTACATCGTGGGCGTTGCCTGGTACGCTATCCTCATCCGAAAGTACGAACGGCGCACGGGAAAGAACGGTAAGGAGGGAAGCAGGGCGAAAGCGGCGAAACGGCGGGAGCCGGCGGAGGTTAGGGAGTGAGAGGAAGGTGGTGTAGAAAACGAGGGAATTGAAGAACGGTAGTACTGAAGAACTGTAGAAGGGCGCGGCACACAACCTAAGATGCCCTCAACCTCAGTCTTTCAAAGCAATCTGAGAGACACAATAATCCGGGCTGGCTTCAATTCCGCACATTCAGGCTGTCGGCGAGGGTGCGGGACTGCGTTTGGGGCAGCACCGAGAGCACTTCCGGCGCGACGCCGCTGCGCCGGGCGGCGGAGGCTGCTTCTTTGAGTTTATCGTACTGGCCGGCAGCCTGGTAGGTTTGGAATAAGGTTCGGTAAGCTTCGGCATTACCGGGGTCGCGTTCCAGGATGCGGCGGGCGGCTTCGGAGGCGTCGTCGTATTCGCCGAGTTTGCGGCTCGCCTCGGCCTGCGCCTGGAGGGCTTGTACGTTGTCGGGGTCCAGCCGCAGTCGTTCTTCGGCTTTGGTTTTGATCGATTTTTGTTCGCGGATCTTTTCTTTGAGCTCGATTTCCTGTTTGCGGATCAGCTGATCTTTGGCGCCGCTTTTTTTGGCTTCTTCCAGGTCGGCTTTAGCTTTATCGAGCTGTTCGGCTTTCAGGTAGGCCGCGCTGCGGGCGATGCGCGCCTGCGTATCCTCGGGTTTATTGCCGAGGTGAACGCTGAGGTCTTCGGCGGCGGCTTCGTAATCACCTTTTCGGAAGAGGAGCAGGGCGCGGTTGTTGCGGGCGAAGCTGTAGTTGGGGTGCATTTCCAGCACTTCATCGTAGGCAGTGAGGGCTTTGGCGCTGTCCTTTTTGGCCAGGTAGTTATCGGCCAGCATCATGCCGCGCAGCAGCTGGGTGCTGCTGTCGGGGATGGCCTGTACGTCGGACGCTTCGAGGGCGGCGATGGAGGCGTCAAAATTTTGGGTCTCGTGGGCGATGAGGCCGAAGAGCAGGAGGATAGACTGGCGGATGCCCGCGGTGAGGGCGCCTTCGGTAGCGATGCTGGAGATAGAACGAACGGTATCGATGCTGCTGTCGCCGGCGTATTGCAGTTTGGCGAAAGCAAACTTCTCGCCCAGGTTGAGAAAGCGGTAGCGGGCCTGCACGATCTGTTCGTCCTCGCTTTCCGCTTCGGCCGTTCCCCAGATGAGGAGCCGGGCGTCTTTACAGTCTTCGCCGATGGCGGCTACCCGCGCATCATCGATGGGATAGTCGGTCGGATCGAGTTGATAGATGCGGGCGGAAGCTTTGATCTGCTGCTGCCGGCAAAAGTCGATGAGGCTCTGACCGATGGCGACGTGGTGCGCAGCGAGGTCCTGCTTGCGGTAATCGAAAAAAGGCAGCAACAGGATATTGAAGCGTTTGCCTGCGCCGAAATCCGGGCATGCCTTGACGCCTTCTTCCACAAATTCGGCAGTGGCGCTGGGTTGGGCGAAATAGCGGTATCCAAAAAAGCCGCCGATCAGGAGTACCGCCAGAGCGCCTGCCGCTATCAGGGGTAGTCCTTTTTTTCGCTTGCCTGCAATAGAAGATCCCGTTCGGCCTTCTTCCAGGTCGTCGAGCAGGCTCAGCAGTTTGTCGGTGAGCTGGTTGTAGCTCAGCTTAGCGTCCTCGCGGCTGAGGACGCCGCGGGTCTCGTCGCGCGCCGTCTTACGGTATTCGGCCCGCAGGTGGAGGGCCGTCCGTCCGAGCCCGGCGTAGCGATCGTCTTTTTCCAGAAATGCAGCCAGCTTGTCCAGCGCAGCCTCCAATTCTGCTTCCCCGATGAGTTGCTTGACTTCTCTAATGAGTGACGATTTTTCCATGGCGATTCGGCTTTTGTCCCCCAAGTCTTATTAAGATAACGATTATTCGGCTGATTATGTGTGCTGTAAATATCACAAAAATCCTTGAAAATAAATGAGAATGCCCCCACACTCACACTCACACCCCTCATCCCCCTCCTAACTCCCGCGCCCGCTCCAAAGCCGCCTGTGCTGCGCGGGTGATCTCCCCGGCCACTTTTTGCTCTCGGTAGGAGTGCATGGCGGCTTCGGTGGTGCCGCCGCGTGAGCAGACCCGTTCGATCCACTCCGAACAGGTAAAGCTGGTGGCCTGGTAGAGCTCGATGGCGCCGAGGAAGGTCTGGCTGACCAGCAGTTCCGCTTCCGATTGGTTGAAGCCCATGTCCTGGGCGGCGCTGATGAGGGCGTCCATGAAAAACCAGACGTAGGCCGGGCCGCTGCCCGAGATAGCGGTCGCGGCGTCGATGGCGGCTTCGCGTTCAACGTAGATGGATTTGCCGGTAGTGTTCAGCAGGTTCTGGACCATTACCAGTTCGATGCGGGTGACGGCGTCGGAGGAGGTGAAGGCCGTCATGCCCATCCCGATCTGGGCGGGCAGGTTGGGCATGGCCCGGATGATCTTGGGCGCGCCCAGGCCGTCGGCGATAGTGGCTATCTTGACGCCGGCCATGATCGACAGGAATACCTGTTGGGGATCGATCAGCGGGCGGAGGCTCTGGAAGAGGACCGGGGCGTCCTGCGGTTTGACGGCCAGGATGACCAGGTCGCCTTTGTCGATGCATTCGGCCGGATCGCTGTAGATGGCGCCGAGTTCCTGGCGGGCCAGCGCTTCTGCTTTGGCCGGCGATTTTTCCAGGATCATCAGTTCCGTCGGGCCGGTGATGTGGGCGCGCAGGAAACAACGGGCGTAAGTCATGCCCATGTTGCCGCCGCCGATGATGAGGATTTTCATGCGGTGAAAATTTTTCGTTAGGTTTTGGCAGGGCAAAACAAGAACACAAATCTATGAAAGTACCGGGGAATTTAGCGGCAGGGCAGCTCAATGGTGTGTAACAAAAATTTTTGCTGATCCTTTCTTGAAAGGAAACGCTTTTAATTACTGAAAATCAACTTTTTAAATTGAGCACTCAGCAAAAATTTTTACAAGGAACTTGTGTTACACACCACTCAATACTCTGCATAGTAAATTCTTTTGCGTTTTGGCGGTGTCTTTTCGTCCCATTTTACATAGCCTACTTAATACCTTGCGACAATTGGCGCGCCTGCAAAAAAAACATATATTGCTGCTATTTGGAACCCACCCCTAAGCCCTCGCATGCTGACAACATTCAGGGCGTGATGGGAGCTTGCTTTTATAGAACCCATTGCGGGTTTAGTAATTGGCCTGCGAACTGCACTTTTTTGATTGTACTTCGCTGCAACAATCCTCATTTAGCTAGGGCTAAAAGCTGATTTTTACGCCCGTCTGTGCAGCCGGGTAAACCTCGTCTAATCAAAATAATGCTAGTTTTCGGCTCAAATACCAAACCCGCAATGGGTGACTTACGGACCCGCTCCCAATAAGCGCTCAATAAAAACTTACGACAAGATCCGAATGGCTGCTTTCCGAAAACATGGTAAGACAGGCTCGCCGGGCACGGTCATTTCCTTTTTCCGGACCGTCATTTTGCTGGTGGTGATGTTCCTGTCGGGCCGGCCGGGGCAGCTCGCTTTTGTCGCTTTCGGGCAGCCCCATCCGTTGCAGTTCACCCATTATACGGTAGACGACGGGCTGCCTTCCATGCAGGTTTACGACCTGTTGCAAGACCGGCAGGGCTATCTGTGGTTAGCCACTGAGGGTGGACTGAGTCGCTTTAACGGCTACGTGTTTGAGAATTTCACCACGCGCGACGGATTGCCGGTCAATGACATCACCGACCTCAAAGAAGATACGAAAGGCCGGATCTGGCTCAGTTCATTCGGTCCGCTTGCCTATTACGAAAACGGTGTTTTCAACGAGCTGGAAGGGGAAGCGCCGGCAGCCAATTTTCTGAACTACGACCTGGGCGAAACCCCGCAGGGAGAGCTTTGGGTATCCTATGACAACAATCTCGCATTACTGGATACCCAATTGGTGTTGCAGGATATCCGGCCGGAAAACCTGCCGCTCAACCAAAAAAATATATGTCGCCTGCTTTTGGCGCAGGAGGACTCCGTCTGGATTTACTACCAGTCGGCGCTGTATGTGCTGCACAACCGTGAGTTGGTTCGCAGGATACCCATGACCTACGACCGCAACGACCAGATGGGGTGGCGCATCGCGGTAGCCGGTCCGTTTGTTTATTACACTGCCGATGCCGGCCTGGTAGTCATCGATCGGCGTTCCGGGGCGCAGCGGTTGATCTATCCCGGGCTTTCGTGGGCGGATCGCTTGCTTATTCTGGATAACGATTTGTGGTTCATATCGGTAAGTCAGGTGGCAAGGCGTTTTGAAATACTGGACGACGGAGGTCTGCGGGAACGGGACGCCTACCTGGAAGCGGAAGGCGTGACGGATGTACTGGTCGATCGATCCGGAAACTATTGGTTTTCAACTTACGGCAAAGGCGTCTTTTTCCTTCCGGCGGCCGCAGATAAGATCAAGGTGTTGATGACCGAAGACGGTTTGTCGTCCGACGCGCTGGAATCTGTTATTTTTTGGGAAGATCAGCTGGTTTTCGGCGCTCAGGACGGCCGGTTAAACTTCGTGGATAGCACGGGAAAAGTAGAATGGTTGGATTTTTCACGACCTTTTTCGAAGGGGATCAACCGGGCGCTGGCCATGCACCGGATCAATAGCGGACATTTGCTGGTCGCTTCGGACCTGGGGCTGGTGCGCGTCACTCCCGATGACGGCGAGGTCAGGCTTTTGCATCGGATTTCCACCAAAAGTTTTTATCCTCATCCCGACGGCCGGGTCTTGGTCAATACCTTTCGGGGCGCCTATCTGACCAATGAGGAATATCTCGCCCGACCGGACTTACCCACTCTTTATACCTATTTCCCGTATCTTCCGGAATACCGCGAAATTTTTCGGGAACGCTGTTATTCCAGCCTGATCGACCGGAGCGGGACGATTTGGCTCGGCAATACCAAATCCGGGCTTACCGCCATTTGTCCGGACAGTTCCGTGGTGCGCTGGGCGGAGCGATACCCTGCTTTTCACAGTACCGCCATGGACATTAAGGAACTTCCGAACGGGCTTATTTGCGTAGCTACCCACGGGGAAGGGTTGCTTTTTCTGAAGGATGCCGTCTTGTTTTAACTGGACACGGAGCGGGGTCTTTCCAATAATTTGTGCAGCGACCTATTGATCGACGGGGACGACATCTGGGTGGCCACCAACGGTGGTCTGAACCGCATCTATCAATTTGATTTCGCGGCGCAGACGTTTCGAATCGAGCGATTCAACCGCGCCGACGGCTTTATTACCGATGAGATCGAAGCCATTGCTCTGCGCGACGGGCGGCTGGCCATCGCCACCAATAAGGGCGGCATGACCGTAGCGGTAAAAGACCTGGTCTCCCGGGAGCAATCGCCTGACGTCTACGTCACCCGAATTATCGTCAATGAAGAAGCGGCGGCGCTACAGGCGGAATACGATCTTAAAGCCTCCCAGAACAATCTGCGCATCCACTTCGTAGGGCTATCTTACAACGCCGCCCGCTCCCTGACTTTTCGCTACCGCCTGCACGGTTATGATGAAAATTGGGTGACCACCCAGGCTTTGGAAACCCGTTACAGCAACCTCCCTCCCGGCGCGTACACTTTTGAGCTGATGGCGATCGGGGATCGCGAGAACCGGGGCATTTTGCAACAACCGGTCACTTTCCGGATTCGTCCGGAGTTCTGGCAGACGGCCTGGTTCAAGTGGGCGGCCTGGGGCGTCCTGCTGCTGGGAGTGCTGGCCGCCGTTTACTTCATTTACACCTACGCCCAGCGCAATCACCTGCGCAAGCTGGTGGCGGTGCGCACCCGGGCGCTCGACGAAAAGGTCAAAGCTCTGGCGGAGGCCAACGCCAAACTGGAAGGCTCGAACGCCGAACTGGCCGACTTCGCCCACGTGGCCTCGCACGACCTCAAATCGCCGCTGCGCAACGTGGCCGGTTTTGTACAACTGCTGCAGCGACGCGCCTCGGCCCGCCTCGAACCGGATGAATTGGAGTATATCGACTATGCGGTGCGCGGGGTCAAAGAGATGGAGATGATCATCAACGATCTGCTCGCCTTGTCGAAGGTAACCCAGAAGGAACAGGAGCGGGAAATGGTGGACTTCAATGCCGTGGCCCGGGAAGTGATCCAATCCAAAGCGCTGCAAATAGAAGCTGCCGGCGCTTCGGTGGCGGTAATCGCCCCGTTGCCCGAGTTGTATTTCAGCCGGGTAAACGCCCGGCAGTTGTTGCAAAATCTCATTTCCAACGCGATCAAATACCAGGGGGATCTACCGCCCCGCGTGCGCATCAGCTGCACAGCTAAAGGCGGTTGCTGGGAGTTTTCGGTGGCCGACAACGGCATCGGCATCGCTCCGGCCTACCACGAAAAGGTTTTTGAATTATTCCGCCGGCTGCACACCCGCGACGAATATCCGGGCACGGGTGTCGGGCTGTCCATCTGCAAAAAGATCGTAGAAGCCAACGGTGGAAGCATCTGGCTGGAGTCGACGGTCGGGGAGGGGACGACCTTTTATTTCACCCTGCCCCGGACGGAGGCAGCCGGATAGCGGCTCACGGAAGAAGCTCAGGGCTTGGATTCGCCGGCTACCTCCGGCTGTTCGGCCTGCGGCCGGTGTGGCCGGATAATGAGGCGCAGGGATTGGTCGTACGTCAGGTAGTTCCACACCCAGTTGATGAAGACGAAAAGTTTGTTCTTGGCCCCCAGCAGGGCGAAGAGGTGGACGAACATCCAGATCAACCAGGCGAAGGCCCCTGAAAAACGGCTGCCCGGCAGGTCGACCACCGCGCGGTTGCGGCCGATGGTGGCCATCGACCCTTTGTCCTGGTAGCGGAACGGCCGGTCGTATGCCTGGCCCCGGCTCAGCGCCCGGAAATAGCGCCCCAAATAGCGGGCCTGCTGCAGCGCCACCTGAGCGACCTGCGGGTGGCCATCGGGGAAAGCGTCTTCTTCCATGTAGGCAATATCGCCGATGGCGAACAGGTCGTCGAAGCCTTGGATCTGACACCGGCGGTTGACGACCAGTCGGTTGCCGCGGGCGATTACCGTCTCGGGCAGTCCTTCCACGCGGTTGCCGGTGATGCCCGCCGCCCAGATGACCTTGCGCGCCTGCAGCTTCCGGCCGTCCTTGAGGTAGACGTATTCGCCGTCGAAGTCGACGACCAGGGCGTTAAGCAGCACTTTGACGTCCAGTTCTTCCAGGAATTTTTTGGCGTTCTGGGAAGCGTTTTCGGACATGCCCTGCAGCAGTACCGGACCGCCCTGCACCAGGTAGATGTCGATCTCGTCGGCGTTGAGCTCCGGATAGTCTTTGGGGAAGACGTATTTGCGCATCTCCGCGAGAGCCCCCGCCACTTCCACGCCGGTAGGGCCGCCCCCGACGATGACGATATCCAGGTAGCCCTGGCGGTCTTCGAAGCTGGTGGTGCTCAGCGCCGTCTCGTAGTCGTTGAGGATGCGGTTGCGCAGGTACAGCGCTTCCGAGACGGACTTCATGGGGGTGGCGCGGCGGGCTACCTTTTCGTTGCCGAAAAAGTTGGTGCGCGCACCGATGGCCAGCACCAGGTAGTCGTAATTGCAGACGCCGAGCGTAGTCTGCAGGCGTTTCTGTTCCGTCTCCACCGCCAGCACTTCGGTGACGCGGATGAAGACGTTCTTGCGGCGATGGAATAACTTGCGCAACGGAAAGACGATGCTGCTGGGCTCCAGCCCCGCCATCGCCACCTGGTAGAAGAGCGGCTGAAACTGGTGGTAGTTGTTCTGGTCGAGCAGCACCACCTGGTAGTCCAGGCGCGACAGCTTGCGGGCCAAAGTGAGCCCGGCGAAGCCGCCGCCTACGATGACGATGCGCTTTTGCCCGGTTTCCGGAAGGTTGATCTTCATGGCAATCGGATCGGTGATTTGCCACAAAGTACGGTTTTTTGGGGCAGAAAGGGGAGAATTTGCTCTTCGGAGGTTGAGGTTGAGGGGGGCCAATGCTTACAGGTGTCCGGTCTTTTTATTCGTTCCGAAGGATATCAGGCCTACTCCTCCGGCGGCGGGGTGATCATGATGTGCGCCCGGTGCGTGCCGGGGTCCATGATCCAGGGGCCGCCGGGTACGATGGGCTGGGTAGGCAGGCCGGTAGATTCGGCCGTCGCCCAGGGGATGTAGACGACGTAGCGGTAGTTGGCGCCCGCCACTTCGCCCGTAGCCGGATCGTAGTCGCCGGACAGGCCTTCGAGCAGGTGCAGGGTGGTGGGTTGTTCGGGCATTTTCAGCTTGCCTTCCTTGGCTTCCGCTTCGCGAATATCGAAGATCTCGCCACTGCTTTTGCCCTGGGCTTTTAATTCGCGGCCGCGCGCCATGAACGGCTCCAGGTCGCGGTGGTAGCATACCGTCTGGAACCCTTCGCGACCGGGATCGTCGGCCAGGCAGATGAGGTTGTTGGCGCCTTCGCGCAGGAGCACCAGCTTGCCTTTGTTGTTGTAGCCGTATACGGCGGCGCCGGCGCGGACGTCTTCGGGAGCGGCCGCCACGGCGGTTCCGATCTGCGTTTCTTTATCCGGAATGCTTTCCTGAGCGCAGCCGGGAGCGCTCAGCAGAAGGGCGAAGAAAAGGAGGGCGTTGATCTTTTTCATCGATAGGTGGTTTCGGTTGGATAAAAAGCAATAGCGTCGACCCTGAAAATTTGTACATCGCAACTTGATCTAAAATTAGCGAAATTTTGGTTCCGTTCACAGAACCTCCGTAGTTTTTAGTCGGGTTCCCCGATGCGCACCCGGTGCAGGCCGCGCGGATAGTGCTTTTGGATCAGTTCGACGATGCGCTGGTAGTGCCCGGGATTTTCCTGAAAATCAGCGGCCTCCAGGTCGATGATCAGCACGGGTAAGGGCGGATCGGTGCGAAAAAAAGAGAAATAGGCCTCCTGGATGCGGTGGAGGTACTCCGGAGCGATTTCCTGCTCCATATCGCGCCCCCGTTTTCGGATCTGGTGCAGCAGGCGGTCGACCGAGCGGTGGAGGTATACCAGCAGGTCGGGATGCGGGAAGCCCGCGTTGAGGATGCGGAAGAGGCGCTGGAACAGCCGGTACTCTTCGTCTTTCAGGTTGTTGCGGGCAAAGAGCAGCGTTTTCATAAAAAAATAATCAGCCACGATGGGTTCGCCGAACAGGCTGCGCTGCGGCAGGGCGCTTTGCAGTTGTTTGTGGCGTTCGGTCATAAAGAACAGCTCTACCGGGAAAGCGTAGCGTTCGGGGTTCTCGTAAAAAAAAGGCAGAAAGGGATTGTCGGTAAACTGCTCCAGGATAAGCCGCATATTGAAATCGGCGGCCAGCTTGCGCGACAAGGTCGTCTTGCCGGCGCCGATATTGCCTTCGATGGCGATGAACTGGTGGGTGAAATTACTCATCGGTCAACACTTGGGCGGTTAGCGGATCTTCGGATGCGGCCAGCAGCTCGGTGACGGTCTTGTGCAGCCGGGGGTGCACCCAGTCGGGCGCGATCTCCGCCAGGGGCGCCAGCACGAAGTTGCGCCGTTGCAACTCGGGATGGGGAACGGTCAGGTCCTCCGAGTCCAGCACCAGATCATCATAAAACAAAATGTCGATGTCGATCAGGCGAACACCCCATTTGATGATGCGTTTGCGGCCCATCTGCTTTTCGATGCGGTTGATGGCGGTCAGCACTGCACCGGGCGCCAGCTCCGTGTCCAATATCAGCGCCTGGTTGTAAAAATCGGGCTGGTCGGTGACGCCCCAGGCTTCGGTGAAATAGACGCGCGACCGGCGCCGGATAGGGCCGACCTGTTCGGCCAGCAAGGCATTGGCGCGTTCGAGGTTGGCGGCCCGGTCGCCGAGGTTGCTGCCGGTATGGAGAATGAGCGAAGGCATGTGTTTAGTTTTTTCAATTAGTTGTCATCCAGTCAGTTGAGCGCCAAATGCTGAAGGGCCGTCCGACTGCTGATCCGCCAAAATGCAAGAAATTTACCATTCTTTCGGTAGTAGGGAAGGCTGAGTACGCGCGAATTTTCTAAATTACGGCTTCTAATACCCTAAAAGCATTTCTTCTGTTTATCTCCCTCCTTACCTCCCTGTGATGGCAACAAGCATCGGAAAGGGCAGTTACGGATTTTGATTATTTTTGGTCGCTTATGCACAAACAAGAACAATGATAATGAGACTTTTCTTCGCATTAGGTTTGCTTTTCTTTTTTTCTCTTCCCGCCTGGGCGCAGCCGGTCAATGACGACTGCGACGGGTTGATCGATCTGGGCGAGGCGCCTGCCTGCCCTGATGACGTATTCACCAACGTCGACGCCACGGCTTCGGATATCGGCTTCGGCAACGTGCCGCTTTGTTTCAATGGCGGCGCTACGCAGAACGACGTCTGGTTCGCGTTTACTACCAGCGATACGCTGGTCGACGTCACCATCTCGCTTTTCGCTTCCGCAAACGGCGACAACGATCCGATCCTCAATCCGCAGATCGCGGTCTACCGCGGCGACTGTTCCTTCGACGGGTTGGCCGAACTGGCCTGCCTGTCGGCCGGGAACGGGGAGTCGTCGCTCGTCCTCGACCTGCTGGGGCTGACCCCGAACACCGCTTACTTCATCCGCGTGAACGACTACTCGGCGAGCGCGACGCCCAACTGGGGCGACTTTACGCTCTGTGTCGAAGAATACGTGCCGGCCATCAATATCGGCGATGCCGAGGAGACAACGGCCTGCTTCGGCACCCTGTACGATTCGGGCGGACCCGATGAGGATTACCAGAATAACGAAGACCTGACGTTTACCATCTGCCCCAACGAGCCAGGCTGTATCGAGATCGAAGTGCTCAACCTGGAGCTGGACGACGGCGATGCGCTTACCTTTCACGCCGGCGAAAATACCGCGGCGCCGGTGATCGCCGGGCTGACGGGCTTCAGCTCCGGGGAGCCCTTTTCGATACAGACATCGAGCGAATGCGTCACGGTAAATTTTTCGTCCGATTTCGGCGTGGTGCAGGCCGGCTTCGAACTCACCTGGGCGGCCTGCGGCCCCCTGACCTGCGAGTCGAGCCTCGATAATCCGACCGTCATCGGCAGCCTGCCCTTCTTCAGCAGCGACGAATCGACCTGTGATTTTCCGGCTTCTTTCGCGGAAACGGCCTGCCTGCAGGACGCTTTTCTCAACGGCCCCGAATCGGTATTTACCTACGAATCGCCCGGGGGGCTCTGCGCCGAGGTCCAGGTGAGCGGCGCAGCGCCCGGCACCGGCGTGGTAGTGCTGGACGGCCCGCCTACCGACCCGTCGAGCGTATGCGTAGCGCAGAGCCCCGTGGGGCTGATCGGCGCCGCCAACTTCCAGGACCCCGGCACGTACTACATTGTAGTTGCCAACGGCTCGGGCTGCACCGATTTCACCCTTGCTATCGAGGAAGTGGAATGCGCCCTGTCGCCGGCCCTGGTCGACGCCCTCTGCAATCCGCTTAACGGCTGTATCGAAGAAGGTGGCGTGCCTTCCGTTTTTCTCTTCGAAGACGGCTTCCAGGATATGGAGATCACCGCCGGCGTCAATGACGGCTGCTGGCTGGGCGTGGGTATCGAGCCCGATTTTTATTGGTTCACCATCGAATCGCAGGCCGACGGGCCCTTCGGCTTTATATTGGAAAGCGCCGATGTCCCCTCCGATATCGACTTCAGCGTGTGGGGGCCTTTCGAGCAAACCGACGTCTGCGATACGCCCAACGAGGTCATTGATTTTATCGCCAATAACCAACCCCTGCGCTCCTCCTGGGCGGCCGGCGCCGATCCGACCGGCCTGGCCGATACCAACCCCGTTACCAACCTGCCGGTGACCGACGAATACGACTGCGGCAACGTACCCGGAGCGGGGGGCGACGATTTTGTGTCCACTATCGCCACTACGCAGGGAGAAGTATACGTGGTGCTGGTCAACGACTGGGGCAACCAGATCGGCGACGCGGGCATCTCGGTCGATTGGGCGCCTTCCGAGCCGGAAGTGCTCGCCCCGGTGCCCATCGTAGTGACGGGATCGGATACTGCCATCTGCGCCGGCGAATCGGTGCAGCTCTTCCTCGAATCGGGCATCAATAGCGTGGAGTGGATCGACGAGACGGGTACGCTTTCCTGCAGCAACTGCTTTGATCCGGTGGCCACGCCCGACGAGACGACGACTTATAAAGCCATCGTCGACGCTGTCTGTTATACGGATACCGTCGACGTCGAAGTGACGGTGTTCAAGGTCGACGCCGGCCCCGATGTGGAAGTCTGCGGCGGCCAGGGCGTGACCATCACCGCCGGCAGCAATTACGAAAACGCCACTTACAACTGGGCCGCGCCGCCGGAAGTGACGCTCAGCTGTACCGACTGCCCCGATCCCGAGGTGATCTCCGGTACGCCGGGGACCTATGAGCTGGAAGTGACCCTGGACGCTCCTACTTGCACGCTTACCGACGCCGTCAGCGTGACGGTTTTGCCGTTCGATGCTCCTCTTTACGAAGTAGCGGCCGACCAGGGTATTTGCGAAGGCGACACCATCAGCATCGGCGGGCCGGGCGATCCGGCGCCGGACGTGAGCTACACCTGGGAGTCTTTACCCGCCGGGTTCTCCTCCGCGGACCCCAACCCGGTCGTCAGTCCTTCGGAGACGACGCTTTACCGGCTGACGGTCGAAGGCGGCGACTGCCCGCTGCCGGTAGTCGACAGTGTGTTGATCGCTGTGTTCCCACAACCCGAGATCGCCGTCGCCAACGACACCTTCGTCTGCCAGTCCGAACCCATCGTGCTGGGCAGTACACTTCCCCAGCCGGACGTCACCTACGAGTGGACCGGTCCGGATGACATCGCCGATCCCTCGGATCCCAATACCCTGGTATTTCCGCAAGACAACGGCTTATACATCCTGACCGCCAGCCGCGGCGACTGCCGGTCCGTCGATACCGTTGAAGTAGGCATCACCCAGATTGCCGTCGACATAAACGCCGGCCTGCCGGATACCGTGCTCTGCCGGGGTGCGCAGGTGGTGCTGCGCGCCGAGACTTCGCCCGTCGACCTGATCCCGGAATGGACGGCCGGCGACGGCTCCGTGGCGGCCACCGGAGATACGCTGCTGGTCGAACCGGCTACCTTCACCAGCTTCTTCGCAACCGTATCCGTGCCCGGCTGCAGCCAGGTCGATACCTTTACGGTAGCGGTCGATTCGCTGCCGGCCGAGCTCGCCATTTCGCCTTCCGATACGATGATCTGTGAAGGCGAGCAGGTATTGCTGACCACGCCGGTCTATGATCCCGGAGTATTTCCCGGGATCTCCTTTGCCTGGACACCCCTGCCGGGACAGCAAACGCCTGACACGCTGCTCAATATGGTGCTGCTTCCCGACACTACGCGCACTTACCAGCGCGTCAGCACCAACGGCGTTTGCATCGATACGACCACGGCGGTGATCCAGGTAGAACCCACGGTGGACATTATCATTACGCCTTCGGATCCGACGATTTGTTTCGGCGAATCCGTCCAGCTGGAGGCTGCGGCCGACCAGCCCTTGCCCAACATCCAGTGGGAGCCGACGGGCAGCCTGTCGTGCTCCGATTGCCTCGATCCGGTCGCTTCGCCCACGGATACGACCAACTACACGCTCGTGGCCGGCGAGATGGGCTGTTCGGGCGCCGCGGTAACCGTGGCGGTCGTGCAACTGCCCGTGCTGGCGCCGAATCCCGGAGAGCTCTGCCTCGGCGAGTCGCGGCAGCTCAACCTGGACGCCGACACCGTTTCTTCCTACACCTGGCGCATTTTAGGCGACCCGGCGGTGGTGTCTACCGATCCGCTGTTCACGGTGGTCCCGGCCGAATCGGTGGTCTACGAGCTTACCGTGGCCAACCCTTGCACCACCATCGTGGAGCAGGTGCCCGTGACGGTCGTACAGCCGGCGACGCTGCAGGTGGCCGAAGATTTTACCATTTGCAGCAACGAGTCGTTGGTGCTGACCGCCCAGGGCTCGGCCCCCGACACTGTCAGTCAGTCTTATCTCTGGGAGTGGGACGGGAATAGTATCGCCGGGCAGGAACTCGGTATAGAGTCGCTGGAGGCCACGACAACTTTCCGGGTCACCTACGACTACGGGCCCGGTTGCGGCCCGATCGTCGATTCGGTGCGCGTGCAGGTCAATCCCGCGCCGCGCCTGCAGTTTCCCACCGATACGGTAATCTGCGAGGACGAATCGGTGGTGCTCAACCTGGACCCGGATCCCAATTTCACGACTTACGAATGGACCTCGCCCGATGATCCCGGCTTTGCGTCCAGTGAGCCGGCGCCGGAAGTTTCGCCCGCGGAGACGACCACCTACGAAGTGGTGGCCACTACGCCTTTCTGTCCGCCGCTGGAAGACCGGATCACCGTCGTCCTGGTGGAAGATCCCACCCTTACTATTTCGCGTGACACCATCATCTGCCCCGGCGATCCGGTGACGCTGAGGGCGGAGGCCGACGCCGGCGCCGGCGTGCCCGAAGTATTTATCTGGACGGTAGGCATCGACACGGTCGGAACGACGGCCACATTGGAAGCGCCCGCTATCGACTCGCTGACGATCTTCGACCTGACTTACATCTACGGCGACGGCTGCGGTACGGTCACCCGTTCGGTGCTGGTAGACCTGGACGAGCCGATCGCCATCGACTCGATACAGGTCATCCCGGAAGAGTACGACAGCACGCGGGTCATCCCCGCGGGCGAGCTGTACGAGTTGTTTACTACTTATCAGCCGCCCGACGCGGTAGTGACCACGGAATGGACCTGGGACGGCGAAGGCGATCCGCCCGGCGTAGGCCCGCAGCCGACCCCCGTCTTTCCACTGCCCGGCCAGTACTTGTACATTTTTACCGTGACCACGCCGGCGGGCTGTGAATATGAGGAGACCATCGACATCGAGATCGTTCCCGCCCTGGCGGAGTTGCCCAACGCCTTTACGCCGAACGGCGATAACGTAAACGACACTTTCGCTCCGGTGACCTTCGGCGGGTTTGACATCACCGAATTTAAGATTTACAACCGCTGGGGCCACCTCGTCTTCGACAACGAAGATCCCAGCGGCTGGGACGGCTTTTACAATGGCGAGCCGGCCCCCTCCGACGTGTACATGTATTTTATCGTGCTCGAATCGCCCGGCCTGCCGGAGCCGATCAAACGGCAGGGAGAGATCGTGCTGCTGCGGTAGGTATAAAACGCAAGGAGTGGATGCTGAGATAGAACGGCGCCCTGGTTTTGGTTATTGGTTAACTTGATCGCTCATGTCCTTTTTCGATCTGGTATTTTGGCTCCACCTCGCGATGACGCTCTACCTCACCGGACTGGTTTGGTTCGTGCAGGTGGTGCATTATCCCCTGATGGGGAAAGTAGGAGAAGCCTTTTTTCAGGCTTACGAGCAAGCCCACACCCGGCTGACCACCTACGTGGTGGCGCCGCCCATGCTGCTGGAGCTGGGTACGGGCGTCGTGCTCTATTACCTCTCCGGCGCCAGCCTGCTGCACCTGCTCAACCTCATCCTGCTGACGGCCGTCTGGCTATCGACCTTCCTCATCCAGGTGCCCCTGCACAACCGCCTGAGCGAAGGCTTCGACGCGGCGGCCCACCGGCGGCTGGTGCGTACCAACTGGATACGGACGGCGGCCTGGACGCTGAGGGCGGTGCTGGTAATTTTTTTATGGAGTCGATGAAGAGTAGGGCGGTTAATTTGCAAGGATCGCAGTTGCAAACTACGATCAGCGTTCAGGCAGCTCCACCGGCTGCCGCTCCGTGCACCGCTGGCATACGGTTCTGCCATTTACCCAAATCTCTTCAACGACCCATTGTGGGCAACAATCAACCTGCGCTTTCCGCACCTGAAATTTCAAGGTGTCCATCTGGTCCGGTCCGGCGGGGCGGTAGAGCTGAAAGTGGTTCGTATCCTGCCAATCGAGCCGCCCGGGTTGTAAAAACTCGACGCGGAAGACCGCTCCGCCGGGTGCGGGCGTAATGGTGATGGTCTGATTGGCCGGGGCTTCTGGCTGCGGATCGGCCAGCAATCGGGGTGGAACATCATCGCGTACACTGATCCCGAAATGCTGGTCCATCGCGCTGCGGCAGGGGGGCGGCGGGTCACAGGGGTTGCCGTCGACCTGCGCTTTGCACTGGTAGAAAACCAAAGCCGTCAGGAGGAAGAGAAACTTGCGGGAAGAGGGTAGATGCATGGGGTCGCTTGTTTTGTGAAGAGAGAAGACATCGGATGGTTTTTTCACATCCGATGTCCTCATTACTCAACCTACCTTTGCTGTTTGATCAGCGTCTCGTAATGCGTGGTTCCATCCAGCGTCAGGACCACAAAATACGTCCCGTCGGGCAGGTCCTGTAACGCGTACGAGCGTCGGAAGAGACCGGGATCGAAATGGCGGTAGTGTTCCAATACGACCACCTGGCAGCCCCGGCTGTCGTAAAGCGCGATACTGGCCGCCCCCGGCCGTTCCGCCGTAAATTCGAGTTGGAAGCTTCCCGCGGCGGGATTGGGGAAAACCCGCAGGGAGGAAGCCGGCTCGGAAGGCGATACATCGCCGGCAAGGAGGGTTCGCTCCGCTGCTTTGGCTGCGCCGGGCAGGCGGCCTACGTAGAAGCCGGAGATTTCCCGGGTATTGGCAAATTGCGCGAGGGTTCCCGTACCGGGAGCGCAAGGCTGAATGACGCCGTAGAAGACGGCGTCGTTGGCCGATTGTACGTGAAAATCTTCTTCCAGGAGGATAAATGTTTCGGCCGAATAAGTGATGCTCGTTTCGTCGTAAACCACCGAATGGGAATAGATACAGTCCTCCGAAAAATAGATGTTCGGCTGGGAGTGGATCTCCTCAAAAGTGGGGCAGCTCAGGCACACCTGATTGCAGGCGCTGAACAGGTCGGTGCACCAGACGCCGCGCCCGAAGGTGCCGATGTACAGCTTACCTGTGCCGTAGTTGATGTCCATATCGGCGACGATGGCGTTGGGCAGTCCGTTGCTGAACAGCACCCAGTCGTTCATGCTGTTGTCGCGGTAATAGACGCCGACGTCCATGCCGACATAGAGGCCGTCGTCGGAGCCGTTCTCATAGATGATGCAGTTGGCCGGCAGGTTGGGCAGGCTGCCGGAGATGTTGGTCCAGGTTGCGCCGCCGTCGTCGGAATAGAACACCTTGTTGCCCTGATCGTAGCCGTTGGCTGTAAAGCGTACAAAGCCGCCCATAGTTACCCACAGCTGGTTGGCGTCGGTGGGGTGAATGGCGATGTAGGTGATCACGCTGTTCAGAGCGGTGGGCAGGGTATTGGTGATGTCCGTCCAGTTGGCGCCGCCGTCGGTGGTGCGGTAAAGGTTTAAGGGCTTGGCGACGTAGATGGTGTTGGAGTTGGAGGGCGCTACCTCCAGATGACGGCAGCTGGCGGTGCCGATCATGCCGTTGGAGATGTTGTTCCAGGTCCCTCCGCCGTCGGTGGTCGACCAAACGTCGGTGTATCCGGCGAGCAAGGCGCCGGATGCGGCGTCGAAGGTGTGGGGGGTAAGGAAAGCCCCGCCGGTAGCGGCGCCCGGCGAGACGTCGTTGAAAGCGCCGCCGGGATAGTCGAACGAGTTGATGGTCCCGTTCTGGGTAGCGCCGTAGACCAACCCGTTAGCGAGGTCGACCGAGCAGCCGAAGCCGTCGGCGCCTTCCCAGTGTTCCAGTCCGCCGAAGCCCGAACCGGCGTCTCGCAACTGGTTGAGGCCGTTATCCTGCGCGCCGCCCATGACGTAGTCCGTACTGCCGTCGCTGAAGGCGGCGATCCGGTAGTACTGAGTAATGACGAGGCCCTGCGAGATGTTGGTCCAGTCATCGGCGTTATTATCGGAAAAATAGACGCCGCCGTCGGAACCGCTATACAGCGTATTGCCTATGTATTCGAGGGCGTGGATGTCGGCGTGATTGTAGTTGCCTGCGCCCGCCGAATTTTCGTTCCAGAAAGCGGTGAGCGTCCAGTTGGCGCCGCCGTCCAGCGACCGCCAGCAGTTGATGCCGCCCACGTGCACCTCGTTCTCGTCGGTGGTCGAAACGGCGATAGCCAGGTCGTAGGTTGCCTGCTGTCGCGTATCGCTGCCCACCATGGTGCCGTCCAGGATGTTGGGCGTGGTCGACATCTGGGTAAAGCAGTCGCCGCCGTTGGTGGAGCGGTACACCCCGCGGAAGGTGCCGGGAATGCCGTTGCCCATCATATCGAGCTGCAGCCCGCCGGAGAGTACGTAGATGAAGTCGGGATCGGCCGGGGTCACGGCGATGGCGAGGCGCACGCCGGTATTGGTCAGTCCGCAATTGTTGGTCGTCCAGTTGTCGCCGCCGTCGGTAGACCGGAAAAAGGAATTGGCCGTCACGGCGTAGATGGTCTCGGGATCGTCCGGCCGGAATTCGATATCGAAGATCGAGCCGTTGAGGATGTTCGTCCAGGTGATGCCGGCGTCGGTGGTGCGCCAGAGCCCGCCGGTGGTAGCGGCGTACAAGGTGTTCGGATCGTCGGGCGCCATCAGGAGTTTGTACCCAAAGACGAAGCTCGCGTTGAGGTCGAAGCTCAGTCCGGTCTGGAACCAGGTGTCGCCGTCGTCAAAAGATTTCAGTACGCCGATGGAGGGATTGTCGGAACCGTCGCCGTCGCCCGTCAGAATATAAAGCGTGCGGTTGCTCGCCGGCGAGGTAGGGTCGACGGCGATCCCGGAGACGCTGACGCTGGGGATGCCGTCGGTGAGGGGCTCCCAGTGGGTGGCGGCGCTGGCGGGGTTCCAGGCGCCGCCGCCGTTGGTGGTGCGCCAGAGTCCGCCCGCGGGCGTACCCGCGTAGATGATGTCGGGGTCGTCGGGGTCGAGCACGATGGCGTTCACGCGCCCCAGCCCGCCGTTATGGCCGCTGGCGATGAGCTGGTAGGTATGGCCGCCGACCGACGCCCACTGGCAGTCGAAGTTGAGGTTGGGCGTCTCGCTTTTGGCGGCGCGATAGTCGAGGAATTCGTCGAGCAGGCGGCGGGGAACGTTCTGTATCCGCCCGCGTTCGTCGAGGCGGCTGGAATGGTAGTATTCCCAGCGCTTGAACTGTTTGTATCCGGAGCCGCGACCTTTGTCTTGCCCCCGGTAAAGTGCTTCTATTTTTTCGACCAGCTGGTCAAACGGCAGGTCCGGGTTTTCCCGGATGATCTGCTGGTGGACCTGTGCGGTGGTCGCAACATAGCAGCACAGTATGAGGATTAAAGTTCCGATAAATTTCATGTTCTCGTGGTTTTGGGGTGATCAATTACTGCTTGGCGGACAAGCGCTCGAGTTGCGTGCGCAGCTCGGCGTTTTGGGCCTTCAGGTTTTGCAGTTCGTCATTCATCCGGATGAGGTAGAGGAAGAGTTCTTCGATCTTGACCTGCTGGTCGACCGTGGCGGCGCCCAGGGGCAGGCCGTTGGTCTCAATCTCTTCGGCGGAGGGGGTGTCGGGCAGGTGGCCTTTTTCGGCGATGTGTTGCTTCACCTCATCGAGGTCACGCAGCGGATAACCGGTCTCGAAGACGTGGTCCGCCCAGCCGGTGCGCACCAGCACTTCTTCGGTGAGGACGCCGCCTTCTACAAAGAGGCGATAGCCGGCGGTGTTGATGACGCCGAGCGAGGCGGGCGTATTGGTGGTGCCGATGGTGACGATATCGTCGACGTGGGCCGAGCCGGTGACGTCGAGGTCGCCGTCCAGGCGGCCGGCGCCGGCGACTTCGAGCAAGAAGCCGGCGGTCGGGTTGGTGGTGCCGATGCCTACCTGGCTGCCGTCGTCAAAGAGCTGGCTGTCGCCCAGGCTGCTGGGGCCCGTAAATTTGGCGATCCGGTTGGGCGTGCCGTTGATATCTTCGCTCGACAGCAGCTTGTACCAGGTCGATCCCGCCCAGCTGTTGGCGTTGCCGGTCCAGCGCCGGTGAAAGACGCCGTCTTCGGCGAAAAACAGCTGGTGGTCGAAGCTGGCGTCGCCCGGCGCCAGGGAAAGGAGTCCGCCGTGCGTACCGAGTCCGGCGGGCAGGCCGAGGACGGCGCGCTGCTTGAGCTCGAAGTAGGCCTCGTCGATGTAGGTATCGGGGGCGTCATCGGAGCTCTGGTTGTCGTCGAAGTGGATGCGGCCGAAGAAGTCGCCCGTGGTATGGGTGTTGCCTACCGTATGCAGGTCAAAGTCGGGGAAATCGGTGCCGATGCCGACGCGGCCGCCCGCCTTGATGACCATGCGGTGTTCGAAACCGGGATAGCCGGTGGAGAAATACATATCGGCCGGGAAGCCGTCACCCTGTACCGGTCCGGTGATGATGGATTTGATCTCGACGCCGGGATGGTAATAGCCGTCGCTGACCCAGCCGCGCATCTGGAAGCGGCCGAGGATGTCGCCGTCTTCTACCGGCAGCTTGCCGACGCCGACCTGGTAGCCGTTGTTTTTGTTGGTGAGCAGTAGAGGCAGCTGACCGGAGATCTGACCGAATGATAAAGCCGGCAGGAACAAGGCCGCAGCAAGCAGGAGTGGAAAGGAAATTTTCATTTTTTGAGGTTTTTGTTATAAAAATGATGAATTGGCATACAATTGTTATTGTGGAAAAGAAAGGGAGTGTTACTAAGAGAAAAGGGTATTTTTTGTAGAGAGAGGGCTTTTTAACTGACTTTACATGTTGACGCGGAAAAAGACAGGGTTTTTGTAAATATAAGGAAAAAAATGCTGCAAATTATCCGTTTTTGTAAAATTTTATACGGAAAGATGATGTCGTGGCAGCGCTTTTTGTCGGTCAGGGTCCGGGAATTGGTCAACTATTTTTAGCTTTGACCGTCACAAAGATTCCAATATGACCGATACGCTCGCTGCCTGGCGCCAAACCCTCGTCACGTGTATCCATTTTCTGCACGCCAGGGGATACGCGCCGGCCACCAGTTCCAATTATTCTTTTCGGTTGCCGGAAGAGGAAGCCATTCATATTTCCGCTTCGGGGATCGACAAAGGCGAATTCAGGGCGGAAGACCTGATGCGGATCGATCGCGCCGGTCGGCCTGTCGACGATCCGCGCAAGCCGTCGGCCGAAACGCGTTTACATACCCTGATCTACGACCGGCAACCCGGCGTGCACTGCGTTCTGCACACCCATACGGTTTATAATACGGTTCTATCGGCCCTCTACGCCACCGAAGGCAGGATACGGCTTGCCGGCTTCGAAGTGCTCAAAGGACTGGCCGGCGTCCGAACGCACGATACCTACGTCGATCTGCCCATCTTCCCCAACTCGCAGGATATGCCGGCCCTGGCTGCCGCGATCGGTGATTACTGGGACGAACATCCCGGCATGCGGGGATTCCTGCTGGCGGGGCACGGCCTGTACACCTGGGGCGCCACCATCGCGGAAGCCAGGCGGCAGGTGGAAGTATTCGAGTTTTTACTGGAATGTTTTTACAAAATCCGGACCTTCGAAAAGGCAGGCGGGAAATAGCGCGAATGCGTCCGCAATTGACTATTTTTGAAAAAATACAAAACAAAAGATCCAAAGATGGCGATTTTACACATTCCCGATCAGGACAAGAAGATTACCGACCAACGCGAGATCAAGTCTTTCCTGGCCGAACGCGGCGTATGGTTTGACCAGTGGGAAGCCAAAGAAGCATTTGACGACGAGGCCGATCAGGAAACCGTATTGGCGGCTTACGCCCACGTGCTGAAACCGTATATGGAAACCAACGGCTACCAGACGGCTGACGTCATCAGCGTCCATCCGAATACGCCTAACCTGGATGCGGTAAAGACCAAGTTCCTCACCGAGCATACCCATTCCGAAGATGAGGTTCGCTTTTTCGTCGACGGCGAAGGGCTTTTCTGGTTCAATATGGAGAACGGCAACCCCGTCTTCTGCGTGATCTGCCAGAGAGGCGACCTGATCTCCGTGCCGGCCAACACCAAACATTGGTTTGATTTCGGGCCCAAGACCTTCGTCAAAGCCATTCGCGTTTTTATCGACCAGTCGGGCTGGGTGCCCCGCTACACCGAATCGGGCATCGACGGCAAATACAACGAACTGGGCCTGTCGGCATGATCCGTTTCGTTCTGATGGACATTGAGGGCACCACCACTTCCATCTCTTTCGTACACGAGGTGCTATTTCCTTATGCGCGTACGCATCTGGCGGAGTATGTGCAGCGCCGGGCCGGGGATCCCCGCGTTCGGGAAGCGCTGGCGGCGGTAAAAGCGACCGTCGAAGAAGAGACCGGCCGCGCGATCGCCGACGATGCAGCGATACAGCAGCTGCTGCGATGGATCGAAGAAGACCGCAAACACACCGCTTTGAAAAGTCTGCAGGGGTATCTTTGGAAAGCAGGCTACGAAACGGGCGAATACCGGGGGCATATCTATCCGGACGTGTTGCCCGTAATGCAACAGTGGCGCGAACGCGGCATTCGGATGGGCATCTATTCCTCGGGCTCGGTGGCGGCGCAAAAACTGTTGTTCGGGTACTCGGAGGAAGGGGATCTGACGCCTTACCTGTCGGCCTATTTCGATACCCGAACCGGCCATAAACGCGAAGTGGACTCGTACCGCAAAATCCGGGAAAAGCTGAACCTGCCCGCCGCCGATATCCTTTTCCTGTCGGACGTGCCGGCCGAACTCGACGCCGCGCGGGAAGCAGGGTTGCAAACGACGCAATTGGTGCGCCCGGGCACACCGGCTTCCGACCGGCACCCGGTGGCGAAAGATTTTTACGAGATCGAAATTTAATCGCCGGCAGCAGCCTGAGCGGGAAAACCTTGCTGGTGGGGCTCGATCCGGAAGATAATATTACTTTCGATGCCTACACCACCGATGACTTTCTGAATTTGTATAAAAAATTTGAGATACAAATTCCGTAGTTAAAAGGGGCGGGGTTGCGTTGGAGTGTGGGCGTGTAGGGAGCTGCTCAAACAAGTTTTTCATTGGGGTCGTTATAAAGGCGTAAAAACCAAACAAACTTTTTAACCCGGATTATTCATGGATTAATCTATTGCGAAGCCAAACCGGCCGCATCTTGCCCCGCCAGGGTCGATACTCACCGTATCTGGAGATACCTGCCTGCAGCAGGCAGGCGGCTCCGTTTCGCCCTTCTGTGCGAACGCAAGCCTGACAACCGTCATGAAGAAGAACCCATGAATAATCCGGGTTAAGTCAAACAACGACGCCAGTGAACCCTATTTTCCAGCAGATCATCATGGACACCCTGCGCCGGCGCCGGGATCAGGACCGAACGCCCCGCGAAGAAGCCCAGCTGATTAAGCAAGCCAGGGACATCGAGGTGGAGATCGAGCACGAGGTATACGATTTCTTAAGCATCATTGCCGGCGTACTGTCTGCTTCGTTCGGGCTCGAGAGTTTCCTGATCCCCAACGGATTTATCGACGGCGGCATCACCGGCATCTCGCTGATCATGAACGAGCTGACCAACATCCCGCTTTCGGTATTGATCGCCGGGTTGAACCTGCCGTTTCTGATCCTGGGGTATGCCTCTATCGGCAAGCGCTTCGCCATTAAAAGCATCATCGGCATCATTCTGCTGGCCATCGCCGTGGAGTTTATTCCTTACCCCATGCTCACCGAAGACCCCATCCTGGTGGCGGCTTTCGGCGGGTTTTTTCTGGGTCTGGGCATCGGGCTGGCGATCCGGGGCGGGGCGATTATCGACTGCACCGAGGTGCTGGCCATTTACATCAGCCGGAAAACGACGCTGACCGTCGGCAATATCATTCTGATCTTCAACCTGCTGATCTTCCTCGTAGCAGCCTACCTGCTGTCGGTAGAGATCGCCCTTTACGCCATTCTCACCTACTTCGCCGCTTCCAAGACAGTCGACTTTGTCATTGACGGCATCGAAGAATACATCGGTGTGACGATCATTTCCGAACATAGCGAGGCCATCCGGGTAGCCATCACCGAAGGGCTGGGCCGCGGCTGCACCATCTACAGCGGGAAGCGCGGCTTTTCCCCCAGCGGACGGCCGCTGCCGGATACCAACATCATCTACACCGTGATCACCCGCCTGGAATTGTCGAGCTTCAATACGGCCATCGATAAGATCGACAAAAACGCTTTCGTCATCATGGCTTCAGTAAAAGATGCGCGGGGCGGCATGATCAAGAAAAAACCCATCAAAAAAATAAAATGAGCGGCAGGTTGAACCATCGGACCGGGTAACGGGTTACCTAACGTTAGGTAATTTCAAAACCTCCGTCACATTGCCGTAAGAATCCTCTGAATTGTGCTTTTCTTTGGCATGTGTTAATTCCGAATTCATTATTTTGGACCGTCATCGCTTTCCCTGTGCAGAAAAACGAACCTGGACCGGGAATTTTTTTAATTCATCAAACGCTTATGAATATTTCAGTTGTCAAGTTTAACCGGCACGACCGGCCGGAGTTTATCAAAGAGTTAAGAAAGAGAGTTTACGCCTATTTTCAGGAAAACAATTTGTCGACGCACGCCAACCTCAACATGAAGTTCAAAACTGTTTTCATGGTGAGCCTCTACTTCGCACCCTTGATCCTCATGCTCACCGGCCTCGTCACCGGCCTTTGGCCGGTGATGTTGATGTGGGCCCTGATGGGGGTCGGAATGTCGGGCATCGGAATGTCGGTGATGCACGACGCCAACCACGGGTCCTATTCCAAAAATCCCACGGTCAACAAAGCGCTGGGATACCTGATCAACTTCGTCGGCGGCTACCACGTCAACTGGAAGATCCAGCACAATGTCCTGCACCACTCTTTCACCAACGTAGACGGTTTTGACGAGGACATCGACACCTCGGTCATGCGTTTTTCACCGAATCAGGAGCTTAAGAAAATATACCGGTTTCAGGCGTTCTACGCGCCTTTCTTTTACGGCATTATGAATTTGTATTGGGTGACCGCCAAAGACTTCATCCAGTTGGTGCGCTACGAAAAAGAAAACCTGCTGGCCGGTCAGGGCCTGACCTTTCCCAAGGCGCTGACGGAGCTCATCCTGAACAAAGTCGGGTACCTCGTGGTAACGCTGGTGCTGCCGCTCCTGCTCGTCGACCTGCCCTGGTGGCAGATCCTGCTCGGTTTCCTGATGATGCAGTGGATCTCCGGACTACTGCTGGCGCTGGTCTTCCAGACGGCCCACGTGATCGAAGAAACCGACTTTTTCGTCACCGACGAGGCGGGCAGCGTGGAAAACAGCTGGGCCATCCACCAGATGCGCACCACCGCCAATTTCGCCCACAACAGCGTATTCTTCGCCTGGTTTATCGGCGGACTGAATTACCAGATCGAACACCACCTTTTCCCGAATATCTGCCATATCCACTACAAGAAGATATCGCATATCGTAAAGGAAACGGCCCGGGAGTTCAACTTGCCGTACCACGAGCATAAAACGTTCCTCGCGGCGCTGAAGAGCCATTTCACTCTGCTCTACGAACTCGGTACGGGCAAATACGACCGCAAGCTGGCAGCCGCCCGGTAAGACCGCCTAGCCCGGATTATTCATGGGGGCTTCGTATTGGATGAATCCATGAATAATCCGGGTTCAGGGTTTGCTCCTCCTTCACCTGGGTGAATGACGGTAAATAATGGATATTCCAAAAACGGGTCTGAAATCCGGAAGCGAAAACAACCGGATCGCGAAAGAGAGGGTCTTTGGATTGAAAAAAAATTGATCGAAGATCAATTTAATCCATACCTCAATCACAAATCATGCATCTGAAATCATTTTTTCCGGCCCTTTTCTTTTTCGCCGTCAATGCCGTACTCTTCAGCCAGCACGACCTTCCCGTCATCCGCGCCAATTCGAACCTGGTGGATATCCGTGACGGCGAGGAACTGATGCCGGAAGCCTGGACCATCATGCCCGAATACCGGCCGGATGTGTATACGACTTCGAGCAAAGGCGAAGCCGTTACTTTTTACACCGACCTCGACTCTATCACCTTCACCGTTGAAGCGCACGGGGCTTACGATTTTATCATTCTCCTCAACGGAAAGGATACGGCGTATACCCGGATTCAGCATCAGCCTTCCTACCTGGAGGTGTTGCAGGGGGCGGCGGCCTACGATGAGAACGACCTCGCCGAGATACCGGCGTTTACATATCAACCCGCTTCCGATCCCGACTTGGTCGCCTTGCGCGAAACCTATCAGCTGGATTCCATCGCCGGCGCCGGCAACGAAGTGTCCAAGATCCTGAACCTGATGCGCTGGGTTCACGAGCTGATCCCTCATGACGGGAACCGCGAAAATCCGGGAGTGAAAAATGCCCCCAGCCTGATCACCACCTGCGAAGAGGAGGGGCGCGGGCTGAATTGCCGCGGTCTGGCTACCGTGCTGAACGAGTGTTATCTGGCGATGGGCATTCCCTCGCGCTTTGTGACCTGTATGCCCAAAGACTCGGTGTTCAACGATTGCCACGTCATCAACATGGTGTATTCCACAGAATTGCAGAAATGGCTCTGGATCGATCCGACACAGAACGCCTATGTCATGAACGAACGGGGCGAATTGCTCAGCATCGAAGAAGTGCGCGAACGGCTGATTTCCGGCCGGCCGCTCCTGCTCAACCCGGACGCCAACTGGAACCGGCGCCATTCTACCGAAAAAGCATACTATTTGTACGAGTACATGGCCAAAAACCTCTATCGCTTCAGCTGCCCCGCAGCCAGCCGCTTTGATTACGAGACGCCCGCAGCCGGAAAGACGGTCACTTACGTGGAGTTGCTGCCCCTCGACGGCCTGCAGCAGGAACCCAAGGTAACCGAAGAAACGGGGAGCCAGACGAAGATGAAGTTCCGAACCTTTAAAACCAACGACCCCCGGCGCTTTTGGGCAAAACCGGCAACCGTTCGTTGACCCAGGCTACCCCGCCTCCTCATCGTCGAACAATCTTCCGATGGCCGCCTCCGTCTTCCGCAGTTTTTCCCGGCAGTAGGCGATCAGCTGGGCGGCCCGTTCGGCTTTGGCCTCGAGCTGGTCGATATCGGCATTTTCGCCCTGCAGTTCGGCGACGATCTGTTGAAGTTCCTGCATGGCGGCTTCGTAGCTGAGGTTTTCCATATCGGTATGGCTTGGATATTTTCTAACCGCCGGATGTTTCCGAGGTATCCGGTGTTTTCTCGTCATTCTGAACGGTGCTGTTGATCAGTCCGTCGGCCAGGCGGGTCAGCAGGCGGTCGCCGGGCTGTACTTCCCGGGCCGAGCGAACCGGCTTCCCGTTGGCCAGCGTCAGGGTATATCCCCTGCGTAGCGTAGCCTCGGGGCTCAGCAATCCGACCAGTGCTTCTTGTTGGTCGAGCGCGGCGCGGGCGGCGCGCAGGCGTTCTGTGCTACGTCGCGGCGCCTCGGCGGCCAGCTGATCGAGGCGGTGGTTTTGGGTAAAGAGCGACTGGCGGGCGGCCAGCTGCCATTGTTGGGTCTGCCGGTCCAGCAGCCGGTTTTGCTGTTGCAGTTTTTGCTGAAGGTGTAGGGCCGCCAGTCGGCCGAGCTGTGTCAGGTTGCTTTCGAAATACAGCGCCCGCTCGATCAGGAAGTCGGCCACGGCCGTCGGCGTTTTCAGGGCGCGGTGGGCTACCTGGTCGAGCACCGTCTCGTCGGTATCGTGGCCGATGCCGGTGAGGACGGGTAACGGAAACTTGGCCACCGTCTCGCAAATTTCGTATTGATCGAAAGCAGCCAGGTCCAGGCGGCTGCCGCCGCCGCGAATGATGGCGACGCAGTCGAATTCGTGGGTGCGCCGCCTGAGCTGCCGCAACCGGCGGCCTACTTCCGAGGCGACGTTCTGCCCCTGTACGGCGACCGGGAAAAGCGTATTGGCGAAGCGGTAGCCATAGGGATTCTGTTCGAGGTGCTGCTGATAATCCTGCAGCCCCGCCGCTTGTTCCGAGGAGAGCAGGGCGATGCGCTGCACCACCGGCGGCAGGGGGAGGGCGGCGTTGCGGCCGATCAGGTTCCCGGCGCGCAGCTGCTCCAGCGTCTGTCGGCGCGTCATTTCCAGCTGTCCGAGGGTATAGGCCGGGTCGAGGTCTTCGACGACGAGTTTAAGGCCGTACCGTTCGTTGAAGTCGACCTGTACTTTTAGCTTTACCGCGATGCCGGCGGTGAGCAGTCCGGGCAGGTCCAGCGGCATTTGCCGTTGCAATCGCCGGAATGCGCGTTGCCAGAGCACGGCGTCTGCCTGGGCGACGATCTCTTCTGCTTCCTTTTGGATGAGGCTGATGAAATAGTGCCCCCGCGAACAGCTGACCTGGGCGATCTCCCCGCTTACCCAGACGGATTCGGAGAAATTCAAAGCCAGGACGCGCCGGATGTACTGGTTGAGCTGGTATAGCGAAAAGGTCTCCAATGGCGGTTCACTTGATGATGATGGCGTTGACGACGGGGCGCTGCGCGCCGTCGGCCGGTTGATTGACCACTCCGTTCGCTCCCTGCCCGTCGATCCAGAGGGTAGTGGAGCCGCCCCCGTCGAGATTGACGGCCTGCCGGCAGCGGAGGGTGAGCAACAGCTGGATCAGTTCCGGCAGGGTAAGCCCGGCGGCGCCGTCGGCGGTCAGCAGGATCAATTCATTTTTTCGGGTTTTGCAGGCGCAGGTGCGGGCCTGCCGGGCGTTGTTGAACGCGTTGTCCGCCAGCTGCCGGACGTTTTTGTCGATGATGAGCAGGGGGCCCGTCACCAGTACGTCTTCCAGTTCTTCGTCCAGCCGGTACAAGGTTTCCGGACGGGCCGGTTCGACGAGGACGCGGTTGCGGTCGGTGACCACGAACGCGCCGGCGATGAGCTCGCTATCCTGGTCGTCGAGGCGTTTGGCGTTGGCGGCGACTTCCTCGCCCTCGACCTTCAGATATGTTTCCGGTATCTCTTTCAGCAAGTCGAAGAAGCTGCCGTTTACGACGGCCAGGGCCTCGTATTTTTTACCGAAATCGCCGGTGCGCAGCAGGGTATCGGAAGCGTATACGACCTCCACCGGTCGCTTTTTGGTCTTCACGCGCAAAAGCTGGATGCGTTGGGGGTGGCCGAAAAGCTGATCATTGCGGAGCTGCTCCCACTTCAGGCCGCGGGCGATCCTGGTGGTCTCCCATTCCAGGTTGGGCAACTGAGCGGAAGCCCCGACCGGTATGGCCAGCAGCAGGCAGCTCAGCGCGACGGCATGGAGGCGGAAAAGAACTCGGGCGGTGGACCAGGGATAGAACATCTTCAGGAATTCGATTTTTTTGCTGGTGGACAAACGTATTGAATTCGCGGGATATTTCGCAATTTTTACACCATTTCGGTATCCGGACGCAACTGAGGGGCGGCCTTGTCGATCATGATCATTTCCAGGATATTCTCCTGGTTGAGGACGCCGCTCAGCTCGCCGTTTTCGTACACCGGGGCGATGGTCACCTTGCGGCGATTCATCTCTTCATACGCCTCCTGCAGGGGCTGATCGTACTGCAGCCTGATCAGTTCGCGATTGGTAAACTGGCGCACGGGCGTCTGGCCGCCGCTTTCCTGCAGGCCCCGGATGATATCGTCGCGGGTGATGGCGCCGATGATTTCATTTTCTTCCGTCACCAGGAACTCTTTTTCCTGACCGTCCAGCAGCAGTTTTACAGCGTGGTCGAGGGTCTCGAATCCGTGCAATAAGGTAAACTGGTTCATTTGCGCGGCGCCGACCTGGTATTTGATCAGCACGGCGCGGGTTGATTCGTAATTGGCTTCCGCGCCTGCCCCCAGGTAAATAAAGATGCCGATAAAGATGAGCCAAAAGTTGTAGAAGAGGCCGAGAAAGACAAACGCAATCGCCAGGAACTGACCGATCTGGGACGCGATCTGGGTGGCCCGACCCCGGTCGTAGTACATGGCGAGCAAGGCGCGCAGCACTCGCCCGCCGTCCATCGGGAAGGCGGGAATGAGGTTGAAAACGACCAACAGGACGTTGACGACGAAGAGGTTAAATAAAAAAAGCTTGCTGAAATTATTCAGTTGGGAAGCTTCCAGCTCTTCCAGGTTGGGAAAACCGTCAGTAGCGTACAAAACGGCGAAAAGCAAGAGGGCGATGACGACGTTTACCGCCGGCCCGGCCAGGGCTACCCACAGTTCCTGGATCGGTTTTTCCGGCATTTTTTCCATACTGGCCACGCCGCCGATCGGCAACAAGGTGATGCGTTCCGTTTTAATGCCGTAGCGGCGGCCGGTCAGCGCGTGCCCGAACTCGTGCAAGAGCACGCAGGCGAACAGGGCGAGGATGAACCATACGCCGTTGAGGCTTTCCAGAGCGCTGTTGCCCTGACCGAGGTAGGAAAAATAAATCCAGCCCAGCAGGATGAGGAAAGTCCAATGGACAAAAACGTTGATACCCGCGAAACGGGCGATTCTTAGCGACCACTTCATCTTTTGCGTTTCTTTTTTAAATGAAAACAAAAAAAACGCAGCGATGGTGCGGAAAGCAAGTTTAAATGAGACGTTTTTTAATCCTCTTCGAAATCGTCGTCAAAGTCGAGGTCAAAATCCTCGTCGAAGTCTTCGTCGTATTCTTCGTCCATCGTATCGACGACCACCGTTTGCAGGGAGTATTCCAAAAACTTCTCGAACAGCTCCCAGTTCAGCGGCTGCGGCCAGGTGGCTTCATCGGTGCACCAGTCGTTGAGGGCGTAGCGCAGGAAAGGCAGGTAGTTTTTTTTCAACCACTTGATCGCGTCTTCCGGGCTGTCGAAGTCCGGAAGCAGGAAAATATCGAAATCGTCGTGTTCAGCTTTCGGCTTGTAAGTGATCGGGTCTTCCGGAAATACGGAGTTGACCCATTTGATCATTTCCGCCGTAGGTCTGATCACCAGTGCGGTGCGGTTGATGGAGAAGAATTCCAGCTTCATAGAGGTTGTTTCGTTTGGTCAAATTTAAGCGATAACTTTCATATAGGGACGACAATTTCTAAGAGCTTGTTTGGAGGTAGTGCTTTTGAAGCGAAAAACTCAGATTTTGAGTTCTCCCGAAGGGATTTTTCCGGCTCATAGCAGCGCTACGGGCCGGAAAAATG
>CAYQQU010000057.1:0-37538 GCA_964419545.1 uncultured Saprospiraceae bacterium | reverse complement strand
TTCCAAAAGCTGGGTTTTGCAGCCAAAATGACTACCTCCAAACAAGCTCTAAAACCCAGGTAAATCATGCCCAAACGCATCAAACGCCGAAACCGCTACGCCAAACTCCCGGAGGGCGCCATACTCGTAAACCGCTCCAGCCGCTGGGGCAATCCATTCAAACTCATTGAACAAGGCGGAGAATATACCCGCGAAGAAAGCATGCGGCTATACCGGCCCTACATTCTCCAAAAGATTGCGGAAAACCCGGAATATTACGACTTGTCAAAACTGCGGGGCAAGGACCTGGCGTGTACCTGTGATCTTAGCGTTGCCTGCCATGCGGATATACTGCTGGAATTGGCGAATGCCACACCTCCGTAAAGTAGTAGCGCATGCCGCCGAACTCATTTCCCTCCAACCCCGAACTACTCCTGCGATTCTCGGTTTGAAACATTGTTGTGCTTTCGTCTTGGCGGGACGGGCTAAAAGTAGCTTATTTTGTACGCCGTACGCAATTGGAAAGACGGCCGGCCTGCAGGGAATATTCCGTACCTCGGCACGGAAGCCTCTCTTTCGCAACCATCTACCAATATCTTGCGCCTGCGGCGCTGCGAATTAAAAAATGCTTACTACTAAACCGAAAATCGCTGGAACTACTCCCAACACGCCCCGCTCACTCCTAATACGTACTTTTCCACCACCCCGATCTCCGGCGCCGCCTCCGCTCCGGAGAAGCCGGTGAGCAGCTCGTCTTTGAGGTAATATCGGGCCTCTTCGGTCAGCGGCCGGGCGACGGGCTCGTACGACCAATGCCATTTTTCTTCGTTGTAGCCGTGGGGGCGGCCGGCGCCTTTTGCGGTATACGGGCGGCAGAAGCCGTACGCGGCGGCGTGTGCCGTAAGCCAGTTGAAAATTTTCAGCCCTTCCCCGCTCTCGAAATATTTGTTGTTGAAAGCATTCAGGTCGATGTCCGTTCCCCAGTGGTGGCGGGAAGCGCCGGGCATAGCGCTGTATTCCATGATCTTCCGGGCGCGCAGGACGGGATCGGGAAAAGCTTGGGCGGCGTTCTCGCCGGAGGAGAGGCGGCGCGCGCCGCTCCACTTGCGCTCCCAGATGTCTTTTTGATAGTCGAAATTGCGGGCGGCGGAGCGGATTACCAGGCGGATGCCGGCGCTGTCCGCAGCAGCGTGCATTTTTTTGTAGGCGTCGTAGGCGTCGGTGCGCAGGTACAGGCCCGGGCGGTCCGCATATTGGTCTTCGATACGCGTGAAGTCAGGATGATTTGCCGGATCGAAGCGGCCGGTGAGGTAGGCGAGGCCGAAGGTATCGGCAGGTGGTGACGCGGTGTCGACGACCGGAATAGAATCAGCAGGCCCGGCATTGTGATCCGCCTTTTCGCCGGGGGCGCCGCAGGCGAGGACGAGAGAAATGGCGAAAAGCCAAGGAAAAAGATAATTTCTTCCGGATCGACCCATGAATTGATTGCTGTTATAAATCAAAACCTCCCTCTTTTAATGATCCCATTGCGGGTTTAGTAAAAAACTTGAGGTCAAAACAATTATTGTTCGGCATGCCGGCAGAATCCACATACATTTTTTAGCTTCATTTTGCCCATTCTTTTCAGTATTCAAACTCCATCTGCTCCGAAGGAAATCCGAACAAACACTGCTCCTTGATCAGCCCCGCCACCTTGGCCGGCACCATCCCTTCCCATCCGGTCTCGCCGTTCTGGATCATCTGCAGGACCTGTTTGGAGAAGATGTGGAGGATATCGGCATTGTACTTCTCCACGTCTACGATCTGCCGGTTGTCGAGCAGGTGGCGGTAGAGGAATTTTACGCCTTCGGGGATGGGTACGTTTTCCGCCTGCATCAGTTCGGCGCTGCCTTCCTGCATAGCGGGGTAGACGTAAAAGCGGACGTTGCGGGTAAAGAGCTCGCCGAAGGCGGCCAGGAGGCGGCCGTCGGTATTTTCGTAGAACTTGGTGGTGATCAGGTCCAGCAATTCGCGCACGCCGATCACCATGCCGATATTGAACACTTTGAAGTCGGCCAGGTAATTGACCAGCCCGTGGTATTCCCGGCAGTTGGAGACCACGACGGTCTGCCCGAGTGCGTTGAGCAAGGTGGCGCGATCGAGGAAGTCCTTTTCATCCAGTTCACCTTCGCCGCGCAGGTTGTCGAGGGTGATCTCGGTAAGCAGGAAAGACTTGCGGGGGTCGACGCTCTCTTCTTCGCGAAACTGCTGGAAACAGCCGTTGAGCATGTCGAGGTTGACGTGGGTAGGCGGGCGGAAGCTGCCGCGTACGATCATCACGCTTTTTTTGTACAAAAACTCGGAGGCGTGAACGCTGCTGCCGTCCGGTCCGAACATGGCCACGTCCGTCAGTCCGTGTTTTACCAGGATCAGCGACAGCAAACGGTTATCGACATGCTCGAAGTCGGGGCCGGTGAGGCGCACCATATCTACTTTGACGCGGCCGCGCAGGCTATCGATCAACGATTCCAGCATGATCTCGGGATCGTTATGGAACCGGTAGCAGGCGTAGATGAGGTTGACGCCCAATACGCCGATGGCCTGCTGCTGGAGCCGGTTGTCGTTGTCGAGCATGCGCACGTGCAGTACCAGGTCGTTGGGCTCACCGTCGGGCTGGAGCTGGAAGCGGATGCCCAGCCAGCCGTCGCCCTTGATGGTGCGCTGGTAGTTGATGGCGGAAACCGTATCGGCGAAGACGAAAAAGTTATTGTCGGGCCGTTCGTTCTGCAGGCGCGTCAGCATGAGGTCGTACTCGTGGTCGAGCATCTTGTAGAGGCGCGACTCGCACACGTACCGGCCGCTGGGCTCGGGGCCGTAGATCTTGTCGGAATAGGTCTTGTCGTAAGCCGACATCGTCTTGGCGATGGTGCCGGCGGCGGCGCCGACGCGGAAAAAGTGACGGGCGACCTCCTGCCCTGCGCCGATCTCGGCGAAGGTGCCGTAAATACAAGGATCGAGATTGATTTCCAGAGCTTTCTGATCGGTATCGAGTAACTGTCGGGACATGGCTGGCAGCTGAGATTAGTCAATCAATGGGCGGGGCAAACCCCTCCGACAAAGGTAGGGAAAAGGAGGGGCAAAGGGAAGTGGAACGCCCGCCGGAAGGGAAGATTTCCGCTGCTCTGAAGGCGCCTATTCCGGCTCCGCCGATTGGAACCGCCTCATTTCCGACGCCCCGACTCCTGCCGATCCAACCAAACATCTGATAATCTGACTCGTTGGATAGAAAATGCTATTATGAATACTGTCAAAAAATGCTTGACATTAATTATTGCCTTATTCACCACCTTCTCTCTGTTGGGCCAGACGCGGTTCATTCCCAGCGCCGGCCTCAATGCTTCCTATTTTGCGGAAGACCTGGAAGATGATAAAGTAACCGGCAAAGTCGGCTGGCAGGCCGGCTTCGACCTGCGCTTCGGGCAGTCGGTCTACGTTCAGCCAGGGGTGCATTATTTTCAGCGCAACGCCCGCCTGGAACGCATCGGCCCGGTAAACACCACCGACCTGGACTACGATTTTCGACTGGAAGGATTCCGTTTTCCTCTTTACGTGGGCGGCGATCTGTTTTCCGATGAAAACCTCGGCCTGCGCCTCTACGGCGGCCCCAGCCTTATCCTGCTCGTCAACAACGACGATCAGCTCGCCGAAGTAGAAGATTTCGTTTTGCAAGATAACCTCTGGACCCTCAATGCCGGCGCCGGTTTGGATTTCGGCATCTTCACCGTCGACCTGCAGCACGAGTGGGGCCTGACCAACGTCTTTACCACCGATGCCCTGGAATCAAGGAACAATGTGGTCTATTTGTCCGTCGGTATATTGTTCTGATTGCCGGCCAACGCCCCAAATCATGCATGGGATTTTAATACAGTTTAAACCGCACCGCCAGCGTTACCGGGTTGGATACCGCCATACCGCCTTGCCGGGCCGGCTCCCACCGGGGCATGGCTTCCACCATCCGGATCACTTCCCGGTTGCAGGCGGCGTCCAGACCTTGCCGGATCTCGACATCTGAGATCCGGCCTTTGCGGTCGACATGAAAATGGACGATCACCTCTCCTTCCACTGCATTTTCCAGCGCGATTTCCGGATATCGAAGGTTTTCGGCAATGTATTCGGACAATGCCGCCGGTCCGCCCGAAAAGCCGGCGCGACGCATTGACGGAACTGCAGCTTCGGAACCCGCCCGCGCAACTGCTTTACCGTAAACCGTTTCCGCTTCTTCCACGAACGCCACTTCCGAGGGCGTCTGAGCAGACAAGACCATTATAGTTGCTCCCAGGATCAGGAGCGTGCCAAGCAACTTTTTCATTTTAGACAGGTTGTTAGAGTTAAATTATTCATCTACACGCTCTTTATTTGGCGGCTAAGGAAAAGGTTACCCGGTTTGAGGGGTGTGGGTGTGGGTGTGGGTGTGGGTGTGAGTGTGGGTGTGGGTGTGAGTGTGGGTGTGAGTGTGGGTGTGGGGTCCTGACTGATGTGGAAATTTTTAACATGGATTCAGGGTCCGGACGCAAACTTCTTCAAAACCTTTATCTTTGCACTTCTTTTAAAAAGTCTAAATAAAAATGTTTCCGGAATACGACGTCATAGTGGTGGGCGCCGGCCACGCGGGCAGCGAAGCGGCGGTAGCGGCGGCCAACCTGGGATCGCGCGTTATGCTGGCCACGATGAATATGAACACGATCGCCCAGATGTCGTGCAATCCCGCCATGGGCGGGGTCGCCAAGGGGCAGATCGTCCGCGAGATCGACGCGCTAGGCGGGTATTCAGGTATCGTCACCGACCATACCATGGTGCAGTTTCGCATGCTCAACCGCTCGAAAGGGCCGGCCATGTGGAGCCCGCGCGCGCAGAGCGACCGCCTGCTGTTTGCCCGCAAGTGGCGCAACCTGCTGGAAGCCCATCCCAACATCGATTTCTGGCAGGAGATGGTGACGGGCATCGTCGTCAAGAACGGCGTGGTGCGTGGCGTACGCACGGGCATGGGATTGGAAATCCCGGCAAAATCAGTCGTGCTCACCAACGGCACCTTCCTCAACGGCCTCATTCATATCGGCGAGAAGCAGTTCGGCGGCGGCCGCGCCGGCGAACGGGCCGCCAAGGGCATTACCGAGCAGCTGGTGGAGCTGGGCTTCGAAGCCGGCCGCATGAAAACCGGCACGCCGCCCCGCCTCGACGGGCGCACGCTCGATTACGGCCGCATGGAAGTACAACCCGGCGACGAAAACCCGGGCAAGTTTTCATATACCGATACGCCCCGCCCGGAAAAGCAGTTGCCCTGCCACATCGCGTTCACCAGCCCGGAAGTGCACGATACGCTGCGCACGGGATTCGACCGCTCCCCCATGTTCAACGGGCGTATCCGGGCGCTGGGCCCGCGCTACTGCCCCTCCATCGAAGATAAGATCGACCGTTTCGCCGATCGCGACCGCCACCAGCTCTTCGTCGAGCCGGAAGGCTGGGACACCATCGAAGTATACGTCAACGGCTTTTCCAGCTCGCTGCCGGAAGACGTGCAGTACCACGCCCTGCGCAAAGTGCCGGGTTTCGAGCACATGAAAATGTTCCGGCCGGGCTACGCGATCGAATACGACTTTTTCCAGCCTACCCAGCTGCAGCTGTCGCTGGAAACCCACCTGGTCAAAAACCTCTTCTTCGCCGGCCAGATTAACGGCACCACCGGCTACGAAGAAGCCGCCTGTCAGGGACTGATCGCCGGGATCAACGCCCATCGCGCCATCCGCGACGAAGAGCCGTTCGTACTGCGGCGCTCCGACGCCTACATCGGCGTGCTGATCGACGACCTGGTGAACAAAGGCACCAAGGAGCCGTACCGCATGTTTACCTCGCGCGCCGAATACCGCATTCTGTTGCGCCAGGATAATGCCGACGTCCGGCTCACGCCCCTGGCGCACCGGCTCGGCATCCGCGACACGGATGCGCGTATGGACCGGGTAACCGAGAAACTGAACGCCGCTACCGCCGTGGAGCAGTTCATCCGCGAACTGAGCGTCGAACCCGGTCAGATCAACGCTTACCTCACCGGCAAGGGCAGCGCCCCGCTCAGGCAGAAGGTCAAACTGCACAGCATCCTGCTGCGCCCGCACATCAGCCTGGCCGAACTGCGCCAGGTGCTGCCGGCACTCGACGCGTTCGTCGCCCCCTATGACGAAGAATTTCTCGAACTGGCCGAGATCAACATGAAGTACGAAGGCTATATCTCTAAGGAGAAGGAGCTCGTCGACAAGATGAACCGCCTGGAATCGGTGCGGCTGCAAGAAAACTTCGATTACCAGACGCTTGCCGCCCTGTCGAAAGAAGCACGGGAAAAACTGGCGCGCTTCAAACCGCGCACCATCGGCCAGGCCAGACGCATCAGCGGGGTCTCCCCGGCCGACATCTCGGTGCTGCTCGTCCACATGGGACGATAGCCCGGCAAATATTTTAACTTTTTTTATAGATCAGCGCAACTATTGCGAAGGAAGGCCGTATGAAGGATGGAGCTTTGTAAACAAAAAAAACCGGTTGGCTTTTACCAACCGGTCTCCAAAAGAGCTTTGAGAGGCTATCTACATACCAAAATAATGGATATCCTTTGATACCCAATAAATTCTTTTCAGGAGAGCGCCCGGGTGTTTTAGGATTATAATTTGTCGATAGTAAGCTTTCCGTTTTTCTTTTCTTTTCCTTTTTTCCCGTTGACAATACAAATATGGCCTCATTTCGACCCTGAAAAAAGTTCAATTCCATTACAAACTGGAACTGAATTCAACTTCATCAAAAATAAAAATCACTGAAAAACAGCACTTTAAATTTAAAATTATCACACCTACTGCATTTCATTCGCTCACATTTTTATTTTAGACAAGTATCTTTAATTCAATTAATAGAAAGCAATAATATTTAACCCGGACAACAACGGGTCTCCATTTGACAGGAAGCCTTTCTTCATTCGCAGCGCCGGAAGCACAAGTTGCCTGCCTCGCCGGCGGGTAGGTTGGCAGATCTTTTTCGAACAAGTGGTATGCGAAACAAGGTCCTTGCAAAAATTATGGCCTCTTTCCTGTTCCGTACCTCCGGCATGGAATTCCTTGCGCACAAAAAGGTAACCGGTAGCTACCGCCGGAACGGGAGCAATTCCTTGCTAAAACCAGACACAGAATCAGGAAGGCTTCACGTGGCGAGGCACCAGTCCTTCGACAAATCTTTGCCGGAAGTTTTCCCACTGATCGTCTTGTTGCAGCTTTGAAGAGGAAGACATGGAGGAAGATAAGAAGTAAAAGCTGTTGAGGCTGAGGCCCAGGGAAAGAGCCGGGCGGAGGAGCTTAGCGGAAGCAGGGCGAAGTCGGGGAATGCGCACTTTCTTCATAAGTCGTTGGGTGTGGTCAGCGATTCTCGGTTTGGCAGTAAGCATTTTTTAATTCGCAGCGCCGGAGGCGCAAGATATTGGTAGATTGTTTCGAAAGATGGTCTTCCGTGCCGGAGGTACGGAATATACGCTGTATTTTGCCAGCTTTTCTGTTCCGTACCTCCGGCACGGCAATCAGTGCGTACAAAATAGGCTACCGATAGTTCGTCCCGCTGGGACGTGAGCATAACCATGTTTCAAACCGAGAATTGCTGGGGTGTGGTCGTCTATAATAATTTTTTACTAATATAGGCGATTTACCCGTATTATGCCACTGCCTGTCTGCGCATTTTATCGAGCAGATCATTCAGCCGGGAGGCTTCCGCTTCGGAGAGCCGCTGTGTGACGGCGTCGAGGCCGAACAAGCGCGCGTCGATTTCCGAAAGCAGTTGCAGGCCGGCCGACGAGATAAAGACGCGGGCGTGCCGCCGGTCGACAGCGCAGGGTTCTTTGCGGACCAGCCCTTTTTTCTCCAGCCGGTCGACGAGCCGGGAGGTGTCCGACATGCGGTCGATCATCCGGTCGCGCAGATCATTGATGGTCTGGCCGACGGGGTCGGGATGCAGGCCGCGTAGGATGCGCAGGATGTTGAACTGCTTCTGAGTGATGTCGAAGGGTTGGAGAAAAGTTTTGATCTCTCCCGAAAGCCAACTGGCGGAATACAACAAATTGACCCGCAACCGGTGCCACTCATTGGCGAATTTCTCTTTGCGCAAAGTTTCCTCGATCTGCATAATTAGAAATTTCTAATTTAACACCGGATAGCACCGGACGGTTTCGCCCGATGCTGCCCGTAGTCGCGTTGGTCCTTTGCTTTGTCATTTAGCCGGCGCTTCCGCAAGCGAGCGGGCCGCCGGGAAGTCAACCGGGATCTGGCTTCTCTTTCCTTGGCTTTGAATACGCCTGCGAGCTAAAGCGGGACCTCTTTGGCGTCTTCGCCAACTGTGAAGAAAATGGGATCAGGATCGAGGAAGCGGACATTTGCTATTTCGGCCCGTCCGAGCTGATCAAAGATGCCGCGCGCCTCGGTCCACATCCAAAATTGCCACCGGGTGGCGAAGGGTACGCCGTCCACCTCTTCGTAATCGTGATAGGTGATGGCGTGGGGTTCTTCCTCTGCTTTTTCGCGGCTTTTATTGAAAGTCACGATATACGCCATGCTGAACAACCGGTGGGTGTCGGGATGCTTATAGGCGATGTACCAATCGTCGGGCGCGTCGCCCGTGCCGGCCTCGAAAGTCAGCTTGGCGGCCTCGTAACTTTTTCCCTGTAGTTGCTTATCACCGAGGTATTCCCAATTGGCGCCCGGATCGCTGAACTTAAAAGGCGCCATAAAGAAATACTGCCAGGTGAAGATATCGAACCGTGCGCCGCCGTATTCCGCGGATGCCGGGCTTTGGTAAACGGTATGACCGTCATAGATCAATGAGAGGCCGTCAGCGCGGTCGAGCCGCACTTTTGTGGAGTTGGTCAACGCAGTGATCGTCGCTTCCAGGCGTTTACTCCCGCCGAAATAGAGCAACAGATCAAAAGCGACGGCTTTTCGCTGTTTGAAGCCGGCTACTGCGTGGGCCGCTTCGACTTGATCGACGAACGCTTCCGCCGGAGCCGGCGCTTTTTCTTCTTCGGGCGCCGCCGCGCCCTGGGCTTCAGTGGCCGGACGATCGGGAGCGCCGCACGCTCCTAGTAAGATGCTCAGGAATACGAGTTGAAGAAACTTTATAAAGCAAGATTTTTTTTGGTTGATTAACCTGGATTATTCAGGGATTCTTCGTTATGACGGTTGACAAGCTTGCCTTCGCGCAGGCGTATTCCCAGATACGATGAGTGTCGTCCCTAGCGGGGCAGAATAGCGGCCGGCAATAGATGAATCCCTGAATAATCCGGGTAAAGTAACGTTTAATCTGACTATCAAATGGGACTTTATCCGATCGGGGCCGATTTTATACATTGCGGCTTTGTAACTATTTAGGTCCCTCCTTTTAAAGGCATTTTCGCCCTTTGTCTGCCCCGACCCTAAATGGGAGCAAAGGGCGAAAATGCCTGGGCTCCCATTTAGGGCAGGGGCAAAACCAGGCATTTTCGCCTCTCAATCGGAGGGACCTAAGTAGTTACGCGGCTTTTTTATTTTGTTCGATGCAAATATACATGTTTAAACACACATGTTGTAACATCAAAAAGTAAAATGTCCGGCTGCGGACGCATTCACCGGCGGCGCATCGCCAAAACTTTTTGTTTTAAAAACGTGCACCGGGCAAACAAAACAATTAACTTTGCGTAGCGTTTAAATGCCTTGATGATTAGATGAAATTATGCTGAAAAATAAACCCCTGGAGAAAATAGCGGAAACGGCCCGTGAAGGGCGTCAGTGGATACGGGAAAAATTGCGGCCTTTCCGGGAAAGCTACCCTCGGCTTTACCTGGCGACCAAGGTCGCCGCTATAGCGGGCGGCAGCTTCACTTTTTTGCTGTTCCTGCTGCTCACCCTCGTTTATTGGGGCGCTTTCGGCCCTTTACCCACCTATCCCGACCTGATGAGTATTCGCAATTACCAGGCTTCGGAGGTCTTTTCCGAAGACGGGGTCCTGTTGGGAAAATACTATATCGAAAACCGGATCGAGGCCGATTTTGAAGAGATCACCCCGGCGATCATCGACGCGCTGGTCGCCACGGAAGACGCCCGCTTCTTCGAACATAGCGGCATTGATTTTCGAGCCTGGGCGCGGGTGCTTTTTAAATCCGTCCTGTTGTCCGACGAGACGGCCGGCGGCGGCAGCACCCTTAGCCAGCAGCTGGCCAAGAACCTCTACCCGCGGCGCGATTACTGGTTGTTTTCCATCTTCATCAATAAGGTCCGGGAAATGTTTACGGCCCGTCGCCTGGAACGGATCTACACCAAAGACGAACTGCTCAACCTCTACCTGAATACCGTGCCCTTCGGCGAAAACGTGTACGGCATCAAAGTTGCGGCTCAGCGTTTTTTCAACAAATCGCCGGAAGAGCTGCGCGTCGAAGAGGCCGCCGTGCTCGTCGGCATGCTTAAAGCCAATACCTATTACAACCCGGTGCGCCATTACGAGCGGGCGCTGCAGCGCCGCAACGTCGTGCTGTATCAGATGAGCAAATACGGTTATCTGCCGCCCGAGCAGGTCGATTCGCTGCAACAGCTGCCGATCGACCTGCAATACGAGCGCGAAGGCGAACACCTGGGCTCCGCGGCCTACTTTCGGGAACACCTGCGCCGGGAGCTGGAGGAGCTCCTAGCGGATCACGTCAAACCCGACGGCGCGCCCTACGATCTGTTTACCGACGGGCTGAAGATCTACACCACCATCGACGCCCGCCTGCAGCGCTACGCCGAACAGGCCGTCGGCGAGCGGGTGGCCAAGTTGCAGGAGGCTTTTTACAAAGACTGGAAAAAAGGATTCCCCTGGGGCGACAACCCCGCCCTGGAGCGCGCCGTCGCCCGGTCCGACCGCTACCGCTCACTTAAGGCGCAGGGGCTGAGCCAGGAAGCGATCGAGACCGTCTTCAAGACGCCCGTTCCGATGCGCGTATTTACCTGGGACGGCCAGGAAGCGGAACGGGAAATGAGCCCGCTGGACTCCGTCAAGCACTACCTCACCCTCCTGCACGCCGGCTTCCTGGCCGCCGAACCCCAAACGGGCTTGATCCGCGCCTGGGTAGGCGGCATCAACTACGGGCATTTTCAGTACGACCACGTCAAGTCGCGACGCCAGGTCGGATCCACTTTCAAACCCGTCGTCTTCGCCCGGGCGCTGGCTTCCGGAATGATGCCCTGTGAATACACCGAGAACGAATTGGTGACTTACGCGGACTACGACAACTGGCAGCCTCGCAACTCCGACAACGAATACGGCGGCGTCTATTCCATGGAAGGCGCCCTCAGCCAATCGGTGAACGCCGTCACCGTAGACGTCTTGATGCGCACGGGTATCGATTCCGTACGGGCGCTGGCCCGCAACCTGGGCCTCAGCGGCGACATTCCCCGGCAGCCGGCGATCGCGCTGGGAGCCGTCGAAGCTTCCCTCTGGGATATGGTGCAGGTGTACGGCGCCTTCGCCAACCGGGGGCGACGGCCGGAATTTCACTACCTCGATCGCATCGAAACGAGCGACGGGCAGGTGCTCGTTGCTTTCGACCGCCCGGCGACCGATGATTTCGAGCGCGTCCTGGACGAAGGGTACGCCGACGTCGTGGTGAAGATGCTGCAATCCGTCGTCGACAGCGGCACCGCCCGGCGGCTGCGTTACGAATTCGGGCTCTACAACCCCATTGCCGGCAAAACGGGCACTACCCAAAACCAGACCGACGGCTGGTTTATCGGCTTCACGCCTCACCTGGTGGCCGGCGCCTGGGTCGGCGCCGAAAACCCGCAGGTGCACTTCCGCACCATGCGAGCCGGCCAGGGGTCCAGCACGGCCCTCCCCATCGTGGGCGATTTTATGCGCCGCATGTACCAGGACCCGGCTTTCAAAAAGAAAAAATGGACGCCGTTCACGCCGCCTCACGATACCCTGGTCGCCCTGATGCAATGCCCGCCCTATCTGGAGGAAATGCCGATCATCGCCGACTTCCGGTACGATTATTCCGAGAACCCCGGCTTCTTCGAACGCCTTTTCGGGCGACTGGAACGCACGGAAGAGGGGCGACTGATTCATATTCCACGCCCCCGCCCCGGCGAAACTGAAGCCGAATTCGAAAGAAGGATCTGGGAACGCGAGATGGAGCTGCAGGAGAAAGAAAAAAGGCGGGAAGAACGTCGCCAAAAAGCCAAAGCTTTTTGGAATAAGCTGCTTTTCGACAAAGAGGGTTAGATCGGGGTTTCCGCGCCTCAGGCTGAGGCGCGGAAACCGCAGCACGGCAATTACAGGTGCTCCTTCAAAAAGTCGAGGGCCAGCGCATTGGCTTCCTGCGCGGCTTCTTCGTTGTAACGGGGGCTGCTCGGATTGGCGAAAGCGTGATCCGCATCGAACCAGTGCACCGTCAGGTCCTTACCGGTAGCTGCGGCCAGGTCTTCGAAATTACCGATCACCTCTTCGTTGATCCACTTGTCTTTTTTCGCAAAAATACCCAGCACGTCGGCTTTGAGCGGACCGATAGCCGTCGCTTCTTTTACCGGCATGCCGTAGTACATGACCGCCCCGGCGCCCTGGTTGCCGGCCATGATGGACGCCCGCAGCGACCAGCCGCCGCCGAAGCACCAGCCGATGGTCGCGATCTCGGCGTCCGCGCCGGCCTGCCCGATCGCGCCCTTGATAATCGCTTCCACGCGGTCTTTTTCGACCGCTTCCATCAGCTTGCCGGCCTGATCGGGATCGTCGGTCACCTTACCGTCGTACAGGTCGAGCGCCATCACCGTGGCGTAGCCCAGGCTGTCGGCCAGCCGGTCGGCCTCGCGTTTGATCTGGTCGTTGAGCCCCCACCATTCGTGGATGACGAACAGGTATTTATTGCCGGCATTCGGCGGCATGATGACGTAGGCCCGCCCCGGCTCGCCGTCAGGCGTGTCGAAAGTGATCATCTGCCCGCCACCCGAATAGCCGATGGCTTCGGGTTGTTCGTGTTGGTCTTTGAATTCGGAATCGTCGGCAAATTGGGCCATCTCGTCCTCTTCGGACGTTTCTTGGTTGGAGCCGGCGTTGTTGCAGGCGGCAAAAGCCAGGCTGCCGGCGAGGAGGAATAAGCGTGCAAATCGGAACATGAGTCAGGATTTAATTAAGAAATTGATTGTTTTTTTGAACAAAAGCAAGAAGGGAAGGTTGCCCGCGGCGCGGCCGCTACTTACCTTTGCTCTTTGAATTTGCGAAAAAAGAATTAAAAAGCAAAGTTGATGCTCGCCACTACCGACCCTGCCATGCAATACTCCCGCGGCGACCTGAGCGACGCCACGCTGCGCGACCTTTACGTGAAGCTGTTGCGCCCTCGCCTTATCGAGGAGAAGATGTTGATTCTTCTGCGCCAGGGCAAGATCAGCAAATGGTTCTCCGGCATCGGGCAGGAGGCCATTTCGGTGGGCGCCGCCGCCGCCCTGCTGCCCGACGAATACCTCTTCACCATGCACCGCAACCTGGGGGTATTTACCACCCGCGACGTCCCCCTGGAGCGCCTCTTTGCACAGTGGCAGGGCAAGGCGAGCGGCTTCACGAAGGGGCGGGACCGCTCCTTCCACTTCGGCGCGCCGGAATACCACATCGTCGGGATGATCTCCCACCTGGGCCCGCAATTGTCGCTGGCCGCCGGTGTCGCCCTCGGGCACAAACTGAAGGGCGAAGGCCGGGTCTCCCTGGCTTTTACCGGTGAAGGCGGCACCAGCGAAGGGGAGTTTCACGAAGCCCTGAACGTGGCCGCAGTCTGGAAATTACCGGTCATCTTCGTCATCGAGAATAACGGCTACGGCCTCTCCACCCCGACCAGCGAGCAGTACGTCTGCGAAAACCTGGCCGACCGCGGCAAAGGCTACGGCATGCGCTCGCTGATCATCGACGGCAACAACATCCTGGAAGTCTATCAGACCATCCGCCAACTGACCGCCGAACTGCGCGAAAAGCCGGAGCCGGTGCTGCTGGAATGCCGCACCTTCCGCATGCGCGGCCACGAAGAAGCCTCGGGCACCAAATACGTCCCGCAATCGCTTTTCATCAACTGGGAAAAGAAAGACCCGATCTATAACTTCCAGCAATACCTCATCGAGAACGGCCTGCTCACGGAAGAAGAGAAAAAAGAAACCGAAGCCCGCATCAAAGCCGAGATCAACGCGGGGCTCGATATTGCTTTCGCCGAACCGGAGATGACTTCCTCGGTAGAACAGGAAGTTGCGGACGTCTACGCACCCTGGTCCCAACAAGTAACGGCGCCCGCCGGCCCCACCACCGAACGCCGCCTGGTGGACGCCATCTCCGACGGCCTGCGCCTGGCGATGGAGCGGCACGACGAGCTCGTGCTCATGGGGCAGGACATCGCGGAGTACGGCGGCGTTTTCAAGATCACGCAAGGCTTCGTCGAACAGTTCGGCAACGAACGGGTGCGCAATACGCCACTGTGCGAAAGCGCCATCGTAGGCATCGGTCTGGGGCTGAGCATCCACGGCGGCAAGGCCATGGTCGAAATGCAGTTCGCCGACTTCGTCACCTGCGGCTTCAACCAGATCGTCAACAACCTCGCCAAGGTGCACTACCGCTGGGGGCAGCGGGCCGACGTGGTCATCCGCATGCCCACGGGCGCCGGGGTCGGCGCAGGACCCTTCCACTCGCAAAGCAATGAAGCCTGGTTTTTCCACACGCCGGGGCTCAAGGTGTTGTATCCCTCCAGCCCGCAGGACGCAAAAGGCCTCCTTCTGGCCGCTTTCGAAGATCCCAATCCCGTGCTTTTTTTTGAACACAAAGCCCTCTACCGCAGCCTTTCGGGCGAAGTACCCGACGGATATTACACCACTCCCATCGGCAAAGCCCGGATCGCCCGGGCCGGCAAAGCGGTCTCCATCATCACCTACGGAATGGGCGTACACTGGGCGACCAAAGCAGCCGCAACGCTGGGGATAGACGCCGAGATCCTCGACCTGCGCAGCCTGCTGCCGCTTGATTACGAAGCCATCGCCGCCACGGTGCAGAAAACGGGGAAGGTGCTGATCCTCCACGAAGACACCCTCACCGGCGGCATCGGCGGCGAACTGTCGGCCTGGATATCGGAACACTGCTTCGAACACCTCGACGGGCCGGTGGTGCGTGTCGCCGGCCTGGATACCCCGGTGCCCTTTGCGGCTAACCTGGAAGCGTTGTTCCTGCCCCAGGCGCAACTCAATGAAAAACTGAAAAAGTTGGCGGCTTATTGACGGGCAGGTTTAACCCGGGTCAAGACAAATACTTCCCCACGATCGGCATGCGGCGTCCCATCCCGAAGGCCTTGGAAGTGACGCGCAGCACCGGCGCCGATTGGTGGCGTTTGAATTCGTTGATGTTCACCATGCGCAGCACCCGGCGCACCAGCGCTGCTTCGTGTCCCATCTCGATGAGGTCCTGCGGGCTTTTGCGATTTTCGATGTATTCGTAGAGGATAGGGTCGAGCGCTTCGTAAGGCGGCAGGCTGTCGGTATCCTTTTGGTCGGGCTTCAGCTCAGCGCTCGGCGGTTTGCTGATAATATTTTCCGGAATGAACTCGCCGGCGAGGTTGATGTAATGGGCCAATTCGTAAACCTCCGTTTTGTACACATCCCCGATCACCGAAAGGCCGCCGCACAGGTCGCCGTACAAGGTGCCGTACCCTACGGCCATCTCGCTCTTGTTGGTGGTATTGAGCAGGATGGGGCCGTATTTGTTGGAGATCCCCATGAGCAAAGCGCCGCGGATGCGCGACTGGATGTTCTCTTCGGCGATATTGAATTCGGTAGCCCAGAAGTGAGGCCGCAGCGCTTCCATGAAAGCGTCGTACATACCTTCGATGGGAATGATGTCGTATTGCACGCCCAGGTTCTCGGCAAGCCGACGCGCATCGACGACGGAGTGACCGGAAGAAAACTGCGAAGGCATCAGCAGGCAGCGCACGTTGTCGGGCCCCAGCGCACGCGCCGCCAGAACGGCAACCACCGCCGAATCCAATCCGCCGCTCAATCCGAGGATCGCCCGCCGGAAACCGAGCTTCTCGAAATAGTTGCGCACGCCCATCACCAGGGCGTCGTGGATCAGTTGTATCTTGGTATGCGGCTGCAGGCGTTCCACCCCGCCCCGCACCACTTCTTCCAGCTCGTAGAAACGCAGGCATTCCTCGAAATAGGGCAGTTCGTCGAAAACCTTCCCGTCGGGCGACATCACGATGGAGCCGCCGTCGAACAGGATCTCCGTCTGCGCGCCTACGTGGTTGACGTAGAAGAGGGGCAGCCGGTACTGCTCGATATTGGCCCGCAGTACGCGGTAGCGCTCGTCGTTGTGGTCGTGTGCAAAAGGCGAAGCCGAAACGTTGAGGATCAGGTCCGGCTCGTGTTTCATCATCTCGTCCAGCGGCACCTCCGTATACAGCGGGTTCTCATTGCCCAGGTTCCAAAGATCTTCGCAAACCGTGAGGGCGATGCGTTTGCCCTGAAATTCGACCACGCCCCATTCGGTTGCCGGCTCGAAATAACGGTATTCGTCGAAGATGTCGTAAGTAGGCAACAGGGTTTTGTGCTGCACGTATTTCACGGCCCCGTCTTCCAGGAAATAAACCGAGTTGTACAGGTCTTTTCCCTCCACCACCGGATTTTTACTCGGCGATCCTACCACGATCGCGATGCCGCGGGCCGCTGCGGCGAGGCGGTTCACAGCGTCTTCGGCCAGCTCGATAAAATCCTCGAACTCCAGGAAATCACGCGGCGGATAGCCTACCGTGGCCAGCTCCGAAAAGCAGATGATATCAGCGCCCCGGGCTTTCGCGTCGTCTACGGCAGCGAGCATTTTGGCGAGATTCCCTTCAAAGTCGCCGATGATATAATTGAATTGAGCGATGGCAATTTTCATGCAGTTGGTCGTTTTTTGAAGGAACAAAGATAGCCGACGTTAGTTTAGATGCAAAACTAAGTGCGTATCGGTAAAGGTCCGCACCCAATGACCCGATCATATTCGCGGGCCGGCATTCGGAGCGCCCCGGTAGGGCTGGCGCCTTCCTGTCCTGACGCTGATGGCCGGAGCCGGCGCTTGCCGGGCAAACCCAAACCTGCTTACTCGCCTCTTTTTTTCGTATCTTCGCAGACCGGGCCGGCATTCGCGTTGCAGATGATTCACCCGGATAAAGTACATTTCACTTTTAGATGTTTTGGCATGAGTAATTTCGTCGTTTCCGCCCGCAAATACCGCCCCGTTCGCTTCGAAGAAGTAGTCGGGCAGGAGCACGTGGGCCGCACCCTGAAGAACGCCCTGAAGAACGATCAGCTCGCCCACGCTTTTCTTTTCTGCGGACCGCGGGGCGTAGGCAAAACCACCTGCGCGCGCATCCTGGCCAAGGTGCTGAACTGCCGGAACGCGACCGGCGATTACGAACCCTGCGGCGAATGCGATCCCTGCCGGTCCTTTGCTCAAAACGCCTCTTTTAACATCACCGAGCTCGACGCCGCTTCCAACAACTCGGTCGAACACATCCGGGCCCTGATCGAGCAAGTGCGCTTCCAGCCGCAGCAGGGGCGCTACAAGGTGTTCATCATCGACGAGGTGCACATGCTCTCCCAGCAGGCGTTCAACGCTTTTTTGAAAACGCTGGAAGAGCCGCCGCCCTACGCCATCTTCATTCTGGCCACTACCGAGAAGCACAAGATCATCCCCACCATCCTTTCGCGCTGTCAGATCTTCGACTTCAAGCGCATCCAGGTGCCCGACATGGTCGCGCACCTGCAGGGCATCTGTTCCGCTGAAAATATCACCGCCGAAGAGGAAGCCCTGCACATCATCGCCCAGAAAGCCGACGGCGCCCTGCGCGACGCCCTTTCGATCTTCGACCGCATCGTCGCCTTCGCCGGCAGGCATATTCGCTACGAAGACGTCATCGAAAACCTCAACGTACTCGACTACGACTTCTTTTTCAAAACGGTCGACGCTATGCTGGTCCAGGATGTATCCCAGGTGTTGCTCGTCTTCAACGATGTTCAGAACCGCGGCTTCGACCCCGACCTCTTCATCAACGGCCTGGCCGAACACCTGCGCAACCTGCTCGTGTGCCAGGACGAAGCCACCCTCGAGCTGCTGGAGGGCGGGGAAAAACTTCGCGAACGCTACGCCCGTCAGGCCCGGCTCACGCCCCCCAGCTTTATCCTTACGGCGCTCAGCCTCGCCAACGATTGCGACGTCAATTACAAAATGGCCCGCAACAAACGCCTGCACGTGGAAATGGCGCTGATCAAAATGAATTACCTCAATCAGGCGCTGACCATCGCCCAGGGCCCGGCGCCCGTCCCGGAAAAAAAAACGCCTGACCTGAAGCCCGCGTCCCCGCCGGCCCCGATAAAACAGGAAACGGCTTCGCCGCCTCCGCCGCCCGCGCCTGAAAAGACGCCCGACCCCACCCCAGAACCCGCTCAAAAAACGCGCCTGAAAAGCAGCGCCACGCCCAGCCTGAAAGGCGGTATCCACGCCCTGGCGGCCGAGATCAGCAAGGCCGAAGCTGCCGAGGCTTCGGCCCGGGAGGCAGCTGAGCTCAACCTGGAAAACCTGAAGAAAGTATGGAAGACTTACGTAGACGCCTCCGAGGTGGAATTTGTCCGCAATTACCTCGGCCGCGTAGAACTGGAATTGTCCGGCAAAACGATCCGCGTACTCGTCGGCTCCCGGCTCGCCGAAGATACCCTGCGCCAGGAAGGAGAACTGATCAACCACCTGCGGGAACATTTCCGGGAACCACAGCTGGTTTTTGATATCGTCGTCGATAGAAAAGCCGCTCCGGCCCCGCCCAAAATCAATAAACCGCTTAGCGATAAAGAAAAATACCTGAAAATGGCGGAAACCAACCCCCTGATCCGCGAACTGCAGCAACGCTTTCAGCTGCGGCCGGACGAACGCTGATCCCGCTGCACCGGCGAGGAGCAACCCCTAAATACGGACCATCTTTTGTTTTTATTGTTTTCCGCATTAACTTAGGTCGGACGAAGCTTATGATATGTTTGGGCAAAGACATTAGGTGTGGCAATTTTTTCGGCGCCAAAAACCATTCCTGACCTGAGGTCGTTGATTATAACAAAAACAAGGAAAAGCAATGAGTAGCCAGTCCTTATGGTATTTAGAAAATATTGACGTTACCGGAATTTTCTGTCCGAAAAAAATCCGGCGGGGGGACCTGGAGAACCACGCTCATAAACAATACAAAAAAGGCGAATACCTCTATCTGCCGGATGAGTATTCCGACCGCATCTTTTTTCTGACCGAAGGCCGGGTGAAGATCGGCACCTATTCCGACGCAGGTAAAGAGATTACCAAAACCATCCTGAACAAGGGAGAAGTTTTCGGGGAGCTGGCGCTGATCGGCGAAGACAAACGCCGCGACTTCGCCTACGCCATGGAAAATACCACGGTCTGTATACTTTCGGTGCCCGAAATGAAAACCCTCATGCGGGAACATAACGGCCTGAGTATTTTCCTGATGAAAATTATGGGGTCGCGCATGCTCGAAATGGAGCAACGCCTGGAATCGCTCGTTTTCAAGGACTCTCGCACCCGCATCATCGAATTTCTGCACAACCTGGGCGAAACCAAAGGGCAACGCGTCGGTTATGAAATGCTCGTCCGCAAGTTCATGACCCACCAGGAGATCGCCAACCTCACAGCTACCTCTCGCCAGACGGTCACCACCGTTCTCAACGAACTGCGCAATAAAAATATCCTGACCTTCAACCGCCGCCGCCTCCTCATCCGCGATATGGATCAGTTGCGAACGGAAGCTGCGGTCGCCTGACCATGAAACGGCAGGGTCGATATCAAGCCGCTTTTCTCCGCGAACTCGAACGGCTCAATCCCGCTCAGCGGCAGGCGGTAGAACAGCTGGAAGGGCCCGTGCTCGTCATCGCGGGCCCCGGCACCGGCAAGACCCACCTCCTCGGCGCCCGTATCGGACGTATCCTGATCGAAACGGACACCCAGCCCCAGAATATCCTTTGCCTGACCTTTACCGACGCCGGCGTTCGCGCCATGCGGGAACGCCTGCTCCAGTTCATCGGTCCCGCCGCCTACCGGGTGCATATCTACACTTTTCACTCTTTTTGCAATAGCGTCATCCAGGACAACCTCGAACGCTTCGGCCGGCAAGACCTCGCGCCCATTACCGACCTGGAGCGAGTAGAGCTGATCCGGGGCCTGATCGACCAGCTCGACCTGAATCATCCGCTACGGCGCGGCAAGACCGACCCCTATTTTTATGAAAAGCACCTGGCCGACCTGTTTCAGCGCATGAAGGCCGAACACTGGACACCGGAGTATATCGATCGCCAGATCGACGCCTACCTCCGCGATATCCCCCGGCGGCCGGCCTACATCTACCAGGTCAGCCGCGGCGATTTTCGCAAAGGGGACCCCAAAAAAGCCCTGCTCAACGAGGAACGGGAACGCATGGAACGCCTGCGCGCCGCCGCGGCGCTCTTCCCCCGTTACCAGGAAACTATGCAGCGCAGCCGCCGGTACGACTACGACGATATGATCCTGTGGGTGCTGCAGGCTTTTCGCGAACACGAAGCGCTGCTGCGCGCCTACCAGGAGCAGTACCTCTATTTTCTCGTCGACGAATATCAGGATACCAACGGCGCCCAAAACGAGATCATTCACCAGCTGATCGAATACTGGTCCAACCCCAACGTCTTTATCGTCGGCGATGACGACCAGTCGATCTACGAGTTCCAGGGCGCCCGCCTCAAGAATCTGACTGACTTCTATCACAAGTACGAACGCGACCTCCGGCTGGTGATCCTCACCGATAACTACCGCTCATCCCAACCCATCCTGGATCATTCCGGCGCTTTGATCGCCCACAACCGGCTGCGCATCGTCAATCAGCTGCAGGAACTGGGGCTGGAAAAAGTACTGACGGCCCGCAGCCCGGATTTCGCCGACCTAAAGGTTTTTCCCCGCTTGACGGAGTTTCCCAACCTGGCGCAGGAGGAGGCCGCCGTCGTAGAAGCGATCGAAGCCTTGCTGCAAAAAGGCGCCCGCCCGGATGACGTAGCGGTGATCTACGCCAAACACCGGCAGGGAGAACGCCTCGCCGATCTGCTGAGCAAAAAAAACCTACCCTTCAATACGCGGCGCCGGCTCAACATCCTGCACCTGCCCATGATCCAGAACCTGCGGGAATTGCTGCAGTACCTCGAGCTGGAGTTTCGCCGGCCCTATCAGGGCGAGCACCTGCTGTTTCGCATCCTCCATTTTGACTTTATCGGCGCCGATACGGCCGACCTGGCCCGCCTGAGTTTACTGCAGGCACAAAAACCGGGCCGCAGCCGCCGTTTCTGGCGCGATCTGCTGCGCGAGGCCGACTGGCTGCAAGCCCAGCAACTGAACAGCCCCGGGCCGCTGCTGCGCTTCGGGAAACTCATCGGTGAACTGCTCACCCACCGAGCCAACCTCAGCTTGCCCCGTTTCCTGGAACGCCTGATCAACCGGAGCGGCTTTTTGCACTTCCAGCTCACCCAGCCCGACCGCATCTGGCGCTCCGAGGTGCTCCGCACTTTTATCGATTTCGCAGTCGGCGAAGCCGAACGGCGTCCGCGCTTAACGCTGGGCCGACTGCTGGACATCCTGCAAAAGCTGGACGACAACCGCCTGCCGATCGAACTGTACAAAGTCGTCACCGACCAACCAGGCGTAAACCTGCTGACGGCCCACAGCGCCAAAGGCCTGGAGTTCGACCACGTCTTTCTCATCAATGCCGTTAAGGATCACTGGGAGCCTCGCTCCCGGGGCAGCGCCTACCGCTTTCCCCTGCCCGACTCCATCACCTATTCCGGCGAGGAAGATGCGCTGGAAGCCCGCCGCCGCCTCTTTTACGTCGCCATGACGCGGGCCAGAAGCAGCCTTCGTATTTCGTATAGCGCGAAAGACCACCGCGGCCAGGATAAGCAACGCGCTGTCTTTATCGACGAGATCGCTCAGAGCACCGGCCTGGCGGTCGAAACCCGTACTGTACCCGCCGATACCGTGGCCGGCTATCAATCCCTGCTACTGACCGAAGCGGATCAGCCGGCGCGGGTCGCACCTTATGAAAAAGCAGCCGTCGACCGGCTGCTGGAAGGGTTTACCCTCAGTATCTCCGCCCTGAACCGCTATCTGCGCTGCCCGCTGGCTTTCTTCTTCGAGCAGGTGCTGCGGGCGCCCGTGCTGTACAGCGAAGCGGCCAGCTTCGGGACCGCCATGCACAACGCACTACAACGGCTCTTTCAGGAAATGATCGAGCAGGCCGACCGCCGGTCTCCTCCCGCCGACCGGCTGGTGTTGCTTTTCACCCAGGAGATGGAAAGACTGCAGCGGCAATTTTCCCGCGAAACATTCGAACGCCGGCTGCATGCCGGCCGGCAATACCTCTCGGCGTATTACCGGCAGGAAGCCCTTAACTGGCCGCGAGAGGTACGGGTAGAACTCAATATCACCAAGGCCGAAGTGGACGGCGTACCCATTACCGGCGCCATCGACCGCGTCGACCTGCTGGACGGCCAATCGGCGCATGTGCTCGACTACAAAACGGGAAGCCAGCGGAAAGGAAAACTACGACGCCCCACCGAACGCCAGCCGCTAGGGGGCAACTATTGGCGCCAACTCGTCTTCTACAAGCTGCTCTACGAAAACGGCGGTCAGGGCCCCCGGCGGGTAAGCAAAGGCAGCATATCTTACCTGGAACCCGACAGCCAGGGCCGCTTCCCGGTGCGCACCATCGATTTTCTGCCGGAAGATGTCCGGTTCCTTCGAAAATTGATCGTTGATACCTATGAGAAGATCCTGGCGCACGATTTTTACCAGGGATGCGGAGAACCACAATGTTCCTGGTGCAATTTCATCCGCCATCACGCGCCGGTCGACTCCCTCGCGCAGCCGGACATCGAAGAACTTGATGATTAACCCGGGCAAAAAAAAAGGGCCCTCCACACAAGACGGGCCCTTACAAGAATCAGGTGAAAAAAGTTTTGGATAGCTTTTAACTATCAGTGTGCTTGTTCAGTGTTTGTTTTCATTTTCCCCTCCGGATCGGATAGGTCAAATCAATGTCTGCATCAAAAGCTTTGATGGTTGCTTTGTATACAGCAATACTGTGGTGAAAACCTTCTCATAGTAAGTTGTCACCAAAAAATGCGTCTATAAAGTTGGATTAGATGCCCTTTTTTTTCTTGTGGGAACTAAGGAGGAGGAAATGTCAAAACTTAATTAACAGCGTCTTTTTTGATTTCGACTTTGCAAATATAATAAGATCAAAAGGATCTGGCAATCAAAAAAATTCCACTATACACATTTTGCAACATGGTTAAAATGACTTAAAATTTTAATCCTGAAATCAAATTACTCACTAACAACACTTTAAAAAATCCAGCAAAAACAAAAACACTATATCATTCAGCTTTTTATTGGTCCAGCAATTCTCGGTTTGAAAAATTATTGTGCTCTCGTCCCAGCAAGACGAGCTATCGGTAGCCTATTTTGTACCCAGTGATTGCCATGCCGGAGGTACGGAATAGGAAAGATAGCCGGCATCCAGCATATATTCCGTACCTCGGCACGGAAGCCCCTCTTTTGAAACCATCTACCCATATCTTGCGCCTCCGGCGCTGCGAATAAAGAAATGCTTGCTGCCAAACCGAGAATCGCGCTTATGGCCCACGAAACATGGTAGATATTTGCGGTGCAAACATTCTCTTGACAGCGACTCTCCCCTATTGCGGAGGAGGTTGGCGGTAAAAAAAAGGGGACTTCCCTAAAAAGAGACAGTCCCCCTAACACAGGATTAAATCTAGAATCGGCTCACAATATTTCTTTGACGCCCCGCCTGCGGAAGGAGCGGATGACATTTACCGGATTGACGAATTCGGTCAATCCAACGAAAATAGTAAACATAAGCAGGGGTGGGGCTGAATGCTGTTGTTGATGAAACCCATTGACAACAGTAATTCTTATCGCCGTTCATGGGTAGTTGTGCATCGAGCGCGACGATGAGCTGACCGTTTGAGAGGTTCTATCGGCCGAATTCTCAGAAAATGCGGCCGGCAGAATTCAAGGAGCTGGAAAAATGGGTCATTATTCCACCACTCTAGGTGGTTTGACAATTTATCGACAAATGTACGATTAAATTTTATACAATTATCAATAATCCTTGTCGAAATAGCGAAAGAAGCGCCACAAATTTAAAAAAAAACTAAACCGGGCCTTTGCCGGTCGGTAACAAAACGAGCAGTTTGCCGCCTTTTTAAAAAAAAGTCCATATTCATAAAAAGGGACAGCTCCGGAGAGCTGACCCAACCTTGATTTGCAACTTTAAAAAAGGGGACCCACCAACGGGTGGAGGTCCCCCTAACACAGGATTAAATCTAGAATCGGCTCACAATTAGCTTTTTACTAATCGTACTTTCGTTCGTTTTTACATTGAGCAGGTACGTACCGTCGGCCAATCCGATCCGGTCTACGTTGAGTAGGATAACACCTGTAATTTCATCCGGTTTAAGGTCAATGGTGTAGATCAGGCGGCCGTTGATATCGAATACCGATAGCGTGAGGCCGTCTTTCACCTCCAGTTCCGAAGCGATATGAACACGCAGCTCGCCGCCCCGCGAAGGATTGGGCGATACGTCGATCAAATCCGCCATGGGGTCATCCGGATTATCAATGTTAAATCGTCCCGGCCGGCCACCCGGATTGTCATCGTCGTCATCATCATCGGTCTCTTCATCACCGTCGTCGGTATTTGAGCCGGGACGCCCGGTGGGAAAGTCCCCTCCGTGGTCACAGTCGGGGCAGGCGTCTCCTTGGCCGGAATGGATCATCGTACAGTATGCCGTATTGCCGCATCCGTCGACAACGGCGTAAACGTAAGTACGGCTGAAGTCGTAGCAATTATCGGTATCGTCGATCGTCTCGACGAGCGACACGGTCACCGCACCGCAATCATCGAAGTAGGCCGCCGCCACTGCGTCGGGATCCGGCTCCGGAATATCGGCTACGCATTGCAGTCCGGTCATGCCCTGCGGGCAAACGCCGTCGGGCCGCCGGTCATCGATGCCTTCCCATTTCACCTTACAGATCTCCACGTCGCAGCCGTCGGTCACCTGGTAGGTGTGATGGACGGTAAAGCCGCTGCATTCGTCACCGACCACATCGGCGCCGATGAAGGTAGCGGTAACGGGGCCGTTACCGGTATAATGGGCCGCTACCCAGTCTTCGTCCGGGGCCGGCACATCGGCCATACAAACCAGCTTCAGGAAGCCTTCCGGGCATAAGCCGACCAATGGGTTCGGATTGTTGCCCTGGTGCACCACCTCGCACTGCGTGGTGTTGCCGCATTCGTCCGATACTTCGTATACATAGTGCACGTTGAAGGTGCCGCAGTCCGTACCCCCCGTGTATTGATTGACGAGTTCGGCGAAAACCGGGCCGCCGCAGGCATCCGTATAGTTGGCGGCTACGGCCGCCGGATCGGGATCAGGTACGTCGGCCATCGTTTCCAGACCAACCAGGCCTTGCGGGCAGCTGCCCTGTGGCGCCTCATCATCCGAGGAAGAGAAGGTAGCGCTGGTGACCGCCGTATTGCCGCATTCATCCGTAGCGGTAAAGGTGACCGTAACGACGCCTGTGGCGCCGCATCCGGAGCCCAGCCCGCTGAAATCGTTGGTCCAGGTAACCGAACCGCCCAGGTCGCTGACCTCGGCGCCGCCATTGTCGGCCAGCCAGGCATTGAGGGCGGCGTTGCCCGCAGCGGCGCCGCAGGCTACATCGATATTCGAAGCCTCGACCAGGATGGTGGGGCTGGTATTGTCTTCAATGGTGAAGGTTGCGCTCGTCGTTGCACTGTTCCCGCAGGCGTCCGTCGCCGTAAAGGTCACGGTAGTGCTTCCGGTCTGTCCACAGCTGGCGTCGAGCTGCTGGTAGTCGTTGCTCCAGGTAATGCCGCTACACTGATCGTCGGCCTGTGCGCCGCCGTTGTTCGCCAGCCAGGCGTTCAGGCCGGCCACATTGCCGGCGCCGTCCGCCTCTACCAGCAGATCCGTTGCCGGGAGGACCATGACGGGAGCAATGGTGTCGAGAATGATGATCGTGCCGGTGGTCGTGGTCGAGTTGCCGCACCCGTCGGCAGCGGTGAAAGTGACCAGAGCGCTGCCCGATCCACCGCAGGTGATGTCGGTCAGACCGGTGTAATCGTTCGTCCAGGAAACGTCGCCGCAGTTGTCCTCGGCTGCGGCGCCGCCGTTATCGGCGAGCCAGGCGTCGATCTCGGAGGTATTGCCTGCACCGTCGCACTGCATGGTAAGATCGGCGGCGTCGGTGGTGACCACCGGTCCTTCCTGATCGACAACATTGATCAGTTGTACGCAGGTCGTGGGGTTGCCGCCGTTGTCGCGGGCCGTCCAGGTGCGCTCGATGGTTTTCGCCTGCGGACAAGCGCCGGGTAATTCCGTATCGACGAAAGAGAAACCGAGCGGATCGCTATCGCAGTTATCCGTAGCCACCGGGAAGCCGGTCGGCGCCGCCGTAGTATAGCAGAGGTTGTCGATAGCGCCCGAGCTATTCAACTGTACCAGCATCTTGACGACGCTGGCGGTCGGCCCGAGGTTGACCAGTTGCAGGCCGTTGTCCCCAATGCTGGAAGAAGGAATATCCGCCAGGAGGGCGTCGCCCGGGCCGTAAAGCAGGAAGTGGGCGCCGGTAGCGCTTTCTACGTCCATCAGATTGATGTGCTCCAGGGTGACCGGCTGCGGGAAGTTAAAAGTCAGCGTCTGCTGCGGGCTGGCCTCGTCGTCGGGGTTCGAACTATCCAGGTCCATAGACACGATGAGCACCTTGCCGAGCGCGCGGTCGTTCTGGAACTTGGCGCCGGCCTGACCGGCGACACCAATACCCGGGCCGCCGAAATCTTCATTGGGCGAGCCCAGGTCGTCGTCGTCGCCCGTAGGGTTGGACGAGTCGAAGATCATGGCGGCGTTCGTACCGGCGGGCAGGTTGGGATTGAACCCGGAGACCGTTACTTCGCCGACCTGAGTGGTGATCGAGCTGACAATTTCGCCCGTCGCAAAAGTTTCAAAGGTGATGCATTCGCGCACGTCATCGCAGTTCACGTCAATCGCCGGCGGGCAGTTGAACGCCGGCGGCTGGTTGTCGAGTATCTGAATGGTAACCATCGCCAGATTCGACGTGGCGCCGTCGTCATCGGATACTGTATAGGTGAAATGTACTTCCCCGCAGGCGTCTGCCGGAGCGGTATAGGTGATCATTCCCGTGGGCTGATCCACTTGCAGGATGCCATGATCGGGCATATCCACAATAGTAATGGTAGAGGCCACCACCTGTCCGTCGGGATCCTGGTCGTTGCTGAAGACGTCCATCTGGGTAGGCGTGCCGGGCTCACAGGTCGTCAGGTCATTATTGGCTACGGGCGGCAGGTTGGAACAAGCCACGTCGATGGTCACCGTTGCCTCCGCACAGGCGCCTTCGGTGTCGCAAATGCGGTAGGTATAGCTGTCGGCGCCTCCGCAGAAGCCGTCGAAGGATTGGTAGGTGACGGTGCCGTCGTTATTCGAAGTAGCGGTCCCGTGGGCGGGTGCGGTCAGAACGGTCACAGTGGTGGGGTCGAGGTTGCCGTCGATATCCGTATCGTTGAGCGCCACGTAGGTCGCTACGGAGCTGCCTTCCACCACGGCGTCGGTATCGTTATTGGCTACCGGATCGTCGTTCACGCAAGTCACGTCGACCGTCGCGGTGGCTTCGGCGCAGAGGCCGTCGGTATCGCAAATGCGGTAGGTGAAGGCGTCCGGTCCGCAGTAGTCCTGCACCGGCATGTAGGTCACCGTACCGTCGCCATTGGCCGTCGCCGTACCGAAAGTCGGCTGAGAGACGACGGAAACGGTATTCGGGTCGAGGTTGCCGTCGATGTCGCTGTCATTGGCGGCAAGGTCCGCTACCACGGGGGTTTCTTCCGGCGTGGACGCGCTGTCGTTGACTGCACTGGGCGGGTCGTTTACGCAAATTACTTCCACACTGACGGTAGCTTCGTCGCATAAGCCTTCGCTGTCACAAATGCGATAGGTATAGCTGTCGGAACCGCAGAAATCAGCTGCCGGCGCGTAGGTAACGGCGCCGTCGCCAGTGGCGGCCGCCGTGCCATTGGCCGGATTATTCACAATACTCACCGATGACGGGTCGAGATTGCCGTCGATATCCGTATCATTGGATGCTACGTCAGTAGTTACCGGATTGTCTTCGTTCGTTACGTCGGCGTCGGCCGTCGCTTCCGGCTTGTCGTTGCCGCAGGAGACGAATACCGCCACGGTAGCCTCATCACAGGCGCCGTCGGTATCGCAAATGCGGTAGGTATAGCTGTCGTCGCCGCAGAAGTTGGTCGCCGGCTCGTAGGTGATGGTGCCGTCGCCGTTGGCCTGGGCCTGGCCGTTGGCCGGATTGGTAAGCACTACGACAGAAGCAATATCCAGGTTGCCATCGACATCGGTATCGTTGGCGGCCACATCGGTTGTTACGGCCGTATCTTCTTCGGTATCGTCATTGTCATTGGCAGCGACGGGATCGTCGTTCACACAGTTGACGGTCAGGGTAACGGTGGCCTCGTCGCAGATGCCTACGCCGTCGCAGATGCGGTAAGTGTAAGCATCGTCGCCGCAGTAGTCGTCTTTTGGCGTATAGGTAATGGTGCCGTCGCCGTTGACTTCCGCCGCACCTTCGCTCGGCGGGTTGACGATCGCTACGCTGGACAGAGCCAGGTTACCATCGACATCCGTATCATTGGCGGCCACGTCCGTGGTCACCGCCGTATCCTCGTCGGTGGTGTCGGTATCATCGGCGGCTACCGGTGCATCGTTGACGCAACCTACATTAATGGTTACGGTGGCGGTAGCGCACAGGCCCAGCACGTCACAGATGCGGTACGTATAACTGTCGGCGCCGCAATAGTCGGCATTGGGCGTATAGGTGACGGTGCCGTCGCCGTTAGACACGGCCGCGCCATTGGCCGGGTCGGTCTCGATGGAGACGCTGCCCGGATCGAGGTTGCCGTTAGCATCGGTATCGTTGGCGGCGACATCAGTGGTCACCTGCGTGTCTTCCGGGGTGTTGTCCGTATCATTTACGCCCTGGGGCGCCACGTTGCAGAAAGGCACGACGATGTCGGCGGTGCATTCTTCGGAGCCGCAATCGTTGGTGGCGATAAAAGTAACCGTGATAGCGCCGCCGCCGACGCCCAGGGAGAGTGCATTGACCTGATCGACGATCGCGTCGAGGTCATCGGGGCTGGCGGAGGTGGCGCCGTCGGAAGCGGCGAAAGTGCTCATCCAGCCGCTGATCACCGCGGCGTAATCCTCCCCGCAGTTGAGGTCCAGATCGCCGGGGCAGGCGGTGATCGTAGGCAAGGAATTGACCGTTACCTCGTCGTCTTCGACCGAGCCGGAAGCGTCGAGTGCGGTGGTCGAGACTACCACGGCTTTGTTGGAATGATCGGCATCTTCACTATTGACTTCTACGGTCAGGTAGATGACCTTATTGCCGCCGTCGGGAATATCTCCGAGGTCCCAGGTATAGGTCGCATCGGTTTGTGAGGCCGGGGCCGGGTTACTGCTCACGAAATCATAGCCCGTCATGATCTCGTCGGTGACCGTCACGCTGCGTGCGGCTACGCCGTCGGCGGCGTTGCTCACGGTGATGGTGAAGGTTTCCTGTCCGCCTTCGCAGACGGTGGCGCTGATGGTCTTCTCGACGACCATCACCGTACCGCAGGCTTCTTTGGGCACGGCGGCCAGGGTGGTGAGCAGCTCGTCGAAAGAGATCAGGGTGAAGTCCGCCTGTGCGATGCCGGGATCGGGGCCGGGCTGATCGCCCGGAGCCAGGTCTTTCTGAGGGCCGGAAATCTGGCGGATATTGATTTCGTCGACATTTCCGAGGCCGACGACGTAGATGTGCGAGCCGTTGTTTTTGACGTTATTCGCTACGGGAATCGCCTCCAGCAAAGAAGTAAAAGTAGAACCGCTGACGGTGTTTCCGGAGCTGTTGACATAGGCCGTCGGGTTGCCGTCGGTCATAAACACGACCAGGTCAGGCGCTGCCGGCAGGCTCAGCACTTTCAGGAAGGCGTCCTCCCAGTTGGTGTTGCCGTTCGGGTTGTAGTCGGTATTGATGTAGGCGCCGAAATCAGCGGCGTAAGCCGTGGTCACTTTCTGGAACCCGGCGCCGTTGCCGCCGATATTCACCAGGGTAGCGGCCGTACTGAACTCGACGACGGCGAGCTCCGATTCGTTGTTCGGGATCGCCAGGGCGGCCAGGGCGTCGACGAAGGCCTGGGCGCTATTGCGCACTTTGTCGGTTGACCCGGCGTCGGCGATAGATTGCGATTCGTCGAGCACCAGCGCCACCTTCAGCGGGCAGTCGGCCAGCAGGTCGGGATTAGGTGCGGCGGACTGAGCGCTCAGCCCGGACGGCAGCCAGGCCGTCAGCAGTAGTAGGGATAGTGTCAAAAAGGTCAGCTTGCCGCCGAAGCCTTTTCGTTGCTCCCCCTCCGGTGCACATACCCCCTGCGCACCCTTTTTTTCGAGGTTTAGCATTGTGTTGTTCATTGTTGTCATGATTTAATACTCCTGTGTTTTGTTGCAGAAATTGAATTTGAGTGAAAAAATGCGTTCCGCGAACGACAAAATCGGGGGTATGCAGATCGCACCGCAGCAGCACGCCGAACCGACAAAGGAAGGGCCTTTATGGTTTTGCTGCTCCTGGCCGGTACGCCGAGGGGTCTCTGAACCTGGATTATTCTATGGCGCAATCTATTGCCGCCATTCTTGCGTTTGCTCGTCGGGCGATACTCACTGTATCCTGGGATACCCGCCTACGGCAGGCAGGCGCCTCCGTGACGCCCTCCTCTGTGAACGCAAGCCTGTCAATCGTCATGGCGTAGAACCCATGAACAATCCGGGTTAAAATGCTCTTTTGAAAACCGGTACGGGGGGAGAAAAACTTCCGGTTACTGTTGTTGCCACCCGTGCTGTCTTTCCGATCCTTAAGAATGAAAAGTTAGCGCACGGACAAGAGGTCGACACTGAACCCGCGGGTTCGGATCAGACCGAGTTACCTTAAACGATATGAATGAAGATTCCCGAAAGGGAAGCGAAAAGACGTACTTTTCCGATCGCCGGTGTAGTTGTGGAAGTTCATAGTGTTTGTAATTGTTTCTTATTTGTGTGTTGTTCTAGATTCTCGAATTATCCTGTGATTGCTAACTTCCTGTTGCGACCGGTGAAGTACTCCGGCATTGGAAAGCCGGCTTCGGGACGGATAGAAATTACCAATCAGTAGTGCAACCTTTTCAGCGCCATTACTTAATCGATAAAGGGAAAGTGACTATTGAACTTTTTGGAACGAATCTGTACATCTAAAAAAGGGAATGCCGAAAGGCAAGAAGTATTGTAGATGGGGAATAATTCTAGGTCAAAGATAATTACCTTTCGCTAAAGATGAAAGAGCGAACTGAAAAAAGATGGGAAAAGCCTGGAACATATATTACCGGCGAAAATTGAATATACAAATATAAATATCTAGATTTGTTCTTTCAAAGAGCGTGGCCGCCACGAAAATTTGGCGGGCCTGCTCATTTCAAGAACAAAAAACGCCGATCGGACCTTCGCTCCGTCGATCTGACAAACGGCGGAAATAAAAAGCCCTAACTGATTGGCTTTCAGCCGGTCAAAAATGTTCATCCAATTGTAAAAAAAGAAGAAATTCGTTTTTTTTAAAAGGCCAAAGTGCCTACCTTTGCGACGATTTTGTAAATCCCACTCAAAAAGAGAAAGCATGGTGAAAGTGGCCATCTATCGAAATGTTCTATTTTTTCTGGTAACGCTCTTTACCCTCTGGTGCGCCCCGCTCTTCGCACAGGACCACGGTGAAGGCCACCATAGCGACGAAAGTCATCAGGAAGAAGCCACCCATCACCAGGAAGCGGGCGATCACGGCGAAGAAGGCTATGACCCGGTGGAAACAGTGACTTCCCACATTTCCGACGCCAATAACTTTCACATCTGGAAGGGCGTTCACCTTCCGCTCCCCTGCATGCTCTACGCTCCCGAACAGGGGTGGTCTTTCTTCATGTCCAGCAAATTTGAGCACGGCCACGTGGCGGTCGACGGTTACGTACTTACCGAGCACGGGAGGGTAAACCGCATCCCCGACAGCTCTTTTCCCGAAGGCGAGGTGCACATCGACGGCATTATCCATAAAAAAGAAGGCGAAAAGACGGTGGAGTACGCCCTGTACCACGGCAAGGAATACAAGCTCGACAAACCCAGCACGCTCGACGGCGGCGTACTCGGCGGCGGCATCACTTCTTTTTACGATTTTTCGATCACGAAAAACGTATTCACCATGATCCTGGCCGCCATTCTGCTGATCTGGCTGTTCCTGGCGGTGCGCCGCGGTTATGAAAAGAACGACGGGAAAGCTCCCAGCGGCGTTCAGTCTTTCATGGAACCGTTCTTTACTTTCATGCGGGACGAGGTGACGCGGCCGATGATCGGCGACAAGCACTTCGAACGATTCCAGCCGTTCATCATGACGATCTTCTTCTTCATCCTGTTTTGTAACCTAATGGGGCTGATTCCGTTCTTTCCGGGTAGCGCCAACGTTACAGGCAACCTGGCGGTGACCATGGTGCTGGCCGTTTTTACGTTCCTGGTGGTCAACCTCAACGGCAACCGGCACTACTGGGAACACATTCTCTGGATGCCGGGCGTGCCGGCCTGGGTGAAGATCATTCTGACGCCCATCGAGATTTTCGGCGTCTTCGTAAAGCCCTTCGCCCTGATGATCCGTTTGTTCGCCAACATCACGGCCGGCCACATCATCATCCTCAGCCTGATCGGCCTGATCTTCCTGTTTGGAAATAACGGGGAAAACGTAGGCGGCGCCGCGGTGGGCGGCATTGTCGGCGGTTTGTTTACCGCTTTTATGAACCTGATCGAATTGCTGGTGGCCTTCCTGCAAGCCTTCATCTTCGCCATCCTTTCGGCCGCCTTCATCGGTGACGCGGTAGCGGAAGACCACCACGAGCACGAAGCGGAAGGCGCGCATTGACCGAGAAACAGTGTTCCGCCGGCTCCGGGGAAAACGCCCTGAGCCGAAGCGGATCGACGACGATATTTTTTCATTCATAAACCATTTTACAATGGGAGCAATTGGAGCTGGACTCGCAGCACTGGGCGCCGGTTTGGGCGTAGGATTGATCGGCAGCCGCGCAATGGACGCCATCGCCCGTCAGCCCGAAGCCGTAGGTGACATCCGTAACAACATGATCCTTACCGCCGCACTGGTCGAGGGGGTAGCCCTCTTCGCCGTGGTGGTCGGCCTGCTGGCCAACGGTTAATCACCGGCGCAACGCAAAAATTACCGTAAGGCGCCGGCGGTTGGCCGCGCGTCTTTCGGTTATCTTCTTCTCCATTCCCATAAAGCACTACCGGCGCGACGACGATGCCGGTTCAAATTGGTAAAAAATGACTGAATTCCTCTTTCTGGCTGACTTTTCCGTCATTCGCCCTGATCCGGGACTGATCTTCTGGACTACCGTCATCTTCCTGATCGTCTGGTTCGTACTGGGCCGTTTTGCTTTTCGCCCCATCCAGGAGGCGCTGAAAAAGCGCGAAAGCGACATCCAGGCTTCGCTCGACGAAGCCAAACGCACCCACGAAGAGATGGCCAACCTCAAAGCCGAAAACGAGCAGCTGCTCAAACAGGCGCAGGAGGAAAGGACCAAGATCCTGCGCGAAGCCAAAGAAGCCAAAGAGACCATCATCAACGAAGCCAAAACGAAGGCCAAAGAGGAAGCTCGCGCCATCGTGGCCAGCGCCAAAGAAGAGATCGAAAACCAGAAAATGGCGGCCATCGTGGAAGTGAAAAACCAGGTCGGCAACATGGCGCTCGACATCGCCGAAAAGCTCCTGCACAAAGAACTGCAGGGCGATGCTTCGCAGCAACAGTTCGTACAAAAACTGGTAGACGAGCTCAAACTCAACTAATCAGCGATCGTCCACATCAAACCTAGATAAACTATGTCTGTACAAAAGATAGCCTCCCGCTACGCCCAGTCGCTGCTCGAACTGGCCATCGACCAGGACAAACTCGAGCGCGTCATGGAAGATGTACAGACCTTTAAAGAGTTGTCGAAAAACCGCGATTTCTACCTTTTTATCAAAAGCCCGCTCCTCCCGGCCGGCCGCAAGATTGCCATCGTCCGGAAAATCCTCGAAAGCAGGTACGATATCCTGACCCTGAAATTCCTGGAGCTCCTGATCAAAAAAGGACGGGAGAAATACATGCCGGAAATCGCCACCGAATTCGTCACCCTTTACAAAAAGGTCAAACACATTTCGACGGTGTATATCACCAGCGCGGCGCCGCTGAGTGAAGCCGGCCTGAACGCTATCCGGGCCAAGTTGCACGCCAGCAATCTGCTCGAAGAAAATATCGAGATCCAAACGAAGGTCGACCCGGAACTGATCGCGGGCTTCATCATCGAGTTCGACGATTTCGTGTACGACGCCACCGTCAGCCACAAGCTGAGCGACTTGCGCAAGGGATTTGCGGAAAACCTCTACATTCCGAAGTTCATGGCCCGTTAAGACGGGTTGTTCGATACCCTTTAATTCAAAAAACAGACCGCCCGCCGGGCCCGGTCGCAAATAATCGCAATATGGTTGATGTAAAACCTGATGAGATATCGGCAATACTTAAGCAACAACTTTCCGGCTTCCAATCGGAAACCGAACTCGAAGAATACGGTACGGTATTGCAAGTGGGCGACGGCATCGCCCGCGTCTACGGCCTGAATAAAGCACAGGCCGGCGAGCTGGTTCAGTTCGACGATACCGGCGTCAACGCCATCGTGCTGAACCTCGAAGAAGACAACGTCGGGGTAGTACTCATGGGCTCTAGTGAAGGCATCAAAGAAGGCTCGCGGGTGCACCGCACCGGCCTGATCGCCTCCATCAAAGTCGGCGACGGCTTCGTCGGCCGCGTGGTCAACTCGCTGGGCCAGCCGATCGACGGCAAAGGCGAAATTGCCGGTGAACTGTACGAGATGCCGCTCGAACGCAAAGCGCCGGGCGTTATCTACCGCCAGCCGGTTAAGGAACCGCTGCAGACGGGTATCAAAGCCATCGATGCGATGATCCCCATCGGCCGCGGTCAGCGCGAGTTGATCATCGGCGACCGGCAGACCGGGAAGACGGCCATCGCCATCGACACCATCATCAACCAGCGCGAATTCTACGAACGCGGCGAACCGGTTTACTGCGTATACGTTGCTTCCGGCCAGAAAGCTTCGACGGTGGCCAACGTCGCCCGCACCCTCGAGGAGAACGGCGCGATGGATTATACGGTCATCGTCTCCGCCGGCGCCGCCGAGCCCGCGCCGCTCAAGTTCTATTCGCCCTTTGCCGGCGCCGCCATCGGCGAGTTCTTCCGCGATACCGGCCGCCCGGCCCTCATCATCTACGACGATCTCTCGAAGCAGGCCGTCGCATACCGCGAGGTGTCGCTGCTGCTGCGCCGCCCGCCGGGTCGCGAAGCTTATCCGGGCGACGTCTTCTACTTGCACAGCCGACTGCTGGAGCGCGCCGCCAAGATCATCGAAAACGACGATATCGCGCGCCAGATGAACGATATCCCCGATTCGCTGCGCAATGCCAAAGACAAAGACGGCAATCCGCTGGTGAAAGGCGGCGGTTCCCTGACGGCCTTGCCGATCATCGAAACGCAGGCCGGCGACGTCTCGGCTTATATCCCAACTAACGTCATCTCCATCACCGACGGACAGATCTTCCTCGAATCGAACCTCTTCAACGCCGGGGTGCGCCCCGCCATCAACGTCGGTATCTCCGTATCGCGCGTGGGAGGTTCGGCCCAGATCAAGTCGATGAAAAAAGTGGCCGGCACCCTGAAGCTCGACATGGCGCAGTACCGCGAGCTCGAAGCGTTCGCCAAATTCGGCTCGGACCTCGACGCCGCCACGGCCGCCGTACTGGCCAAAGGCTCGCGACTGGTGGAGATCCTGAAACAACCGCAATACTCGCCGGTGCCGGTCGAAAAACAGGTGGCCATGATCTACCTGGGCACCAAAGGCCTGCTCCGCAAGGTGCCGGTCGAAAAAGTTAAAGAATTCGAAGAAGCCTTCCTGACGGCCCTCGAACAGCAGCATCCCGAGGTGCTGGAAACGTTCAAAGCCGGCAAACTGACCGACGAAGCCACCCAGTCGCTGGAGGCCTTGGCCAAAGAGATGGTTTCACACTACGATAAGTAATCCGGCGGCCACGGGCTGCCCAACCCTTTTCGGAATCGCCCGCCCCGGTAGGCGGTTCCGAAAACTATAACACCGAAAAATAAAGATCAATGGCTGGTAACTTAAAAGAGGTACGCGACCGCATCAAATCGGTAAAAAATACCCAGCAGATCACCAAAGCGATGAAGCTGGTGTCGGCGGCCAAGCTGCGGCGCGCCCAGACGGCGGTGCAGCAGATTCGCCCCTACTCGGACAAACTCGACCAGATGCTGCGCAATATCCTCTCCAACCTGGAAGGCGACGCCGATACGGTATTTGGGATCGAGCGACCGGTAGAGAACGCCTGCCTCGTAGTGGTTACCTCCAACCGCGGCCTCTGCGGCGCCTTCAACAGCAATGTCTGTAAAGCAGCCGTGGCGGTGATGAACGAGAAGTACGAAATGCAGCGCGATAATGGTACGCTTACCATCCTGCCCATCGGCAAACGCGGGAACGACTACTTCCGCAAGCGCTATCCCCATCTGCCGCGCATCGAAGACTACATCACGCTCTTCGACGATCTTTCTTTCGACAACGTCGCCCAGGTCTCGAAACACCTCATGGACGCGTTCGAAGATAAAACCTTCGATGCGATCGAGATCGCCTACGGCCACTTCCGCAATGCGGCCGTTCAGTATCCGCTGCAAGTACAGTGGCTCCCGGTCGCCAAACTGGAAACGAGCGAGGAAGACAAACACCGCGCCGATTACATCTTCGAGCCCAGTAAAGAGGGCCTGCTCGATTACCTGGTGCCGAGCATCCTGCAAACTTCCTTCCAGAAATTCCTGCTCGACACCCACGCGGCCGAACACGGCGCCCGCATGACGGCCATGGACCAGGCGACCGACAACGCCGAAGAGCTGATGAAAGAACTGAAGCTGAGCTACAACAAAGCACGACAGGAAGCGATCACCAAAGAGATCTCCGAGATCGTTGGCGGCGCCGCAGCACTGGAGTCAGAATAAACGTGGCGATCGCCCGGGTGTTGCAGGCGGCGAAACTATTTGGAAAAACGGAACGAGGAAGTAACCTGAGGTCGCTTCCTCGTTTTAGTGGTGTGTAACAAAAATTTTTGCTGATCCTTTCTTGAAAGGAAACGCTT
>CAYQQU010000056.1:0-38900 GCA_964419545.1 uncultured Saprospiraceae bacterium | reverse complement strand
GCGAGTCGTTCCTTCGCAGCTACGCTGCTGCAGGAACACCTACCTAAATAGTTACTTTTTTACAAAGATGCGAAGTCGCCGGATCAAGGCCAAATGCCGGCGCCGGCAGCATTAGTCAGTGAACGATATTCAGCGTACGGATGATGTGGCCGCGGCTGCTGAGCCGCAATCGGTACATACCGGCGGGCAGATCCGAGAGTTCGATATCGTATTGGTGGGCGCCGGTATTCAGGGCGCCGCGGAACACTTGGCGCACCAATTGTCCCTGGTTGTCGTAAAGGTCGATACTCAGGGGCGTCTTTTCCGTCAGGTCAAATGCCAGCCGGGTCTGTTCCTTTGCGGGGTTGGGGCCCAGGGTGGCCTCAGCCACCAGATAGCTCAGGTCGGGCGCCGCGGTGGTCAGAGATTGGTAAGGCTCGGCATCGGAAACCCCGCAGGCTTCGATGGCGTCGCGCCATTCCGGCGCGCCGGGGGAGTAGGGCCAGATATCCCAGTGGATGGCGCCGTCGGGACAAATGACCGAGATGGTCGGAAAGCCGGTGAGCGTAAACTGGGTAGCGAAAGTACCGTGGATGAGCTGAAAGCCGCCGCCGAGGATGCCGCCGGCGATATTGGTAAGGCCGAATTCATCTTTAAAGGCTTGGATGGCCTCGTTGTCGTCGCGGTCGCTGATCGACCAGATGGTCAGGTTTTTGCCGGCATAATCCTGGTTGATGTTCTCGATCTCCGGCGAGGATTGTTGACAGGGCAGGCAGGCGGCGTAGAAAAAGTCGAGCATCACGATAAAGCCCTGGTCGAGCGCATGTTGCAGTTGGTGCAACTCGCCGTTGATGTCGGTAAACGAAAAATCGGGCGCATTTTGCGCACGCAAGCACTGCAAAGCGCCGATGAGGAACAGAACGGTGATCAGTCTTTTCATGAGTTTTGGTTGTTGGTCGGAATAAGAGTAAGGCTGCAAATAGTTGTTTGGCTCCGGAAAGATAATCAATTTTAAAGAGGCAGGTGGATCATCGCAACCCCCAAGCTGGTCGGGCTGTTTGCATGATGAGCATAACGGAGAAAAAAACCTTACTTTTGCGCCACATTTCGCCAGATAGCACATGCAACAGGTCATTTTTCAGGATTTAGAGAGCATTAGTTACCGCGCGGCCTGGGATTACCAGCAGGAGCTGCACCAGCAGTTGGTAAGCCGCAAGCTGGCCAACCGGGAACGCGAAAAAAACGGAGAACCGCTGCAACCGCAGCAGCACTATCTGCTGTTCTGCGAACACCCGCCGGTATATACGCTCGGCAAAAGCGGCTCGGTCGACCACCTCCTGCTCGGCGAAGCCGCGCTGGCGGAGGGCGGATTTGAGTTTTTCAAGATCAACCGGGGCGGAGATATTACCTACCACGGTCCCGGGCAAATCGTCGGTTATCCCATCTTCGATCTAGATCACTTTTTTACCGACGTGCACCGCTACGTTCGCTATCTGGAGGAAGCGGTGATCCGGACCATCGCCCAGTACGGCCTCGACGGAAAGCGCATCAAAGGTTATACCGGGGTGTGGCTGGAACCGGGCGGCGGCTTGCCCCAGCGCAAAATATGCGCCATCGGCGTGCACCTCAGCCGGTGGGTGACGATGCACGGTTTTGCTTTTAACGTCAATACCAACCTGGCTCACTTCAACAATATCGTTCCCTGTGGAATCAGCGATGAGGGAAAAGAAGTGACCTCATTGGGCCGGGAACTGGAACGAGAAGTCCCGATCGAAGAAGTGAAATCGAAGCTGAAAGAACAGCTTGCTGATTTATTTGCTTTTGAATACGCGCCGGCCGCTTCCGGCGTCGAAAAGCAGCATTAAAACGCCGAGGGATCATGAAGAAAGATATACCACAATACAAGGTAAAGGATATCGCCATCGCAGTAGTGCCCCGTGAGGATCAGACCGAAACGGAAGACCTTTGGGACGTATTTCTGATCAACCTCAAAGAGGCTTCCATCAAAAGCGTGCTGATCAATTCGCGGGGATACGGCAATATCGAGGGCGATAAAATGCGCACTACCGTGCTGCGTCACTTCTTCGAGGAAATCGGCCCGATGCGTTACGTGCAGATCGAACCGATCCAGACGAAGCTCTTTGACCTGACCAACGAGTACTGGGTCAGCTTCGTGCAAAACGACTATATGTACGACAAAAAGTACATTTTTGTCAAAGGCAGCCTTACCGAGGCCAATTTCACCAAAGTCCCCTTCCTCAACCGGAAAGGAGTGATGATCCGCTAACTGTTGGAACCATAAACAATCCATGCACAATCCGAACGGTTTAAAGTCCAAAAAAGTAAGCGAGTCGCGCACCATCATGACCGAAATGGTCATGCCCAATGATACCAATCCGATGGATAACCTGATGGGCGGCAACCTGTTGCGCTGGATGGACATCGCCTGCGGCATCTGCGCCGGAAAACACTGCGAGGCGCACGTGGTGACGGCTTCGGTGGATCACGTTTCTTTTCAGCGCCCGATCCGCAACGGCGAGGTGGTGACGCTCGACGCGACCGTAACCCGGGCGTTCCGCACCAGTGTAGAAGTGTTCGTCGAAGTATTTGCTTCCAATATCAAGGGGGGCGAATCCCGGCGCTGCAACCAGGCTTACTACACCTTTGTCGCCCTCGACGAAGAAAACGGCAGCCCGATACCCGTGCCGCCGGTGCTGGCCTTAAACGAGATAGAACTGCAGCGTTACGAGGGGGCGCCCCGCCGGCGGGAGTTGCGTCTGCTGCTCAGCGGCAGGTTGCGGCCGGAAGAAGCGACAGAAATACGTTCTTATCTATTCCAGGACTGAAACGGGGTCGTTTTATTCCTCTTCCTCCCGAAAAGCATTGCGACCGCTGCGATTGATGGTCGTGGCGCCGGCCTGCTGCGTGCTCATCATCAGGATATCCTGAACATTGACGTGGGGCGGCCGGGTAGCCATGAAGAAGATCGCTTCTGCGACGTCGGACGAGGTCAAGGGTTTGAAGTCTTCGTAAATTTTGGCTCTTTCCGCATCGCCGTCGAATCGCACCAGCGCGAATTCGGTTTCTTCGACGTGGGCCGGACTAACCTGGCTCACCCGAATATTGTAAGGAAGTAAATCCAGACGCATGGCCTTGGTGAGGGCTTCGACTGCGAACTTGGTGGCGCAGTAGACCCCGCCCTTGGGATACACCTCTTTTCCGGCGGTGGAACCGACATTGATGATGTGGCCGCGCCGGCGCGCCACCATGTAAGGCGAGATGGCCCGGGTGAGGTATAACATGCCCTTGACGTTGGTGTCGATCATCTCTTCCCAGTGTTCCAGCTGGCCCTCGTGGATGGGGTCGAGGCCCTTGGCTTTGCCCGCATTATTGATGAGAATATCCACCTGGCGCCATTCTTCGTCGAGGTCTTCGATGGCTGTTTGCACCGCGTGGATATCCCGCACGTCAAAGGGAAGAAGCTGCACCTGTGAGCCGAAGTCCTCTTCGAACTCTTCCTTTATTTCTTCCAGTCGTTCCTGCCGGCGTCCGTTGAGCAGGAGCCGGTAGCCGTTTTCGGCAAAAATTTCGGCGGTCGCGCGGCCGATGCCGGAGGTGGCGCCGGTAATCAGAACGATGGGGCCCGGTTCTTTGGCGACGGGTTCGGGCTCGGGTTCGGGGACGACGGCGGCGGATTCGCGTTGTTCGAGAATTTCTTCCAGGCGGGAGATATTGGCTTTAAGCGCTTCGATGGTGTCGTGTTCGACTTTATTAGCCTGTACGAAGGCCGGCGCTTTGGCCGTACGCGGATGGAAAGCCTGGTCGTTCTCCGGTGTTTTCAGTTCCGGGTTATTGATCGTGGCGCGCTGGTAAGCCTGGAAAGCGTTCTCCCGCTCGCCGAACTGGTGGTAGAGCAACGCCAGGTCGTAGGAGGCGAAAGGGTGGTTGGGGTCGATCTCCAGGGTGCGCCGGAAGTATTTTATGGCTTTTTTAGGCTTTCGGTAGACTTCATTGAGCAGCAGCGCATACTGGTAGTTGGCGTCGGCGTTGTTCGGATCTTTTTTCGCGGCCCGTTTAAAATATTTGGCCGCCTTTTCTTTCTGTTCCGGAAAGTGGTTGATGGTAATCACGCCCAGGCGGTAGTACACATCGGGAAAGGAATCGTTGAGGTCGGCGACCTTTTCGTAATAATTGCGGGCGAGGAGGTAGTCGCCTTTGATTTCCGCCAGTTCGCCGATCAGGAAAGAAGCCTCTTCGTTTTCCGGATCGCGTTCGAGGAGCACCTGCAGCTGGCCGATGCCCACGTCCGGATCGTCCTGATGGCGGGCGAGCAGCAGCGCGTAGTGATAGCGAAGCTCGTCGTGATCCGGATAGCGCTCCAAGCCTTCGGCCGCCAGGGCGATGGCGGTCTCGATCTCTTCGTTCTCGATCCGGACCAGTACGCCGTTCAGTATAGTGGCCTTTTCATTTTCTCCGCCGAACGCCTCGTCGTCGTCCTCCTCTTCCTCGTCGTCGTCCTCATCGTCGTCCTCTTCTTCGTCATCGTCGTCTTCGTCTTCCAGGATCAGCGTATCGTCTTCAAAGGTTTCTTCCTCTTCTTCCGGGTCTTCTTTTTCGGAGACGGCCGAGGCTTCGGGCATTTCGCCTTCTTCCTCTGCTGCTTCGGGCTCATTTCGCGCCGGGAGTTCTTCGGCGGGTTCGCCTTTCTCAGCGGTATCATCCTCTATCTCCTGGGGTTGTTCCCCTTCCACGGAGGGCGTATCGGGCAGGCTGCGATTGGTCAGGAGATCCATGCCCGGAATATTTTCCACTACTGCTTCGCCTTCGGCGGCGTCTTCTTCATTGCCGGCTTCGGACAGTTTGGTGGGGAACTCCGGAAGTTGCTGATAGTACTGCCAGGATTCCTGGTCTTCCACGAAGCGAAAGAAGCGCTCGTAGCGGTTGGCGGCGAGTTCCTCATCCGACAGGTAGTACATATTGCGCAGCATCCGCAAGAATTCGCCGACCTCGCTGGACACTTCGCGCATGACCTTCAGGTGGGCGTTGAATTCCTTTTCATTGACCTCGTCCTGCATCTGGCGTTTCTGGCGACGCAGATCCAGGTATTGGTCCTGCCAGTAGTTAATATATTGGATGATGTCGCTGACCCGGTCGAAATTGGTCGCGACGGACTCCGTCTGCCCCGTAGTCGGGTCGGTCTCCAGTCCGTTGACCACCACCGGCAGAATGTTGGAGCTTTTTTCCTGCAGCAGTCGCAGTCCGCGGTGCATACACTGGGCCGACTTCAGAAAGTTGTCACTGATAATCAGCAGTATGGGGTGGGAAGCGTCGAGCAAGCGTTCGGCCAGCGCCGGAACATTGGTCGATTTCTTACAGGGGAAATGTTCAAAGAGATAACCAGCACGGGAGAGGTCCCGATCGATCAGTTCTGCCGTTCGGGCGTTATCTTCGCAATAAGCCAGGGAAATGTTTTTGGAACTCATAGCTAATGCCATTTGGAAGAAGTCGTTAATTAATTGACGTTGGGGTCAGGAATTTTATTTTCAGTAATCGGTTTTGCGGTCCAGGTAGTGCGAAAATGCGTGCCGGCCCGAAAAGAGCCCAAGATGTTGCTGTCGGGCGTTATTTTAGCTTCGATGAGATAAGCGTTGCGGCCGTCGAAACTGGAAAGGTACAACTTGTCAGCCTGGACGGTGCCGATGAGCCGGTCGTACTCCGCTTCGGCAGTGGTGATTTCCGCTTTGAGATAGTTGCCGGATTGCTGAAACGAAGCGATAGCCGGAAGGCTGTCCGTTTCCGGTTCGTCGAAAGTCATCTGCCACTGGCCGGTTATGTCCATCACCGGAGGCTTCTGCAGGTTGGTGAAGCGATGGTTTTGGCCGTGCCGGGCCACGAAAGCAATGGCGTAGGTCGGAGAACGGCTCGGGTCGCGCCAGTATCCTTCGATGATGCCGTCTTCGTGCAGCCCTTCGAAATAACTGTCGGAATCCGGAAAGCGAACCTTTATCGTATCCTGCATGGTGCCTGGCCGGCGGCCGAAGGAGATATCGTCAAGTCGCAGGGTTGCTTCGCCGTTCCGGATGAGCCAGTAGAAAGCGGTGTCGGACTGGTAATGAACTTCGAAATTGAAAGGCAGTTGCCCTTCGGTGACTTCCTCGAATTTCAGGTTCATCTTCTCCGGCGTCGGTTCTCCTTTCGGATTCGGCATAACCGGATTCGGCTCCAATTTCAGCACGCCGCGCCACGGCCCGGGAGCGATACCCTCGAAAGGGGTTTCAATTACAATACAACCCATCATCGTCGATAACAACACCATCGAGACGACCACCGGGCAAAGGTATTGTCGCATATACAAAGTACACTACATTTAAAAAAGTCAAATATACTTAAAGCGTTCCAGTTTGCAAAAACTTTTTGTTGCTACCGGCTCTTTTCTCCTTTGAAATACTGCTCTTTGTGTTTAAACAATATGTTAAAGGTCGTCAGACTGCCGTAGATACGGGTAATATACTGTTGTAGATTGATTTTTTCCTCATTGCTCAGGTTGCTGGCGTTAATTTTTTGCTCCATCACCCGCAGCCGTTCCCGCAACATAACGATTTTATTGAAAAAGGTCGCTATCGGGATTTCTTTGGATTTGAGCCCTTCTTCTCCGGGCTCCAGCACCATTTTGCCTCCTTCCCAGCGGTGGCCCATCGGCACCGGTTCGCTCAGGTCGGAGTAGGTTTGTAAAATGCGGATCAATGCTTTCTCCGCGTCGCTGAAGCTGGCTTCGGTAGTAGTGGGGATCGCTTCGATCACCTCCCATTTTTCGTAGTCCCGCCCCACTTGCTTGACGCCGTACAGCATGAAGCTGACGTCGTAGGCCGCCTTGTGTATCCTGATGATCACGCCGTCGCCGTAAGCCGGATGGCGCACCCGTGAGCCGATCCCCAGGATTGTTGTGTTTTCGGACATGTCTTTCTTGTTTTTTGACCGTCAGTATTCCGTGTTGAGGTTCAATTCCCCTTCGCTTTTGGCGATGATGCTGGATACGGTCGCATCACCGGTTACATTTACTACGGTGCGCAGCATGTCCAGGATGCGGTCTACCGGAAAAATAATTGCGATCCAGGCAGGATTGAGGCCTACCGATTGCAACACGATGATCATCATCACCAGGCCGGCGCTGGGTACGGCCGCCGATCCGATGGAGGCCAGGGTCGCCGTCAGTACGATGGTGATCTGCTGGGAGATAGACAGGTCTACCAGGTGCATTTGGGCCATAAAAACCACGGCGATGGCCTGGTAGAGGCTGGTGCCGTCCATATTTACGGTAGCGCCGATGGGCAGCACGAAGTTGGTGACGTTGGGGGAAACGCCCAGGTTGTCGCGTACGCACTCCATAGTGACGGGCAGCGTGGCGGCGCTGGAACTGGTGGAAAATGCCAGAAACTGGGCGGGACTGATGCGCCGGAAAAAGTCGGGGTAGCTCAGTTTGCGGATAACCAAAACCGCCAGCAAAGGATAGATCACGAGGATCATCGTAAGCAGGCCGCCGACCACGGTGAGCGAATAGGTGAGCAGCCCCTTGAAAATTTCCAGCACCTCCGCCGGCGTATCCGCCATCTGGGCGATCACGCCCGCCATCAGGGCGAAAACGAAGAACGGAGCGGCTTCCATGATGATCTCCACCATTTTCAGGAAAACCTCGTTGGCGCCGTTGACCAGGTCGATGACCGGCTTGGCCTTATCGGCGGGGATCAGCAGCAGCACCACGCCGAAAAAGATGGCGAAGAAGATGACCTGCAGCATTTTCCCGCCGTCGGTGAGCGCCAGGAAAATATTATCCGGCACCATGTCGACGATGAACTGCAGCGGCCCCGAGCCTTTCAGCTGTTCGGCCGCCTGTTGTCTGCGCTTTACTTCCTCGTTTTCCGACTCCTTCGCCAGTTCGGCGTTGGCGGCGGCGGCCAGCTGTGCGTATTGCGGATCGTTGAGATAGTCCTTTCCGTCCAGGATCTCCACTTCCGCCGTCTGCTGGACCCACAACTCGTATTTGATGCGGTTCTTTACGCGTTGCTCCTCGGCGATGTAGGCGCCGGGCTTAAAGGTGTTGACAAAGAAGAGGCCGATGGTCACCGCGGCGACAGTCGTCACCAGGTAGGCGGCCAGCGTCTTGGCGCCCATCCGGCCCAGCCGGGAAGGATCGGGCAGCGCCGAAACGCCGCTGATGATGGAAAATAGAACCAGGGGAACGGCAATGAATTTGAGCAGGCGAATGAAAATTTCCCCGAACGGATCGATCCAGTTTAACGTAAACTTATTCCACCCCAGGTAGCTGGAAATGAAAGAATAGAAAATACCCAATATCAATCCGATGACGATTTGCCAGTGGAGGGGAATTCTTTTTCTCTTCATGCAGCTCGATTTTCGCGCAAAATAGAGAATTTCTGACAAACCAGAATTTCTTCCTTCTGATTCGACCATTCATCCATTGCATTGCCCCATTCCGAACTGCCCGCGGAAAAGAGGAACGCGCAGTATGTTTCAGGTGTTTCCATCTTTTACTCATTTATAATTTTCTTGCCAAATAAAATTCTTAAAATCAAATGGGAAATACGAACCGTACGAGAGGAATAAAAATCTTGCTATTATTGCGGCTATGGAGTTGACAAATGATTTGCTACTGCGCACGGTCAGGGGAGAGGAGACCCCGCGCCCTCCGGTCTGGCTGATGCGGCAGGCGGGAAGGATATTGCCGCAGTACCGGGCGCTGCGAGCGCAGCTTTCCGGCTTCAAGGAACTGGTGGAGCGCCCGGAGCTGGCTGCGGAAGTTACGATCCAACCCGTGGATGAGCTGGGAGTTGACGCAGCGATTATTTTTTCGGATATCCTCGTCATCCCGGAGGCGATGGGGCTGACCTACGAGATGGTGGAAAAGCGCGGTCCCCACTTTCCGCGCACCATCGCCACCGCCGCCGATATCGAGGCGCTGCGCAGCGGGGCGGCGGCGGCTCAGCAGTTGGCTTACGTTTACGAAGCGTTGCGCCTCACCAAACGACAACTGGCGGGCCGCGTGCCTCTGATCGGTTTCAGCGGAGCGCCCTGGACCCTGCTCGCCTACATGGTGGAAGGGGGCGGCAGCAAAACTTTTTCCCGCGCCAAACGCTTTCTGTACACCCAGCCGGAGCTCGCCCACCGATTGCTGGAAAAGATCACGGAGACGACCATCGCCTATCTGCAGCTGAAGATCCGGAACGGCGCCGACCTCGTGCAGTTGTTCGATTCCTGGGCCGGCATCCTGAGCCCGGCTCAGTACGACACTTTTTCGCTGCCCTATTTGCGGCAAATATGCGACGCCATCCAGGAGGCGCCGGTGACCGTGTTCGCCAAGGGCGCCTGGTTCGCCCTCGAACAGCTGGCGGCGCTGGATTGCCGAACGGTGGGGCTCGACTGGAACACTTCTCCGGAACAGGCGCGCCGCTGGATCGGGAACCAAAAGGTGCTGCAAGGCAATCTGGATCCCTGCCAGCTATACGCTTCACCCGAAGCAGTCCGGTCCGCTACCGAAAAAATGCTCCGGTCTTTCGGGCGCAACCACATCGCCAATCTCGGCCACGGCGTCTATCCGGATACGCCTCTCGAAGGCGTGCGCGCTTTCGTCGACACCGTAAAATCATTCGCCTATCCCCAATAATCCATCCGCGCTTAAGCGTCTGATTGTCAATATATAAAACGCATAAAAACGGACGCCCTCTATCCCAAAAACACGCAATCTGTGTTTTTTTAAATCTAATAATTAATTTTGCGCCATGGGATGGTTCAAAAGACTGAAAGACGGGATTCAAACGGCAACTCGGAATAAAAAAGAAGCGCCGGAAGGGTTGTGGTACAAATGCCGGAAATGCAAGGAAACCTGCACGATGAAGGAGCTGAAGGAGAACTTCTTCAAGTGCCCCAGCTGCAACTATCACGTCCGCATCGGCTCCTACGATTATTTCGAACTCCTGTTCGACGGCAACTTCGAAGTGCTTTTTGAAGAGCTCATCGCCCGCGACATGCTGGATTTCGTCGACCTCAAGCCCTACGCTCAGCGGTTGGCGGAAGCCAAAGATAAGACGGGGTTGTCGGACGCCATCACTGTGGCCCGCGGCAAGGTGAACCGCAGGCCGCTGGTCATCGCCGCCATGGATTTTAATTTCATCGGTGGTTCGATGGGCTCGGTGGTCGGGCAGCGCATCGCCCTGGCCATCGAGCAGTGCCTGGAGACCAAAACACCGCTGATGGTCATCTCCAAATCGGGCGGCGCCCGCATGATGGAATCCGCTTTTTCCCTCATGCAGATGGCGAAAACGTCCGCTAAGCTGAGCCAGCTCTCCCGGGCCGGCATTCCCTATTTTTCCTTTCTCACCGATCCGACCACCGGCGGCGTAACGGCTTCCTTCGCCATGCTGGGCGACGTCAACTTCGCCGAACCGGAAGCGCTCATCGGCTTCGCCGGCCCGCGGGTGATCAAGGAGACGATCAAAAAGGACCTGCCGGAAGGGTTTCAGACTTCCGAATTCCTGCTGGAACACGGCTTTCTGGATTTTATCGTCGATCGCAGCCAACTCAAAGAAAGGGTCGCCGATTTGCTTTACTTTTTCGGCGATCAGTTGAAATCCTGAGCAATGGAAAATTTCATCAACCTCGCCGACTTGCCGGAGCAGGAGATCCTTCCCGGATTTTTCGGGCGCATGATCCATACCGCCGGCCTGACAGTGGCTCATTTCCGCATCGCCGAAGGGGCCGTGCTGCCCGAACATCGCCACGTACACGAACAAGTGACCAATGTGATCGCCGGAGAACTGGAAATGACCATCGACGGGAAAACGCAGGTGTGCAAAGCGGGGACTTCGGCCGCCATCCCAGCAAACGTGCCTCACTCGGCGCGGGCGCTAACCGACTGCACGGTGATCGACGTCTTTCAGCCGGCCCGCGACGACTATCGCTAGTCGTTATTTACGGTCTATGACCACGACAAACCCCGGCTCCAGTGGATCGAGCTGTTCTTTCAGCACTTCGAAGAAATCCCTTCCGTAGCGCAGGTAAAAATTGAGGAAGTTTTCGCGACGTTCCTGCAGGGCGCCGTCCGGAAACAGCTTGTCCTTCAATGAGCGGATCTGGTTGATGGCGGTGTCGTGGCGTTGTTTTTCGGCGCGCATCAGCCGGCCTTCGAGCTGTTCCAGCGTTTTGGATTGTTTGGCGCCTTCGGCGAGTACGGCTTTTTTCAGGGTGGGGTCGATCTCTTCCGCCTTTTTCGCTGCGGTCGCGAAGATGCGTTCCAGCTGTGTCTTTTCTTCGGCCAGGCTCAGTTCGTTGCGGGTGTTTTTCCGGACGTAGTCTTTAACCAGCTCCTCCACATCGGCGAAGATGCCGGCGACGGTCAGGCCGACTTTATCCAGTCGCTTGGAAGCCCCCCGGTCGATCCAGAGCACCGAGTTGCGCCGCACGAGCGCCGGGAAGTTGACGCCGAAATGGACGAACTGTTCTTTGCGTTCCAGCCAGTAGGCGAGTTCGCCGCCGCCGCCGATGTAGGCGAGGTTGGGCAGGATCAGTTCCTGGTAGATGGGGCGCATCACTACGTTGGGGCTAAACCGCTCGGGATGTTGTTCCAGCTCGGCGAGCAGTTCGGTCTCGGAAAACGACTGCTTCGTGTCGTGGATCCGGTAGCACCCGTCTTCAAAGACGATGCGGTCGCGCCTTTGGTTTTGCAGATAAAAAAGGTTGATCTCGCGGGCGTGGGCTTGCTGGGAAAAGCCGGCTGCTTCCAGCTGGGCGGTCGTCGCCTCCACCAGTTGTTTGGAAGGTTGTTCCACCAGTTCCCGGCGGGCGTAAGGGATAAAGCGGCGCTTGAGTTCGGGGCGACTCATATCGAGGATGACCAGGCCGTAATCCCGAAACAAGCGGTTGACCAGGTCGATGGTTGCGGCGCCGTACTGCTCGTGGCCGGCATAGGAGGCCTCGATCAGTTGGAAAGCCTCCCTGGCGTCGTCCGAGTCGCCGAGTATCTCTTTCAGGTCGAGCATTACTTGCTGCAGGCTGGTTGTGGGTAAAAAGCCGACCGGGCCGCCGCGTTCCTGTCGCCACTCCAGTCGTTTTCCGAAAAGGTATGTATGGTTGACTTCCTCGAAGTCGTGATCTTCGGCGCCGCTGATGAAGACGGGGACGAAGCGGTATTCCGGATAGCGCCGGCCCAGGTTTTCCGCCAGGTTGATGGTCGAGATGATCTTGTAGATGTAATAGAGCGGGCCGGTAAAGAGCGCCGGTTGGTGAGCGGTGGTCACCGTAAAGGTGCGGTTTTCGGCCAGGGCTTCGATATTTTGCCGCACTGCTTCGGTGGTTTCCAGCGCCTGGTATTGCGCTTTCAGGCTTTTCACCAGCAGGGGGCGGTCGATGGGATCCTGTTGCTTATCTTCGATGATCTGAGCGAAGGCGTCCAGCGTCGGCGGGTATTTGTAAAAGGGCCGCAAGGAAGGATCCTGGTTGGCGTAGGCGACGTCGCGATCCGCGAGTTGCGGAATCTGGGCGAAGGGAATGCGTTGGATTTCCATTCTGTCGGTATTGGATTTGGTAGGGTGATTCAATTTTGAAACCCTATATTTGGAAAATGCTCCGGCCATTTCCGGGCTTGCCGGAAACCCAAAATAAAATGTCAAAACCCTAACATAAGTTTAATTATGCATAAGTTTATACTTGCACTGGACCAGGGGACGACCAGTTCGCGGGCAATTCTTTTCGATCGGGACGGCAATATCAAAGCGGTTGAACAGGAGGAGTTTACGCAGATCTACCCTCGGCCGGGATGGGTGGAGCACGATCCCCACGAAATTTGGAGCAGTCAATTGAAAGTGGCTCGGCTCGTCTTGCAGAAGAACGGCGTAAAAGCCGACGAGGTCGCCGCCATCGGCATCACCAACCAGCGCGAAACGGCGGTAGTCTGGGACCGGCACACCGGCGAACCGGTCCACAACGCCATCGTATGGCAGGACCGCCGCACGGCCGCTATCTGCGATCAGCTCAAGGCCAAAGGCCACGAAGCCTACGTGCGGCAGCATACCGGCCTGGTCATCGACGCTTATTTTTCCGGTACCAAGGTGAAGTGGATACTCGATAAGGTGGAAGGCGCCCGGGAGCGCGCCGAGCGCGGCGACCTGCTTTTCGGGACCGTAGACTCCTGGCTGATCTGGAAAATGACGGGCGGCCGGCGGCACGTAACGGATTATACGAATGCTTCGCGGACCATGCTCTACAACATTCGCACCCTCGAGTGGGACGATTTCCTGCTGGAGACGCTGGGCGTGCCGGCTGCCATGTTGCCGGAAGTGAAATCGTCCAGCGAAGTGTACGGCCGCATTCAGCCCGGCTTGCTGGGCGCCGATCTGCCCATCGCCGGCATTGCGGGTGATCAGCAGGCCGCGCTTTTCGGGCAGGCTTGCCTGAAAAAAGGAATGGCCAAAAATACTTACGGCACCGGTTGTTTTCTGCTGATGAATACCGGTACCGAACCGGTAACCAGCGAACACGGCCTGGTGACGACCATCGCCTGGGGGCTCGACGGCGAGGTGCATTATGCATTGGAGGGAAGCATCTTCATCGCCGGGGCGGCTATTCAGTGGCTGCGCGACGGCTTGAAAATAATTGACGAATCGCCGGATTCCGAGTATTTTGCCATGAAGGTATCGCAACCAGACGGCGTTTACGTTGTTCCAGCTTTTGCCGGTTTGGGCGCGCCCTACTGGGATATGTACGCGCGGGGCGCCATCTTCGGCCTGACCCGGGGTACGACCAAGGCCCACCTCATCCGGGCTACCCTGGAAAGCCTGGCCTATCAGACCCGGGACGTACTGGACGCCATGGAAAAAGACGCCGGCCTGCCGCTGCGGATACTGCGGGTGGACGGCGGCGCCAGCGCCAATAATCTGTTGATGCAATTCCAGGCCGACATCCTGGGCGTGGACGTAGAGCGGCCGCTCATCATCGAGACCACCGCCCTGGGGGCGGCCTACCTGGCGGGCCTCGCCGTCGGCTTCTGGGAACGCAGCGAGCTCGAAGAAAAGTGGCAGCTCGACCAGGCTTTTCAATCCGGTATGACCGCCGAAGCGCGCGATCGCCTGTATCGCGGTTGGCAAAAAGCGGTGGAGCGAACCATGGGATGGGAAGAAAAATGACGAAAGCAAGGAAAGCAGACTTTTGAATACCGTAATTTCCGTATCAGAAATGCTGAGGCTGCGGCGGCAACAGCCGCTGATCGATGTGCGCACCCCCGGAGAATACGCCAGGGGCCATATTCCCGGTGCGTACAACCTGCCCTTGTTCTCCGACGAAGAACGCGCGGAGGTGGGTACGCTGTACAAACAGGTGAGCCGGCAGGCTGCTTTTTTGCGCGGACTGGATTTCGCAGGGGGAAAGATGCGGTATTTCGTAGAGAAAGCCGGCGATATCGCTCCGCAGGGGGCTCTGACGGCGCACTGCTGGCGGGGAGGGCAACGCAGCGGCAGCATGGGCTGGCTGCTCGACCTGGCCGGCTTTGAAGTCCATACCTTACAGGGCGGCTACAAAGCCTATCGCAATCATATTCTCGATCAGTTCGCGAACAGAAAACTGCGCTGCCTCATTCTCGGCGGATACACCGGTTCGGGGAAGACGGCTGTGCTGCAGGAACTGGCCCGGCGGGGCGAGCAGGTCATCGATCTGGAGGATATCGCCCGCCATCGGGGGTCCGCTTTCGGCGCGCTGGGCGAGCCGCCTCAGCCGACTGTCGAGCAATTCGAAAACGACCTGTACGACGCGTTCGCCGCCATCGATCCCTGTCGTCGGGTCTGGCTGGAAAATGAGAGCCGCGCCATCGGCCGCGTATACATCCCGCAGGGCCTGTGGGCGCAGATGAACCAGTCGCCCCTGCTGCACCTCGAGATCCCGCATGCCGTGCGATTGCAACGCCTGGTGGAGGAATACGGCGGCTTTTCGCCGGCGGCTTTGATCGAAGGTTTTGAGCGCATCAGCAAGCGCCTGGGCGGGCAAAACGTCCAAGCCGCCAGGCGCGCTATCGCCGCAGGAGACCTGCCCGCCGCCGCCGCCGTCTCATTGCGTTATTACGACAAGGCCTACCGCCATTTTGTAGAACGCCGCCGCCGCCACTCGGAAGCCCTTTATCTTGAGATCGAACTACCCGCCGACGACCCTGCCGCGGCCGCCGACCAACTGATCAACATTGCACAAAACCGAAATCTATGAACCCGAAAACGACCGCCTATCCACTCACCCAGTACAGCCACGGCGCCGGCTGCGGGTGCAAAATATCTCCGCAGGTGCTCGACCACATTCTCCAGTACCAGGCCGAGCGCTTTCATTTTCCCGGGCTTCTGGTGGGCAATGACGAACGCGATGACGCAGCCGTTTTTGACCTGGGCGACGGGACGGCCATCGTCAGCACCACCGACTTTTTTATGCCTATCGTCGACGACCCGGTCGACTTCGGACGGATCGCTTCGGTCAACGCCATCAGCGATATCTACGCTATGGGCGGTACGCCCATGATGGCGATCGCGATACTGGGCTGGCCGGTCGACAAACTGCCGGCGGAAGTAGCCAACCACGTCATCGAAGGGGGACGGCAGGCTTGTGCGGAAGCTGGGATCCCCCTGGCCGGTGGCCACAGCATCGACAGCCCGGAACCCATTTTCGGGCTGGCGGTCACCGGGCGGGTGCAAAAAGCGCACCTCAAACGCAACGGCGGCGCGACGCCCGGCTGCCGGCTCTTTCTCACCAAGCCGCTCGGCGTCGGCATCCTCGCTACCGCCCAGAAAAAACAGCTGCTGCGGGAACAGGACGCCAAGCTCGCTCGCGACAGTATGGTCAAACTCAATAAAGCCGGAAGCGCTTTCGCCAGGTTGCCCTGCGTCAAAGCGATGACGGACGTCACCGGCTTCGGCCTGCTGGGGCACCTGTGTGAGATGTGCGAAGCCGGCGGAGTGAGCGCGCTGCTGCGCTTCGACCAGACGCCCCTGATCGACCCGCAAGCTTTGCGGCATTACCTGGCGCAGGGGTGCATACCCGGCGGCGCTCACCGCAACTGGGAAAGCTACGGCAGGAAAATAAGCTCCCTGACCGATGAACAGCGATACCTGCTGTGCGACCCACAAACCAGCGGCGGCCTGTTGGTGGCCGTGGAAGCCGGGAACGAGCCGGTATTCCTCGAAGCCGCCCGGCAATACCAACTGGAGCTGGAGCCGATCGGCGAGATAACGGCGGCGGTTGAGTATTGCGTTGAGGTAGTTTAGGACCCATTGCGGGTTTGGCTCAATGACCGAGCCGGTAATGGGTTCTATTAAAAGGCCAGGCCCAGTTCCAAACGCGTGCGTACATCGACAAGGATATTGGTGTCATCGTTGTCGAGATTGTTCTCCAGGCCGGCGCCGAACCCTATCTGGTAGCCAATATAGCCATGGCGGAATATCCGGCGCTGGATGCCCCAGGCGGGGGTGACCAGAAAATTGAGGAAACGCTGATCTCTAGTTTCCTGATTCAGCACATTGTCTTCTTCGAATTGGTTGGTGCGGGTAGCGCTCAGTCGCAGGGTGAGGTAGTCTGCCGAAAGGTTGTTGCCCGATTTCCCTTTGGCGATCCGGCGCTTGAGATTGTAGTAATAGCGGGGCCCCAAGGCGACACCCAAGCTGACGTATCTGCCGGTGAAGCCGGTGTAATCGTAGAAGGAGTAGTCGGTTTCCGCTTCCAACTGGAGCGAAAAAGGCGATCGGCCGAGTTTTTTCTCGTACGCTACCAGCAGGATGCCGCCGAGGTAATTAGGTGTAAGGGTCTGCAGCGCATTGATCAGGTCGATCTTAAACATCTGCCTTTCTTCCCGGAAGCAGAGCATCGCGTCGCACAGCCGGCCGTCTTCCGGGCGGCCTTCGCCGAACGCCAGTCCCAGCCCCACCTGAACGTGAAAAGCCGGTCCCCAGGAGTTGTTCACCGTGGAGTTAAGAAAGCCGTCTTCGGGATCGCGCCAGTATTCCAATTCCTGGAGATGTGCGCCGCCGAGACCGATATTGAGATCAAAGTAGCCGTAACGCAGTAGCCGTCGTTGCATGCCGAACGTCAGGAAAGCCGAAAAGGCGTCGCGATTGGGCATGACCTCACCGTCGCCCAGGCGGAGTAAGCCTTCGAAATCAGGATTGTTCTCCCAGCCGCGAAAGCGATTATAGTTTATACGCAGGCCCAGGTAATTGCCGGTGAGGTTGTCTGCGCTCAGGCCCGCTTCGATCCGGCGGCGCATCCCGAGGTAGAGGCGCGGTTCCAGTCCAAAGCCTAGGTTGTGGATGAAAAACTGGGTTCGATCGCCGCCATACTGACCCAAGCTCGTTACGAGGGTTGCATCGAAATAAAGAAGGCTGTTCAAAGACAGGTTCGGCGTCAGTTTTCGCTCATAAACGACCGTGGGCGCAACATTCGAGCCACTGGATTGCAGGCCGCTGTTCTGGGGTATGATGCCCAGCAGCGGTAATTTCAGGAGTTGTTTGGTTTCCACGTGCGTCATGAAGACGTACTCGCGCACGTCCTGAAACGAGAAGGAGTCGATCGGTTCCGGCTCTTCCTGGTACCGGATAAAGATAGTGTCGTTTTAAGCGGTGCAAAGCGAAGCGCTGAGCAAAGGCAGGCAGGTTAAAAGTCGCTTCATGGTTTTTCAATTTTCATTTTTATCTTTTTCTGGTACTGTAAGCGGGGCCGGTCAAGGCTTATTTTTCAGGTTGATGCTGCCTAGTGTGATGCGTATGGTGACATTGGCGTAGTATTCCCGGTCGGGGGTGAAGCTCATTTGTTTGGAAGCGGCGGTCGTCTCCACGTATTGGAGCGGAACGTTGCGGGGAAACAAAATATCCCCTTCCAGGGCGGTCAGGTCATAGCGGAACTGATCCAGGTCCGGCCCGTGGAGGAAGATGTCGGTTTTCTCGCCCCGGATGTCCAGCTCGGCGAGCCCCGGATTGATGAACAGGTTGAGGGTGCCGTAGGCGGCCTGGATGCGGTAGACGCCCTGGATGTCGCGCAAGGTGACATCGGAGCGCCGCGAGTACAGCGATACGTCGCCGTCGAGTTGTTCGGCGAATAGGTCGCCGAAGCGGGTGCGCAGGTTCATTTCTCCGCTGATATTCTGGAGGCCGACCCGGCTGAACTCGCTTTGCAGCCGCAGCCCGCCGCTGAGGTTGCTGATGTTGGAGACCCCGAAAAAGTTCTTGAGGTAAACGGGGCAATTTTCCGGCAGGGTGATGTGATAGGTAGCGGACAGTTCCGCCGCCGGTTTCGGGTCGCCTTCTTTGACGGAGACGTAATTGCGCAGGTAGATCTTGTTGCGGATGCGGTCGGCGAGGTATTTCATCGCTTCCAGGTCTTCTTCCGCGGTGGCCTTTTCGGGATGGCGGGCGACGAGTTCCATGACGACCCGGATCTCGTTTTTTGCCCACGAGTCCATCTCTACCTGTGCCTTTTCCCCTTCGATATTGAGTTCGTACCCCGCCTTGTAGTTGAAGGTCTTCTCGATCCGCTTGGTCACCACGTGCACCGTTTGCTGCCCTTTCAGTATTGAGGCGGCTGCAACGAGAAGAATCGTAAGTACTATTCCAAAGCGATCGTTCATGGCAAAATTTAAACGATGATTAAAAGACCCGGAGCGGTTCCTCATATTTGAGCGGCCATCTCCTCCAGGATATCGGTGCGCTGTTGTTCGATGCGATGTATTTCGCGGAGCAGGTGGCTGTCGGCCCCGTATCGCGCCACGGCGTCGGCCAGTTCGTTCCGCGCCGCCTCCAGTTCTTCCAGTTCTTCGAGCAGTTGGTAGTGGTTGGGGGCGGCGGCGAAAGCAGGTTGCCGGGCGTATTCCCGTTGGATGAGGGCGATGGCGTCGGCGTCGGCTTCCCAGTCGATCGCAGGCGTGGCCGGCGCTTCTTCCCGGTGATAGGATACGGTGACGGATGCCGGCGACGCCTGGGCGTAATAGAGGCGCCCGAGGGCGACGGCCAGCGCGCCCAGAACCGCTGCGATGCTTACGGCGCGGCGCCACAGCTGCCGGCGACGGCCGCGCATCAATCGTTTTTCGATCCCTTCCCAGGTCTGGTCGGGAGGTTCGTAACCGGGCAGCGTCCGCAGGGCTTTTTGCAGTTTGTTTTGCTGGCGATCGGCTTCTACCCGGTTTTCGATCTGTGACCACAGGTCGGTCGCCGGCTCGTATCGGGGCAGCCGGCGCAGGGCTTCGTTCAGGGTATTTTTATTTTTTTCGCGCTTCATGTGCGATCGGCAATTTTTTCCAGCAGCGCGCGCAGGCGCTTTTTGGCGTAATACAATTGCGATTTGGAAGTGCCCACCGTTACGCCGAGCATATCGGCCACCTCCTGGTGCTGATATCCTTCCACTTCGATCAGAATAAAGACGGTGCGATAGCCGTCGGGCAGGTTGGCGATGGCTTTTTCCAGGTATTCCGTCTCCAGATAATCCCCCCAGTCGATCCAGCCCCGGGTATGGTCCGGCTCCAGCGGTTCGAAGGCAGGTTCCCGGTTGACTTTGCTGATTGCGGTACGGATGACGATGGTTTTGATCCAGGCGCCGAGTGTCGATTCGCGCCGGAAGCGCGGCAACGCCCGGAAAACTTTGACGAAGGCCTCCTGCAGGACGTCATTGGCCAGCTCGAAATCGGAGGTGATGCGGTACGCCAGGGTAAACATCGCCCCTTTGTACCGGTCGTACAACTCCCGTTGGGCCAGTCGGTCGTGCGCGAGGCAGGCGTCGATTAGTTCACTTTCCGTCATTCTGAGCGTCTCGGGCATTCGTTGCTTCCGTTATTCGTATTAAAGAGCAGCGAATTTGCCCGCGAGTTGGATGCAGTGAAATTTTTTTCGGGCGATTACCGCTTTTTGTTGAACAGGATCGTTAAAGAGACCAACAGGCGGGCCGGCGCCCGGTTGAAAGAAAAAGATTGATCGAAGAAGGTGAGGTGATCGCCGAATTCGGAAAAGTTACCTTCGTAGCGCACGTCCAGCATCAGGCTCCAGAAGTCGAGTCCGATCCCGGCCAGCCAGCTGAAGGTCGCGGAGTCGAAATTTTGTTCATATCCTTCCAGGTCAAAGGCCGTACTGTTGAGGTAGAAGTGGGCTTCGGGCCCGGCCATCAGGCGCAGCGGCCCGAGCTGGTAACCGAACAAGAGGGGGACGTCCAGGTATTGGTATTTTTCGGAAAGCAGGGTGTCGATGTTATTGGCCAGGTCTTCGATCTGATAGTTGACCTTTTGTGAATTGAGCAGCAGCTCCGGCTGGATCAGAAAACGATTGATGCGGGCCTGCAGCACCAGCCCGCCGTGGATGCCGAATTCCACGTCTTCTACATCGATGCGGAATCGCTCGGCGTTGTTCTGGGGAATAGCCAGCACGTCGGCGGCCAGTTCCGTACTGCTCACGCCGCCTTTCAGGCCCCAGGAGATCTGCCCGCAAAGGGGCCAACCGAGCAAAACGAAAATCAAGAACGTAAAGCTTCTGCGCATGGTTTCTGGTTTGGAAGATGTAACAGCGTTACTTTTACATACGATTGTTCAACAGCCGATGTTTTACAAAGGGCGATAAACTTTGTAGCTTTATCATTTTGTTGTTCAGATTATGGAAATTCATCAAACTCAATTCATCGGCAGTTTCCCGAAGGTCGGCGCCTGCCCGCCGCCGGAAAAGCCCGAGTATGCGTTCATTGGCCGTTCCAATGTCGGGAAGTCTTCCCTCATCAATATGCTGACGGGGCGCCGGGAGATCGCCCGGACGTCCAAAACGCCCGGAAAAACCCAGCTGCTCAACTTTTACCTGGTGGACGACAGCTGGTACCTGGTCGACCTGCCCGGATACGGCTACGCGCGGATCTCCAAGAAAAAACGCCAGGACTGGGAGCGGATGATCAGAGCCTATTTGCTCAACCGCTTCAACCTTCAGTGCGCTTTCGTATTGATCGACGCCAACATCCCGCCGCAGGAGGTCGACGTCGCTTTCATCAACTGGCTGGGCGAGATGGGGATCTCTTTCGTCATCGTATTCACCAAGGCAGACCGGCAGAAGAACGAAACCGACCTGGGCGCCAACGTAGCTGCTTTTCGCACAACCCTGCTGGAATACTGGAACGAGCTGCCGCAGCAGTTCATCACGTCTTCCCGCAAAAGGGAAGGGCGCGAAGCCATCCTCACTTTTATTGACGCTGTTAATGCTGATTTTCAAATTGACTGAATGGAAGAAAAACAGAGAGTTTACCCGCACGTATTGCCGGAGATCGAAGACTGGCCGATTTACCAGCTGCATCAGGACCGGCGGCGCTTCATAGAGCAGATCTGCGAGTTTACCATGAACCGGTTGTTGCGCAACGATACGGCGGCCGTAACGGATATCATTGCCCGCACCATTTACCTGGAGCGCATTCGGATAAAGGAAGAACCCTGGAAAGTAGACCCCCCGAAAGAGCGGCAGTTCTGGCGTAAAGTCCAGCACCAGTTGGTGGGCAAATCGCTGGACCGCGACCCCCGGGAAGCTCAGAAGATCAACGAAGAGATCCTGCGCCAGATCGTACGCCGGTACGCCGAGGAGATCGTGGGCACTTTCCGCAAAAAGACCTTTCTTTTCGCCCGTTGGTTCCTGACCATGTTCTTCACCCGCCTGCTCAATACGGCCGCCGGCCGACACATCTACCGCATCTGGGGAAGCAAAAAGCGACTGACGGAACGCATGACCGTAAAAGGGCACGTGGATGAGGTGCGCGCGCTTTACGAAAAAGGGACGGTGGTGATCGTACCGACCCATTTCAGCAACCTCGATTCCATTCTGGTGGGGTACGCCATCGACACCTTCGTGGGCTTGCCCGCTTTTTCCTACGGTGCGGGCCTCAACCTCTACAATACGGGCTACACCGCCTATTTCATGAACCGCATGGGCGCCTACCGGGTCGACCGGCGCAAGAAAAACCCCGTCTATCTCGAAACGCTCAAGGCCATGTCCAATCTGGCCATCCAGCGAGGCGTCAACAGCATCTTTTTTCCGGGAGGCACCCGTTCGCGTTCCGGCGCCCTGGAATCGAAATTCAAGCTGGGGCTGATGGGAACGGTGGTGGAGGCGCAAAGAGGCATTTACCAGGATGGCAAAGACGAGAAGGTGTTCATCATCCCTTTGGTGATCAGTTATCACTTCGTGCTGGAAGCGCAGTTCCTGATCGAGCAGCACCTCAAGCGCATAGGTAAGGAGCGCTACATCCGCTCGAAAGACGATTTTTACAGCTTGCGCAAGATCCTGAAGTTTGCCTGGGAGTTCTTCTCCAAAAGCAACGACATTACCTTATCTTTCGGACAGCCGCTCGACGTGCTGGGCCATGCGGTCAATGCCGATGGCGAAAGCTTTGACAAATACGGCAATCCGATCGATCTGCGGGAATATTTCATGAAAGACGGCGGGATTACGGAAGACCTGCAGCGGGAGCGGCAGTATACGCGGCTGCTGGGCGACCGGATCATGGATCGCTACTACCGCGATAATATCGTGCTGACCAGTCATCTCGTCTGTTTCGCCGCTTTTGAATTGCTGAAGTATCAGAACAGCCGGCTCGACCTGTACGGCGTCCTTCGGTTACCCACCGATGACTTCATCTTCGAACGCGGGATGCTCTACGAGGTCGTGGAACAGCTGCGGGGCGTTTTGCTGGAAATGGAAAAAGCAGGCCGGCTCAAACTATCCGAAGCGATCCACTTGGACGTAGCGCGCCTGGTGCAGGACGGGATCGAGCGCGTGGGGACGTACCACATCGCCAAGCCCTTGCTGGTCAATAAAAAAGGGCAAATCGTCAGCCAGAGCTTCAAGGTGCTTTTTTATTATCACAATCGCCTCGAGCATTACGGGCTGGCCAATAAGATAATCTGGCCGCATGTTAAAGCGGGAAAACGCTCGGAGCCGGTAGTGGCGAGCTGAGCAACTGCTAAACGATCGAAGACACCTATGGAACGCCTGAAAAACTTTTTCCTTTCGGAGCGGAATATCATGCTGGCCATACTGATGAATGCAGTGGTCATCTTTTTCATGTACTTCCCGCAACTAAAGGGCAATCTCACGCTGGAAATCCTGGATAACCTGTTCTTGTTCTTTTTCGTGATCGAAGCGACGGTCAAGCTGCACGTGCTCAAGCCCCGGCACTATTTTTCGTTCGGATGGAATCGCTTTGATTTTTTTATCGTACTGGCCAGTATGCCGACCCTGCTGACGCATATCGTTCCGATGCCGAACACTTCGCTGCTCATCGTTTTGCGCCTTTTTCGCCTGATTCGGCTCATCCGCTTTCTGCGTTTCGTGCCCAACCTGGGAAAGATCGTCGAAGGCTTGTCGCGGGCCATTCGCGCTTCCGTCTTCGTGCTGGCCGCCCTGCTGGTGCTCAATTTTCTGCTGGCGATTTTCACCTGTCATTTCTATGCGGAGACTGCTCCGCAGTATTTCGGCGATCCGCTGATCTCGGCCTATTCCATTTTTCAGATGTTTACGGTAGAGGGTTGGAACGAGATCCCGGCGGCCATTGCCCGCTCTACCGACAATCCGCTGGTCATCGGCTTTTCCCGGCTGTACTTCGTGCTGATCGTCCTGATGGGGGGCATCTTCGGCATGTCGCTGGCCAATGCCGTCTTCGTGGACGAGATGACCATCGACAACAACCGTTTGCTGGAAGAAAAGATCGATACGCTGCAATCGGAAATAGCCGAACTCAAATCCCTATTGATCAACGCGGGGTCCGACCCGGCCGACACAGCTAAAATGAACGGCGAATGAACTTTATTATTTACGATATCGAGGCGACCTGCTGGGAGGGGCGGCCGCCTTCGAAGATCCAGGAGATCATCGAGATCGGCGCCGTACGCCTCAACCGCTACGGCGAGGTTACGGGTAGTTTCAACCGCTTTGTGAGGCCGGTGCTCAATCCGACCCTTTCGGCTTTTTGCCGGGAACTGACTACCATCGAGCAGCAGGAGGTCGACCGCGCTGCAACTTTCCCCGAGGTGGCGGAGCGTTTTCAGGACTGGGCGGAGATCTTCTATGAGGATTACCTGCTTTGTTCCTGGGGCAGCTTTGATCGCAAGATGCTCATTCAGGACTGCCGGCTCCACGACATGGAGTACGACTGGGTGGAGGATCACCACATCAACCTCAAGCAACAATACCACGATATCAAGCGACTGCGTCGCCGGCGGGGCCTGCGTTCGGCCGTGCAGGCGGAAGGGTTCGAATTTACGGGCATCCACCACCGGGGCATCTCCGACGCGGAGAATCTGGCCAAGTTGTTCGGAAAATATCTGGACGAATGGCAACTCTAACCCGGATTAAAAGGGGCGTTTATCCAGTTCCATGATTTCGCCCGGTTGCAGTCCGCCCAGATCCAAATCTCCGATTTTCACCCGCACCAGGCGCAGCACCGGGAAGCCGACGGCGGCGCACATCCGGCGCACCTGCCGGTTTTTGCCTTCGGTGAGGACGATTTCCAGCCAGCTGTCGGGAACGGTTTTGCGGAAGCGCACCGGCGGCTCGCGGGGCGGCAGGTGCGGAGGGTAGGGGAGCAGGCGGGCTTCGGCGGGCCGGGTGCGGTACATCTTTTTGCTCAGGCGGATAGCTACGCCGGTGCGCAGTTTTTCCAGGGCTTCCGCATCCGGGACGCCTTCTACCTGCACGTAGTAGGTGCGGCGGTGGCCCTGTTGGGGAGAAAGCAGGCGCGCTTTCAGTTGGCCGTCGTCGGTGAGCAGCAACAACCCTTCACTGTCTTTATCCAGCCGGCCCGCCGGGTAGACGTCGGGCGGGAAGTCGGACAGGTCGCCCAAGACGCGGTGATCGGGGTGTTCGCGGGTAAACTGGCTGAGAACGCCGTAGGGTTTGTACAGCAGAAAATAGCGCACGGTGCGGCTCAGACGTTAAAACGAAAATGCATGACGTCGCCGTCGTGCACCACGTATTCCTTACCTTCCACGGCCATCTTGCCGGCTTCCTTGACGGCCTGTTCCGACCCCAGGGCGACGAAGTCGTCGTATTGGATGACCTCGGCCCGGATAAACCCTTTTTCAAAATCGGTATGGATCACGCCGGCCGCCTGTGGCGCTTTCCAGCCGTTGCGTATCGTCCAGGCGCGCACTTCTTTTTCGCCGGCGGTGAAGTAGGTGATCAGTTTCAGCAGTTTGTAGCAGCCCCGGATCAGCTTGTTGACGCCGGGTTCTTCCAGTCCCATTTCCTCCAGAAATTCCCGGCGTTCTTCCATGGTTTCGAGCTGGGCGATTTCGGATTCGATATCGGCGCTGATGAATATCACTTCCGCCGGCTCGCCGACCACGGCATTCGCAAAAGCGGCGGTGTGTTCATTGCCGTCGTTGACCGACAGTTCGTCGACGTTGCAGACGTAGAGGATCGGCTTGGAGGTGAGCAGGTAGAGGTCATTCAGCAGCAGCTGCCCTTCTTCGTCCAGTGCTACGGCGCGGGCGGGTTTGCCGTTTTCGATCTCGGTTTTGATTTTTTCCGCGATCTCCACCAGTTTCTGGTCTTCTTTTTTGCCGCTTTTGGCCTGTTTGCGCAATTTTTCCAGGCGTTTTTCGATCGTTTCCAGGTCTTTGAGCATCAATTCGGCATCGATCACCTCTTTATCGCGCACCGGGTCGATGCTGCCGTCGACGTGCACCACGTTGTCGTCTTCGAAGCACCGCACGACGTGAACGATGGCGTCCACCTCGCGGATGTTGGCGAGAAACTGGTTGCCCAGGCCTTCTCCCTGGCTGGCGCCCTTGATCAGCCCGGCGATATCGACGATTTCGATGGTAGTGGGGATCACTTTCTGGGGCGATACCAGGGCAGCCAGTTTGTCGAGCCGCGGATCGGGGACGGTGATGACGCCGATATTGGGGTCTTTGGTCGCGAAAGGGTAGTTGGCCGCCAACGCCTTGGCGGAGGTCAGCGCATTGAAAAGGGTCGACTTACCGACGTTGGGAAGCCCAACGATGCCGCACTTGAGGCCCATATTGTGGTCGTTTCGTAGTTGAAAAAACGCCGCAAAGATAGCGCAAATCCCGTTATGTTTTTGGAAATTGCCGGTATGAATTTTCTGGCGCATTTGTTCCTGACCCGCCACCACGAAGCCCTGATGGTGGGCAACTTTCTGGGCGATTTTCTACAAAATCGCGACCTGCCGGCTTATCCGGAGCAAGTGCGCCGCGGGGTGCGGCTGCACCGGCGAATCGACAGTTTTACCGACAGGCATCCGCTGGTGTTGCGGGGGGCAAGGCGGCTGTATCCGCGCCACCATAAATACGCGCCGGTGATCATCGACATCTTTTACGATTACCTGCTGGCGTACAACTGGCAGCGCTATAGCGACCGGACGCTGCGGGCATTCACGAATGACGTTTACGCCGTACTACAAGCACACCGCCCGCTGATGGCGCCCCGGATGCAACGGCAACTCGATCAGATGGTGGCCGATGACTGGCTGCTGCAGTACACGCACCTGGACGGAATAGGCGATACCTTTTTGCGCCTGAAAAGGCGGGTCAGCCGGCCGGAAGATATCGACGGCGCGGTGGATAGCTTAAAACGCGATTTTGGGGAGTTGCTTCCGGAGTTCAACGGTTTTTTTCCGGAGGTTCAACAATTGGTGGCGGCGTTTGTCTAATGCCCCGGAAGGCTTTGAGGTTAGCCAACATTCTGGGACGGATGACCGGCACATGACAAAGCGGCCCGTTAGGGCGGCTGGTGCCCGACGAAGGAGGGCATGGCGTGGTAGATGCCGCGAAGGAGTCGCGACGAACGCCGCTTTACTGCGCGTGGGTCGGCCTTCGCGGGTTAGCTGAACCGCTCGATTAACTTCTGTGGGTCATCAGCACCGTGGTCAATGTCAACCACTTCAACTCGGAGTTCGTCTTCGTAGATCGTAAAGATGATTCGGTAAGACCATTGTAAAGAGCGCCGATAAGTGATTTCTCCTTTGCTGATTTCATGCAACACCTCATGCGAGTAAGGCATCTTACTCAGTTTGCGGATGTTATCCATGATGTTTTTACGAACGTGCCTGGCAACTTGATCGGATCGGGTTCGGCGCAGATAATTGGTGATTTGACGGAGGCTGGTTACTGCTTGAGGAAGCAGCACCACACGGTAAGCCTTTACCACGTCTCCATTTCTTTTTCCAGGTCTTCTAAGTCGATAAACTTGCCCTCTTCCCGGGCTGCTCTGACTTCTTCGTCGTAGAGTGCCTTCATCACGCTGGCCCGCTTGGGGTTACCGTCAATATCATAGCCGATAATGGGATCCTCCTGCTCCTTGAGATAAGTGTCCAACATGGAATGAACCACTTTCAGGAAGCTTTCATCCTGCACTTTTTCCAGGTAAGACTGGATTTTGGCTCTGATCTCTCCGGCACTCATAAGCAATTGTTTGTTGATGGAAGATTTGATAAAGTTAACGATTTTATGATACTTAGATTCAAGTAGTAAATGCAACTTTTCCTAGAAGCCAAGGAAAACGGGTTGTGGGGGCTAGCCCCCACAACCCGTGGGCAAAAATGCTTACCTTGCTTCTCTACCAAAAGTTGCAAAGATGGGACATTTAAGCTTGGGACAAAGATACCAAATTGAGGCATACACCGCAGCGGGTTTTAAAGATAATAAGATTGCGGAGCATCTTGACGTGAGCAAGTCCGTAATTTCACGAGAGAAAAAGCGGAACTCGGACCAGCGCAACGGTGCATACCGTGCAGGCCTGGCGCAGCGAAAAGCAGATGCCCGGAAGGCTTCAAAAAACAAACACAAACGGTTTGATGAGGAAATGAGGCAGCGCATAGAGCAGCTTGTAAAACAGGACTTCAGCCCTGAACAGGTTAAAGGCCATTGCGACAAAAAAGGCTTGGCCTGCGTGTCTCATGAACGCATCTACCAGCACATATGGTCAGACAAAAAGGCTGGTGGCGACCTGTACGGGCACCTGCGGAGAAAAGGGCGCAAATACCGTAAAAGGGGTAATGCTAAAGACTCCAGGGGCGTGATTGCCAATAGAGTCGATATTGACCGGCGCCCGGCAGTCGTAGAAGAAAAGTCACGGTTTGGCGACTTTGAAGTAGATACCATTATCGGGAAAAACCACCAAAGGGCAATTGTCACGGTCAACGACCGGGCCTCGGGCTTTTTCAAAATGAAGAAAGTGCCCAACCGTACAGCCGAGCTGGTCAAGGAAGCCGTCATTGAGCTGCTGCTGCCTGTCAAGGAGCTGCTCTTCACCATGACCGCAGACAATGGCAAAGAGTTCGCTTTGCATGAGCAAATCGCTGAAGCTTTGGGCATTGACTTTTATTTTGCTAAACCTTACCATTCATGGCAAAGGGGCGCTAATGAAAATATTAATGGGTTAGTGCGGCAGTACATCCCTAAAAAAGCGGACTTTAGAGCCTACACTGACGAATATATTGAATTCATTAATATTAAAATTAATCGGCGGCCCCGAAAGAGATTTAATTATGAAAACCCTATTTTTATCGCTCAGAAATTAACTAACCGAAAAGTTGCATTTGTGACTTGAATTCAGCACAAAATTTCCTGCGCCAAAAGCGATTAAGAAATCGGTATCTACTTGCCAGGATTCGGCAGCGACGTAGGCGAGCACACCTCCTAAAGGGAAAGACAATCCTGAAAGAACGTTATAGAGCAGAGCTTGCCCCTTTTTCCAGCCTCCTTTGACCAAAACCCCAAAATCGCCCAGTTCCTGAGGCACCTCGTGGGCAGCCGCTGCCACCCATGCTTTAACCCCTAGTGTTATATCGACCAAAAAAACACTCCCTACGGCCAGGCCGCCTAGAAAATTATGGAGCCCGTCGGCCAGAAGTATCAAATAGGTTCCCGGCTCCCGGTGTTCGACATACTGCCGATGACAATGGTGCCAATGCAGAAACTGCTCAAGGGCAAGGAAAACGATGAAGCCCAAGGCAAAGTACTGGAAGGTCAAACTGACGTTTTCCAGCTGGTTAATAGCAGCAGGCAGCATGTGAAATAAGGCGCCTCCGATTAAGGCCCCCGCTGCAAACGCCACCAATGGCAGCAATACTTTTTTTAGCACCCTTTGACTCAAAAGTAGGGTGACACTTCCTACCATGGCAATAGCACTCATCAAAAGGCCACTGAGTAAGATCCAGAGGAAAGTGCTCATTTTTTCTGATTTAGAAGAAGTAGTCCTTATCGATGGAGCATTTTGATACTTAACCCGATTTGATCAGACCACCCCTCCTTATCCGTGAGGCTTATGAAAAAATGATAGTCCCCTTCGTCATACAAACCGTCGTCGTCCCCGGCCGGGATAAAAATAGGCCTATTCGTTTCCAGTTTATTTACCTCCTCGGGGATTGCGTAGTCCTCGATGAAAAGAAACGGATTAACGGGTGCTTTCATCGGGTCCAAATTACATTCCGTAACTTCTGTGCTGTGCGAATGGTGGTCAAAATTATTATGAATATCGATACTGAATGATCCCAGTTCAGCATTATCGGAAAACAGGACTTTGAACTCAAAAGATTCGCCGAAATACAAGGTGTCACAATTCACGGGGAAGGCACCGGGGATGGATAAATCAATGACGGGCTTTTCTAAATCTATTGCTTCTTCCTTTTCACAAGAACTTAGGAAAGCCAAAGCCAGGAAAATGATGGGAAGAATGCTGATATTTTTCATTATTGTAAGATTTGTGGGAGCCGGCCAATGTTTGGCCGGCTCCTACTAGATTAAAGATTTTCCAATACAATCGGATAACGCTCTGAGAAGGCCCAGTTTCCACCAAACGCATCTTTACATTTAACCAAGATGTAGTAATTACCGGATTGCCATGCAATATCCCCGATAATATCTTTTGGCGTGATGTTGTTGTCCTGACTTGCTCCGACAACTATACTTGCTGAGAAACTATGGGAAGCAGGACTGTCAAAATCATGCGTATGCAGCAGTGTGATAGTATTAGTGGCCTTCACTTCTGCATTGGTTAAATTTTGATCCTCACGTACCAAACCAATATACATGCCGCCTAGTGCCTTGTCATCACTCACCGTGCCGGAGATAGTGATGGTTTCACCATTATCAAATACCTGATTGTTTGAAGGTGCTGAGGTAATGCTCATGGTAGGGGCAGTTGCATCGTCAGGTTGCTTAACTTCCAATTCTGCCTCGGCAATAGTCTGCCGCCCGTCCAAATCGGTAACGGCAAAATGGAAATGATAATCGCCAGCCTCGGCCGTCACGGGAATATCAATATGCTCATGAAAAGTTGTGTTTTTCAAGCCTGAGAACTTGTCGAAGGTTACTTCAAATTCCCATCCGTGGTCATGTCCATCTGGATCGTGTTCGCCTTCCGGGTGGATTTCAATGGTAACTTTGTCGATGCCTGCCTCGGCAACGATCTCTGCTTCGATGTGCAAATCAGTACCTAGATACCCAACTTTGTTGTTGTCGTACCCCAACTCAGTCAAATTGACGACTGGTTCAGCCGTTGGTACTTCGTCCTTTTCACAGGAAGTGAAGAATAAGCTCGTGCCAAAAGCAAGGGCAAAAATTAATAATACGCTCAATTGAGTCTTCATAATTGTTAATTTCAGAAAAGTTAATAATTGATTTTGTAGTAATTATCCCTGAAAAGGAATAGAAATATTCACAATGAAATTCCTTCCAAGTTCTGGTACATTAATCAGCCTGTAAAAGCTGGCATGATTGAAATACTTATTGTTGAACAGGTTCTGAATCCGCGTGGAAATATTCATTTTTTGATTTAGAATACGCACGCTTCCGCCCAAGCTGAAATTGACAACCTGGAATCCGTCGGTGACTTCCTCTGGGGGGACGATATTCGTTTGAGCGGCCGAGATCCGGTAATCAAGGGACACATAGGGTTCTTCCCAAAAAATCGCTCGCGGCCTCTGATATTTTAGATGGATAATAGCCGAAGCCGGAGGCAGGAATGGCAGGGTAAACCCTTTTTTCTCACCTGACAGCTGCTCGGCGTACACATATTCTCCAGTTATTCCCAATCGCAGGGATGATGATAGGTCGTAATGAACGTGAAACTCGCCTCCATACCTCAGTACCTCGCTTTGGGTATAGTAAAAGACCTGATTTCCGGCTCCGTACGTCCGGTTGTGTTCAGAGGTTGGATTGAGATAGATGTAATTAGAAAAATAATTCAGGAACGGAGTAGCGCCTACTTCAAACCTGGTGGAGCGGTATTCTATGCCCGCGTCTAGCTGATAAGATACCTCGGGAGATAAGTCGGCGTCACCCACTTCATAGCTGAATCGATGGTAGTTAACACCATTGGCCGCCAGCTCTTTAGCAATCGGCATGCGAAAACTTTTGCCAAGGTTGATCTTATACGACCATTTTCCCGGATTATACGTATACCCGGCAGACCATGAAATATTTGAAAAACGCCGATTGACATTTACTGATCTCTGGAGGTACTGCATGGTCATGTTGCCATTCTCACCAACCGGAGAGGGAAACCAGTCATAGTAATCGAAAATGTTTATACTTCCATCATCATAGCGGATACCCATCTGGATCAAACTCTCGTCAGAAAGCGTATGATTGACAAAAGCAAATATGCCGAACGTAAGTTGATCGTAAGCTGGGATAATGAACCCACGCCCGTCAATCCGGTTCTGCTGATATTCGCTGTTCACTCCAAAATTGAACCGCGTTTTTTCATTGGGATAGTAGGATAACTTCAGGTTGCCGGAGTAAGTATACTTCTTAAACCACCTTTCCAGGGTGGGGGCGAAGGCCATCGTATCGGTAAAAACGGGGGGCATGTACCCATGATCTACATACGGGCTGAATTCTTGTCGTAAATTACGCTGAATACCTGCATCGAAATCAATTTTCCATTTTTCTCCGGTATACTGACTTGAGCTAATCAGCTTGAAATGGTTGGCGGATTGATACGGTAAATGGATGTCTCGGTTTGATTGATCATGTAATTCCGTATCGACATTACGAGGTTCCAGGCCATGAGCATTGGCGAAAAACCCACTCTTGGTGTTTATGCTGCTTATATAAAATCGGGATTGAAACCCCTCTTGGAGCACGCCAAACGACGCATGCACGTTTTTTTCGGTTCCCGCCGTGTTCCGCACGTTATTTTCATACAGGGGCGCCCGGTAAGAATAGATGTCTATACTGTCTGTGGGCACGCTGTAATCGGCATAATCGGAAATAGTTGCCCTTATATCGGCAAAGAATCGGTCTTTTCTGCCGTTCAGTGAAATGGACGTTCCCAGAAAGCCATTGTTGGTTTTGCCAGTCAGGTCGATGGCCCCGCCGATGGTATTGTTAGCTGGAATCTTCCTGTTCTGCAAGTCGATGACTCCTCCTATGGCATCTGAACCGTACATGACTGCGGCTGGCCCTTTTACAACTTCGATATGATCAACCGCATATTGGTCAATTTCAAGCCCATGATCTGCTCCCCATTGTTGTGCTTCGTGCCTTATTCCATTTTCAACTACCAAGACTCGGTTGAAACCAAGTCCACGGATTACGGGCTTAGATTGTCCCGACCCTATATCCATGGTGGTTATCCCTGGCAACCCTTCCAGCGAATTCATTAAGCTGCCTCCAAGGTTTTGTTTCAGAAAGTCGTCACTTACAATTTCAACGCTAAGTGATTCTTCTTTTTTTCGGGTTTCATAGTAATTATGTGTGACTACTACTTGATCCAGACCCACTGCGTTTTCTTTTATTTGAGCATGGTAGCTTTTATCCCTGCTAATTCGCAGGGTATCGACCAAGGAGTGGTAACCGATAAATGATATGGTAATGATATATGTACCACTTGGCAGGTCATTGAAAACAAAGTTTCCGTTCTTATCGGTTGCTGTACCCTCTTTTACCGGCTCCAGAAATACACCTGCTCCTACCATGGGGGCGTTATGCCCATCAACAACGGTGCCCTCAACCTTATAACTACCTTGGGCAAAGATCAAACCAGGTAAAATAGATAGGCAAAACAAAAGCAAAAAGAGTTTGCCTGAATACCAAATGGCGATAAAGCTTCTGAAAAATTCATTTGCGAACACCTCGCTGCTTTCTATCAGGTTGGAGAGCAGGTCATGTTTCGCATTTTTCATAGTAAAGCTGCTTGGCGTAAAAAAAGTAATGCAACAATGTTGCAAAAATGTAGGTTGGGCTCGCTGCCTTAGATGATAAATGTCACCAACGAAAGGTGACATTTATCAAATCTCAGCTCCATATTTGCAAATTATAGCCATTTGCCCGGCATGGTAGGCGGTATGCGAGACGATTCTGCCAAAGGCCTCGGCCTAGCTTTTTTGCAAATCGTCTTCCGAAAGACCGGCCAACTGATTGGAAAAGCGGGTGTGGGCTTCCAGCCAAAGTTCGAGTAGTAGTGCGGTTTTTGTTTTCATGGCAGTTTCTTTTTCCTCCTCTGGTCATTTTTGCGGGCAAGCATTTGCGTCAAGGCGCAGAAATTGTCAGAGCACCTTTTTTTACGGCGCTAAGCGGGCCGGGCCAAAATTTAATACCCATTTAATACGCTATTTCACCTTAACGGTTATCTTTATTAGTACTTGTGAAAAGCATAGCACTAGTGAAGAGCAGAGCGATTGACTGTCTTTAGCCAGGATGTAATTTCCAACATCGATTTTTGATGCCGATGTCGGAAATTACATCCTGTGTTCATTGTCATCCCGCTACGCTCTACCACAGGGACACGTAGTGGCCCGATCTTACTACGGACTTTTGCCGAAAGTCGAGCTAGCAATCTTTAGAAAAATCAGCATACACTTTTTTATGAAAAACACTTACTTTCTACTGCTTACATTATTGGCAACGAGCGTCGTCTTAGCCCAACAACCAAGGATTCCGGCTTCCTACTCCAACCTGGCCTACGATTCCACCGGGCAATTGTATTTCGAGTATGAAGAGGCAAAATATTTTGCGGAAGAAGTATCCCGTACTTTTTCTGTAGAGCAATTTTTGGGCAACCCGATGGGGACAGCGACCGGCGTGAAGCTGGATTTCGGAGACTTTAAGGGGACGGTCACCTATGGCTTGATCCCGTACGAAAAAGCGCCCCACCCACTGCCGGTTTATCGTAAAACCCTGCCCATCGAAGAGGGTAAAGTGAGCATTAACATCACAGACGATTTTAGGTACCCTTACGACTTTGTAGACTGGGAAGAGAAGGGCTACGTGAGTGTAGGCTACCGCCTATCCGACGAAGAGGGGGGGCTGTGGTTTGATGGCGTTGTCGCGCTGAAGGGTACGGGGCCATTTGAAGTCGTCCCGGCTATTCACGAAGGCCCTTATGTAAACAATATCAGCGACACCTCAGGCACTATCTGGTGTAAAACCACCCAACCTGTAAAAGCACGATTGGAAATCAATGGTAAAGTGTACCCGGATGAAACCGCTACGACCTTCCATAAATGGACGGTGGATGGGCTGATCCCCAGCCGGGAATACGATTATACGGTCAGCTATGGCGTGCTTTCGCAAACTTACCAATTCAAGACTGCCCCAAAAAAAGGCAGCAGGGAGGCTTTTGTGTTTGGGTATACGAGCGACAGCCGGCACGCGACCGGTGGGGGCGAAAGAAAAATTATGGGCGCCAACGCCTATATCATGAAAAAAATGGCAGCTCTGGCCTACGCCAAAGGGGCGGATTTTATGCAGTTTACCGGCGATATGATCAACGGCTATCTGAGCAACAAAGAAGCACAGCACCTGCAGTACTTCAACTGGAAAAAGTCGATTGAGCCGTTTTGGCACTACATGCCTTTTTATGTGGGCATGGGCAACCATGAAGCTTTTGGTGTGATTTTTAGAGATGAAAATGGAAAGTCGCGCGGCTTTATTGATGGGTTTCCTTACGAAACAGCATCGGCGGAAGTCATTTTTGCAGAAGCTTTTGTCAACCCCGAAAATGGCCCGGAAAGCGAGGACAACAACCAATACGATCCGGATTTGGAGCAAATAGACTTCCCTTCCTATAAAGAAAACGTATTCTACTACACCCACGGCAACGTCGCTATGATTGTACTGAACAGCGACTACTGGTATGCGCCCTCCCTAAGCAGGCAGCCGGCTACCAGTGGCGGGCTGCACGGTTACCTGATGGACAACCAACTCGAATGGCTGCGCGCAACCATCCGACAACTGGAAAACGACCGGGACATCGACCATATTTTTGTCACGCAGCATACGCCCGTATTCCCGAACGGAGGGCATAGCCGGGACGATATGTGGTATAGCGGGGATAACAGCAAAAGGCCTTATATAGCCGGCGTGGCGGTGGAAAAAGGGATCATTGAACGGCGGGATGAATACCTGGAAATCCTGCTTAATGACAGTAAAAAAGTGGTCGGTATACTTACCGGCGACGAGCACAATTACAACTGGCTCAAACTCACTCCCGAGGTGCCTATCTATCCGGAGGGCTACCCGCATGGAAAGCTGAGTTTCTCCCGCCCGATTTACCAAATTAATAACGGGGCGGCGGGCGCACCTTACTATGGGCAGGAAGTGTTGCCGTGGAGCGATTTCACTCAATCGTTTAGTGTGGAAAATGCGCTCTGCCTTTTTTACGTTTCGGGGGAGAAAATAACCATGCGGGTGTACAATCCTGATACTTTGAACTTGATTGATGAGGTTGAATTGAGGTAAATTGTTTATTCCGCATTCCTAAGATAATCAAAGAGACTGGTAGCCTTAATATTTTATAAAAGGCGCTTCTCGAGCGTTTCCCTCTGCTGGCAAGTACCGCACTAAATACCAACCATTTGGGAGGGAGCTGACATTCACTCCTCTGAAAGGTTCCGCAGCCAAGCTCAGCACCTTTTGGCCCAATGTATTGTACACCTCCACAGTGCTTTCAGGCGTGGCTCCCTGAATATAAAGATAGTTTCGGACGGGATTGGGGAATAAGATCAGTGGCGAGTTGGCTGTAAGGGTAGAATCGACCGGGTCAGCAGAAGAATAGCGCAGGGCTTGGTAGGCATTTATCCTGCCATATCCGTAATACACATCAAAGCCGGGGGTATCCTCCTCAGGGGTTCCCACCCGATCTTCTGCCGTAGCTCGCAATATCTCCCGAATATCTGCTGGGGTGCGGCTCGTATCTTGCGCTAGCAGCAGACCGCATACCCCCGAAACTAGGGCACAAGCCTGAGAAGTACCCGAATTAAGCAAGTAAGCAAAGGTGTCTTGGTCATGAGAGAGGGCAGGTAGGTAATCTCCTGGGGCGACCACATCCATGTAAGTATTGTAGTTGCTACCGGAATATATTGCTCGAAAAAAGGGGGCTGCCCGCTGATCTAGGGCATTTGTAGCTCCCACGGCGATGGTTTCCGGGTAAGCTGCAGGATAATGAGGTTGATCAGTATCGAAATTGCCCATGGCAGCGACCAGCGTTACTCCGCGCTCGCTAGCATACTTAATGGCGTCTTCCAGCAGTTGTGAAGTGTCGTATCCACCTAACGATAGATTGATAATATCTGCCCCCATGTCGGTGGCGTAGTAAAGCCCTTCCGCCCACCAGTTGTGGCGACCAGTATTATTCTGGTTCAATACTTGGCAGTTCATAACCCGGCAGTACCAGTCAATGCCTGCCAATCCCCTCTGGTTATTAGCTTCTGCAGCCATCAAGCTCATCATTTGAGTGCCATGGCCATTTTTGTCGTTGGGGTTATTGTTTTGACTGATGAAATTCCACCCTTGGAAATCGTCAATGTACCCATTACCATCGTTGTCGATCCCATCGAGCGTATCCAGCGGGTTGCTCCACAGTCGGTTCCGCAAATCGGGGTGGTCAAGTTTTACGCCGCTGTCCAACAGGGCAATGATCACTTCACTAGACCCAGTTTCTAGCTCCCAGGCCAATTCCAGATCCATGTCAGCATCTGCTTTCATAAGTAGGGTATCAAAGTTGGTTCCTGTATTCAAGCAGGGATATTGCAAATAAAAGAAGGGATCATCGGGAATGGAATCCAGCGATGAATTGGCGGAACATCCATGACCGATAAAATTGGGTTCTACAAATTCAAAAAGCCCCGTGTGCCGAAAATCGGCCATCACTGTTTCCATCGGAATGGGATTGGAAAAAACTAGGCAGTAGGTACGTTGATGATGGGGGTTTCCCGTGCGCTGAATCTGTACTAGACCCCAGCGTTGTGTAAGCGCATCTACTAAGCTGTGCCCAAAGGTCTGCTTTTCTAGGCATTCGTGTACGTTGAAATCCCGGGTGTCTTGCCACTGGATAATGAGCTGGTTTTGAACATAGGGCAACTGAGCTAGGCCGATTTGAAGCCCCATTGCCAAAATCAGGAATAGTCTGAAATGCAAAGGCATGGCAACGTTTTATTTCTTTCAATAACGATAAAGACGATGAATAGCTGCCTCCCCGCCTGCGCGATAAAGACCGTTTTCTGCGTATTTTCACCTTGGTGGAATGAATAGGGCGCATTGACGGTTACTGGACAAAGCTCCCCGCCCCAATGCGCGCCCGGCTTTCCTTCTGCAAAGTAGTCTGCCTCCGGTTGTGCCTCAGCCAGTTTCGTTGCCTGCTCGCGATTACAGCCGGTCTGCTCAAAAGCCAAGGGTGAGCCCGGAGAGCTATACAGAGTGGCGCGCGAAAGTCGATGATTATAGTTGTAAACTGTCCAGCACTTAGACAGACAGCCCGATTGGAAAAAATTGCGCACGAAACCCTGCTGAGGCACTTTCACGATTTTGCTGTCATCGGCGGTATGCCAGAAGTGGTCAAGCGCTTTGTGGCGGACCAAAGCATGGCCAACTTGCCTGATGTATTCGACAACCTGTGGCAGACTTATTTTGACGATGTAGAGAAATACGCCAAAAGCCCAAAGGAAAGAAATGCCATCCGATACGTCATGCGGGCTGCAGCTAGTGAGAAAGACCGCATCAGCTTCGCCCAATTCGCTGCGTCCAACTATGGCAAAAGAGAAGTGCGGGACGCCTTCCAAACGCTGGATATGGCCCGCATCATTCATGAACCGCGCCAACCACTCCTTCGCTATCCGCCTGCTGGCCAACCGCTTCTCCGTAGAGGAAGTCCAAACGCCTAGCGGTACGCCTTATTACTTGATGAATCTGCCTTATTATTTAGCGGCTAAGCTGCCCGCGTATGCGGAGTGGATGGTGGGGCAATCGCAAGATTGCCATAGCCAAATCTAAGCCTTGAGGACTTTGAGTAGATAGCTGTGATCCCAGCCTGCCTTTTTGCGTTTAGCCTTGACCCCGATTCTAGCGGTTGTTTCTTGTCGTAGTTTATTCAATGCCAGGTGTCGAACAATTGCGAGGTTGGCCGCAGCATTACCCATTCTTGTTCGATTATCATCTTCCCTAAAAGCCACATCTAAGACCCAGTGTAAAGAAGTTTCAATCCCCCAATGGCTGCGAATGATGTGGTTCAAACGCTCGGCTTCGGCAGGCAAACTGGTAATATACATTCTTTCTTCTTTCATGATTTGGCCAGCCTTCTTCCCATTCTTGTATTCCACCCTGGATTCAATCAAGACCATAGTTTGTAACCCTTCCCAATTATTGATCAGATCATGAGTTAAGTATCCCTCCACCGGGATAGCATAGCATATTCGTGTGTCTATCCTTCCATGATCTAGCTCTATGCTCTGATGGGATTGCGCTTTTTTCCTGGCTCCTACTTTGTAAAAAGATTCTCGTACTTGTTCTTCTAAATTCTTTTGATTCTCTTTCACACTAAGCACATAATCCGCCTGACTATCAATGATTTGCTTAGCAATAGCGGGGGTGTACCCGTCGTTTGATGTAAGCAAAAATAATTATCTTGCTTTATGATGTA
>CAYQQU010000055.1:0-39865 GCA_964419545.1 uncultured Saprospiraceae bacterium | reverse complement strand
GTTCCAAAAGCTGGGTTTTGCAGCCAAAATGACTACCTCCAAACAAGCTCTGAACAATAAATCTGCGCGAAGGGGCCGAATTTTTTGGGGTAAAAAAATGGGACATCTGTTTTTTTTGTATATTGAAAGTGTGTATAGAACCCAAATTATTTTCCAAAGATGGCCTCCGAAAATTTCTCCGAAAAAATTACTGATCTGTTGCGCGACAACAAGATCAAAAAAGCGCTTTCCTTACTACGCAACGAAGCAAAAGACGAGCAAACCATTGATGAGATCCGCTTTCAGGCGGCGGTCTACGCCGATTTGCTCAAGCAGGAAAAGCGTCGAAACCTCTCCGGGCAGGATGCGAGTTTTATCAAGAACCGGATCGTGACCGGCATCCTTTCCCTGGTCAAAGAAGTAGAGAACCAGCAACTGCGGGAGCGCAACGCCGCAAGCCCTAAGCCTTTATCGCTGGTTGGTCAGCACCCGCGGCAGATCCCCAAAAATCTCACCCAGGTGCCCTTCCTGGATGCCAGGCTGATCATCGGACGGGATAAAGAGCTAACGGAACTGAAAAAGACGCTGACCGAGGCGCAGATCCTTGCCGTTGCCGGAACGGGCGGGACGGGCAAGACGATGCTCGCCCGGGCTTTTATCACTCGTTTTAGCGACGAATACGACCACCTGGTCTGGATCAATCAATCGCGGGATATCAAAGAGGCCTTTGTTTCCAATCAGGAATTGCTGGTGGATGTCATCAACAAAAAAAGTTACGACGCGCTGTTCAAAGACGTGCTGGACCTTTTTCAAAACCTGAAAAAGAAAGTACTGATCGTCATCGACAACGTGGATGCGAGCATCCTCGAATACCTGGAGCAGCTGCGCGCGGCTTCTTCCTGCCAGATCCTGCTCACCACCCGTGTCGCTCTGGACGGCATCCGGATGTATCCGCTGCCGGCGCTGAAACCGGCGGCGGCCAAACAGCTGTTCTATCGCCGCTACCGGCGGGAAGCCGACGACTCCAGGCTGGCGTTTATTCTGAATAAACTCGACTACCATCCCTTGGCCGTCTCCGTTCTTGCTTCGGTAGCCCACAAACGGCGGATACCGCTCGCCCGGCTGGAAGCGGACATCCGGGAACAATCGGAAAAGGATGAAGGGGAAAATATGGTCAGCCGCGTTTTCACCGCGCTGGAGTTCAGCCCGCTGGAGTGGTGGACGATCCAGCAGTTTTTGCTGACGCCGCCCTTTTTGATCCCGTACCCGGTATTGCGCGACCTCTTCGCTATTGACGGCCGGCCGAAACCTACGGGAAGGGCGTTCCCGGAGGTGCTCGACAGCCTGGCCGAGAAAGGGGTGCTCCACTATGACGCAGAATCCGACGCTTACCAGATGCACAAAGTACTGCAGGAGGTCTTTCTCAAAAAACACCGCCCGGCGGCTACCGATTTCCGGAAAATCACCAAAAACCTGGTCGAAAAGCTGTGGATCAGCCATTATTACGCCATCTCCCTGCATAAAGCAAAATGGATTCCTTTCGGCGAACACCTCATTCACCTCGGCGGCCCGAAGGCGAAGCTGGAACTGGCCGAACTCAAAGTCTCGCTGGCCCTGAATTACCGGGTGCTGGGCGAATACGACAAAGCAAAAAGCCTGATGGAGCGCCTGCTGGCCCAAAAAGGCGAAATCGATATTTCTCTCCTGGCCTGGGTGGAAAACTGCCTGGGACTCATCTATCAGGACCTGGGGGATTACCAGGCGGCGCGGCGCTTACTGCTCCAGTCGCTGGAACGCAACCGGGAGGTGTACGGGGAAGACAGCATCAACTACGCCCGCCTCCTGTCTAACGTAAGCTGCATCCAAACGACGCTCGGTGAGATCCGGGATGCCAAGGCCCACCTGCTGGAGGCTAAGGAAATCTACGAATTGGCCGGCAAAACCCGCATGAAAGACTACGCTACCATCTGCCTGAACCTGGGAAGCACTTATTTTCACATGGGCCGCTATCCGGCGGCCCTGACGTATACCGACCAGGGGCTGGCGCTGCTGCGGGAAAAATTCGGCAGCGAAGAGCCCGACTTCGCCCGCGGGCTGGCCAATAAAGGCGTCATTAAAACCAACCAGGGCGATTATGCCGAAGCGATCGCCCTCCTGGAACAAGCCATCGAGATCGAAAAGCGGTTCTTCAGCAATTTCCATCCCCGGATCGGTATCCGGAAAATCAACCTGGCGACCGCCCTGGCAAAAAAAGGACAAAGCGAAAAAGCACAGGAACACCTGCGGGAAGCCCACCATATTTTTGTCTCCTTCTTTGACGAGGACCACCACTACGCCCGGCTGGTGGCCAGGAAACTGGAGGAGGTCGTCCCGCCGGCGGGGTAGATTGTTAAACTTTCAATGTTCGCAGAATTGGAGTCATGATGATCTCGTGGCTCCAATTTTTTTCGGAAACTAATTTGTGCAATAATTTGTTTTGACTACAGATGAAAAGTTGTGCGTAACCAACACAAAAGAAGCAAACCATGAACAAAAGAATAATTTATACCGTCCTGTCCCTGTTTTTGCTGGGCAGCATCAATGTCACAGGAGCAATAGCGCTTGGGTGGAATGACGATGGGGCCGGCGATACCACTCAGCTGCTTACCGTGGCGCCTTTACCCACGGAGCCGGTCGCCAGGCAGCAGATAGACATCCCGCAGCCGGCGCTGGCTGCCGATGCGGTCGTCAGCGAGCAACCGGGCAACCTGAATATCTTCGAAATGCTCCGGGGCCGCATCGCCGGCGTTTGGGTGAGCGGAAGCCTGAACAACTACCAGGTCCGGATACGCGGCTCCCTGGGGCCGCCCCTGATCGTGATCGACGGGCTGCCTTTTTACGGGTATAACGACCAGCGCATCAACGACTTACTGAACATTATCCCGCCGGCCGACGTCGATTACATCGAGGTGGTGAAAAGCCTTGCCAAAGCAGCGATCTACGGCCCGGGAGCGGGTAATGGCGTGATCATCGTGCATACGAAAACAGGCGAAACAACAATGTAATAGAGCAGAGGAAAAACAGCCAAAACTATTGTTCTTTAATAGTTTTGGCTGTTTTTAATTTTCAATCAGGCCAATCCCTGCTCTGCTTTTTATTTGAAGTTTACTGACAATACGCGTATCAGGGGCAAAGGCGCCTGGATGAAAAGAACAAAAGCACCGTAGCCCGAAAGAATGGATCACACGCGCAAGGTAGACAAGCCGCCATCCAGTCCCATCACCTGGCCGGTCACCCAGCTACTTTGCGGAGACAACAGAAAATGGGCCAGCTGAGCTACTTCTTCGGGGGTTCCTACCCGCTTCAGCGGATGGCGGTTGCCATTGGCTTCTTTTTTATCTTCCGACGACAGCAATCGGCCGGCGAGCGGCGTATCGATCAGGGACGGGGCGATACAGTTGACCCGGATGCGGGGCGCCCACTCGGCGGCCAGCGAACGGGCCATGCCTTCCACCGCGCCCTTGGCGGCCGCTACGGAAGCATGGTAAGGCATACCCTGACCCACCGCCACCGTACTGAAGAGCACTACCGAAGGCTGATCGCCTTTTTTCAGCAGTTTTTGCGTGGCCTGCAGCACCTTGACGGCGCCTAATAGGTTGATGTCAAAATCTTCCTGAAACTGTTCGGGTTTTAGCGACCGGAATGGCTTGAGGTTGATGGTGCCCGGGCAGTACGCCAGACCGTCCAGTTTATCGGGCAGTCCTTCCACCTCGACGGAAGGCGCGGTGATGTCTCCGGGAATGTGCTTTACGGTGGGCAAAGACCGCAATTGTTCGTTGCTTCTCGATATTACGTAGACGTTGGCGTTCGATTCCGCGAGTCGCTTTACCAGCGCCAGTCCAATGCCCGAGCTGCCGCCGACAATCAGGTAATTTTTGTTATCCAAATCCATTTTTCTCCTGTAATTTTTGAGTCCGGCCCGACCTTCCCGAACCGGCAATGACTAAGAGCAAGCTCCGAGCATGCTCTAAATGTTGAGGAAACAGGAGAACCCGTAAAATGTTTGGAGGCAAGGTAATACGAGTGTAAAAGCGCGTCCGGTCTACTTCGTTTCGTCTGTTTTTCGGGGCCGCCCGGCGTACGCCAGGCACTGTTGCCAGTCTTCCTCGTAATGGCGCCGTACTTCCTCCAACCGGTGGTCGGGTAGGAGAGGGGCGCCGGCGTAAAAGCGATCCGGCAACAGCCGGGCCAGGTACAAAGCGCCGTAGCGGATGGAACCCAGGTAAAGGCGCCAGATAAAATGCAGGACGCCGTTGCGGAAGACGCGTCGCTTGCGCATATCGATGTATTGGCCGAGGTTGCGCACGGCCTTCAGCTGTTTTTCGGAATAGGAAGCGTGTTTTTTGCGGAAATTGATGCTGTCGTGGTCAATGGTCACCTGCATATACCGCGCCAGCTGATCGATGAAAGCGCGCGGATCTTTTTTCAGGTCTTCGTAGATCAGCACCAGCGGCGGGTGCGCAAAGCATTTTTCGAGGATCCGGATCTGCCGGTTGTAGTCCAGATCTTGCTTTTTGAAATAACCGGCGTCGCCTTTCAAGTCAAAGAAGGCTTCAAAAGGGCCGGTAAACCCGTTTTTTACGAACCGCCGGTACTGGGAAGCAATGTAGCTGTCGTGGCGCCGGAAAACGATGATCGGCCGGGCTTCCGGGAAAGCCTGCGCAAAAGCGGTCACCTCGGCTTCGAGTTGCTGATCGAACTCCCGCGACACCAGGTACTTGGGGTGATGGGTGCGCTGAATGATCCGGGCTGCTCTTTGATACCGGGTGCGTTGGATGTAAAAAATACCCTCCATTTTCGGAAAAACCCGGTACTGCAAAAAGGTGGTGCCCGTCTTGCCCGTGCCTACGTGGAAGTAGATCGTTTTGTGCATATTATGAAGAATATTTCTTAGATAAAAAGCGCTTCGCGTCATTTCCATCTCCTGCCTCCCCCCGGGGTAACCTTTTTCTTCCCACTCAAATACAGCCATCGTAAAGCGATCCTTTGGGGATTTGTTTTGCTCCCACAAAGAAACTATTAATCCATTTTTTTTAAAACGAAAACAAAATCATGAGAAGTTTTGCGAAGTATTCTTTGTCCTTTTTTATACTGGTCGGCCTTCTGGCGGTGACCAGTTGCCAAAAAGAAGACCTCCGACTGGAAGAGAACCCGGCAGCCCAGCAAGAGGAGATGACGCTGGCTCTGGAGCGACTCGTTCTCGAGCTGAATTTCCGGGTGCCCACCGACGGCCTCACCGACGAACAAATCCTGGAAAAGTACAACGAAAGAATGAGCATTCTGCCGGAGAAAGATCAAACGTTCCTGATCAACGCCATCGAAGGGCAGATGGCCCGGGCTACTGCCTCGGGTAGCACTTCCGCTCCACTGGATTTCCGCACCTCACAAACCCTGCTGACCGCCGGTATCCCCGGCGACGAATTCGGCTGGGGCGTCGAAGCCGCCAACAACCGGGTTTACATCGGTTCGTCCGGAGAGCAGAAAGTGTACGAATATTCTGACTTCAGAGGCGCTACGCTGCTCGGCGAGATCAGCCCCAGTGTCGACGCCGACGATTTCGGTCGCAACGTATCGATCAGCGGTGACTGGATGGCTGTCTCCGCACCGCAATTCGAGAACGGGAACGGGAAAGTGTTTATGTTCAAAAAAGTGGGGGACGCCTGGGTGGAGCAAGGTATCCTTACCCCTCCCGATGGAGAGGTGTTTTTTGGCTCCAGTGGGCTCGCCCTGAAGGGCAATACCTTGGCGGTAACCAGCTCCGCTACCGGATTTCCTTCCCCGGGCAGCACCATTTCGGTATTCACTCGCAGCGGTGACGACTGGCTGCTGAGTGGCGCCATCTTTCGGCCGGGCTACGATTGGTTCGGCATTGACATGGATGACACCGGTAACCGGATCGTCGGCACCGGTTCGGTAAACAACAACCTGGGGATCGTTCGCGCTTCGATCTTTTCGAAAGATCGCGGCGGCTGGACGCTGGAACAAGAGGTCATTGTACCTTCTCCGATTCCTTTTGCCATTGCCTTACCTCGCTTTGTCGCTATTCAAAATAATACGGTGGTGCTAACGGCTATCATACCGGGCGATAAGCACTGGGTGATCACTAAGAACGGCGGCAGTTGGGAGGTGACGCAAGAGTTGTTGCTGCCTCCCGGCGGCGCCCCGTTTACCAATCGGTTCGTGGAAATCCAGGGCGGCCGTATCCTCATTGGCGCTGCTTCCGGGACGAACAGCATTTCGGACGCTATTTATGCTTTTGACTTGACGGGCGCCACTTATGAGCTGACGGAAACTTTCTCGCCCAGCGACGGAGGCAGTGACGCGATCATGTGGGATATAGCCATCAATGGCAATACTATTGTGGCAGGACTGCCGGGTACCGGCTTTCCACCGCCTTCCGCACCGGGCAAGGCCTATGTTTTTAAATGAATCCATGAATAATCCGGGCTAAAAAATTGAACCCATTGCGGGCTAAACCCGCGATGGGTTCGTTGCTAAAAACAACTACCAAACGCCCCTCGGGAAAAGCCTGGTCCTCCCGGGATGGCTCTTTCGCGTATTTCGCGCCCTGCCGGATACCCTTTCTGCGCCAACTTTGTTCTGGTTGATTAGAGGTAAAATTTTGCAAATGAACAAGTTGGAAAATAAGATGTAGTGATTTTTCGATTAAGTATGCCCCAAAATTGAACTTTTTTGCTCCGCCTACTCTGTTGATTTTTAAGTAGTAAACCGATGAGGTTACGATCGGTATTTTCCCACCTACTTTTTCCGGAACACGCCGTGTTTGGGAATCGCTCACAAATCCAGAACCCGCAATGGGTTTCCAATGAATTATCTTCAATCTCTGACGATCATGCCTAAGTCAAACGCCAACTTCTTTCTTATCGGTCTCCTGGGATTACTTTTTGCTGTTTCAGCGAACAGCCAGGGGGCGCTCAATCCCAATCTAAAGGATCTGCCTTTCGTCATTTCCTGGAACGACGACGGTATTACCATCTCCAAATCTTATTCGAGTGAGGTGACGGGCGGCATCTTCACTGTTGAGCCGGCCCAGTACCTGGAACGCCTCAGCAACGATATCATCAAAGTATTGCCCGGTGGCGGCGCCGCCCCGGTGATCATCGACATGACCCATTTCTACCACCCCCGCCGACCTATGAATGGAAGAAAGGGAGGGACCATCGAAGGGGGGGCCGAAACGATCCGGATCGAGATGCCGAAAATGATCCTTTCTTCCTATAGCGAGCCCGACGCTTTTATCATTGAACTCAAAGGATATTCCAAAAATAACAGCCAGACCTTTCTCTTTCGCGGCCTGGATGCCATTTTTGTGGGTTCGGGCCAGTGTGCCGAAAAATTCGCCGATGGCAATAAAGTCATCCTGGACGTGCGGAAATGCGACGTCAAACACCTCAACCTGAAAGGGGGCATGGTCGACACGAGCGCCATCGCAGATAAAATAACCAACCTCTGCGATCAGTACAATTACCGCTATTTTTCGGATCTCTCCGGAGAAGAAAACGGGTTCATATGCCTGGAAGACTGCCGTAAAGAAAACGACCGCACCTACAAGTACCTGCAGCATACCCGGCGGCTGATCACCAAGTACGAAATTGTCAATTTCAATGACCAACCCGTTGCTTTTGTCGGCGAGATCCTGTTCACTGAAATGGGCGTCGGCCTCAAGATGAAAAAAAAGGAAAAGGAAAATAAAAGCATCTTACGGTTCATCAAATCGACCCCCGAACCGGAAAAAGAATACTACTTTTTCCCCTGGTCAGCGTTCATCAACCTGAATTTTGACGCCATGGGCGATAGCAGTATTCAAATTGCCGTCGAAGATCCTTACGGCAATGAATACGTCTACGGCTCGAAGGTGTATTTTTCCAATGTCGAACTGATCCAGTTTTTCAATGAGCTGAAAACGCTGATCTCCGACCGGCTGGAATAGCTAGAGGCAGGGCAGTCGCATTTAATTTTTGGTTCTCGAAAAAGTAGGAAAAATCCTCGTTTTTACCTCGATCCTAGGGGAAGAACGAGGATTTTTCCTTCCGTTCCATATGAGTGTATTGGCAATGGGGCGGTAGCATCTTTTAAATGCGATTGCCCTGTAGCTAAAGGGCGAATTCCCGAAAGGAAGCGCAAATTTTCTTACATTTCGGGTTCAACCCTTGCCGCATGAATACCATCCTACTTTTAGGTCTGCTGGTGCTCGTGAGTTATCTGGCCGGAAAACTGATGGAATACATCCGCGTGCCGAAAATCATCGGATATATTTTTACCGGAATAGCGTTCAGCCCGCATTCGATGCACTTCCTCGACGAGGCCTTCCTGGAAGAAACCCAGGAGTTGCAATCGATCTGTCTGGGGTTCATCGCCTTCGCCATCGGCGGCGAATTGAAATGGTACAGGATCCGGGCCCACGAGAAAGAAATTGTCGCCATTACTTTACTGGCGAGTTTGCTGCCGTTTTTACTGATCGCCGGTGCTTTTTTTCTCTCTTTCTGGGTGATGCCGGACTTTTTCCCGGGCGTTGACGGGCCGCTGGGCATCCTTGCCTTCAGCATTCTGCTCGCTACGCTGGCCAGCCCCACCGACCCGACGGCCACCCTGGCGGTCATTCATCAGTACCGGAGCAAAGGCAACGTGAAAGATACGATACTGGGTGTGGCGGCGCTCGACGACGGCCTGGGCATACTGCTGTTCAGCGTGTCGACGACGGTCACCATATACCTGCTGGGCGACAGCGGCGGCGTGGTGCACAGTATCCTGGAAGCCGGCCTGCACATTGGCGGGGCGATCCTGGTCGGCTTCGTCGCGGCGCATCTGCTCAATTTGTTCCTGCGGCTGGTCAGCGTCAATAGCGAAGGGCAGTGGATCGTCTTCATCTTTTCGGTGGTGGCGATCTGCTTCGGCTTTACGACCTATCTGGGATGGGACGCCCTGCTGGCCTGCCTGGTCATGGGCCTCACCGTCGCCAATACCTCTATCGCCGAATCGGACATCTTCCGCATTCTGGAGCGATATACCGAAGAACTCATCTTTCTCTTTTTTTTCGTCATTAGCGGTCTGCACCTGGATATCCGTTCGGTTCCGGCCGCCCTGGCGCCCATCCTGCTTTTCGTCGGGCTGCGCACGGTCGGGAAATACGGCGGCAGCTACTGGGGCGGCGCCATTGCCGGGGCTAGTGAGAATATCCGCAAATACACGGCGGGCGGCCTGATCCCACAAGGCGGCATCGTCATCGGCCTGGCGCTGATCGTTACCCAAAACCCGTCATTTGACGCCTTCTCGGAACTACTGCTGACGGTGGTCATGGGGGCCACCGTTATTCACGAGGTGGTCGGGCCGCTGCTGGCGGAGCATTCGCTGCGCAAGGCAGGAGAGATTGAAGAATGATCCGGATTAAAACCGCCGCACCCGGCAAACTTCAATACCCATACCGCTCTTTCCACCACTGCCGCAGTCGCCCCCGCGTCTTGGCCTCTGCCGGGTTGCTTTGCGGTTCAAAAAGTTTGCGGCCGCTGATCGCCTCGGGTAAAAACTCCTGTTCTGCGAAATTGCCCGGAAAGTCATGCGCGTACCGGTAGTTTTGCCCGTAGTCCAGTTCCTTCATCAGTTTGGTGGGGGCGTTGCGCAGGTGCAGCGGCACCGGCAGGTCGCCCGTCTGGCGCACCAGTTGCTGCGCCTGGTTGACGGCCAGATACGCGGAGTTGCTTTTGGGGCTGGTAGCCAGATAAATGGCGGCCTGCGACAGGATAATGCGCGCTTCCGGAAGGCCCACCGCCTGGGCGGCCTGCAACGCAGTGGTGGCCATGAGGAGGGCGTTGGGATTGGCCAGCCCGATATCTTCGGCGGCGGCGATGACGAGGCGGCGGGCGATGAATTTGACGTCCTCGCCGCCCTCGATCATGCGGGCCAGATAATAGACGGCCGCATTGGGATCGCTGCCGCGAATAGACTTGATAAAGGCCGAGGCGATGTCGTAGTGTTGCTCCCCGCCCTTGTCGTAGCGGGCGATGTTTTGCTGTACTTTTTCCGTGACCAGCGCGTTGGTGATGACGAGTTTCTCGCCGGTCGCCTGGTAGTTGCTCACCAGTTCCAGGATGTTGTAAAGCTTGCGCACGTCGCCGCCGGAGAATTGCAACAGGGCGTCGTATTCGGCAAGCTCGATGTCTTGTTCGCGAAGGTATTCGTCTTCCCGCAGCGCCCGGTCGGCAAGGGCGCGCAGGGCTTCCGCATCCAGCGGCGCCAGGACGTACACCTGGCAGCGCGATAAAAGGGCTGGGATCACTTCAAAAGAGGGATTTTCGGTAGTGGCCCCGATCAGGGTCACTATGCCTTCTTCCACCGCTCCCAGCAGCGAATCTTGCTGCGACTTGCTGAAACGGTGAATTTCGTCGATAAACAAAATGGGGTTGGGCCGGTCGAAAAACTGCTGCCGCTTCGCTTTAGTGATGGTCTCGCGCACGTCTTTGACGCCCGAAGAGACCGCGCTCAGGGTGTGGAACGGGATCTCCAGCTGGTTGGCGATGATGCGCGCCAGGGTCGTCTTGCCGACGCCCGGCGGCCCCCAAAGGATAAAGGAAGGGATCTTTCCTGCCTCAATAGCCTGCCGCAATACCGCGCCCGGCCCCACCAGGTGATCCTGCCCGGCGTAATCGGCCAGCGTTCGGGGCCGCAGGCGCTCTGCTAATGGTTTCATAAGCTCCGGTTTTCAACAATCGGGAAAATACTCTAAAATTCCGGGACCAAACTTTTCCCTTCCGACTTTTGGCTTTTCCCCTTTGACTTTCCCCCCTGATTTCCCTATTTTTGGGAAAATTTAGAGAAAGGTCCACTCCCTCCCCCTTCGAAAATCCCTCCTTCACCTTTCCGGAGGCTATCTAAGCGATTAAATAAACCAGGATTGAAACGGCACTACGTGTCAACCAACTTCGATGTCTTAAAATGGCGGCCGGCCTTGTAAAGCCAGTTCGTCCTTGCTAAATTTACTAATGAGAAAACAGTTTGAAAAAATGCCGCAGCCAAATCCTATGGTCAGGACGCTGAAGGGTAGCCCCTATCAGTCTGTAAGCGAATTCTTCGACTACAATGGCGCCAAAGCACAACGCTATCGCCTTGACCCCACCCGTCGCACCGTTCTGGTAGGGGAGAAGGGAACGCGACTGACGTTTCCGCCCTTTGCGCTCGTCGACGTTTCCGGGCGCATCGTTACCGAAGCAGTGGAAATTTTACTGACCGAAATTTTCTCCAAAAGCGAAATGCTCCTCTCGGATAAGGTCTCAACCTCTGAAGACCGCCTTCTGGAATCGGGAGGGCAGCTTCTGATGCAGGCCGTACTGGACCATCAGCTTCTCGACCTGCAAAAACCCGTCACCGTAGAATTACCGGTCAATCCGGCGCTCAACAACCCGGTTGCCATGCGCCTTTTCGAAGGCAGCACGACCAAGACGCGGGCTTTCTGCTCCGACCGGGCGTTCGACTGGAAGCTGGTGTCGCGACGTACCGTGCCGGTCGTGAAAGTCGGCGGGAAAAAATTCTTTCGCTTCCTGCTGCATCGCTCCCGCTGGGTCAATTGCGATTATTTCTTCGCCAAACACGGCAGCCGCACCATGGTGTCGGTACGCTGCATCAGCCAAACGGAAGAGATAGAAGACCAGGCCGCATTCCTGGTATTTCGCGACTTCAACGCCGTGGCCCGCATGTATCCCGGCGGGCGCGGGTTTACCAGTTTCAATATCCCGACGCGGCTGGCCGCTACGGTGATCGTCATCGGACTGGCGGGCGGTCAGCTCTATTTCGGGGCGACGGAGGTCGACAAGATGTCGCGGCGGCTGATCCCCGTTGAGCTGTATCCGGCGGGTGAATCGACCATACTGGAATATATTCAGCAGTTATGACCGGCGACCCCGACGCCTACCTGGTCCGTGTGCAGGAAACGTTCCGGCAAAAGGCCGATCCGGCCAAAGCCGCCCCCATGGCGAAATACATGCGCAACCTGTTTCCTTTCCACGGTGTCCAATCGCCGCAGCGCCGCGCGCTCGCCCGGTCATTGTACCGTGAGCTCGGCCTGCCGGAAGGGGCGGCGCTGAAAACGCTTTGCCGGCTGTGTTTCCGGGAGGAAGCACGCGAAATCCATTACTTCGCCTGCGAATTGCTGGCCCGCCAGGTCAAGCGCCTCGACCTTTCTTTTCTCGAGCTGGTCGAAGAACTGATCCAGACCAAATCCTGGTGGGATACCGTTGATATTCTGGCGCCGCGGGTCGCAGGCCCGCTTTTGTTGCGCCTTCCGGAAGGGCTGGATCGTTATCCGGAGCGCTGGATCCGCACCGACAATTTATGGCTGCAGCGGGCCGCCCTGATCTATCAGTTGAAATACAAAAAAAAAACCGACGCCGAACGCCTGTTCCGTTACATCCGCCGCACCCTGGGCTCCGGTGAGTTTTTTGTGGAAAAAGCGGCGGGCTGGGCCCTGCGGCAATACGCGCGCGTGGAACCCGGCGCCGTGCTTCGCTTCGCGGAGACTACCGACCTGCCGCCGCTGACCCGCCGCGAGGGCCTTAAACATCTGCTTAACCCGGATTATTAATGGATTAATCTATTGCGAAGCCAACCTGGCCGCCATTCTGCCGATACGCAACGTATCTGGGGATACTTGCCTGCAGCAGGCGTGTCGCCATCCTTTGCGAACGCAAGCCTGGCAACCGTCATGACGAAGAACCCATGAAAACTCCGGGTTAAGAACGAAGGTAAGAAGCCCCGTTGACGTCCAGGATGGCGCCGGTGGTAAAGGCCGCTTCTTCCGACGCCAGGAAGAGGATGGCGTGGGCGACTTCGTGCGGTTCGGCGATGCGGTTCAGCGGGCTTTGCCGTTGCAACTGTTCGCCGGCATCGCCCTCCATCTTGCGCTGTATCCGTTCGGTATTGACAAACCCCGGCGCCACGACGCCGACGAAGATGTTGTGCGGCGCTAAAGCCACGGCCAGCGATTGGCTCATGGCGTTCATGCCGGCTTTGCTGGCGCCGTAGGCCGGGGCGGTCGGTTCTCCCCGGAAAGCGCCCCGGGAAGAGACGTTGACGATCCGCCCTCCGCCTTGTTCCATCATGTACTGGGCGGCGCAGTAGCAGGCGTTGGCTGCCCCTACCAGGTTTGCGCCGAGGATAGCTGTCCAGGCCTGCTGCCACTCCTCGTAGTTGCATTCCGCTATCAGGTGATCCCGGTAGATCCCGGCGTTATTCACCAGAATATCCAGCCGCTCAAATTCACCGACTACGGCTGCAAGCATGCGCTCTACCGCTCCCGGTTGGCTGATATCCGCTTTGATGGCGAAGTGGCCGTCTCCTGCTAACTGCTCGATGGTCTCACCGGCGGCGGCGCTGTCTTGCCGGAAATTGATGGCCACCTTGGCGCCGCGCTCCGCAAAAGCAACGGCCGTCGCCCGCCCGATCCCCCGGGCGCCTCCCGTGATGAGCACTGTTTTGTCTTGAAAGTCCATGCCCCTAATTTAGGGGTATTGGTTTAAATGAGCTTTTCAATTGTCGGTTATTTTAGCTGAAGCAGAAGGGAAAAGCGCCCCTCAACCGGATTATTAATCTATTGCCGGCCGCCATTTTTGCGTTTGCTCCTTAGTCGATACGCACCGTACCTGGGGATACCTGACTGTCATCAGGCGTGTCGCCCGCCTTCACGAATGCAAGCCGGACACCTGTCATGAGGAAGAACCCCAGAATAATCCGGGTTAACCCGGGCAAAAACAAAAAACCGGAAGGGAGCGCGCTCCCCTCCGGTGCAAGTCAAAGGTATGTAAATAGCGGGCTCTTATTCCTCACCCCCGCAATGCGCGGAAACGAAGTTATTTCCTTAACCCGGATTATCCATGGGTTCATCTATTGCAAAGCCAAACTGCCCGCCATTATTGCATTTGTTCCTTGGTCGATACTCACCGTATCTGAGGATACGCCCATCCCTTTCAGCAAAAAGCACCCCCCTACACACCCACACCCACACCCACACCCACACCCAAACTCATCTCAAAAGCGTCACCGACCCCATCCGCCGCGGCGTCCCGTCCTTTCCCGGCTCACCCGGCCATTCGGCGCCGTCTTCGAAAACAGCTCGTATCTTCCAGACGTACACATCCTGCGGCAGGGCATTGCCGTTATGGGTGCCGTCCCAGCCCCGGATGGGCCGGCCGTCCCGCAGTTCGGTAGTCTCCCACAACAGCTGGCCGTAGGTAGAAAAGATCTGCAGGTGATATTCTTTTAAGCCGATACCTTCCGGGGCGAAGTACTGCACTTCTCCGGCGCCGAAGTCGGGCGCAAAGGCGCTGGGCACGAAGAGGCCCCGGATAAACCCGGGCTCGATCTGGCCCACCGTATCGTCGACGCAGCCGTATTCGTTGGCGGCCACCAGGCGCAGTTGCCACAGGCCGTTTTCCTGGTAGCGATGCCGGGGCGCAAAGGCTTCAGAGGTTGCGCCGTCGCCGAACGACCAGGAAAAGCGGTCGGCATTTTCCGAGAGGTTGATAAACTGTAAGGTTCCGGTGGGGCGGTTCGGGTCTTCTTCTTCCCAAGAAAAGTTGGCGTGCGGGCTGGGCCAGGCTTCCACCAGTCCGGGCAGCGTCAGGGTGTCAAAGCACTGGTCGGCGAAAGCCGCCACCAGCCGCACGTCGTAGCGCCCCGGCTCGGTATAATCGTGCGCCGGCGCCGGTCCTTCCGCTGTGTTCCCGTCGCCGAAATCCCAGTAGAACTGATCGCCCGCCGAATAGTTATGGAATTGCACGCGCAGCGGCGTGCAGCCGTTCAGGCTGTCGAGGTCGAATTCCGCAACCGGTTGGTCCACCAGGCGGAAGGTGCGCGTGGTGCTGTCGCGGCAACCGTAGGTATTGACGGCCACCAGGCGGGCGGTGCGCTCGCCGGCCGTCTGATAGGTCTGCAGCGGTTCTTGGCTGTTGCTGGTCAGGCCGTCGCCCAGGTCCCAGTAATAGCCTTCCGCGCCCGTCGATTCGTTGTAGAAGGTAACCGCCGCCGGTAAGCCGCAGGCCGTGGAGGGTTCCGGCCTGAAAGCGGCTTCCGGGACGGGAAAAGCAAAAATATCGTTGTAGGTGGTATCGGAAAAACAACCGCGCGTATCCTGTACGCGCAGCGTGACCGGATAATGACCGGGAGCCTGGTAGACGTGGGTCGGATTGGCTTCCACCGACCCGTTCCCGTCGCCGAACGTCCACTGGTAGTAGTCGCCGCCTATCGATTCGTTCCCGAAAACCACCTGTAAGGGGGTGCATCCTTCGGTGCGGTCGAAGGTGAGCACCGGCCGGGGAGCGGGATCGATGGTAATGAGGCGGCTGGCCGAAGCCGGGCAGCCGGTACCCGGCGCAAAGCCGGTGAGCGTTACGGTGTAGGCGCCCGTATCCGGGAAGAGGAATACGGGGTTGGTCAGCGCAGAAGTGTCTCCTTGCCCGAACGACCAATGGTTGCCGGCGAGTTCGCCGGAAGTATTGGTAAACTGAATTTCCTGCCCGGTACATCGGTTAGGGCTGACAGAAAAGGAAATTTCGGGCGCCGGGAGCACTTCCACACTGACGGTAATGCTGTCTTCTGCACAGCTGTTGGCGATGTGTTGGGTGATCTCATAGGCGCCCGCCTCGCCAAAGGTATGGGTCACCTGCGGTCCGTTCATAGTATTGCCGTCACTGAAGCGCCAACTCACCATCGTACCGGGCGTCGAAAAACTGGTTGCGGTCACCGTGAAGGGCGCGCAACCCTGGGTATTGCTCAAATTGGTAAATGCTTGCACGATCTCGGGCTCCACCGTCAGCGGGCGCACCACGGTATCGGCGCCGCAGGCATTGGCGGCGATGAGGGTGATGGGATAGGTCACCGCTGCGGTGTCTGCATCGAATAATTGGGGAGGCGGCAGGGAATCGGTGGCGGTTTGCCCGTTGCCGAAATCCCAGAACCAGCTTTCGGGACTACCGCTCGACCGGTTGGAGAAGGTGACGTTCAGCGGCGCACATCCGGTATCTACCGTGAAGCCGAAGTCGACGAGCGGAAAGGCGCGCACCTCTACGGTATCGCGGTATATATCCGTGCCGCACAAGTCATTGACTTCGAGGCGGATCACGTAGATCGTATCATTGTAGCCGGCGGGGTAGTAAATGGATCCGGGCGGCTGGGCGCCGGTGGCGGTCTGCCCGTTGCCGAAGCTCCAGTTGAAAGCCGGATCGTACCCGCTGCTCTCATTGGTCAGGGTCAGGTTCAATTCGCCGCACGCCTGGTCGGTATCCGGCGTAAAAGCGGCGGCCGGCGGCGGCGCGATCAGTAAAGGACGAGTTGTGGCGGCGGTGCAACCGGCGGCGCTGCGGGCGCTGAGGGTCACTTCAAAATCGCCGGCAGCGGCATACTGGTGTTCGGCGTCTTCGGCCACGCTGACGTTGCCGTCGCCGAAATCCCAGTCGTAGGCCACAGCGCCGGTGCTTTGGTTGTCAAAAGCGATCACCTCGCCGATGCAACCGACCTGGGGCGTTGCGAATTCGGGAACGGGCAGGGGGTGCACTTCGATCAGGCGCTGGTCGGCCTGCTGACAGCCGGTTGCCGGATCGGTGATGGTATACCGCAGCTCGTGGACGCCGGCGCCGGCGGCCTCGGGGTCGAAGCCGTCGCCGCTTATCCCGCTGCCTGTCCACTGGCCGTCGGCCGGCGCTGCTCCGGTTAGTTCGATGATCCCTTCGTCAATGCAATATTCTTCGTCGGGACCGGCTACTACGGCCAGCTCGATGATCTCCAGGGCCAGGGCGTCTTCCACGGCGCAGTTGCCGCTGCCTACCTGATACGACAACTGATAGTTGCCGCCGCCCAAAGCCGCCGGTTCGATCTGCGGGGCCGTCAGGGGCTCGCCGTCGAGCAGCCAGCTGCCGCCGGGAGGATTGGCGGCTGCGTTCAGGTCCAGCACCGGATCGGTATAGCAAAGGGTCAGGTCGGGGCCGGCCTCGACACTGGCCGGATCGATCACCCCTACCTGTACGGTGGTGCTTGCCGAGCAGCCGTTTGCTGCGGTCAGGGCGTAAGTCAGCTCGTAGCTGCCGGCGCCGCCCGCAGCGAAGGGCTCGAAAGTGGCGTTCGCCGCATCGACGCCCGGGCCCGACCATTGGCCGCCCGGAGGATCAGCCACCGGCAGGAGTACGGCCCCCGGCGTATTGCAATAGGAGGTATCGGAAGCCGCAAGCTCCGGCGCCGGCAGCACGGTCACTTCTATATCGTCACTCGCCGCGCACCCGTTGTCGGGGTCGACGTAGGTGTAGGTCAGCGTGAAAGCGCCCGCTCCGGCCTGGGCGGGCGCAAAAGAATTGCCATCGAGGCCTTCGCCCATCCATTGGCCGCCGCCGGGCTGCGCGCTGAGCGGCAGGGGAGGAGCGTTGCTGCATAGCGGGTCTACCGGCGCGGCGGCTACGGTGGGCGCGGGCGCCACCGTAAAAGTGACCGAGCCTTCCACGAAACAGACGCCCACGCCATAGCTGTAAGTCAGGGTATGGGCGCCCGGCCCGGCGAGGGCAGGAGAGAATTGATCGGCATTTTCCACGCCCGGCCCCAGCCAGCTGCCGCCGGACGGACTGGCCTGCAGCGTGATGGCCTCGTCGAGTTCGCAAAAAGCAGCGGCCGGCGGCAGGTCGAGCGTTGCGGCCGTCTGTACGGTGAAGCTGTCCTGAACCGTTTGTTCTCCGCAAGCGTTGGCTGCCGTCAGCGTAACGGTATACGTTCCGGGCGCGTCGTAATCGATTTGCTGCGGAAAAGCGCTGGTGTCGCTTTCGGTCGAAGCGCCAGGAAAAGACCAGTTGTATTGGGTTACCGGCGATCCGTTATTCGTCACCGTCAGTTGGGTGCTGTCGAAGTTCAGGGTGGCCGATTCACAAAAATCGGGAAGGGGCGCCAGTTGCAGGCCCGGCGGCCCGGGTACGGTGAATACGGTATCCCAGCTGACGGCTGCACAGGGGTTGGTGGCCGTCAGTGCGATGCTATATTCGCCGCCTTCCAGGAAGCGGACCGTCGGCGCGGCGGTGCTGTCCAGCCACGCCCACCCGTCGGGCGGGTTGATCTGCCAGTCGAGCGTCAGGTCGGCCCCGGCGACCGCGCCGCTCAGGGTAAAGTCGAGCGGTGCGCAGCCGTCGCCGCCTCCTGCGGGCGTCAGGCTGATGGGCATATCGCCGTCGATGGCCGGCGGCTCGTAGATGTTGATGGTCTGGCTGAACGTGAACGGCCCGCAGGCGAAGCTGATCACGGTCATCTCGATGGTGTAGGCGCCCGGTTCCAGGAATTCGATAGTCACCTCGTCGCCCCCGAAAAGGTTGCCGTCCACTACTACCCAGTCTTCGCCGGCCAGCCCGGTGATGGTCCAGTTCGGATTCAGCACTTCGATGCACTCGGAGGGGTTGCCGGCGATCACTTCGGTGATGCCCTCAGTGGCGTTGCTGAAGGTGAAGGTAGCGCCTTCGCAGCTGAAAGCCGGGGGCGTCACTTCGAAGAAAGGCTCGGGCGGTTCGCTCACCTCGATGGGCTCGATGGTCGCGGTGCTGGAATTACAGGGATTGGAGGCCACCATGCGGATATCGAATGCATTCTCATAGTTGCCGGTGCTCGTCGTGGCGCCGCACGAACTTTCCAAAAAGGTGTAGGTGAACACATCCGGCAGACTGTCTTGTGTGTAGTAGGCGACCTCCTCCCCGTTGACAAAAACACGGTATTCCGTGCCCGGCGGGTTGCCTTCCGTATTAGTGATTGGAAAATCCAGTATTGCCGGTGCGCACAAGCCCACGGTATTGCCGGGGATTACGAGGCCCACCGACGGGTTCCCGCCGTTGTAAAAGGTATAATTTTCGGTATAGACACAGCCGTTCAGGCCGGTGGCCGTCACGAACAGGGTGAAATATCCTAATCCATTGTACTGGTGGCTGATGGTGCTGGTGTTGGAAAATGTGGTGTTGTCGTACGTTTCGGGAGGCGACCCGTCGCCCCAGTTGATGGTATAGCCGGCGTTGCTGGCCATGGTGCCGGAGGCGTTGAATATTTCCAGCTCGAAGCTGGCGGAGCCGTTACAGGCCTTGATCTCGTTGCCGTTGAGCAATACGATGCCCGGCGGTACGCCGATGGAGGCGTCGGGCGTGGGGAAAACCGTAGCCAGCTGCGTGCTGCACGAATCGCCGTCGACGTAGAGGGTGATGGGAAACTCGGTTTCCTGGCTAACGTCGGGAAAAGTATAATCGAAGGAAGAACCCGACAGATCGGTCGCCCCGTCGGCGTCCAGGTCCCACGTATAATCGACGCCGCCGTCTGGTGCGTCCACGGAGACGGTGACCGATTCGCCGGTGCAAGGCGAAGGGTTGGAGATGGTAAAACCACATTGCGCCGCCGCCAGCTGGGGGGCGAGCCATCCCAGGGCCAGCAGGATCAGGATATTTCCGTTTCTCAGGTGCATAGGATCACAATTTTTTTTGTGCACGTTGATTTTGGGTAACGGAGGTTCAGTAATTGGCGCTTTGCGGGGGAAGACAAAGGGACCAGTTTTATAGGTTAAAAGAATTTTTTACAATCCAGAAAGCGGTTTTTCGAACGGCTGCCGCGGGTGCGCAGGCCTCCGATCCCGGCATCGCTCAGGAAGCGGTAGCGAAACGTGGCTTCGAAGACGCTGCCGGCCGCGGGCCCCAGCCCCGACAGGTTGAGGTCGACGCTCAGCCCGAAGAATAGCGGTGGCGTCGCGCCCTGGTTTTTTCCCGTGGGATCGACATAGCCGCCGATCGTGAAAATGAGGGCGTCGGTATGGACGTGGTTGGGAGCGTAGGTGCGGTTCTGGTACAACATACCCAGGTAAAAATTATCGACCAGACCGAACATGCCCACTGTTCCCACCACGATATTTTCCTGAAAGCTGAGCCATTGATACCCCTGCATGTCGAGCTTGATATTGGGCGAAAGCGCCACTTCGCTGCCGCCCTGCTGCCGGATGGGAATGATCATCCCGCCGTGGAAAGTCGTCCGGGGCGCTACCCGGCCGTCGAGGCTCAGAAAAGAATCGTTGCCTTGCGCCGAGCGGCTGAAAATATAGGGAAGGTGATGTACGCTGACGCCGAAATGGCTGCGCACATCCCGGAAATTGCGCCCGCCGATACGCAGATCGCTCTGGTTGCGCCAAACCACCCCAAAGTCGAGATCTCCGAAAAAGACCTGATCGAGCACCGGAGTGATCGCCGAGGGGTAAATATCCCCGTAGACCGGGTCGAGCTGGTCCGAAAAAACGAGCTCTTCCCAGTCCAGGTTCTTCTGGACCATACGCCCTTCCAGACCAAAATGAAAGTTGTTGTTGCGTCCCGGGATGGTGTAGGCGAAAGTGACGCCCGCCCGGTGGGTGGTGAGGTTGCCGAGCCCTTCGGTGTTGCGCAGCAGGTGGAGCCCGAGGCCTACGCGCGCCACCGGCAACTGCATCTCGGCGGTCAGCCCGTAAGTCTGAAATCCTTTATCGACCCGTAGCCACTGCATGCGGGTGACCCCCGTAACTGCTACGCCGGGTTCGATGCCGGTAAATGCAGGATTGAGATAAATCCGGTTGGCGTAAAACTGTGAAAAGGATGGGTCCTGGCCGTAAGCGCCGCTGACGACGCTCAATATAATAGCGCCGCACGCGCACCACAGGCGCGCTAAACGTCCCCTTTGAATACTCATTGGCTGTCGGTTTTTGGAAAAAAGCTATCTGTCCGTCCCCGGGACGGTGGTGTAATGTAACGTTATGTGATTTTTCTGGAGTTTTCTCAGGGGAGAGATGTCAAAACATTTCAGATCATAAATATAAAAATCTTATATCAATAAGCACCATTTTTTTTGTAAAAAAAGGCGGCGGAGAGGAGAATTAACACTGGGCTTAAGTATAAAGGGTAGAATGTGCGGGAGCGTGCAGCCGGTTTATGAATAAGATAATAATAGCGGCTGCATTGCTATTTCGGACCGGCAGTATCGCCCAATGTTCTTTGACCGATTTGCCGGAGCGCCTGATCGACTTCTCGTACCGGCAAACGGCAAACTTTGTTCCGGCAGACGTAGATGAAGGTTTCTCCTTCCTGCAGTTTGTTCTGCAGGAGTTGCAGGTCGCCTTCCCGGGGCCCGCCCAGCAGCAGCACATCGGGCAGGTAATGCCGGGCGAGCTGATCGCGCACCGCCCCGGCCTGCGGCCCGACGATCGCCACTTCAAAGGGCGGGCGGCACAGGTCGAGCCACAGCTGGTGCCAATTGGTGTAGTAGTCGGGGCTCAGGTTGTCGGATAGCGCCGCGGCCATATCGCGAGCCATTGCACGCGCGCGTTCCGTGTAGCGCGCTTCGTAAAAGTAGGCGCCCAGATAAAAGAGGCCCCGCGCCAGGGTGGAATTGGCCGACGGGATGACGTTGTCTTCGGTCGGCCGGGGGCGCGATACCAGTGCGGGGTCGAGTTCGGAAGTGTAGAAAAACAGGCTGGTGGCGGTGTCGGCAAAATGCGACAGGGTATAATCGGCCAGGCCGCGGGCGTCGTTGAGCCAGCTTTCGTCGAAAGTGATCTCGTAAAGGCGGATGAACGCCAGTATCGTTTGTGCGTAATCGTCCAGAAAGCCGTTGACGGCGGTTTTCCCGTCGAGGTAGTTGCGCCACAGTCGGTAGTCCCCTTCGAGCATGTGGTTGCGCAGGAAGCGCCCGTTGGCCAGAGCAGCGGTGCGGTAGGCCGCTGTTCCGGTAGCCCGGAAAGCGTCGGCGTATCCCTGCAGCATGAGCGCATTCCAGGCGGTAAGGCTTTTGTTGTCGAGGCCCGGGCGTTCGCGCTGACTGCGGGCGGTGAACAGGCGTTGGCGGGCCTGCGCCAGCCGGCCGCTATCCGCCGGCGCCCGAAGTCCGTCCGGGCGGTGCAGGATATTGCGGCCTTCCCAATTGCCTTTCCGGGTGACGCCGTAGGTTTGGCAGAAAAGTTCACTCCAATCGGGATCGCCCAGGATGGAATCGATCTCCTCCTTTTCCCAGGTATAAAAACGCCCTTCCTCTCCTTCGCTGTCGGCGTCGAGAGAGGCGTAGAAATTGCCGTCCGGCCCGGTCAGCTCGCGTGCGACGAAAGCCAGCGTTTCCTCCACGATCCGGCGGTAGGCGGTATCGTCGGTCGCCTGATAAGCTTTGGCGTAGAGGCTGACCAACTGTGCATTGTCGTACAACATCTTTTCGAAGTGGGGCGCCAGCCAGTATTTGTCCGTGGCGTAGCGGGCGAAGCCGCCGCCCAGTTGATCGTAAATGCCGCCGGCGGCCATGCGGTCGAGGGTTACGCGGATTGCTTCCAGGGCTTTTTCCTCGCCGGTCTGATGGTGGTAGCGCAGCAGGAACTCGAAGATATTGGGCATGGGGAATTTGGGCGCGCCTTTGCGGCCGCCGTATTGAAAGTCCATTTCTTCCAGCAGCCCATTGACCGGTGATTCCAGGGCAGCGCCTTCAAAAGCGATTTCCTCCGGCGGCGGGCCGATGGCGTCGCTCTGCTGCACGCCCCGGGTCACCTGGCGGGCGTAGGTGCGCAATTTTTCCGGTTCTTCGCGCCAGATCTTCGCAAAATACGCCAGTGTCTCCAGCCATTGCCGGCGCGGAAAGTAGGCGCCCGCCCATACCGGCTGCCCGTCCGGCAGGGCGAAGACGTTGAGCGGCCAGCCACAGCCGCGCTGTGAAACCAGCTGGCAGGCCGTCATATAGATATCGTCGATGTCGGGGCGCTCTTCGCGATCTACTTTGATGCTGACGAAGTTTTCGTTCATCACGCGCGCCACGGTCGTATCTTCGAACGATTCGTGTTCCATGACGTGGCACCAATGGCAGGCGGCGTAGCCGATGCTGATCACCAGCAGTTTTTGCTCCTGCGCGGCTTTGTCCAGGGCCTCCGGTCCCCAGGGCCGCCAGTCGACGGGATTGCGCGCGTGCTGCAGCAGGTATGGGCTGCTTTCGCCGGCGAGGTGATTGGCGGGGGGCGGCCCGCCGGCGCGGGGCGAACAGCCGGCCAGCAGCAATAGGACGGCGGCGAAGGGGAAGCAGTATTTCATCAGGCGGATCGGATAAATTTCAAATGTTCGGGCCGGGTCGGCAAATACGCAAGATAGTCCCCCGATTCGATCCGTGCAAACCCATCGGTGGGCCAAATGTAAGGATACAGCCAGCAAGGCCGCCCTTCTCCCGCTACCGGCAGGTCGACCCGTATCCGGAGGTAAGGCCCGGCTTCCGGCCGTTTCGGGTCGACGCCTTCGTATTCGTCGAGGATGGGCAGGACGCGTTCGGGCTCCGTCAGTTCGAAAACGTGCCCGCGCACCTGCTTTTCGGCCTCCGGGTCATAGACCAGGCCGGGATAGCTGCCCAGGTCGTACAAGCGTCCGGGAATCTCCGTTTCACCGGCAAAGCGGCCATAGCGCCCGAGCAGTTTCGTTTTTGACGAATGGATGCCTCGCATCAACGTTCCGTAAACGCACAGGTAAGTTTTTTCCATTACCGAATAGTTTTCAACAAAAAGGAAATACCCCTATTCCTGTCGCTTTTCCCCCGGATTGACGTGTTTGGCCTTGATCCGCTCGCCCGCTCTTCGGGCCGAATCTCCCTTTTTGACGGCGTAGAGCTGATCGGTAGCGTAGCGGGCCGCCGTTTTCAGGTCGACCATGGGCGCCGGGTAGTCGATTCCCAGCCGGAAGCCCAGGAATTGTCGTTCCAGGGGCGGGATTTCCCAGGGCGCGTGCAGCAGATGGTCAGGCAGGCGGTTCAGTTCGGGCGTCCATTTCCGGATAAAGTCGCCGTACGGGTCGTGCTTGTGCGAATTGAACACCGGGTTGTAAATGCGGATAGTATTGATGCCGGTAACGCCGGCCTGCATCTGCATTTGCGGATAGTGGATGCCGGGCTCGTAGTCGAGCCACATACCGGCGAGATAGCGCGCGGCCGGCTGCCAGGGCTGCCATAGGGTATGCGTCCAGAAAGAGACGATCATCGCCCGCATGCGGAAGTTGAGGTAGCCGGTAGCCTTAACACAGCGCATACAGGCGTCGACGAGAGGGATGCCGGTCTGCCCCTCCGTCCAGGCCCGGAACTTGGCTTCGTCGAAGGCGTCGCGCAAGCCGTCGAAAGCCGGATTGATATTTTCGAATTCCATCCGGCACTCGCTCTCGAACTTCTGGATGAAGTGATCGCGCCAGCGCAGGCGGGCGGTAAAGTTGAGAAAATCGCGGGGTTGGCGAACAGCAGACTGGTGGGCCTGGGCGTACTGGTACACCTGGCGCAGTGACAAATTGCCCCAGGCCAGGTAGGGGGAGAGGCGGCTGCAACTGCGCCGGGCGGCCAGCGGCTTGGAGATGAGGCGCGAATAGCCGTCGATCCGCTCGGAGAAAAAGCTCCGCAGGTACTGCCAGGCGCGATGTTCGCCCCCCGGCTGTATTTGCGGCGGCGCTTCCTGCAGAGTGGCCGGCAGCGGAGCGCCTGCCAGTCGGCGGCGCCATTCCGCGTGGGAGGGAAGCGCGAGGGTGCGCAACCGGTGAAAGTCGACGCGATCCGGCTCCGCCTCCATCCGGCGGCGCCACTCTTCTTTCCAGCCCTCGCGGTGGCTGCGGCCCCGCGAGATACCTGAGAAGGGAAACTCCCGCCAGCAGATATCGCGTTGGCGAAAAAAATCCGCCAGTTGCAGATCGCGGTCGTAGGTGAGGCGAACGCCGATTTCCTGGTAGCTGAACACTCGATGAATGTGAAACTGCCGATCCAGGAGCTCGAAGGCTTCCGACGCTTCCCGGTGGGCGATCAGGAGGTGATGACCGCATTCCCGCAGCGACCGGCTCATATCGGCGAGCGACTGCCAGACGAAGCGCCAGTGGCGCAGGTCGCTGTCTTCGTGCCGCATGAGGCTGGGTTCGAAAAGGTAGAGCAGCAGCGCCGGTAACGGTTCCGACGCCGCTGCTCGCAAGGGCGCGTGATCGCGCAAGCGCAGGTCGCGCTTTAGCCAGACGATATTGATCTTTTGTCGCACCGCTCAGTGTAACAACCCTGGGCCGGCATGGTTTGTTATTTCACTTGTAAAATACCTGCCCGGGCGGGATCGATCCGAAAGACAAAAAAATTTGGCAAAAGGGAACCATCTCTAAAGGAATAACTGTTTAGCATTTTGTTAATCAAAAATTAATTCTGGCTTAAATTTTTATAAAATTGTTTCCTTTGGAGCAGGTTTTTTTAAATTTAGGCAAAACGCTCAAACCATGAAGTGGCGTCGATTAAATGGTCAGAAAATTGACCTTCCGATCAAAGATGCAGTAGAGCAGGCCCTGATCCAGGAAATGGAGAAGGGGCATAAGCTCAAGGTCTGCATCGGCTCCGATTCACAGGTGCGGGGTGGCGTCGTCGAATACGCGACGGTAATCGTATTCCTGCGCGAAAAAAAGGGGGGCTTCATGTACATCCACAATCGCAGAGAACACCGGCGCATGACCTTGCGCGAACGCATGATCAGCGAGGTAGCCATGTCGGTGGAAGTGGCTTACCAGCTGTGCGATCTGTTGGACAAGTACGACGTGGCGCTGGAAGTACACGCGGATATCAATACCGATCCGCACTTCCAGTCGAACACCGCGCTGAAGGAGGCGATGGGCTACATCCTCGGGATGGGCTTCGTCTTCAAAGCCAAACCCGATGCTTTCGCCAGCTCCTATTGCGCCGATAAGGTCTGCTAGGAGCCGCTGATCGGCATTGTCAGACATTGTTGTTTTCCGATATACTATCGAAGCCGTCCTGCTCGATACAGGGTGGCTTCACCGTTTTACCCAACGGGTATTTGCCGGTTTTACGAAAAAGTCCATCCGGGCTCCAAAGTTATACCTTTAAACAAATTCAGAGTATTACCTTTATCCCGGACAGCCGGAGAACGGGATGCCGGCGCCGCTCGTGCGCCTATTTTTTTTACACAGGAATAATTCACTCGGCCCATGATTCAGGTTTTCGTGACCGGAGGCACATTCGATAAAGAATACGATTATATCCACGGCGAGTTGTATTTTCGGGACACCCACCTGCCGAAGATGTTCGACCGCGGGCGTTGCACCCTCGACATCGACGTCAAGACCCTGATGATGGTCGATAGCCTGGAAATGACCGAGGCCGATCGCGAAATTATCGCCCACAACTGCCGCCGGTCTCGCCGCCACTACATCATCGTCACCCACGGCACCGACCGCATGGTAGAAACTGCCCATTACCTGGCTGCGGCCGGCATCGACGAAGCTAAGACCGTGGTGCTTACCGGCGCGATGATCCCTTATGCTTTCGGTACTTCTTCCGATGGTTTTTTTAATTTGGGCAGCGCTTTGGCTTTCGTGCAGGTGCTGAGCCCGGGGATCTACGTGGTGATGAACGGTCGTTACTTTCCCTGGGACCGGGTGCGGAAAAACGTGAAAACGGGCTATTTCGAAGAGGCGGACGCCGGCTGAGCGCTTGTTCGGCCCTAAAACATCAGGATCATGGAATACCTGGGATTGCTTTTCGAATTGTTATTTTTGGTGCTGGGGGTGTACCTGCTGCTGTTTTCCTTCGGCTACCTGCGCACCCAAGATCCCGAAGCCAAAGCGCGGGCGGAAGCTTTCCGCGCTCGCAACAAATGGTGGCTGGGCATCGCGGCCGCGCTTCTGATCCTCCTGATGACGGCCAATCTGGTGTTGCACCTCATGCAGCTGTTCGGCTGACCGTTGAGGCGGCCAACCGACCACACACGAAGTTAGCGGTTTAAAGTAGGTAAGGGGCAAGGTGCTTTCTGAATTTATTTTTTAATATTGCGAAACAAAAAATTCGTCAAGCATACCCGATCACATGAAAAGAATAGGTATACTCTCTTTTTGTCTTTCCCTCTTTTCCTTTAGCTTGATAGCGCAGGATGAGCAACAGACGGGCTTTTACGAAACCAACACCATTCAGGAGATCCGCATTACCTTCGAGCAGGAAGACTGGCGCTACCTGCTCGATTCGCTTCGCTTCAACGGCGACGAACTGCTGCTCGGCAACGTCACCCTCAACGAGGTGGACCTGCAGGACGTGGGAGTGCGCTACATCGGCAGCCGATCCTTCCAGCCGGGTTCTCCCCGCAACGGCCTCTACCTGAAACTCAACTTCATCAAACAGAACCAGGATTACCTGGGCAACCGGTCGATGAAGCTGTCGAGCGCCCTGCGCGACCCGAGCATGGTGCGCGAAGTGCTGGGCTACGAGATCGCGCGTCAGTACATGCCGGCGCCCCGCGCCAACTACGCCCGCGTCTACATCAATGACGACTACTACGGCCTTTTCGTCAGCGTGGAAGTCATCGAACAGAAATTCCTGGAAGACAACTTCGGCTCCAGCGACGGCACCTTTGTGCGCTGTGCTCCCCGCCTCGACGTGAAAACGCCGGAAGGGTGCAAAAAAGGCGTTTTCGGTTCTCTTCAGTACGAAGAGAACGCCAAGTGTTACCTGCACAACTTCGAACTGCTTTCCGAAACCGGCTGGGACGATCTGATCGAGCTGACGCGCGTGCTCGAAAAGGAGCCCGACCGCATCGACGAGGTCCTCAACGTAGACCGTACGCTCTGGATGCTGGCTTTTAACAACGCGCTGGTCAACCTGAGCAGCTACCTGGGCCAGTACAGCAATAATTTTTACCTCTACAAGGACGAAAACGGGCAGTTCAATCCGATCATCTACGACCTCAACCTGGCTTTCGGCAGCTATAAAAATACGGGTGTAGGCTCCGACCTGAAGATGAAACAACTGGAGGAGCTCGATCCGCTGCTCCATATCGATAATCCGTACAAACCGCTGATCAGCCAATTGCTGGAAGACGAGCACCACCGAAAACTCTATCTGTCGCACCTGCGGCGCATTGTTTACGATTATTTTAAAAACGACAAGGTCGCGGAACAGGCCCGGGAATTGCAGGCCAACATCGAGGAAGCTTTCGCAGAGGACAAAAATTCGTTCTACTCCGTCGAGGAGTTTGAAGGAAGCCTGGAAAACGTCACCGGGAAGCGCAGCCGCATCCCCGGGATCATCACCTTCACGGAAGCGCGCTACCAGTACCTGAAAAAACATCCCGACCTCTCGGTGATCCCGCCCGAGATCACTGATCTGGAAGTAGCCCGTCGCCAACGCCTGTCGAGCGAGCTGGTGGAAAGCTTCAAGATCTCCGTTAAAGTGGACAACTACACGAAGCGGGTGCGCCTGTTCTATCGTTATCAGGACGACGAAGACTTTCGGGACGTTACCATGTACGACGACGGCGTCCATCACGACGGGGAGGCCGACGACGGCGTCTACGGAGTGGAGATCCTGCCCGGCGCCGGGTCCCGCGCTATCGAATTCTACATCTATGCAGAAAACGCCAAACTGGTCAGCTACGATCCGCAGCGGTATATGTACGAACGGCACCGGATCAGCCTGGAAGAGCTGAATCAATAAAGCCGTCGAGCGACGGCCGGCCGGGGCCAGACATCACCATAGCACAGCACCTAAGTCGTTCGCGGCTTAGGTGTTGTGGTTTCGAGCTTGGCTGGAGCAAGCTCCGTACAAGCGATTAATTCAAGACCATGATACGCAGAAAAATCCTCCCTTTACTGGTGCTTTTCGGTTGCTGTACCGGACCGGCCGCCGCTCAGACGATCTTTGATATCGATACCATCCTGCAGGTGCGCGTTTATTTCGAATCCGACAACTGGGAACATATCCTCGATTCGCTCAAACAGCAGGGCGACGATGAACGGGTGACCGGCGATGTGGTCGTCAACGGCGTCCGGTATCCCGACTGCGGCATCCGTTACAAAGGCAACAGCAGCTACTTCAACGTTCGCAAGTCCGGCTCCTCGAAGTTGCCGTTCAACATCAAAACCGACCATATCCACGACGACCAGGCCATGCCCGGCGGCTATGAAAAGCTGAAACTCTCCAACGTCTTTCGCGATCCCAGCTTCCTGCGCGAAGTGCTCTCCTATGAGATCGCCCGCAAGTACATGCCCGCGCCCCGGGCCAACTACGCTCAACTGTGGGTGAATGACCGCTACCTGGGGTTGTACAACGCCACCGAGGACATCGACAATGAATTCCTCGACGAGTACTTCGGGTACAACGACGGCATTATGTTCAAATGCGATCCCGATTGGAGCCACGAAGCGCCCGACGACTGCCCCGAAGGGGATAAAGCTTCCCTGATGTATTTGGGCGACGACAAAGACTGCTACAAGGGGCTTTACGAAAAAGAAACCGATGACGGCTGGTCGGAACTCATCGAACTGGCGCGCATCCTCAACCACGAGCCGGAGCGACTGGAAGAAGTGCTGGACATCGACCAGACCCTGTGGATGCTCGCCTTCGACAACGTCATGGTCAACCTCGACAGCTACATCGGGCGCCTTTGCCACAATTACTATCTCTATCGGGACACCTTCAACGTTTTCCACCCCCTCATCTGGGATATGAACCTGTCGCTGGGCGGCTTCCGGTACACCGGCCTCGACAAGACGCTCTCCAACGAGGAGATGCAGACGATGAGCCCCTTTATCCACTACAAACAGAAAAACCCGAAACGGCCGCTCATCGTGGAATTGCTGCGCAACGACCTCTACCGCAAGATCTACGTGGCCCACATCAAAACCATCGTGGAGGAGAACTTCACCGACAGCCTCTTCCTGAAGCGCGCCCTGGAAGTGCAGGCCATGATCGATCCGCTGGTGAAGAGCGATTCCAATAAATTGTACACTTACGAAGCGTTTCGCCAAAACCTCCACCAAACCGCGAAAGCCGACCGCTCGAGCATCATCGGCCTCACCGAACTGATGGATAAGCGGGCGGAATACCTGCTCGCCCATCCGCTCCTGGAACTGCCGCCGCCGGCCATCACCGAAATAGCGCATATCGACTACGGAGACATCATCGGGTTTAACGCCCGCATCGAAGGCGCTGACCGGGCCTGGCTCTTCTACCGCTACGAACCTTACCAATCGTTCCAGCGCATCGAAATGTTCGACGATAGCGGCCATAACGACCAGATGGCGGGCGACGGCATCTGGGGCGCCACCCTGGAATTCGGTCCCAATATCCATTATTACATCGTCGCCGAAGGCGACCGGATAGCAGGGATATCCCCCGAACGCGCCTCCAAAGAATACTACGAAACCAAAGCGGAAAGCGAAACCAGGTGACGCAATAACGAAAGGCAGGAACGAATGCCGCCACCTTCCGGAAACCATTTGATCAGAACGTGACCAAAGCACCGGTTACTAAACCTTTGCTCTTTCAACATCAGGGCGCCGAAAACCAAAGACCAACGACCAAAAAACAACCGTCATGGCTCTCATCGCATCCTCCACCTATCGCCGCCCTCCCTTCTACCAATTCAACGGCCATTTGCAGACCATCCTGCCGGCGCTCACCCGCCGGATAGAGGCGCCCTACGAGCGCGAGCGCATCGATTTGCCCGACGGCGACTTTCTGGATCTGGACTGGATAGACCGATCGGCGCGCCGGCTCATCATCCTGACGCACGGCCTGGAAGGGAACGCCCAACGGCATTACATCAAGGGCATGGCCCGCCAGTTTGCGGCGCTCGGCTGGGATATCCTCGCCTGGAACTGCCGCTCCTGCGGCGGCGAGATGAACCGCGCCCAGCGCATGTACCACCACGGCGATACCGACGACATCGCGGCGGTGATCCGGCACGCTCTGCGCACCAAGGATTATGCATCCATCGCCCTCATCGGCTTCAGCATGGGCGGCAGCATCTCCATGAAATACCTGGGGCTGCAGGGCGCCGCGGCGCCGGACCCCATCCGCCGGTGCATCGCCTATTCCACCCCCTGCGATCTGCAGGCCAGCATCCGCACCCTGGAACAGCCGGGCAATCGCTTTTACAAAAACCGTTTTCTGACCAGCCTGCGCGAAAAGATGCGCCTGAAAGCCGAAGCCTTTCCCGGGGTGATCGACTTCGGCAATTTCGAAAAGATCGAAGTGTGGCGCGACTTCGATCTGTACTTTACGGCTCCCCTCAACGGTTTCGACAGCCCCGAAGCGTTCTACGAGTTCGCTTCCGCAAAAAACTTCATGGCCGGCATCCGCGTACCCACCCTTTTGGTCAATGCCGAAAACGACCCCATCCTCGACGAAGATTGCACGCCGCGTGAGCTTTGCCGCAATCATCCGTATATTTACCTGGAAACGCCCCTGCGCGGCGGCCACGTCGGCTTCGCCCTGCCGGGAAAAACGTATACCTGGTCGGAGAAGCGGGCAGTGGAGTTTGTGGGGGATTGCAGGCCGGATAACCGCCAGCCGGACCGGCGCCCGGTTTTTCGGTCGGCGATTCAGGCGGTAAAAGGAAAGACTTTTCGATGATGAAAATACTGCACACCTCGGATTGGCATCTGGGACAGCGCTTTTTGTACAGCGACCGGCAGGAGGAGCACGAGCGGGCGCTGGATTGGCTGTTGAACGAGATAGAAACGCAGGGCGTCGACCTGCTCATCGTGTCGGGAGATATCTTCGACATCGGCAATCCGCCCAATTACGCCCGTCGCCAGTACTTCCTGTTCCTTACCCAGTTGCTTGCGAGCGGTTGCCGCCACGTGGTGATCGTCGGGGGCAATCACGATTCTCCCACCATGCTCAACGCGCCCAAAGAACTGCTGCAGGCGCTGCAGATCCACGTGGTGGGCGCGGCGCCGCCGCCGGAAGAAGCGCTGATCGAGCTGCGGGACCGGTCGGGAAAACTGGAGGCCGTGGTGGGCGCGGCGCCCTTTTTGCGCGACGGCGACCTGCACTACAGCATCGCCGGCGAAGGCGGGCTGGAGCGCATCGAACGGCTGCGGGAGGGCATACGCGACTATTACGAAGCCATGGGGCAGGCAGCGGCGGCATACCGGGAAGCCGGCGTCCCGGTTTTGGCGACGGGCCACCTCTACGCCACCGGTGCGGAAGCCAGCGCCCGCCAGGACAATATTTACATCGGGAACGTCGAAAATATCGAAGCCGAGCAGTTTCCCACCGTCTTCGATTACGTCGCCCTCGGGCATATCCACCGGCCGCAGGCGGTGGGCGGAAGGGCCGAAGTGCGCTACTCCGGCTCGCTGATCCCCCTGAGCTTCAGCGAAACCAAAGACGACAAGAAGGTGGTGCTGATCACTTTTGACGGTCGCCGGCTCACCGAGATCCGGGAGGTCGCCGTGCCCACCTTTCGCCGGCTAAAGACCATCCAGGGCTCGCTGGCCGAAGTAGAGGCCGGCTTAAAGCGCTTCGCCGCCCGCGGCCAACGCGAGCTCACGCCCTGGGTGGAAGTGATCGTGGAAACCGACCAGCCCATTCCCCAGCTGGACGTCCGGCTGCGCGATCTGACTGCGGAGATGGACCTCGAACTGGTCAAGATCCGCTTGTTGCGCGATCACCGCAGCCTCGACGCCCAAACCCAGGAAGAAGACCTCAACGACCTGGCGGCGCTCGATGTTTTCCGAAAAAAATGCAATAGCTACGGCAGCTCGCCGGAAGAAGAAGAAGCCCTGGTGCATACCTTCCGGGAACTACAAGCCTGGCTCGCGGAAAAGGAAGCCGACGACTCATGAAGATCCGTAAGATCACCATAGAAAACCTCAACTCTCTGCGCCTGCGCAAGACCATCGACTTCCTGGCGCCGCCGCTGGCCAATGCCGGCCTGTTCGCGATCACCGGCGATACCGGGGCGGGCAAAACCACCATTCTGGACGCCGTCACGCTCGCTTTATACGGCAAAATACACCGCAGCGACCGGCCGGAAGAGGTGCTTTCCTACGGCGCGGTAAAATGTCTGGCGGAGGTGGAATTTTCAACCGCGGCCGGCATTTTTCGCGCGCGCTGGAGCCTCTGGCGGGCCCGGCACAAGCTCGACGGCGCGCTGCAGCCTTCGCAGCGCGAGCTGGCCCGCTGGGACGAAGAGGAAAAAGCGTTCGTACCCCTTGCCCAGAAAAAGCGCGACGTAGACGCCGCCGTGGAGGAAGTGTCGGGGCTGGATTACGACCGGTTCACGCGCTCGGTCCTGCTTTCTCAGGGCGATTTCGCCGCCTTCCTGAGAGCCGGCGAGCGGGAGCGCAGCGACCTGTTGGAGCGCATCACCGGTACGGAGATCTACTCCCGCTTATCGCAGGGCGCCTACCGCCGGTTTCGGGAGGAAGAAGATAAGCTGGCGGCACTGGACCGCGAGCTGGCGGCCCTGAAGCTGATGGATATCCCGCAGCGGCAGGCGCTGGCCGGGGAGCTGGAAAAACGGGAGGCGGAGCGAAAAACACAGCAAGCCGCTCTCGCCGCGGTACGCGCCGCCCTGGAATGGCGCCAGCAATTGAATCGCCTGGCGGAGCGAAAGGCGGCTCTCGGAGAAGAAAGCGAAGCACTGGCGACCGAAAAGGAAGGGGCGGCGGCCGACCTGGAACGCCTGGCCAGACACCGGCGAACGGCGCCCCTGCATACTGCGCTGGCCCGCCGCGACGATCTGGCTGAGCGCCGGGACGCCGCCGTTGAACTGGGCGAGGCGCTAAACGCAGAAATTGCGGAGACCGATCAACAATACACCGCCGCACAGACCCATTTTCAGGCGACGGCGGCAGCGTTGGAAGAACAGGAAAAAAGCTTGCAACAGCAGCGCCCCCTTTGGCAGGAGGTGATCAAGCTGGACGTAGCCATCGGCGAAAAAAGAGAACCGCTGCGCCGTCAGGAGGCGGAATCCGATGAGCTGCAACGGGAGCTGCGCACCCTTGCGGAACAATGGGAGGCGGGAGTAAAAGAACAGGAAAACCTGGCCGGCCGGGAACGGGAGCTGGCCGCCTGGCTGGACCAAAACCGGGGGGACGCCGCCTTGCACGACGATCTGTCGAACATCCGGTGGCAGGTAGAAGAAATACGCCGGATCAAACTCCGCGAAACGGAGCTGGCCGCGCAGCTGAACGACCGGGAAAAACAGCTCGTAAGCCTTCGCCGACGCCGGGAAAAGCTGGCTTCGGCCCTGCACGATCAAAGAGAAAAGAACAGCCGCTTGTGGGCCGCTTTCCAAGGCGAACTTCCGGAAGCGATTCCCCAAAGTCGCAACGAAGCGATCGACCAGCTGCACCGCCGCCTCGAAACCCTCGGGCAACGGCGCCAGCAACTCCATACGCTCGGTGAGCTGAGCGACGATTACCAGGAAACCCTGACCGCCCTGGAGGAGGTCGACGGCCAGATCGAGCGCCTCCTGGCCGAAGATATCGAGCTCACCAAAGCGATCATGAACGGTCTGGAGCAGCTGGAAGAGCTGGAAGCCGAGAAAGAGCGGCGCGAACAGCTCTATCTGCGGGAGCAAAAGATCGCCAACTACGCAAAAGACCGCGCCGAACTGTCCGAAGACGAACCTTGTCCACTCTGTTTTTCCCGCGATCATCCCTTCCGGACCATGGCCTTGCAGCCCTTCGTTGATGAGACGCGGCGCGACTGGGAGCGCGCGGCGCGCCGGGTAGAAGCGGCGCGCGACCGGGAAAAGGACTTGACCCGGCAGTTGCAGGCGGTTACAGTAGCTCTGGAACAGCTCAATCAGCAAAAGGAAGGCCATAGCACCCGCGCCCGGCAGCTGGAAGAACGCATGGCCCGGCTGGCGCCCCAGCTCGACCCCGAAGAGTACGCCTCGTCGCGCAAAGTGTCGCTCGCTCAGCGCATCCGCGAGCTGGAAGGCCACTTCGCCCGGGCCCGCCAGGCCCGCGACCGCCTCGCGGAGCTCAACCGGCAACTGGACGCCGAAGAAGCAGCACAGCAGCGCCTGCAACGGGCGTGGGACGAAGCCGAAGGGCAGATCGCGCAACTGGAGGGCGTACAGCAATTGCAACGGGAACAACTCGAAAAAGAAACCGCCACTCTGGCCGGAGCGCATACCCAAATCGACCAGGCGCTGCAGCCTTACGGATTGGCCTTTGCGCCCGACCAGTCCGGGGCGCTGTTGCGGGAGCTGGAAGCCCGGGACCAACAATTCGCCTCGAAAGTGGGGCAGCGCGAAACGATAGCCGTGCGCGACCGCGAGCTTAAGATGGAGCTGGAAACCTGCCGCACCCAGCAGGCGCGCACCCAGCAGCAGTTGCAGCGCCTGGAAGAAACCCTGGCCGGAGCACGCCATGCCCTCGCCGAACTCGAAAGCCGGCGGGAGGCCCTTTTCGGCGACCGCGATCCGGAAGCCGCACGCGAAGGGGCGGAAGCCGCTCTGGCCGACCGGCAGACCCAATACCAGCAGGCCCGGGAAGCCATGCTGGAACTGGAGCGGCGCCAGCTTCGCCTCCGGCAGTCGCTGGAACAAAATGAAAAAGAACAAGCTCGACTGGAAGCAGCCATCGCGAAAAGCACCGGCGAACTGACTGCCCGGGCGCAAACGGCAGGGTTTGCCGGGCTGGAAGAACTGCGGTCCGCCATCCTGCCCCAGCCGGAGCAGGAACGGCTCGAAACACTGGATAAAACCTTAGCCGAGCGCGCCTTGCAGCTCCGGCAGTCTCTCACCGACGTGGCAGCAGAACTGGACGCCCTGCAGGCGGAACAAAAGACCGAAGCCACGGAAGCCGAACTGCGGGGGCAGCTGAACGAAAAGGAAGCCGCGTTGCAGATGCTGCTCGAAGCCATCGGCGGGATGCGGCAGCAGTTGCGCGAAGACGAAGAGCGACAACAGGAAAAGCAGGGCATCGTCGACCGCATGGAAGCGCAGCGCCGCGAGCACCAGCGCTGGGCCCAGCTCAACGAACTGATCGGTTCGGCTGACGGCAAGAAGTTCCGCACCTTCGCGCAAGGGCTCACCCTGCGGCGGCTGGTCAGCCTCGCCAACCAACACCTCGTCCAGCTCAACGGCCGCTACCAGATCGAAAAGCGCCCGGAGGAAGACCTGGGCCTGGAGATCATCGACACCTACCAGGCCAACAACCGGCGCTCCATGAACACCCTGTCGGGCGGCGAAAGCTTCCTGGTGAGCCTGGCGCTGGCCCTCGGCCTCTCCGACCTGGCCGGACGCAACGCCCAGATCCAGAGCCTCTTCATCGACGAGGGTTTCGGCACCCTGGACGACAACAGCCTGGACCTGGCCATCACCACCCTGGAAAATCTGCAGGCAGCCGGCAAAACAATCGGCGTCATCTCTCACGTTAAAGAATTGAAAGAACGACTGGCGACGCAGATTGTGGTGCGGAAGAGGGGGAGTGGGTTTAGTGGGGTGGAGGTTATATGAGTTTGGGTGTGAGTGTGAGTGTGAGTGTGGGTGTGGGTGTGGGTGTGGGCTTTTATCGATCCTTATGCTGTTCCAATCGAAAAACCAAAAACGGGGCGTTTAAAAATGCGTAATTGCTGAAGAAGGGGATTTTCTCAATTTATTGTTAATTTGCAAAAGACAAACGAACATAATTCGATGCAAAAGAATCTCAAGAAGGTATTCGGCGATTTACACGGACTGGATGACAAGAGCGTTGCTTTTCTGACCAAGGCGCTGGAGAAAAGCAATCTGCCGGGTTTTGACTACCTGGAATTCAAACAATCGCTCGCGGCGCTGGCGGAGATGAATATGGACGAATCGACGGCTTTTCGTTCCGCCTACGCTACGGCCTCGACCATGGGGCTGACCAAGGAGAAGCTGCTGGAATCGGCCAACCACTACAAAACGGTGTTGAGCAAAGAGAAGCAGCAGTTTGAAGCGGCGATGAGCAAACAGATGGAGCAGCGGGTCAAATCGAAGGAAGTAGAGGTAGAGAAATTGCGGAAACAGATCGAAGAGTACCAGGCAAAGATCAAGCAGCTGGAAGAAAAGATCGCCAAATCGCAGGATACGATTGACCATGCCGACGAGCATATCCAGGCGGCGCGGGAGAAGATCGAGACGGCGAGCGAGAACTTCAACTTTACGTTGCAGAGCATCGTCAACCAGATTGAAAAAGACATCGAAAGCATAGAAACGCATATTTAGCAGAGGGGTCCTTTGCCGGAGTCCACTCGTTTAATTTTCATTAAAGCAAAAATTACGCAACAATTATGGCAGAAATGGCGCAGTTTGAAAACCCGGGAGCAGCAAAGAAGTCATTCTGGAAACGTCCGGAGGGCATTACCGGTCTGATTTTCCTGGTCGCCCTGATCGCGGGCGGCGGCTATCTCCTGGTGACTTTCCTGCCGCAGCTGATCGCGCTGACGCAAAACATCCTGTGGCTCAGTCTTATGCTGCTGGTGCTGGGTGCGGTAGTCTATATGGTGCTCGACCCGAAGATGCGGAACCTCGTCTGGTACATGTACAAAAGCATCATGCGGTCGGTTACCAGCTGGTTTGTGACCATTGACCCGATCGGTATCCTGAAAAACTACGTAGAAGATCTGCAGGACAACCTGCAGAAGATGGGCAAGCAGATCGGCTCCATCCGCGGGCAGATGCGCAAGCTGAAGTCTTTGATGGAGAAGAACCAGGAAGAGATCGAGAACAACATGCAGTTGGCTTCGGCGGCGCGCGACCAGGGCAACGAGCGGCAGATGCTGCTCTCTTCGCGCAAGGCGGCGCGCCTCAAAGAGACCAACGGCAAATACCAGGAGCTGCACCAGAAGATGGAGGTGCTGTACCGCATCCTGACGAAGATGTACCAAAACTCCGAGATCCTGCTGGAAGATACGCGCGACCAGGTGGCCGTCAAGGAGCAGGAACGCAAAGCCATCCGTACGAGCCACTCGGCGATGAAGTCGGCCATGAGCGTCATTTCCGGCGATCCCGACAAGCGGGCCATGTTCGATATGGCGATGGAGAATATCGCGGATGATGTCGCGAATAAGGTCGGCGAGATGGAGCAGTTCATGGAAATGTCGGCCGACTTTATGCAGTCGATCGACCTGCAGCAGGGCATCTTCGAGGAGAAAGGCCTGAAGATGCTGGAAGAGTGGGAGCAGAAGAGCACCCTGATGCTGATGGAAGGCTCGACGGCCGGCAAGCACGACGACGTTCTGGACCTCGACGAAGAACTGCCCGAGAAGGAGAAGCAGACGCGGAGCCGGGGAGACGGAAGCAAGTACGACAATTTGTTCGAATGATGGGAAAGGGCCGCCAGGCCCACCGCATCTTTTTTTCCGGTATTAAGGATTGAAGGGTAGCTTGCCTCCCGGAGTTGCTTTCAACCGGAAAAAGCGTTAAATTGAGATTCCAAATGAAAACAACATGATTGACAACGCCCCTGTTCCAGCTTCTCTTTCCTACAGCGCCCGTCTTGCGCGCTTTTCTGCTTTCACCATTCTTACCGAGGGAGAGCAGGTTTCCTTAGTTTTGGAGCCCGGAGGAGCAATTCGGGTGGACCGGCACCCGGAGAAGCCGCGGTGGTTGCGACTGCACCTGCCGCGCGAACTGGTGCCCGCATATCTGTCTACGATCAAGAATATCCAGGGCAGGAGGTGGGATAGTCAGGCAAAAGTATGGGACATCCCCTACACCAGGCAGACATTGCATTTTTTGGAGCGCCATCTCGGGGAGGTCGTTTTTTTCGCCTTCACGCCCGATGGAGATCTTTCCGATCGGACGGAAGCGAAGACCGACTCGCCTCCCGTGGTCACCCTTTATCTGTCTCAAAGCACCGAGTTGCGATTGGAAGCGCCGGCGGCTGATCCGGGCATGAGGGAGCGCATTGGTCGAATCTTCGGTCACCGTTGGGATGCGGCGGCTGGTTGCTGGTGGGTGCCGAACCGGTTGAGGACACTCGCTTTTATCCGAAAGATTTTCACGGGGGAGTTGGTGGAGGTGTGGGAAAAAAGGGGAAGTAGCAACGGGTATCAGAGGAAGCGTCACACTGACAATTCGGCCTCCTCGCTTACTGTCCTGAAGCGGATGGAGGAGCAATTGGTGCTTTTACGTTATAGTTGGCATACGAAAAAATCCTACCTTGGGAGTTTCAGGGCTTTTCTTAATTTCTTCAATGGCCGGATTCCGGAAGACATCAGCAAGGAAGAAATCGAGCAATATTTGCTGACGCTCATTCGCCGTAAGCACATTGCTGAATCCACCCAGAACACGATCATCAACGCCATCAAATTTTACTATGAGCAGGTGTTGGGCAGGCCGAAGGAACACTACGATATCAAGCGCCCGAAGAAGCCGCGTCAGTTGCCGAACGTATTGAGTGAGGAGGAAGTGACCCGATTGATCGACAGTGTAAAAAACTTGAAACACCGATTCATCCTACTCCTAATCTATTCGGCGGGGTTGCGCTTAAGCGAACTGATTAATTTACGGATACAGGATATCAATGTGGAGCGGCGGTCCATCTTTATAAAAGGAGGAAAAGGCAAAAAAGATCGATATACCGTATTGGCAGATAGTATACTCCCGGTACTGGGCGCCTACCGAAGAAATTACCGTCCGGCGTACTGGTTGTTTGAAGGGCAGGACGGGGGACAATACAGCCGGCGCAGCGTTCAGAATATTTTCGCCCGAGCCCGGGAAAAGTCGGGCGTCAACCCTTTTGCGACCGTTCATACCTTGCGGCACAGTTTTGCCACACATTGCATTGAAGCGGGGTATTCGGTAGCGCTGGTGCAGCAGGTCCTTGGCCATGAATCGATAAAAACTACAGAGCGCTATCTGCATGTTTCGACAGAGGTGTTGCGCCGCCTGCGCAGCCCGCTTGACAGCCCTAACCGAAAAAGTTAAAAAACAGCTATGATTTTTTTTAATACGAACTTTAGGGCGTTGCGCGATATCACTACAAGCATCTGGTTATCAATGAGGTATTTTTTGTAAATTTAAAAAGGGAACTTCTTTACACGGGAGTGTTGTATGCGCCATAATGGCGGGTATTTGTGAGTT
>CAYQQU010000054.1:0-40913 GCA_964419545.1 uncultured Saprospiraceae bacterium | reverse complement strand
GCCTGCCGCTCGGAGCCCCGACTTTAGTCGGGCCCGGACCAGCCGCTTTAGCGGCTTTTTTTCTTGTAAGTCCAGTCTGCACAAAAAAGAAGCCGCAATTCGGGCGGCTTCCAAATCTACTATTCTAAGAAAATGAAATGCTTCCGGGAATAAGAAAGCAATTACTGCGCCAGATACGCCATCGGATCTTCCAGTTTTCCATCTTTCCGCACTTCGTAATGCAGGTGCGGCCCCGTCGAGCGGCCCGAGTTGCCCACGAGGGCGATCACTTCGCCCTGCGCCACTTCCTGGCCGGCCTTTACCCGGGTTTCCGAGAGTTGAGCGTAGCGGGTCTCGTAGCGTTCGTCATGGCGGATGACGATAAAGTGGCCGTAGCCGTCGGCGTCGTACTCGACCCAGGTGACGGTACCCGCAGCGGTAGCCACCACCGGCGTACCCAACAGCGCTTTAAAGTCCACGCCCTGGTGCATGCGCTTTACTTTTTGGATCGGATGCAGGTGTTCTCCGAAAGTTCCGGTGATATTCAGCGAGCCGCGCAGCGGCGCAATAGCCGGCGGATCGGGCGGGCCGGCGAACGTGAGGGTGGTCAGCATCAGCAGGATGCCCAGAAATAAAAGAGACAATCGATTCATGATCAGTTGTTGTTGGTTAAGTAATTGCAGGTCGAACGCCTGCATCTCCTTTATTTCATTTTCTTTGAAGATAGTAGTAGCCGTCGCCAGGGCTGCTGGAAAATCGGCGCCCCGCGCCATTTCCGCTTCCACGGTGCAGCAGGCATGATCGAGTAGTTCTTCCAGGAGAGGCGCGTGGGTGAGTCCGGCGGCGAGGAGCTTTTCTCGGAGGAGCGCCACCTGGTTGTCGTTCAGTTCGGGCATGGTCAGGAGGTTTTGGGGGCCAGTAGATGTTGCATCATCGAAACGAAGGCTGCAAACTCTCGGAGCTTGGCGGCACTCGCGGTGCTGCCGTCGGGGGTCAGGGCGTAGTACTTGCGCACCCGCCCGTTCACTTCTTTTTTTTCGGTGACGACCAGTCCTTCCGCTTCCATTTTGTGCAGGGTAGGGTAAAGCGCGCCTTCGGTCAAAAGAAGCTGTCCGTGCGTGCGCTCTTCTACGGTGCGCGTGATCTCGTAGCCGTACATGGGCCCGTTCTCCGCCAGTAGTTTGAGAATGATGGTCTTGAGGGTGCCTTTTATGAGTTGCTTGTTATGCATAGGACAAGTATGCATAATTTTATTAGGTACTGCAAGAAAAAAGTTAACCCCGATGATCCATGGGTTCTTCGTTATGACGGTCGTCAGGCTTGCGTTCGCGCAGGAGGGCGACCAAGGAGGCGTCTGCCTGCAGCAGGCAAGTATCCCCAGATACGGGGAGTATTGACCAAAGAGCAAACGCAAGAATGGCGGGCGGCAATCGATGAATCCATGAATAATCCGGGTTAATTCAACAAAGCGGGATAGCCATCATTCTCGACCATTCCACTCATCTGGCGATTGCAGACCAAAAACGAAGGTTTTGGGATGAACAAACCGGGGCTAAACTGCCGCCCCCTCAACTCCACGCCACCATCACCTGAAACCCTACCAGGTCGTTTGTCTCCGTCACGCCGGCCAGGAAGAGCGGGATCCAGCTGCGTTCGTCCCGGTAGACGATGGCCAGGCGGATATCGCGCAGGTGCACCAGCATCAGGCGGGCCAGCTTGCGGGTATTGAAGCGCTGGATCTCGTGGCGCTGTGATTCGTTGAGGCGTTTGATGAATTGCCGGCCGTCGACGAAGCGCTCGACTTCGTAGTTGTCCCGTAACCCCATCAGCGATTGGTTGCCGGAATGGTCGAGGGTGTCGAAAAAGACTTCTTCGGTCAGCTCGCCGGTGATGTCGGTTTCGATGAACAAGCTCAGCAGGTTGCGCTGGCCGCCGCTGGCGTACATGCCGAGGGATGCCCCCACCAGGTAGCGTTCGATCTGCGCCGCCAGCGGGTCGGAGGCGAGGCCGACCGGCGTTTCGGTGAAGATTTTCCACTCTTCGGCGAGGATGGCCGGCGTGAAGCCCAACTCGTTTTCCAGTCCGGTCTTGGATTCGGGCGGAAAAGCGCCTTCCTCGACCGCAAAAAACGGCAGGATCGTCTCGTTGACATAGGCGCGCAGGCGATCCAGGTCGTTGATCGTCACCCGTCCCAGCGGGTTATCTGCACGCTCTCGCTGGAGTGCCAACTCTGCGAGGCGATTAATGAAGGGGCGGTCGGCTTCCGGCAGTTCTTCGTCGATCAACCGGCGCCAGTCGGCTTCGCTGAGGAAGGGGTCGTCGCCGGCGGCGTTTTTGAGCTGGGCGATCGCTTCGGCGAGCACGTACTGGAATTTGGCGATAGTGGCAGGCATAGGTGTCTTTTTGAAAAGGATTTGGGTTGTGGTTACCTGTTTCGCTATCAAAAATAGCCTTTTTCCGCTTCTACTGTTTTTCCGTTTCCAGAGCTATCGTTGCGGGTTTAGGTTGCCACATCTCTTCTACGCGAAAGAGCTGCCGGCCGCGGTAGGTCTTTCCGTCGGGATCGCGGGCTTCCACTTCCAGGCGGTGCAGGCCGGGCGTCAGTTGGCCCAGCGCCGGAGCTTTCCAGAGGTGGGCGACCTTGCGGGCGTACATCCAGGCGGGGTAGTCGGCTTGGTGGTCTTCCAGAAACTGCTGGACGTAGGGATCGACGATCTGGACGCGCGTCATCGGCACGGGCGGACCGTCGTCCAGGCGGTAGTGCACGGTAGCCTGGGTAGAGGCGGCGAAGACGTTCACGAAGACGGCCTGTTCTGCTACGCCCTGCGGCGACACGGCGCCTCGCGGCCAACGGATACTCAGCTGGTGGTGCGCCGGCATACCCGCCGGGCGGAAGTGGTAATCGAACCGGCTGCCGTCGAATTCGAAGACGAAATAGCCGTTGGGCGAGCCGTCCATCCCCAGACGCACCGGGATGCCGTAGGGATCGCGCGGGCCTTTCCACCAGGCGCCGCAGGCGGCCCCGGCGATCAGGTTCTCGAAGTAGGCCGGGCCTTCCCAGCCGCCGCCCCTCAGATCGACGCGCTCGATGTAGTGGGTATGGCCGGAGACGGCGAAGAGGGCCGTGCGTTCCTTGAGCAGTTCGAAGAAGCGCTGTCGGTTGAGGACGACGCGGTAATCGTCGTTGGGCGTAACGGCGGTATAGATCGGAATATGCGTGCAGAAGAAGAGCAGGCGGTCGGCAGGCACGTGGCGCAGGTCGTTGGCCAGCCATTCCAGCTGGCGTTCGCCGATCCAGCCGTAGAGGTCGCCGCGCTCCTGGTGGTCGGCCTTCCAGCCTGCGTAGCCGATGGTGTTGAGCACCACAAAGTGCACCTGGCCGTATTCGAAGCTGTAGTAATCGGGCCCGAAATAGCGGCGGTAGGTTTGGGTGCAGCGCTCCGGGTCGGGCGCCCGCATGTTGATATCGTGATTGCCGCAGACGGTAAATACCGGCTTGCCAATGGCGCCGAGCGTACTGCGGATCAGGGGGTAGAGCGACAGCTCATCCCAGGCCAGGTCGCCCAGCGGTACGATAAAATCGACGGCTTCGCCGGCCACGTCCGGAGCGAGCAGGTCGCGAAAAAAACCGATCTCCTGCGGCGTTTTCGGTTGGATGTCACCGAAGATGGCGGCGGAAAACCGCGTTTTCGGCTCGGCCGGGATCAGCGAAAAATTGACGAATTCCGGCAGCGGACCGGTAGGTTCGATCCCCGGAAAGCCCAGGTTTAACTCCCGGGGTGTGCCTTCCGGGTGGTGGAGGTAATAAAATTGCGGCTGGCGATAGCGATTGAGCGGAAGGGCGTAGCCGTCGGGCTTGGTGATGAAAAGGACGTCGCCCGGTGCTACCGGCAATTGGTAGAATCCGTTCTCATCCGTAGCGACGACTTCGCGTTGATTGGAGACCAGGACTCCGGGAATGCCTTGTTTTGAAGAGGTGTGATTACTCCCCCGTACCGGCTCGGCGAAGACGTACCCTTTGGCTACCGATGCGTTCGGACTATGCATTTTTCCCACAAAAATGCGGATTCCCGCCCAGCTTCGCCATACATGGAAGTTAAGTTTGTGTTAGTAATACACTTTCGGGCGGCGGCCACGGGCAAAAGCCCCAAATGGTTAAATTAACGTTGGGTTCACGTTGAATTAACGTAAAGGGCGTAGCTTAACCTGGATCAAATCTTCATGAGAAAGAGAAAACTATTACTGATCGGACTGCTTTTGGGTGCGTTTTGCGCCACGGGTGAAGTGCCGGAGGAGTACCGGCGGCGCGCCCTGCGGGTAGTGGTATACGACGCGGCGCGTTTCGGTTTTCAAAATCCGGACGGCGCCTACGGCGGGTTGATGGTGGAATTGTGGGAGGATATCGCTCTGGAGTTGGATCTGCAGTACGAATACGCGCTGGCCGATATGGAGGGGGTGCTCACCGGGCTGCAGGAAAACCGCTACGATCTCGGGCTGGGGGCCATTTCCATTACGCCCCAACGCGAGAAGCTGGTCGATTTCACACAGGCGGTCAATCCTTCCGGAACGGGCATTGCCGTGGCGTCGGGGGCCATCGAGAATTCTTTTCAGGCCTATTGGCGGCCTATCCTCGGCAGTTTGCTGCGCCTCGTCGGCTTATTGCTGCTGGTGCTTTTCGTCTCCGGCACGCTGGTATGACTGGTGGAGCGGCAGTATATGACCAACAAGGACGATCGCACCATCAAGGGGCTGGCCGACGGGTTGTGGTGGTCGGCCGTCACCATGACCACGGTAGGCTACGGCGACAAAGTGCCCAACACCACCGTCGGCAAGATGATCGGCATCGTCTGGATCTTCGCCAGCATCATTCTGTTGTCTTTATTTACGGCTAACGCCAGCGCCATTTTCACCACCACCCGCCTGGAAGCCCATATTCAGACGGCTGATGACCTGCGCCGCAGCCGCGTCGGCGCCGCCCTGCGGTCGTCGGGCGAGGAATACCTCATCCGCGAACAAATCCCCTACCAGCCCTACGAATCTATCGAGGAGGCCATCGACGCCATGCTCGCCAGGAAGCTGGATTGTGTGGTGTCCAACGTTCCGGTGCTGCGCTATCACAACCATACCGCGTACTATCGAAAGCTGGCCATTTCCCCCCGCTACCTGCTCAAAAACAACATGGGCATCGCCCTGCCCGATAACAGCCCGCTGCGGGAGGCGATCGACCGGGTGCTGCTGGAGAAGATCGCGGAGCCGAAGTGGCAAAAGGCGGTTTATAAGTATTTCGGCGAGGAGTGAAACCCGGAATCCAATTTAATCCGGGCTAAAACACCTTCTCATACAACTCCCGCTCCCGGCCCGTAGTCGTACGCGACTCCAGAATCTCAAAAACATTCTGCTTGATCGTATGCGCGATATCCCCCGTCGGTAAGTCGTTGCAATCCAATCCGAAAGGGTCTTCGATCTCTTCGCCCAGCAATTCCACACCCAGCAAAGCGAAGAAGATGAACATCACCAGCGGCACCGTCCACAAGCTGTAAGTGGCGACGAACGCCCAGGGCAGCAGCAGCCCGTAGGCGGTGATGAATATTTTCAGGTAAACGGCGTAGGAAAAAGGAATGGGCGTCTTTTTGATGCGTTCGCAGGCGCCCAGGATGTCCAGCAACGATTGGTGCTGCGCTTTGATATTGATGTAATCGCCTTCATTGATCTCCCCCTCGCGGTGGGCCGAAGCCAGGCGATCGAAAATTTGCAGGGCGATGTGGTTGGGAATATGACCTTTGCTTGCGTACCAGGCGCGTTCCGCTTCGTCCAGATACACCAGCTTGTCCAGCTTGGTCCCGGCGCGCAGGTGCTCCACCAGCGCCAGGCAGAAGTTGGAAATGTGCTTGGCCATGAACCGCCGCACCTCCTTGTTCTCTTTGGGGAACATGGCGTCGACGTAAATGGCCAGGTTGCGCGTGTTGTTCACCAGGGCGCCCCATTGTTTGCGGGCTTCCCACCAGCGATCGTAGGCCGAATTGGTGCGGAACACCAGCAAGATGCTGAGGATGATCCCCAGCAGGGAAAAAATGGACGTGTTCATCACGATGGCCTCCTGCCAGCCGAGGTATTCAATGGAAACACAGATAACAGCGGCGTAGACACCGATGACCACCATACTGCGCATGATGCGGACCATCGTCCAGCTGCGCGCGAGGTGGGAGACGTCGCCAAACCAGTTTTGGTTGGTTTTGTAGTAGATCATAGGGTGACTTGGGCGATCAATAAAAAAAATAGATAAGTGTTTCCGCAAAAATGATACCCAATATTCGGTAGCCTTAGGTAAGGCTGCCAGGATTTAAGTACCAAAAAATCAGCATTTTATTTATTCAGGTGGTGCGATAAATTTGCACTATCTGAATTTTGTCTAAATAAAATTTGTAACATGCGAGCACTTATCCTCACTAAGGTAATATTGTTTTCCGTGTGCATGGTGATCCGGGCGCAAGACTTTGTCCAGATCTCCACCGGCCCGGCTTATGCGCTGCAGTCGTATTACGATTTATCCAGCGATGAAGAGGTACAAGTGGACAATATGGCGTGGGACCTGATGTTCACCACCATCGGCTTGCAGGACGCCGGTATTCATATCAATGAAGGGACGATTTCTTCGTTCACGGCGCCGGCGCCGGAACTGGAATTATACCTGGCGCCGACCGATGATTTCGACGCCGCTATCGATCCCGCCGAATTGACCGAACGGCTGTACAATGATGAGGAAAGCTGGTTGTTCGGCGCTTTCAACGCCACGCGCATTCCCGGCAATCCGCTGGATTTCGGCTGGGGCGTTTACAACCCGGCCAACAATACGGTGGAAGGGAATACGGTATTCGTTATCAAACTGCGCAACGGCGAGTACAAAAAAGTGATGATCGAATCGCTATCGGTCGCCTATCAGCTTCGCTACGCCGATCTGGACGGCTCCGGCGAAACCACCGTGTCAATCAATAAAAATGACTTTCAGGCGGCGCCATTCGCCTTTTTCTCTTTTGACGCAGAGTCGACCGTAGACGTTGCTTCCGCGAGCTGGGACCTTTTATTCACCCGTTACGCCACGCCGCTGGACGACGGCATGGGGGATACCCTGGACTACATCGTTACCGGCGTCCTTTCGGGCTGGGGCGTCGAGGTAGCTGAAATAACCGGCATCGACCCTTCCGACGTCACCGTGGAGGAAGTCGATGCTTACGAGACCGCCCTGGACATCATCGGGCACGACTGGAAGACCTTTGACTTCAATCAGGGCTGGCTCCTGCCCTCCGACCTTTCCTTTATCGTCAAGACCGCCGACAACCATCTATACAAGCTGGTTTTCATCGATTTTGAAGGCAGCTCCACCGGAACGGCCACTTTTGAAAAGACCGATCTCGGCGTCGTTTCCACCGACGACCTGACGGCAGGACCGGTGACCTCTTGCAATGTGTATCCCAACCCGGTGGGGCCGGGGCCGGTGACCCTGGCTTATACCTCATCTGAACGCATCGATCGGCTCGATGCGCGTTTGTTCGATGCGCGGGGCGCCCTCGTATGGCAATCCGGCTTTCCCGGGGGCGATGGCTTGCAGGCGCGGGAAATGGAATTGCCCGCCCACCTGAACAACGGAAAGTATGTGTTGCAGCTCACGGCCCGCAACCAGGTATTGGCCAGCAGGAGCATCCTCGTCCAAAAATAGCACAATGAAGGCATTACCTTATTTCCTGGTTCTTCTGGCCGCCCTGGTCTGGCTGCCGGCTTGCCGGAACGGCGGCGGACCGAGCGAAAAGGAAACCGCAAAAACCGCCTACCGGCGTATCGTATCCCTGTCGGGGGCGATCACCGAGACCCTTTTCCTGCTGGAGCAGCAACACCGGATTGTCGGTATCGACGTAACGAGCACCTTTCCCGGGCCGGCCGTCGATCAGATCGCTCAACTGGGGCACGTTCGGCGCCTCAATGTCGAAGCGCTGCTCAGTTTGCGCCCGGACCTGGTCATCCTGGAAAAAAAGGATGAAAACATCCCGGAAATCCAAAAACTGGCCGGCGCCGGCCTGGAGTTGTTGATCGTCGAGACCTCGTTTTCCCTGGACAGCCCGCTGCACCTGGCGGAGGTCCTGACCGACAAGCTGGCGCTCGATGATCCGCGATCGCTGGCGGATTTGCGGGCCCGGCACGAGAAAAATCTGGCGGCCCTGCGTCAGGTGGTCGGCGATGCAAAAGCGCCCCGGCCGAAAGTGCTCTTCATTTACGCGCGCGGCAAAGGCAGCCTGATGGTGGCCGGCCGCGAGACGCCCGCCGCCGCTATGATCGAACTAGCCGGCGGGACCAACGCCGTCGGTTCCTTCGAAGGGTTCAAGGCCCTTTCACCGGAAGGGTTGATCCAGGCGCAGCCGGACGTATTCCTGCTCTTCGAATCCGGCCTCCGGAGCCTGGGCGGAGCTGAAGGTCTGCTGGATATCCCCGGAGCGGCCCAGACGCCGGCCGGGCGGAACCAACACATCATTGCGATGGACGGCCTCTACCTGCTGGGGTTCACGCCGCGGGCCGGCGCCGCGGCGCTCGATCTGGCCCGTCGCTTGTCGGAGATGGACGATCAACAGTTATCCGCCAACAATTGATCAGCGCAAAGCACCTGGTATGTTGCAACTGGAAACCAAAAAAGCACAACGCCCACCCGTCGCGGTCGACCTGCAGCAGGCCGACCGGGGAGCCGTGCTTTTTTCCTGGTTGCTGGGGCCTGCCTTGCTACTGGCGGTATTGATCAGCTTTTTCACCGGAGCATATTATTTATCTTCTCGCGATATAGTGATCCTTTTGGCAAACGCCATTTTTTACAGCCCGGAAGCGCCTGCCGATGCGGCTGCTTTTCACCTGCTTGTGCATATTCGATTGCCGCGTATTGTCATGGGGGTTTTGGTCGGAGCGGCGCTGGCTGCCGCCGGCGCGGCCATTCAGGGCCTTTTCCGCAATCCCCTTGCCGACCCTGCTCTTATCGGCGTGACCAGTGGCGGTTCCCTGCTCGCTGTGGTCGGCATATTTACGGCAGGTGCTCTCCCGGCATTTCTACCCTCCTGGTTGGGGCAGTCAATCATTACCTTGCTCTCTTTTTCGGGGAGCCTGGTTACCACCTGGCTGGTTTACCGGCTGGCTACCCACCGGGGGCGCACCTCGGTGGTGACCATGTTGCTGGCCGGTATTGCCCTTGCGGCGCTGGCCGGCGCCGGCATCGGGCTGATCTCCTACTTTTCCGACGAGGCGCAGTTAAGGGATATTACGTTCTGGACGCTGGGCAGCATTTCCGGCAGCGACTGGGAGAAGGTGTTCATTACGGGCCTTCCCATCGTCTTTGCCCTTTTCGTGCTGCTGCGGCAGGCGCGCGCGCTCGACGCTTTAATGCTGGGCGAACGCGAGGCCGTATTCCTGGGGCTATCCGTACAGCGGGCCAAACGCAACATCATCTTTTTCGCCGCTCTGGCCGTCGGGGTTTCGGTGGCGGTTACCGGAGTGATCGCTTTTGTGGCGCTGGTGGCGCCCCACCTCGTGCGGCTCATCTCCGGCCCTCGCCATCGCAGCTTACTGCGGCAGGCGGCGATGGCGGGGGCCCTGCTGATCGTATTGGCGGACCTGGCGGCGCGTACGCTGGTTGCGCCGGCCGAGCTGCCGATCGGGGTCCTGACCGCCATACTCGGAGCGCCGTTTTTCCTTTGGTTATTGCTGCGCAACCGGTCGCTCCGGCTGCCGTTCGCCTAATTTTTTTGATATGTTGAAAGCATCGCAAATAGAGGTCCGACTAGGGGGCGCCCCCATCATCAAGCCGATCAGCCTGAACGTTCCCGCGGGTGCGCTGGTTGCCGTTTTGGGCGCCAACGGCGCGGGCAAATCGACTTTGCTCAATGCGCTGGCCGGCGAGCTCCCCTTACATGGGGGCAGTATTACTTTGCACGGGCGCCCGTTGCAAGCGTGGTCATCCGTTGCGATGGCTCGCTTTCGCAGCGTACTGAGCCAGCAGCGTCAGCTGCCGTTTGCGCTGACGGTGCTGGAGACCGTCCAACTCGGCCGATTTCCTTATCACCGGGAAGAGAGCGAACAGGCGTCGAGGCGCATCGCCGCTCAGCTCCTGGACGAAGCCGGCCTGTACCACTTTTCTTCCCGGCTGATGCCTACCCTTTCGGGAGGGGAGCAACAGCGAATCCATTTCCTGCGCGCCCTGGCCCAGCTCCACGAGCCGCGGGAAGATCGCGCCAAGTTGCTGTTGCTGGACGAACCTACCTCCAGCCTGGATATTGCGCAGCAACACCGCCTGCTCGACCAGGCCCGGCAGCTTACCCGCCGGGACAATCTCGGCGTCTTCGCCATTCTCCACGACATCAATCAAGCGGCGCAATACGCCGACCACATCCTGATGCTTCGCCAGGGAAAACTCGTAGCCGCCGGAAGCCCCGCCGAAGTGCTTAGGCCGGCTCACATCCGGCAGGTCTTCGGCGTCGAAGCAGTGGTCAGCTACCATCCCGAACTGGCGCGCCCCCAGGTATCTACATTTTTTCATCAAAAAACACCAGCCTGATGTTAACCACCACTTCTTTAGCAGAACGCTATGCTGCGCTCAAGCAGGACAATCCCCGCATACGCATCCGCGACGCCGCGCAAAAGCTGGATGTCAGTGAAATGACATTGCTCGAACTTGGCCTCGGGGAAAACGTAACGCGCCTGGAAGGCGGCTGGCCGGCGCTGTTGCAGGAGATCAAAGCCCTCGGTAAAGTGATGGCCCTTACCCGCAACGACTTCGTCGTTCACGAACGCAAAGGAGTATACAACAATGTTTCCTTCGTGCACGACGGGCGTATCGGCCTGGCCGTCAACCCCGATATCGACTTGCGGTTATTTATGAGCGAGTGGCGGTACGGCTATGCGGTGCGCATGCAGGCGGGCAAGCGCGACCTGCGCAGCTTCCAGTTCTTTAACGCCGCGGGGCTGGCCATTCACAAAATTTACCTGACGCCCGAATCCGATGTCGACGCTTACGCCGACCTCGTCGCCAAATACCGGCATCCCGTACAAACCGGCCAGACGGAAGTGGCCCGGCCCGAACCGCAACCCGCAAAGCCGGTTTTTATCGAAAATTTTGACCAGGTGGAGGCTTTCCGGCAGGAGTGGCGCGACCTGAAAGACACCCACGATTTTTTCCCGTTGCTCAAAAAATACGAATTGCCCCGCTTGCAAGCCCTGCGGCTCGCACCGGAAGGCTACGCCCAAAAGATCGACAACGGGGCCGTGGCCCGGCTTTTCGAAATGGCGGCTGAACGCGAGATCCCGATCATGGTGTTCGTTGGCAATAGCGGCTGCATCCAGATCCATACCGGTACGGTGCGCCGGCTGGCGCCCATGGAAGGCTGGTTCAACGTGATGGATCCCGATTTCAACCTCCACCTCAAACTGGAGGGCGTCAGCGAGACCTGGATTACCCGAAAGCCGACCGTAGACGGCCTGGTTACCGGCCTGGAGGTGTATGCCGACAACGGCGAGCTGATCGTCCAATGCTTCGGCAAAAGAAAACCGGGCATCGCCGAACTCGGCGCCTGGCGGGTACTGGTCACTGACCTGGTCGAGCAATAAAACAGAAGAATTATGGTCCGATTTAGGCATATCCTGAGGATGTTGGTTTGGGTGCTCGCCTTTAGCGCTTCGCATGGATTGCGAGGGCAGCCGGAAGCGCCCGGTGATTCTATTGCCTGGTCCGTTGACCTGGCTGACGTAGTGGTGACGGCCCAGTACGCGCCTACTGAAAGCCGCAACGCCTTGCACGACGTGCGCACGCTCGACCGGGAGCTGATCGTGCGGCGGGGCGCCAACAACCTGGAACAATTACTCAACCAGGAGGTCAATATCCGCATCAGCCAGGACCTGGTGCTGGGCAGCCGCCTCAGCCTGCTGGGCATCGACGGGCAGAACGTCAAGATCATGATCGACGGGGTGCCCGTCATCGGCCGCCAGGACGGAAATATCGACCTCAGCCAATTGAACCTGCAGAATATTGAGCGGGTCGAGATCGTCGAAGGCCCCCTCAGCGTGAGCTACGGTACGGACGCCCTGGCCGGCGTCATCAACCTGATCACCAAAAAATCACAAGTGGCGCCCGTCGAAGCCGGGGCGGTCGGGCAGTGGGAAGATCGCGGCGAGAATAGCCTGACCGCTTTCGTGGGCGTTCGTCCTGTCGAATCCCTGCTCATCCGCCTGAGCGGAGGATGGGATCGCTTCGACGGTTTCAGTGTAGATACCCTGCGTTCGGTACTCTGGAATCCCAAGGAGCAATACTACGGTGAGGCAAGCCTCCGGTACCGGCTGGGCGACCAGGCGAGCCTGCGGTACGCCTTCAACCTCTTTGACGAAGAAGTGACTAACCTGGGCAATATCCGCCGGCCGCAGTTCAAGCCCTATGCGTTCGACGATTTTTTTCATACCCGTCGCCAGGACCATTCGCTGAACTTCGAAGGCCCCGTATTGTCCAACCACTACCTCAAAATTACGAGCGGTTACAACCAATTCGATCGCATCAAGAATACTTTTCGGTTAGATCTGGAATCCGAAGAACAGGCCGAGGTGGACGGCCAGCAGGATACCTCGCAGTTCAATACCTGGATGGCGCGCGGCGCCTTCGCCAGCACCCGTCGCGACGCCCGATTCCATTACCAGTTGGGGTTCGACCTGCGTTACGACAACGCCACCGGCCGGCGAATCAACGATACGCTGAGCCGGCGCGAAGGGTTCAGCGAGATCGGCGACTACGCCCTCTTCGCCAGTCTGCGCTACCGCCCCTGGCAAAAGCTGACCCTGGAAACGGGCCTGCGCTACGCCTACAACACCCGGTACAAGGCGCCACTCGTGCCGTCTTTCAACGCCAAGTACGAATTCGATGACCAGCTGACCCTGAGGGCATCCTATGGCAAAGGGTTTCGCAGCCCGGATCTCAAAGAGCTTTTCTTTGAATTTATCGACATCAACCACTTTATCGTCGGCAATCCCGGGCTGGAAGCCGAAACATCGGACAATTGGCAGCTCGGGCTGAACTTCAGCCGGCCGCGGTGGCAGACCAAGGTCAAAGGCTTTTACAATCACATCCGGAATAAAATCGAACTTTTTGAGTTCCTGGAAACGCCGGGCGGTATCCAGCCGGTTACCGATACCTCAACGCTGCGCTTTGCCTATTTCAATCAGGCCACCTTCAAAACCCAGGGGATCACGAGCCAGGTCCGCTACCAGCTGCGGGGGCTTTCGGTCAGCGGCGGCTTCTCTCTGATCGGGTATTACAATCCGCTGAGCGAAGCCTACGCCTCGGTCGACGAATTTACCTACACCCGGGAATGGAACGCGGAGGCGAGCTACGACTTTACCCGGCTCGGCGCCAATATCTCGGTATTTGTCCGGGGTAACGACCGGCTTATTTCCTTTTTCCCGGAGGTGACCGACGACGGAGAAACTATTGCCGGTCAACGCCAGCAGGAGGGCTTTACTCAGATCGACCTCACCGGCAGCAAGCACTTCTGGGGAGAACGCCTGCGGCTCACCGCCGGCGTGAAAAACCTGCTGGACGTCACCCAGGTCAACGTCTCCGGGGTAGGCGGCAGCGCCCATAACGGAGGGACCGGCCTGGCGCCGATCAGCCCCGGGCGTAACCTTTTTGTTCGCCTTTCCGTACAGTTCGGAAGACAAAATTAAGGCGAAATGAAACGTAACCTCACCTCTGACGGCCGGCTCGGACTGGTATCGATCGTTTTTTCTATCTTCCTGGCCGGCTGTTCGCCGGTTCGGGTCTTCTCCCTCCTGGATCATGCCGGCAATCCGCTTCGCGGCACGACGCCCGCGTTGCATACTACGGCGAATCAGGTGGTAAAGCTGGCCTTCGTCTGCCGCGATACGACCGGCGACGGCCACGAGCTCCGGATCGTCCGGCTGGACGGCAAGCAATGGTCGGCGCCGCTGCGTGCTCCCCTCTCCGGAAAAGCCCTTTTTCTCAATCCCACCGATCCGTTGGTTTTATCCACCCGGCGCCGGCAACCGGAGCGGGTGATGGTGGCTTATCATCAGAAAAGCGGCCGGATGCCCTACGATTACGACACCTACCTGATGCAGTCCGACAACGGAGGCCGGCACTGGCAGGCGCCTTTTACGACGTACGACAAACCATTCTCCGCCCAGTACGGTTTCTTCGATCTCTGCCCGTTGCCCGACGACCGGATGCTGGCCGTTTGGATCGACAACCGGGCTGCGATCCGCCCTACGCCCTCCGGCCGGCCGGCCTTCAACCCGGATGGATTCCCGGCCCTGCGCGCCGCGATCGTCGATACGGCGGGCGGGGTAGGCCCGGAGATGATGCTGGATGAGCGGGTGAGCCCCCTTTGCGTTCCTGCTATTGCGATGACCGATGCCGGACCGGTAGTCGCCTACCGGGATGAGACGGAAGCAAAGATCAAGGATATCTGCGTCGTGCGCCGGGTCGGGAACGCCTGGACACCCCCGCAGCCGGTCCACCCCGATCGCTGGCAGGTCGGCTGGTTTCCGACGGCCGGCCCCAGGATCGTCGCCCACGGCCAGGATGTAGTAGTTGCCTGGCAAACCGGAGCGGCGGATTCGACGGAAATAAAAGTGGCTTTCTCCGCAGACGCCGGCGGCTCTTTTTCAACACCTCTGACGATCGCGCGCAAGCCCGGGCTCAGCAACGTCCAACTGTGCCGGGCGCACGACCACTCCTTCTGGCTGTCCTGGCTGGAAGCCGAAGGGCCCCAGTACAAAGTGCAATTGCTGAAGATCGATCCGGAGAAAACCATGCAGCCCCGGGAAGTGCTGGTCATTGACTCCGCGTCCAAGACCCTCGCTACGCAGATGAGCGCAGCTGCTGAGGGCCTGGTGTTCGCATTTTCCACCTCCTCCGACCCCACTGATCCGATCGGCGCCTACTTCCTGAAACCCGCCCGCTGGAAAAAACTGAAACCGCCCGGCCGTCAACCACAAAGGAAAAACGAGTGAAGAACAAATTCAGAAAAGCCGATCGAATAGCACTTACCCTGTGGGTCAACCAAGAATATGCGCAACAACTCGTATCATTGGCCAACCATTATGCTTCCGAACATCTCGTAGCCCAGGCGCGCGTAAGAGCGGTCGACAAAAATGCGATGGATGTTCTAGGTATTGAACGCGACGGCTCCATCGTAGCACTCACCATTCCCTTTTTGCGAAAAGCACATTCTCCCTCCGAAGCTAAAAAGGAAGTCTCGCGCCTGTTCAGCGAAATTCCTCCCCATGAATAGATTGCCGGCCGCACCTTTTTATCCCTAATCAGCCCCTTCGGCCTACCTACTTTTAGTTAATTGCCCAAAAAAAATAGGTATTGCCCAGGTTGGCCTCATCCGCTAACTTTCCCGCGTCAATATTTAGACTTAATCCAAATTAACTTAGATCAAAGCTATGCAAGCTAAGAATCATTATTACGCATTTTTGCTCAGCCTTTGCGCCATGCTCCTCTTCACGGCCTGCGGCGATGACGACGACAACGGCCTGATCGTTCCTTCCACCTATGACGGGGCGAATTTCGAAGCCAATGCTGCGGTGGAAAACGCCGTACGCACCCAGCTGGCCGACCTGACCAGCGCCGCCAAAGCCGGCCGTAGCGCTGGCACGACGGTTGATTTTAACACCCTCACGCAGCTGTATCAGCAAGGCTCGCCATCGCTGGAGGCGATCACGACCACTTACTACGCCGGCCGGATGACCGGAACCGACGGCTGGCTCAACGAACTGGCCAAAGCCAGCGGCGGCGCGTATACCCCCGGTGAGCCTACCGGCGAGGGCGGCGTCTACGGCGGCTACCTGTTCGATGAACACGGCCTGGAACTGGAGCAACTGATCGAGAAAGGCTCTTTCGGCGCTGCGCTTTACAACCACGCCATCACCCTGATGGAAGGCGAGATCACGCCGGCTGCCGTCGACCGCATGGTGAGCATCTTCGGCGCAAACCCCGACTTCCCCAATACGGACAACAGCGCCAGCACCGGCAATCCGGATGTATACATGGCCAAGTACGCCGCGCGTCGCGACAAGAACGACGGCAACGGCCTGTACACCCGCATCCGCGACGCCTTCATCCTGCTGCAGGCTGCTGCTGCGGAAGATCGCTTTGTCGCCGAACAGGAGGCAGCGCTGGCCGACATCAAGGAGCTCTGGGAAAAAGCCAACGCCGCAACGGTGATCAACTACCTGCACACCACCATTACCGTGCTGAGCGGCACCAACCCTTCGGATAACGAAAAAGGCGGGGCCATGCACGCCTACGGGGAGGCCGTCGGTTTCCTGCACGGCTGGCGCACCCTGCCTGCGGAATACCGCATCATCACCGACCAGCAGATCGACGAACTGCTGGTGCTGATGAACGCCCCCCACGATGCCGAACCGACCTCGTACCTGCTGCTGACCGATCCGGTAAACGAACTGCCGGACCTGTCGGAAGCGATCAATACCTTGCAGACGATCTACGGATTTTCGGATCAGGAAATCGAAGATTTTCGCAAAAACTGGGTAAGCGAGCAAGGCCGATAGCTCATTTTCATTTATTGACCGGGAGGACATCCGGATTTCTTCCCGGTCAATCTCTTTTTTGACCGAAATATTTCAGCGGCCGGGTTTCAGGGGGCCGCATAAGAACGGATCTTCGTGACCGGATTTTTAAATAACCGAAGAGGCATGTTAGCTACTATCCTTCGCATTTCACTACCGATCTGTATCGGCCTGCTGCTCTTCACGGGTTGCGGGGACGACGACGGCAACGGCGGAACGACGCCCAACAACTTCGACCGGGCGGCGATGCTGGAGCATTACGCCGACTTCGTCATCCGGCCGGCTTACGAGAAGCTGCAGTCGGACTACGGGGCGTTCACCGCCGAATTGTCAAATTTGCAGAGTAACCTGAACGTCGCTAATCTTACGTCGGCGCAAAACCGTTGGCAAACCGCCTTTCTGAGCTGGCAGGACGCCAACGCCTTCAATTTCGGGCCGGCCGGCGAAGCCGGGCTGACGAAAGACCTGGTCGAGGAGATCGGCACCTTTCCCGTTAGCCGGGAAAAAATGGAAAACCTGATCGCCGCCGGCGACACCTCGCTGAACAATTTCGACCGCGATACCCGCGGCTTCCTGGCGATAGAATACCTCCTTTTCGGCAACGGAGAAAGCCCGGAGGCTGTAGTGACCGAACTGCAGGGCTCCAACCGCATGGCCTATCTGCGGGCCGTCGGCAACCATCTCGGTGAGCAGATCGAGCGGGTGCTTTCCGAATGGCAAGGCTACCGCAGCGAATTCGTCGCCGCCGACGGCACCGACGTCGGCAGCTCCACTTCTTTGCTGTATAACAGCTTCGTGCGCAGCTACGAAAGCATCAAGAACTTTAAAGTCGGTTTACCCGCCGGGAAACGCCCCGGCCAGACACAGACGGAACCGGAACTAGTGGAAGCCTTCTATTCCGGCCTTTCTCTGCCGGCCATCCAAGCCCACCTCGCAGCGATCGAGCGCATCTATTACGGTACCGGCGAGGAAGAAAGCCCCGGCTTCTACGAATACCTGCAGACCGTAGAAGGAGGCCCCGAGCTCATCGCATCGACCGAAGCGCAGTGGGCCAATGTGCTGGCCGCCCTCGCGGATGTTCCCACCGACCAGCCGTTCTACCAACTGGTGGCCGACGAACATCCCTCGGTGGACAACCTGCATACCGAACTGCAAAAGCATACGCGCTTTTTCAAAAGTGATATGTCGTCTCTGCTGGGCATCGCGATCACGTTCAGTAGCGGGGACGGAGATTGATTGATCAATATTTCCGGATGGAAAAAGAAGAGCGTTTAATAGATTAGATTTACACATACTACTTCCGATTCTATGGCAAGCGAAAATCGATTTTTTCGCTTGCCAATTTCCATTTTTAGGAGCCGGGAGATAAAAAGCCTGTACCTACGAATCCAATGGATACCGCGTTCAGAAATACCTACGCCCTCCTTTCCCGGATACGCTCTCGCCGGTACTGGGAAACGCCGGTATCCATTGCTCCGCTGGTTACTTTCCGCATCGTTTTCGGCGCCGTCATGTTGTACAGCACCGCCCGCTTCTGGTGGCTGGGCTGGATCGAAGACCACTACATCGACACCCAGCTGACGTTCAAATACTTCGGATTCGAGTGGGTGCAACTGTTGCCGCCGGCCGGCATGTACGCGCTGCACGTGCTGATGCTGCTGGGCGCGTTGGGGATCATGCTGGGGTGTTGCTATCGCTGGTCGGCCCTGCTTTTTTTCCTCACTTTTACCTATACCGAGCTGATCGACCTGACGTATTACCTCAACCACTATTATTTCGTCAGCCTCACCAGTCTGTTGCTCGTTCTGGCCCCTGCACACCGACGTTTCTCCGTCGATGTATGGCGGCGGCCGGACTTGCGGGCCGAACAAGTTCCCCGCTGGGCGGTGTTCATGTTCAAGCTGCAGATCGCCATCGTCTACATTTACGCCGGGCTGGCCAAGGTCAATTACGATTGGCTGATCCGGGCGCTGCCGCTCAAGATCTGGGTTCCGGCCAATGACACCCTGCCGCTGATCGGCCCGCTCTTCCGGTGGGAGATTACGCCCTACCTGTTCAGCTGGATCGGCATGTTGTACGACGCCACCATCGTCTTCTGGCTGAGCTGGGCCCGCACCCGTGCCCCGGCTTACATCAGCGTCATCATTTTCCATACCCTCACCGGGCTGATGTTCCAGATCGGCGTCTTTCCCCTGGTGATGATCGGCGCCACCTGGATCTACTTCGGCGAACGCTTCCACGAATACCTGTTATCCCGCCTGGAAAACCTATCCCCTCAACCTCAACCTCAACCTCAACCTCAACCTCAACCTACCCCCCACCCTCTCATCCCCTACCTCCTGTTCGCCTATTTCACCTTCCAGCTCCTCTTCCCCTGGCGTTACCTCCTTTACCCGGGGAATGTATTCTGGACGGAGGAAGGCTATCGTTTCAGTTGGCGGGTGATGCTGATGGAAAAAGCCGGAACGGCCACCTTTTACGTAAAAGACACCCGCACGGGGCGCGAAGGCGTGGTCGACAACAGCGAATTTCTGAAACCCCACCAGGAGAAGCAGATGGCGATGCAGCCGGACATGATCCTGCAGTACGCTCGTTTTCTGGCCGACCACTACGAAAAGCTGGGGGTATACGCCCCCGCCGTACGCGCCGAAGTATACGTCACCCTCAACGCCCGGCCCAGCCGCCTGCTGATCGATCCGCATACGGATCTTACCCGGCTGCGGGACGGCTGGCCCCACAAGGAATGGATTTTGCCTTTTGAAGGATCGTCCCATCCATCCAAAACCACCATGCGCTATGAATAAGTACCAACTCTTCGTCTTGCTGCTGCTGACCGGCTATACTGCTTTTGCTCAGCGCACGGACCTCACCGGTCGCGTTTTCGACGCTACCGACCGCGCGCCCCTCATCGGCGCTTACGTGACATTGGTGGAACTGGACCGCATCACCGCCACCGGCGAGGAGGGGGATTTTGCTTTTTCCGGTATTGTGCCGGGTAAATATACCCTGGAGGTGGCTTATACCGGCAAAGCAAAACTACGCCGCCAGATCCGCTGCGACGTAGAGACGTCTCCCTTAAAGCTCTTTCTGGAGAGCACCCGCTACGATCTTTCGGCCATCGTAGTACAATCGGAACGGGAAGCGACCCTGGGGCTGTCGCGCTTGCGGGCAGTAGAAGGCGTGGCCATCTATGAGGGAAAAAAGAGTGAGGTGGTAGTGCTCGAAGATATGGCGGCCAACCTGGCCACCAACAACCCGCGGCAGGTGTACGGCCGGGTCTCGGGCCTCAACATCTGGGAGAGCGACGGCGCCGGCCTGCAACTGGGCATCGGCGGCCGCGGACTGAGCCCCAATCGCACCAGCAACTTCAACACCCGCCAGAACGGCTACGACATCAGCGCCGACGCGCTGGGCTATCCCGAAAGTTATTACACGCCGCCCACCGAAGCCCTGGCCCGCATCGAGGTAGTGCGCGGGGCGGCTTCCCTGCAGTACGGCACCCAGTTCGGCGGCATGCTCAATTTCGTTTTCAAAAAACCGCCGCGCGATCGACCGGTCCAGCTGGTGTCCCGGCAGACGGTCGGCTCTTTCGGGTTCTTCAATTCTTTCAACAGCCTGGCCGGCACGGTCGCCGACGGCAAACTGTCCTATTACTCCTTCTTTCAGTACAAGCGCGGCGACGGCTGGCGCGAGAACGCCGGCTTCGATCTGCACAACGGCTTCGTCTCTCTGGGGTACCAGGTGAACGACCGCCTCCGCTTCGGGCTGGAATGGACGCGTATGGGCTACCAGGCCCAGCAGCCCGGCGGCCTCACCGACGCTTTCTTCGAGCGCGACGCCCGGCAGTCGCTGCGCGCCCGCAACTGGTTTGAGGTCGACTGGAATATGCTTGCCCTTACCGTCGATTACCGGCTCTCGCCGCAGACCCGTCTCAACGTCCGCAACTTCGGCCTCTCGTCGGGGCGCCGCGCGCTGGGCAACCTCGCCCCCATCAACGTGATCGACCTGGGCGGCAATCGCGACCTGATCGAAGGGACGTTCCGCAACCTCGGCAACGAAACCCGCCTCCTGCACCGCTATTCTATCGGCGGCCAGGAGCACACCTTCGTGGTGGGCCTGCGCGCTTACCGCGGCCATACCACTTCCCGCCAGGGCGAAGGCAATGACGGCAGCGGGCCCGACTTCTTTTTTCTCAATCCCGAAAATGTCGAAAAATCGGACTACGACTTCAATAACGAGAACTTCGCGGCTTTCGCCGAACACATCTTTTACCTGAGCCCCCGCTTTTCTCTGACGCCGGGCATCCGCTTTGAGCACATCCGCACCGGCGCGGAAGGCTACTTCAAACAACGCGTCTTCGACGCCGCCGGCAACCTCATCCTCGAGAACCGCGAAGAAGAAGACGAAGCGCGCACCCGCCGCTTCGTACTCTTCGGCCTGGGCGCCAGCTACAAAGTGTCGTCCCGCCTGGAGGTTTACGGCAACTTTTCCCAAAACTACCGCGCCATCAACTTTTCCGACCTGCGCATCGACAACCCGAACGGCCGCGTCGATCCCGACATCCGCGACGAACGCGGCTTCACCGCCGACCTGGGGCTGCGCAGCCGCATCGGCAGCTGGTTTTACGGCGACCTCACCGCTTTTTACATCGCTTACCGCGACCGCATCGGGCAGGTGCTGCGCGCCAACGAGCCGCCCCTGTTCAACGACTTCCGGCTGCGCACCAACATCGCCGACGCCCGCAATATCGGGCTGGAAGGATTCGCCGAAGCCGACTTCTGGCACTGGCTCAACCCACAGGATTCCCTGACCCGCCTTTCGCTCTTCCTCAACGCCTCGGTGATCGACGCGCAATACATCAACACCGAAGATCGCTCCATCCGCGACCGGGAAGTGGAACTGGTGCCGCCGGTTACTTTCCGCACCGGCCTGACCTTCCGGCGCGGCCCGTTCCGCTTCTCGGGCTCCTGGAATTACACCCACGAACACTTCACCGACGCCACCAACGCCGTGCGGACCGCCTCGGCGGTCAATGGCCTTATTCCCTCCTATACCGTAGCGGACCTCTCTGCAGCCTACTCCTGGCGTTTTCTGCAACTGGAAGTGAGCTGCAACAACCTGTTCGACGAGCGCTACTTCACCCGCCGGGCAGAGGGCTATCCCGGGCCGGGGATCATTCCGGCCGACGGGCGAAGCTGGTTCGTAACCCTGGGGGTGAATTTGTAGGCCCCAGGTGATTTTTTTGAAAACCACTGGCTTTTCGTCGAAAAAATGATGGTTTGTTTTGCCGTAATCCTTATTTTAATAGAAAAGTTCGGTTATGAAAATGCGCCTCTTTTTCCTTCTCGGCTGGCTGGCGATTTTTTTTCTCGCCTGTACGCCCCGGCTTGCAACCCTGCACTTAACACCGGAACAGGATAGTTTTAACGAACAGCAAATCGTACAACTCGAAAATGAGGAGATTCGCTTCGAATGCGACTTCCTGCAAGCCACGCCGTACGACTTACTATTCCAGGTGAAGATCGACAATCATTCGAGCCGAACCGCATGGATCGTTCCCCAGGATTTTTACTACGAGGCGCTCGACGGCAACGGCCGGATTCTTTCCAGGCAGTACGCGTTTGACCCCGAAGACCTGCTCTTCGAGATCGACGCCAGTATAGCCGATGATCAGCGGGCGATCAAAACGACCAACACGCTGGGCTGGATCTTCTTCGGCCTGGATGTGGTGGCCACGGCGGTCGGCGTAGCCAATAATGACGAAAACGCTCCGCTTTACGCTATCGAAAGCGGCGTCAACCTGCTGGCGACCCAAGCCGAGACGGCCGCCATGAAGCGCCACGTCGTCTACCTGCAAGGCGAACGGGCGTATTACGACAACGCCGCCATCCGGGATACTACTTTGGCGCCGGGCGACCGGATCGAAGGGCTCATCGTTTTTCCGCGCCTGGACGCAGCGGAGCAATTGCGTTTCCGGTACGAGATCAGCGGGGAGCCATTTATCGTGACCTACCGGCAGCGGTGGGAGCAGGTAGAAGGGCGGGGGATAAGGTGATCTCGGGCGGCGAAAATGCAGCGATTCTCGGCTTGAAACATTGTTGTGTTCACGTCCCGGAGGAACAGACTATCGGTGGCCTATTTTGTACGCAGTGATTGCCGTGCCGGAGATACGGGAGTCTCTTGTGGTGTGTAACTCCTGTTTTGTATTGAAGATCAATTACTTAAATATGATTTTCAGCAGAATTTTTTATGAGGAGCTCGTGTTACACACCAATCTTTCGAAACAATCCATAGACATCTTGCGCCTCCGGCGCTGCGAATTAAAAAATGCTTACTGCCAAACCGAGAATCGCTGGCAAAAATGGCGGCTAGCCAAAAGAATTTATTATCCGGATAGACGCTACCAGAACACGAACCCCGTAGGGATCACTCCCACCTGAAACTCATCCAGCCATTCGCCGTCGGAGCGCAGACGGAGGATCGTTCCGCGCTGTTGAAAATCTATGGCGTCGCCCAGGTAGACCTCTCCGGTCTCGGGATGTACGCCCAGCGCGTAGAAGTTGCGATCGTCGGCTCGGACCAAGGCCGTATTCGGGAGTTCATTGTCTTCGATGGGCAATGCAAAAAGGTCGGCCTGGAGATAGTATAAAGTATCTCCTGCCGGGTTCAGGGCCATGCGAGGCGCCAGGCTGGTCTCCGGTGTGGGAAAGAGCAGGGACCGGTTTATGGTTCGGGTAACCGGATCGATGCGAAAAAGGCCGCCGGCTATGGAAGCGCCGGGGTTGCCATTGCAGTACACCCACAATTGGCCGTTGCGGTCTACTACCAGCGGCCCGGGATCAATACCCACCGCGATGCTGTCGACGATCGCGTTCTGGGCGGGATCGATCACGAATACCTTATCGGTCGGGGGTTCCGAAAATAGCCAGGCCTGGCTGACGAACACCTCGTCTTCGATTTTTACCATCTCATCCGACCAACCGGGAAAGGGAATCGTCTGAGAAACGGTTCGACTGTTCAGGTCGACCACATAAACCTGATCGTCGTATAATTCACTGACGTAAGCCCGCTCATCACCCAAAAGCAGCAGATAACGAGGCGACCCCAAACCGGAAATAACGCCTATGGAAGAAAAGTCGGCCGGGTCGACGATCTCTACCGCGCCGGAATTATTGACCACCAGGTACAGCTGGTCGTCGATGAGCGTTGCACTTTCCAGGACGTCGCCCAGCGGGCGGTCGTTCTGACTTTGGAATAATTCGTTGGTCACCTCCTGGTCTTCTGTGTCGTAAAACGAGACCGAGGCATTGCCGGCCATGAACAGCCCTTGGTTGAGGATAAATACCCCTTCTCCGGGAGCAAATACCCGCTCCGGCGCCGGATTTTCATCCTCACTACAGCCCCAGGCCGCGAAAATTATCGTACAACTGAACAGCAACCACCACTTCATTGAATACTGATTTTAAAAGTTTGGGACCGCCGGCCTCGCACCACGCGTAAAAAGTACAGCCCGGGGGGTAGTCCGGCGGTCTGTATCGTTCGTTCCCGGGCAAAGGTACGCACCAGGCGGCCGGCGGAGTTGAATAATTGTCCGGAAATTGGCGGGGCCGCCCCGGCGGTTACCCGCAACGTTTCGCCTTCGCTTACGGGATTGGGGAATACACGCCAGTTGGCGGCCGGCTCGGCTTCGGCCACGGCGGTTTCGGGATCCTGGTGGATCACCCCGATCGCCGCCAGGTCGAAGCCGCCGGATTCGAAGACCGTCGGCCAGGGATCGTTGACGGGGCGGCCTTCGGTATCGTAGGTCGCATAGGCCGGGTCGATGGCCCCTACCACGTCGATCACCCGTACGTGGGTGATGCGCTCTTTGTTCAGGTCGGGATGATCCGGCAGTTCGGCCAGGTCGAAAGGCGTGCCGTAGCCGGCTTCGTACTTGCCGGCCAGGTTGTGTAATTTTTCAGGGTCGAGCAGGCCGAAGGTCCCCACCTGGGTTTCCGAAGAAGTCAGGGAAACAGCCGGGAACCGTAAAAAATGCGCGCCGTCGGAACTCACTTCGACGAAGGCCAGCTCCAGGAAATAGCCGTCGGCGAAAGGGAAGCCGTTTTCGAAGACTGCAAAATCCCAGCCCTCGCCGTCGCGGATGGGATGGTCAAAAGTAAGGGTGGCCGCGCCGCCGTCGCCCAGGCTGACAACGGTCCCTACGGATGCGCCCAGCGCGTTTTCGGGCAGGCCCAAGGTGGCCGCGCCCTGTGCCGGTTCGTCGATGCGCAAAGGCCCTCTTTCAACGGTGCATCCCGCCGCCCAGCTTACAAATAGCGAGGTATCCGCGGGCAGGGCGGTAGTTCCCGGAAAACCGGCCCCGGGCGGGTACTGGGCCCGGGCCAGCGGCAGCCCCCCGAAAGTGAGGCTGACGAGCAATAGCAGGTAGCGCATGGTTTACGGTTTTAAGATTTTCTGCGAAAATACCTGGTCGCCGTTCACCCACCGCAGCCAGTAAACGCCGCTCGGCAGTGCAGAAAAGTCCAGCCGTTCCTGTTGCTGCCTGACCGCAGTGAGGCCGAGCCGCCGGCCGGCAGCGTCCAGTATTTCCAGGGCGCCGCCGGGGCCCGCCGCTTCCCAACTCACGGTCAGGGCATTGCTTACCGGATTGGGGAATGCCGAAAAGGGCGGCTCGCCTTGCTGTGCGGCCCGGCGTTCTCCGGTCGGGCTCAGGTTGGTCGTTTCCAGGTCGTCGATACAAAAGAACAGGGGGGTATTGATGCCGAATCCGCCCACATCCGAAGAAGCCAGGGTGAAGAGCAGGCTGTCGGCGTCGCCCAGGGGGGTGAGGTCCACGTACGTCCATTCGTCGACGATGTAGTCCAGGCTGTTGTCGTCGAAGCGGTAGTCCGCCAGAAAAAAGACGACGCTGTCGTTCTTGAGTTCGCCGTCGAGGTAAGCGCGGATCGCCAGCGAGAAAAAGTCAGGATCGTCCCCGGTTTCGCCGCCGAATTTTTTGGCGAAATCGTCGCCGTCGCGCATGCTGTTGTGGGCGTAGGTGGAATTGGTGAGGTATATTCCACCCACGATCCGGCCGGCCGCCTCCCCTGCGAGCCGGATCACCGCGTTCTGTTGGCCCACGGCGTAGACGGTGCTGCCGTCATTGCCGCCGGCGGGTTTGGCGCTGAACAAATTGGTGAAGCCGGACGTGATGCTGTCCGTTTCGCTGGAAATGGCCCAGCCGCTGCTCCAGAACCCTCCGAAGTCGGGGTTGTAGGTGTTCGGGAAAAAGGCGTACGGGGTGCTGAAACCGCCGCTGCCGTCGCTGCCGTCGAGAAAGGTGTCGGGCTCGGTCAATAGCGCTTCGAAGTCGATGAGTTGCTGGGAAAAGGCGGCGGCCGGCGTCAGCAGCAGCACAATGGTCAGGCTGATCAGGCATTTGGGCCATCCGTTGGTTGCCGTTTTTTTATCGACAAAAGGCGACAGAATGGCCCTGGCGCCATCGGCCTCGGAAGCGACCGGAAAGGTAGAGAATGGGTGCATGTTACTGGTTGTTTATAGCATTGAATTGTAAAAAAATACTCAGTTGAAAATGGCGGCCGGGCATGGGCTGGAAGGCTACGGATTGGTAATCGGCGTCGGTCAGGTTGCGCACGCGCGCCAGGGCGGTCATTTCGACCGCTGACCAGGACATGGTCTTTCCGACCTGCAGGTCGCCAACCGTGAAACCCGGCAGCCGCCGGGAGTGGTCGGCTACGGTAAAGACCGGGCCGGTATACGTATGGGTATACCGCATGGACCACGAGCCCCATTGCAGTTTCAGGCCGCCCCGCAGGCGCCATTGCGGGACGTAGATCAGCTGTAAGCCGACGGTTTGGTCGCCGGCGACCCGGGAGGATCGTTTGGTGGTGCGTACGTAGTCGGCCGCGCCTTCGATTTGCCAGCTGAAGGATTCGCTCAACCGTTGCCGGGTCCGGAAGCTGCTTTCCAATCCACGGCTCCAGACGCGCTGGACATTCCGGGGCGACCAGAAGCTACCCTGGGGTATCCATTGTATCCAATCGTCGACCGAGAGGCTGAAGGCGCCCACTTTTGCCGACCAGTGCTGTCCGGCGGCGGTAGTGGACCAGGCCAGCCCGGCTTCGCTGTTCCATCCGTTTTCGGCCTGTAGTTCCGGGTTGCCGCCGGGGTTCCAATACAGGTCGTTGAAAGTGGGCAGGCGGTAGGAGCGGCTGAGGTTGCCGTACACCCGCCAGTCGGGATGCAGCTGTGTGTTGAACGTCAGGCCGAGCGTCAACGGCGCCCAGTCCTCATCGACAAGTTCCTGGCGGAATTGGAGGCCGGCCGACCAGGCGCGTCCCCGCCCGTAATAGTCGAAGCCGGCCATGAGGGCGGTCCGGTGTTGGGTGACGACGGAGGCATAGTCGGTGGCTTCCGCCCGCATCCAGGTGTGGTTGACGCCCCAGCGCAGGCGGTGCCGGCCCAGTTTTTGCCGGTTTTCCAGTTCTCCGATCCAGGTGGCGCCGCGGCTGTCGGAATCGATGCCGGCGATGGTGTCCCGGTAGCGGATGCCTTCTGAAAACCAGGCGGCGCGCCCCCGCCAGTCGGCCCGGTCGCCTTCCCGGCGCCAGGCTACAGTAGAGCGCCACCAATCGTCTTCCTGCACCGCTGCGCTGCGGGCGGACAAGGTAGTGGGCGGGATATGACGTACGGAGTATTGGCGCCACAGTTGCCAGGTGAGCTGATCGTGGGCGGAGAGCCGCGCCGAAAAAGCGGTGAGCAGGCCGCCTTGCCGGAGCTGGGCGTTGGGCAGGCGCGCTTCGGCGCCGTTGATCCGTTGGTAGGGAAAGTCGTTTTCGGCGAGCTGCCCGAAGGCCCGTACGGAGGCCGACCAGTGTTGGGCGCCGTAGTTCAGGCGGGCGGCGGTGCGCCAGCGGCCGAAGCTGCCGTGGCCGAGTTGAAGCCGTCCCGATCCGCCGCTGCGGCTTTCCGGTGTTTCAGTGTTCAGATAGAGGCTTCCGCCCACGGCCCCGCTGCCCCATAAGGCGCTTTCGCTGCCGTAGCGCAAGCCGGCGCCGTCGATCAGCGAGGGCGGCAGCAAAGAAAGGTCGACCTGCCCCAGGAAAGGGCTTTGCAGGTTCAGGCCGTTCCATACGATAGCGGTTTGCGAAGCGGAAGCGCCGCGCAGCGAAGGGGTCGCCAGGCGCCCGGGGCCGTAGTTCTTGAGGTACAACTGGCTGTTGGCCGCCAGCAACTCAGCGAGGTTATCCTCCACCAGGAGCTCCGTGCGCTGCAGATCGAAGGCTTCCTGCCGCCGCGCCGGCAAGGAGTCGGAGAGCCGAAAGCTGCGCACGACGACCTCGTCGAGCAAAAGCACGGTATCCGGCTGCGACCGAAGGCCGGCAGGCGACGCAAGCAAAACCAGTAAAAAGCCATAAAAACGCATACCCGGCGATTGCGGGCCAAAGGAAAGGGAAGGCAGATAAGCGGCAACGGGTAAAGAACGCCCGTTTGCGGGTTTCGGTGCAGACCGGGCAGACCGAACATCCCGCAGCGAGGCCGGCCATCCCGGCCGGCGCAGCCGTCAATTTGCTCACCCTGTCTTTAACCCGAAGACAAAAATGACACATACGCACTGGCAGGTCTTCTGACTTTCCCCACTCCGGCGCCGGCCTTCCCACTCGTTTTCCGAGCAGTGACACGCGGGGACGCGGAGGTGCAAAAACGCCTGGCAGCGCTCTTGCCGGGGATCACAGCTGCGGGTACAGTTCCGGATTTTTCCCGTACGGGAAGCACCGGATTCCCTTTTCGTGCCGTCCTCCCGCGGGAAGACGGCAACCAGCACTGATCAAATGTAAGTCAAGACAGCGACACGGCCAAGGTTTTCTTCAACTTCCTTTCGGTGGCGGCGGGCGTTTTGACGGTGACTGACAAAAGTCATTCTTTAAACATGAACAAATATTCATATTGGAGATGCTGTATCAAATGACGCTCCTTATGCAACGAATTTTAACCTTGCTGGCCGCTTTGGCCTTCACCACTGCGGCTTACGGCCAATCGACCGAAAGTTACTGCAAAGCCGAGGCCGAGTTGATCGCTTCCGAGCAACAAGCCCACGCGTCGCTGCTCGATTTTCGGTCTTCACCCTACACCGATAATTACGATCTCAAATACCACCGGCTGGAATGGACGATCGATCCGGCGGTTTATTACATCGCCGGGACGGTGACTTCCTATTTTGAGCCGACGCAGGCCGGTTTCCAGACCATCAACTTCGATTTTTCGGGCGCGCTGACCGTCTCCGAAGCAACGTACCACGGTGAGCCGGTAAGTTTCGTTCAGCAGGCGAACCGGCTGGAGATAGCTTTGCCGGAAATTATCCCGGCCGGCCAGCTCGATTCGGTGTCCGTCACCTACGCCGGCGTACCCCAGTCGACGGGCTTCGGTTCCTTCAATCAGGGGCAGCACGCCGGCACGCCGGTGATCTGGACGCTTTCCGAACCTTACGGCGCCAAAGACTGGTGGCCCGCCAAGCAGGACCTTTCCGATAAGATCGACTCGATCGACATCTACGTGCGCACCCCCGCCGAATACCGGGCCGCCGGCAACGGGCTCCTCGTCGAGGAGATCGAAGACGGAGCGGATAAGATCTACCACTGGCGGCACCGCTATCCCATTCCGACTTACCTGATCGCGATAGCGGTCACCAATTATGCCGTTTATTCGGACTTCGTGCCCGTGCCCGGAGCGTCCGACATCGAAGTGCTCAACTACGTCTATCCGGAGCAACTGGCCGGCATTCAGGCGCAGACCCAGGCCACAGTGGAGGTGATGGAGCTGTTTAATGCGCTCTTCGGCCTTTACCCCTTTGCCGAAGAAAAATACGGCCACGCGCAGTTCAGCTGGGGAGGCGGCATGGAACACCAGACCATGAGCTTCATGGGCGGCTGGTCGCACTTTCTGCAGGCTCACGAGCTGGCGCATCAGTGGTTCGGCAATAAGATCACCTGCGGCAGCTGGGAAGACATCTGGCTGAACGAAGGTTTCGCCACCTACCTCGAAGGCCTGACCTATGAGAACGGCCTCGGGCCAACCAACTGGAAAGACTGGCTGGGGGGCAAAATATCCAGCGCCACCTCTTACGCCGGCGGCAGCGTTTGGGTAGACGACACCACAAGCGTCAGCCGCATCTTCAGCGGCCGGCTCTCTTACAACAAAGGCGCGATGCTGCTGCACATGCTGCGCTGGAAGCTCGGCGACGAAGATTTTTTCCAGGCCATCCGCAACTACCTCGCCGACCCGGCGCTCGCGTTCGGCTATGCGCGCACCGCCGACCTGCAGGCCCATCTCGAAGAGCAGAGCGGGCAGGACCTGGAGGAATTTTTCGCCGACTGGTTCTACGGCGAGGGCTTTCCCTATTACCATTTTACCTGGTGGCAGGAAGAACAGACGGTGCTGCTGCGCATCGAACAAATGCCGTCTCATCCCTCCGTCGACTTCTTTGAGATGCCCGTACCCGTTACTTTTTCGGGTATGGGCAACGACACGACCCTCGTTTTCGACCACCTGTTTTCGGGCCAGGTCTTTGCGGTGGAACTGCCGTTTGCCGTCAGCAGCATCGAGTTCAACCGCGATTTGTGGATCGTTTCCCGGAATCCGACCTACGAAGAGAGCGAAATAACGGAAGTAACCGAAGCCGCCCGCGGCGACGGCTTCCGATTGTTCCCCAACCCGGCGCGCGATCAGGTGAACTTACGGCTGGATGATCCCGGGCGCGATGACGTCACTGTACGCCTCTTCGATGCGCAGGGCCGGCTGTTGCAGACGAGGCGCACCGCGGACGAGCAGCTGGTGCTCGATCTGCGCAACTATCCGCCGGGAGTATACTGGGTGCACCTCTTACGCAAAGGGGAAGTGCAGCAACAGAAAGTGGTGCGGCTGTAATCCGGATAGGAAAGTAGAACCAGGCGGTTTTCTTTTTTCTTCCTGCGGTATTTGTCTAAATTTATCGGCAAACCGCGTTGACCATGAAAAAAATTGACCGCCGACAGTGGCTGAAAACGGCCGGCCTGACCGGCGCCTTTTCGATGCTGAGCGGAATGAGCGCCCTGGCTGCCGAGCCGCTGACGGGGCGTCCTCGTACCGATAGCGATGTGCCGATCCGCCTCAGTTCCAACGAAAACCCCTACGGCCCTTCTCCGAAAGTGCGTACGGCCATCCGGGAAGCCTTCGATATGGCCTGCCGTTACCCTTTCTCCTACGCCGGCGAGCTGCGCGAGCGCCTGGCGGAAAGGCACGGCGTGACGCCCGACCACATCACCATCACCGCCGGATCGACGGAAGGCTTAAAAGTAGCGGGCCTGTTGTACGGAATGGCAGGCGGAGAGATCATCGCGGCCGAGCCGACCTTCAAAGCGCTGATGGGTTATGCCGAACAATTCGGGGCTTATGTCAATTGGGTGCTGGTAGACGATCAGCTGCAGCACGACCTGGATGCAATGGAAGGCCGCATCACCAACCGCACCAGCCTGGTTTACGTCTGCAACCCCAACAATCCTACGGGGTCATTGCTGCCGGCCGATACGCTGCGCAACTTCTGCGAACTGGCGGCGCGGCGCACCATGGTATTCGTCGATGAGGCGTATTTCGACTTCATCGAAGATCCGCATTATCCCAGTATGGTTGACCTGGTGAAAGCAGAACGGAACGTGATCGTGGCCCGTACTTTCTCCAAAGTCTACGGGCTGGCCGGTCTGCGCATCGGCTACCTGGTCGCGCGGCCCGATATTACCGCGCGGCTGCGGGAACACCGGGTGGCGTTTACCAATACGCCGGCGCTTTTTGCGGCGCAGGCGGCCCTGGACGATGAGGAATTCTATCAGTTCAGCCTGCAGAAAACGGTCGAATGCCGGCAGATGATCTACGAGGTGCTCGACGATTTGGGCCGGCGCTATGTACCTTCCCAGACTAATTTCGTCTTCTTTGAAACGGGCCGCCCCATCCGGCAACTGATCGACGAGATGCTGACCCGGGGCGTGCACATCGGCCGTCCTTTCCCGCCGCTGGAATCGTGGTGCCGCATCAGCACCGGCACTACGGAAGAGACAGCGCAGTTTTGCGAGGCGCTGCGGGCGGTGATGGGATGAGGGACGCATCCCGGAAAACGGGGTAGGCGCTATTTTACTTCTTTCGTCAAGATCTTTACTTCCACACGCCGGTTCTGCGCTTTGGGGCTATCGTCCTTGATCTCCCCTTTACCGGCGATATAGAACTGGTCGACGAGGAGATCGTTTTCCATCAGGATAAGAGCGATGTTCTTGGCCCGCATTTCAGAAAGGCCCAGGTTGTAGGATTCCGTGCCGATATCGTCGGCGAAGCCCACGACTTCCACGCGTTCGATGGTTTTGTCTTTCATGGTTTTGAGAAACTGTTCCAGGCCGATCTTCTCGGTCGGGTCTACCGTTGTGGCGTCGAAATCGAAGTACACTTCGTGGGTGAACTCGGAACGGAAGACGGGCCGTCGCGGCGCGAGCACGGTGTCGCGTTTGGGGGTTTTATCCCCTTTCACGGTGAGGGCCGTAGGTTCGGGGTCGGTCACGAAGCTGATGGTGGGTTGCAGGAGTGCTTCGATGGTAAAGAACGATCGGTTTTCCCAGTTGGGGATGGGAAAGCGGAACTGGTAAGGGTGGTAGCCATCGGCTTCGACCCGCAGATGGAGTGTTTCGCCGGCGCGAACGCACAGGAAAAAGCGCCCGTCGGGGCCCGTGGTGAGGGCCGGCCGGTTTTTGAAGTCGACGCGTGCGGAGACGGGCGTACGCAGTACGGAGTCGCGCAGGTAGCCCTCCACGTAGGTGATCGGCTCGTTGTACAGTTGTTTGGAGAGGTCGAACTTGTAAATGTCCATGCCGCCTCGTCCTTCCGGCCGGTTGGAAGCAAAATAGCCGGTGCGGCCGTCGGCCGAGAGAAAAAAGCCGAGTTCCCGGAAGGCGGTATTGATGGGCGGACGGAGGTTTTGGGCTTCGCCCCAGTTGCCGTTGGCGTCGGGGTGCGACATAAAGATATCCTGTTCTCCCATACCCAGGTGGCCGGTAGAAGAAAAATAGAGGGTGTTGCCGTCATTGGTGATGAAGGGCGCTTCCTCGTCCATGGGGGTGTTGATGCGGGGGCCCAGGTTTTCGGGTACGCCCCAGCTGCCGTCGGGTTCCCGGCGGCTCATCCAGATGTCGGTGCCGCCGCGTCCGCCCGGCCGGTTGCTGGCGAAGTAGAGCGTGCTGCCGTCGCAGCTGATGCAGGCCTGGGATTCCCATTTGGGCGAGTTGGCGTAGCCCTGCAGCGCCTGGACGCCGGTGATCGTGGCGCCGTTGACCAGCGCTTCCCAGATGTCGCAGGTGCCCTGTACGCCTTCCCGGCGGCAGGCGGTGAAGTAGAGGCGGCGGCCGTCGCGGACTACCGTGCTCATGCCTTCGTTCTCTTTGGTATTGAAGGGCGCGCCCACGGGCGATCCAGCTTGCCAGCGTCCGTTTTCCATCACGCTGTAATACAGGTCTTCGTCCGACTCGGCATTGCGCCGGCGGGTATAGAAGAGCAACTGCTGGTCGTTGGAGAGGAAAGGAAAATACTCGTCGGCTTTGGTGTTGATAGCGGGGCCGAGGTTGGTAATATCGGTAATGTTGAGGAAAGCAACGGAATCCATCGACACCTGGCAGGCGCGGATGTTGCCGTCCACTTTGGCGAGCAGCTTCGCTTCGCGCAGGCTGTCTTTCTGGGCGCCCAGGCCGAAGGCTTCCGCATCAAATTCCTGTAGTTGCTTGAACTTGTTGAAATAGGCGAGCGCCAGGTCGTGGTTTCCTTCCTTGTAGTGGAGTTCGCCGAGCTCGTAGTACATGGTGCGCGAGAAGAAAGAATCGCGTTGCACCACGATCTGGTAGTTTTCCAGCGCTTTGCTGTACTCGTTCACCAACTGGTAGGCGGCGGCGAGGGCGCGGTTGGCGGCGGTAAAATCGGGATTGAGCTCCAGGGCCCGCTCGAAGTAGCGTATCGCCTGCTTGTACTGTCGGTTGAGGAGCGCGGTTTCTCCGTCTTCGTAGGCTTCGACGGCCATGCGGCCGGCGTCCTGAGCGTGGAGGTAATCGGCGCCGGGAGCCAGGAGGAGGAGCAGCGCCAGTAGAAATTGGAAATAGTGTTGCATGGACATCCGGTTTTTGGCCTCATAAAACTAGAAGATTTCCGCCAGGATGCCATCACCTGCGCGCAGGTTTTTTCTGATTGGTGCTGCTCCTTTATTGAGAGGTCGTCATTTGGGCTGCTAATGCCGAATGCCCCATGAAAATACCCCGGGTCAGCGGTTCAGGATCACCCGTCCGATCGCTATGCGTCCGTCGGGCCCGCGCAGGCGCACCAGGTATACGCCGTTGGTGCAGTCGGGCGGCAGATCGAAGGCCGGCGATGCGCCACCGATCCTCCCGGTCGATTGCTGCACCAGGCGGCCGCTGATGTCCATGACCTCCAGTACAAAAGCGCCGCTCCAGCCGTCGGGGATACTAATTTGCAGGTTGCCGGAGGTTGGGTTCGGCGCGATATCCAGCCGGGAAACTGGGGTTCGGTTTTCGCTTCCCAAAGCAGGATCGTAGAGGACATCGGTCGCCAGAACGGTATCGGCGCGGGCGCCCAGGTCGAGGATTTCGCCCGCGGCGTTGACCGCGAGCAGGTCGACTACCTCGTAGGTGATATTCGCCGTACCGTCGATGTTACCGGTCACTGCCGTTTCGCGAAGCTGCAGGCTGAACTGGAGTAATTCGCCGAAATCGGTGATGTTGAGGCCGTCGGTGCGGCATACGGCGAGGTCGATGCGCGCCGCCGCCGTATCGATGGCGTAGTGGGTGATCAAAAGCGCAGGATCAGCTGCTCCGAACGCGGTTAAGGAGGGCGGGTTGAGCACGGGCAACAGCTCGAGGGGTTCCATGAGCTGTTTATCGTAAAGAACGGAAAAGGCGATGCCGTAGATATCCGTGGCCGGCTGAGCTTCCGTACCCAGGGAGACGGTTGACCGGACCAGCCGTAGGAGGGGCGAGGGGGATTGCTGGCTTACTTCTTCCCGGCTATGGGTGATGATGACGTCGAATTCCGCATAGGCTGCCGGGACGGTCGGCAGCATTTCCCCGTCGGGGCGTTGCCGGGCGTAATTGAGCTCGCTGATGGCGGCGTCGAGGATGTTGACCGTTCCGTCGCCGTTGGCGTCGAGGTGTTTGTAATCGGCCTCGTTCAGGAAAGTCATTTCTTGCCAGTTGTCGGCGTTTTGTCCTGCCCAGTAGTAATTGGCTGGCGAACGGCCGGGGCCTACGGCAGTTTCGCCGGCGCCGACGCCGACGGGCAGAAAATCCCAGCTGTTGACCACGCCGCTATTGTCGGTGTCGCCCGGCCAGACGCAATCATCCGTGCACAGCTCCGCGAGGACGCAGGCGTTCTGGAAGCCGCTTTCGTAGAAGGCTTGCAGGTCCGGAATATTGGCCAGCGCCTCGGTGACCTGGCCGATGTGATCCGCCTCCTCGTACTGATGGAACGTATGCGCCAGGTCGACGGTCCAGGTCTGGCCCGCCGCCAGGAAAGGCTGCGCCAGCGATGTGACGGTCCGCCGGTCTCCTTCCGGCAGGTTCTCCGTAACCATCGACCAGCCGTCCGGATCGTCCGGCGGGCTGAAGAAGGTGTACTGAGTAACCTCTTCGCTGCCGGGGTTGTATCCGTCACCGCCCACGGTGATGGGGGCGCCGTCCCGCCAGCGGCCCGTCATGAAGCGATAAAATTCCACGGGCGAGGTGGGATCGGTCGTGGTCGGCGGCGGAGCAGGAGCGGAGCTGAAATTACTGTAATAAATGAAGCTGGAGATATCCTGGTTGAGGAACGTCATCGTATGAGCCGGCGGCGCCTGGCAGTACGAGTTGACTCCGCCGGGGCAGGCACAGCCCTCATCGCCGTCAACCGGGTCGGCATTGTAAAAATAAACTGTCTGCAGGGTAGTATCGATGCCGATATAATCGTCGGTGTAACATCCGACATCGGGATCGAACCAGAAGCTGAGCCGGAAGTCTCCCAGCGGTTCCAATCCTTTATAAATAAAGCGATAGCGGGTAAATACCGTGCGGTTGACCTGCTCGTTATCCGGGCAATTGAAAGCAAAAGTAAGCAATTGCACTTCGAGCAGGGGCGCTGCTCCGTTTTCTCCTAAATGGAAGACGGTCCAAATCATTTCATCGGGTATCGCCGTTGCGGGGTCGTCTTCCAGTGCCGGATAGTCGCCTTGAAAGGGGTTGTAGTCGCCGTCGCCGTCGCGGTCAAAAAAAGGCGCCAGGGGCTGCCCGTCCGGCAGGGCGAAGCCGTTGGCGTCGAGAGAGAAAGGGTTGTTCCGGCCGGGCCAGGCCTGCAGGCTGGGGGGTATCGGGCCGTCGACCTGGCCGTTGTCTGCAAAATCAGCCTGGACTGAAAGGATATCCGAACGGTTGACACGCCAGATGCGGTTGAAGTTGGCGCAGCCGTCGGCAAGGGGCTGGCCGGGAATGTTATTCGACAAAGGCCCGGGCGTATAGGCGCCGGCATCCGGCCCGGGCGTCCCGTAGGTAAGGGCGCCCAGCCGCAAAAAGCCGGCCTGGTCCAAACCGCCGGCCCAGACAGCACCCGAAAAAATCGTGTGGCGCTCCGGCAGGCCGGGCAGATAAGGAGCGGCAAAGCCCGCATCGATCCCCGGTTTGCGGAAAATACTGCCGGAACTGCTGACATGAGCCTGTACCTGGTTGACGTTGATGGTTTCGTGCGCCGCAACCGCACAAGGGTCTTGTGCGCCAAGCGACAAACTTAACGGAAGGAACAACAGAAGAAAAACGATCCTTTTCATATTCGATTCTCGATTAGCCCGGATTAGACAATTACAATTTGCCTTAAAGTTAACGTTACTGCGCCGGCCGGCGAAATTCAGGACTGGAGAATGAGTGAATGAAGAGCGCCACTGAGCAGAAGAGGATGGGAAGTAAATGAGCGGAAAAAAACTGCCTTCCGGACACCCAATTGGTGGCGGAAGGCGTAAAGGATTTCTTAGAAAGCGTTTACTGTTTGGATCCGTTGAAGGTACAGTTATCGCTCTGACCTCCGATCGCAAAGGTGTAGTTGATCGAGATGGTGTTGCCGTTCAGGCTGCCCGAGCCGTTGCTGATGGTGAAGGCATTGCCGCCGGCGCTGACGGTTTGGTTCTCGAGGGTAATGTTGTTGCCGTCAACCTGGCCGCGAACGATCGTGCTGCTGCCGAATTCACCGAAGTTGGCCATCAGCACTTCGCAATCTCCCGAGCTCGACTCGGTAATGGTCATATTGTAGTCGAAGTTACCCGAGTTGCCGCAGGTTTCAACGACGGAGTAGGTGCCGACGAAAGCACCGGCGTTGCAACCGCCATCATCGTCGTCGCTGCAGCCGATGTTAAAGGTAACGATTCCCAGAACGAGGAAAAAAATAGCGAATCTTTTCATTTTTTGGTCTTTATAATTGTGAACTAAACTAAACCGAAGAGTCGGGGCGATGATGCAAATTCCGGTCAACAAATTTATCAAAATTAATGGATTGCCCCTATTGCTGAGTACTCTGTGGAATAAGTATTTTGAGGTTTGGGTGCGGGTGTTTTCGTTACAATCAAGGAGCGCCCGGAACCTGATAGCCTGAGCTATCAAGATGAGGACGCGACGCAGAGTGGGACGAAAAGACACCGCCAAAATGCAAAAGAATTTATTATTCAGTGTTCTAAGTGGTGTGTAACACAAGTTCCTTGTAAAAATTTTTGCTGAGGGCTCAACTTAAAAAATTGATTTTCAGTAATTAGAAGCGTTTTCTTTCAAGAAAGGATCAGCAAAAATTTTTGTTACACACCACTAAGACCGTCGATCCACCCCAAAATCACTGGCTTCGGATATATAATGCAAAAACGAGATTAGGTGAATTGCCGCACGAAGAACCAGGGCAATCGCATTTAATTTTTGGAGCTCGCAAAAGCAGGAAAAATCCACGTTTTTTCCGTTCCATGTGAATTCTATGGCAATTGAGAGGTAGCATCTTTTAAATGCGATTGCCCGGCCCATAAATAATCCAGGTTGAAAAAATTCCCGACTTTCCCGTAACTTTCCTGCTTTTGGAAGTCCTTTTTCTGTCAAAAACGCATGTCATGATCCGAATAAGCTTTTTCGCAACAAGTCTGATATTGCTCCTGGCCGGCTGTAGTCCCCAATTGGCAGTCAATCGACAAATCACCTCCTACGAAGGCGAGCCTATTCTCGTCGGCAAAATAGACCGCACGGGGCTGCAATCGCCGCCCTACGACCGGTGGTTCGCGCCGGAATACGACAATTACGCCGTCGACCGCGAGGCGCTGGCGCCCGTCGAAGGAACGCTTCGCGATACCGAAGTGCTGCTGTTCATGGGCACCTGGTGTGAAGACAGCCAGATGCAGGTTCCCCAGTTCTATCGCATCCTCGACGCTGTGAACTACGACCGTCGGCAACTTACCGTCGTTAGCCTCGACAACCATCCCGATCGCTACAAAACCAGCCCCGGGCAGGAAGAGAAAGGCTGGGATATCCATTCGGTGCCCACCTTCATTTTTTTGCGAAACGGGAAGGAACTGGGCCGGATCGTCGAGTTCCCGGAAAAGACGCTGGAGAAAGATATTGCGACCATCCTGGGAGCAGGGAGAAGCAAGTCATGAAGGGACGTTCGGGTCAGTTGTCCACGCGTTTGGGGTGGAGTTCGTGGAAGAAAATATCGTCATTGGGCACGTCGAACTGCAGCTCCATGATTTTGCCTTGGTTATCGAGTTGAAAATTGACCGTACCGAAATCGAACCAGGCGTGGGTCTCGTCCCAGTTGATCTGGAAGGTGTTGTAGTGCCAGTGGGTGAGCGTGGCGTCGAGGGCCGGCGCGTGGGGGAAGAGGAGGCGGAGTTCGCCTTTTTCCATTTTGACCTTGATGTCGCCGTACATAGGGTCGTGGTATTCGCCGGCATATTGGGATAGCGGCAGGCTGGGCTGGGTTTCGGTCTGGCGGTGGTCCAGCCTTTCCTGCACGCGGTTGTCGCGGTATTGCCGATAGTTTTGGTAGCGTTCCAGGCCCTCGGCGCTCCAGTCGCGCTCGGGGCGGTCCAGATAGCGGTCCACTACGTACCGGGCCAGGGCGTTGCCGATGCCTTTCATGCTGTTGGTGAGCACTACGACGCCCAGCTTTTCGCCGGGTACGAGCATTACCTGAGAGTACATGCCGTCGTAGCCGCCGCCGTGCGCCGCCACGAGGCGGCCGTCCCAGTCGGAGAGTCCCCATCCCAGGCCGTAGGCCGAGAAGTTGCGTTGCGGGTAATACTCGCGGGCGGCAGCGCTGATGCGTCGCGGGTTGTGCGGCTGCCACCATTCGGATTGCGTTTCGGTGGTGAAGAGCCGATCGTCCTTCCATCGGCCGCCATCCAGCTGGAGTTTCAGCCAATGGGCCATATCGCCGGCGGTGGAAAGGATGCCGCCGGCGGCGCCCATATTGTCCCAGTTGGCGTAGGGAATAGGAGTATTGCCCGTTTGGGTCGGTTTGTGGGGCGTGGCGACGTTCGTTTGGCCTTCCAGTTGGGTTACCGAGGTGAACGTCCGGTCCATTTCCAGCGGCCGGAGGATATTATTTTGTATAAAAACGTCCCAGGGCTGTCCGGCAACGGCGCGGATCACTTCGCCGGCCGTAATAAACATGAGGTTGGAATAGCCGTAGCCGGCCCGGAAGTCAAAAGCCTGCGGCACCTCGCGCGCCCGGCGCACCACCTCGGCGGCGGAGTGTTCCGATTTGTACCAGATGACGTCGCCGCTGAAAGTACCCAGTCCGACGCGGTGGCACAACAGGTCGCGCACCGTCGTTTTGGCGGTGACGTAAGGGTTGTACAATTCGAAGTAGGGAAGGTGCTGCTCTACCGGATCGTCCCAGTTCAGCTTCCCTGCTTCCACCAGCATGCCGACGGCCGCTGCGATGAAGGCCTTGGTGTTGGAAGCGATGGCGAAGACGGTATTTTCGTCTACCTTTTGCGGGTCGTTCACCGCCAGGGCGCCGTACCCTTCGGCGAGCACTACCTTGCCGTCTTTGACGACGGCTATGGCCATGCCGGGCACTTCCCAGTCGCGCCGGGCCTGTTCGAAATATCGATCCAGGGCCGCCGGGTCGACCTGGGCGGTCAGAAAACGGACGGAAAGGAGGAGGAAGAAGAGGAGGTTCAGGCGGAAATGCATGGCCGGTTTGTTTTTAAGACCTAACCCCGGATTATTCATGGGTTCTTCGTCATGAGAAGCCATGAATAATCCGGGATAAATTATTTCCCGAAATTTATAAAACATTTGGGTGTTAACCGGTTGTCCACCTATTTTATTTCCCGACCCAGCCAGGCTTGCCGGCGGCGCAGCACCGTGCTGTCGGGGCGCAGGCCGGTCGTTTCCAGCGGTGACAGCCGGACGGTGGGATTTTGGATGGGCGCCAGCGCGCCCTTATACACTTTACCGCGTTGTTCGTATTCGATTTGGTAAGTTTTGCCGATTTCCAGGGCCAGCGAATCCTGGTTGATCTCGGCGATCGGGCGACCGTCGATCGCCAGGAGGTAGTCGCCGTTATTGAGGCCGATGTGGAAAGCGGGGTCGGTTTCCAGGAAATTATTGCCGATGCGGGCCCGTTCGCCGTCCCAGCTCCACCGCAGTTCGGGCAGTGCCCGGCCCGGATAGCGCAGTTGCAGGTCCAGGCCCATATCGGCGAACAGCTGTTTGAAATCGGGCAGGCGACTGTTGTAGACGTATTGGCTGAAAAAACGCCCGGCGAAGTCCGTATCGCCGGTCAGCTCGCTGAGGGAAGCTTCCAGGTCTTTCAGGGTAAAAGGGTGCTCTGTTTTGCCGTATTTTCGCCACAGCAGGCGCATGTAGTGATCGAGGCTGAGGTCATCGTAGCGGGTGCGCAGGGTGAGATCGAGGGCCAGCCCGACGACGCTGCCGTAAGCGTAATAGCTGATGAAGGTGTTGAAAAAATTATCGCGGTCGATGGCCGTAGCGGCGTCGACGAAGGGAGCCCGGCAGCTCATCTCCACCGGTCCGCCGTGGAGACGGCCCGGGTGGTTGGAAACGTAGTTGAGGCCGGCAGTCAGTCCCTGCAGGTAATCCCCGGGCGAGAGGATACCGGCCCGGCATAGCACCAGGTCGTCGTAATACGAAGTAAACCCCTCAGCAAACCAGAGCGCGTCGGAGAGGTTGGCCCGGTCGAAATCGAAAGGCTCCAGGCTGGCGGGCCGCAGCCGCTCT
>CAYQQU010000053.1:0-42193 GCA_964419545.1 uncultured Saprospiraceae bacterium | reverse complement strand
AAATTGAGCACTCAGCAAAAATTTTTACAAGGAACTTGTGTTACACACCATTAAAAAAGTGAAAAAAAAAGTTTACTTTAATTTTCACGGAATTATTGCTGCTTCACCGGATACTTGAATTAACAGGCGGATAAGACAATGACGTAGAAGGGGGCAGAAAAGAAAAATGCCGACCATGCAGCACGCCGACCACCAAACACAAGGCCACGACAATCACTCCCACGATCACGGCGCGATGATCGCCGATTTCAGAAAGCGGTTTTGGGTTGCCCTGATCCTCACCGTGCCGATCGTGGCACTGGCGCCGATGATCCAGGCTTTGGCGGGGTATGAATTCCGCTTTGCGGGCGACCGGTACGTCCAGTTCGCCCTCGCTTCCGTTCTTTTCTTTTACGGTGGCTGGCCCTTTTTGCGCGGGTTGGTCGACGAGCTCCGGCAGCGGGCGCCGGGCATGATGACCCTCATCGCCCTCGCCATTTCGGTAGCTTACTTTTACAGCTCGGCGGTCGTTTTCGGGTTGAGCGGGAAAATTTTCTTCTGGGAACTCGCCACCCTGATCGTCGTCATGCTGTTGGGCCACTGGATAGAGATGAGATCCGTAATGGGCGCCTCCAACGCCTTGCAGGAACTAGCTGCTATGATGCCCGCCGAGGCCCGGAGGATAAAAGAAGACGGGACGCAGGAAGAAGTGCCGGTAAGCGACCTGAACAACGGAGACCTGCTGCAGGTGCGCCCCGGCGAAAAAATACCCGCAGACGGCGTTGTGCAGGAAGGAGAGAGCCACGTCAACGAATCCATGCTTACCGGCGAATCCCGGCCGGTGGCCAAAAAAGAGAAGGACGAAGTGATCGGCGGCTCGCTGAACGGCAACGGCGCCCTCAAGATCAGCGTCAAACACACGGGCGAGGAAGCTTATCTCTCCAAGGTGATCGGCATGGTGGAAGAGGCGCAGGCGGCTAAGTCAAAAACCCAGAACCTCGCGGACAAAGCGGCAGGATGGCTCTTCTACGTCGCTCTCGGCGCCGGCATTCTGACGCTGGTGCTATGGTTGTACCTGGGGAAAGATTTTGAATATTCACTCGAGCGCATGGTTACGGTGATGATCATCTCCTGCCCGCACGCCCTGGGTTTGGCGATCCCGCTCGTGGTCGCCATTTCGACGACCGTTTCGGCCGACAACGGGCTGCTGATCCGCAACCGGACGGCTTTCGAAAACGCCAGAAAGCTCACGACGGTCATTTTCGATAAAACCGGCACCCTGACGAAAGGAGAATTCGGGCTTACCCGCTATCGCAGCGTCAGGAAGGATTTGTCGGACGAAGACCTATTGCAACTGGCTGCTTCCGCCGAGCAAAGTTCTGAGCACCCCATCGCCGCCGGTCTGGTGAGCAAAGCGACATCCAGCGGTCTGGAGCTCACCGAGCCCCGGCAATTTGCCAACATAACGGGCAAAGGCGTCCGGGCTGTTGTGGATGACCGGGAAGTCAAGATCGCCAGCCCCGGCCTGCTCGAAGAAGAGGGGGTCGATCCGCCTGCCGAAGCTTTTGAAGCCGAAGAGGAAACCGTCGTCTTCGTGCTATTGGACGGCGAGCTGGCCGGCTACCTTGCGCTGGCCGATCAGATCAGAGAAGATTCCCCGGCCGCGATCAAGGCCCTGCAAGACAAAGGCATCAGCGTGGTGATGGCCACGGGCGACAACGAGCGGGTGGCCCGGGCGGTGAGTAAGGCGCTGTCGCTCGACGATTACTACGCCGAAATTTTGCCGGAAGACAAACAGCGGATCGTCAAAGAGCTGCAAGCGGAAGGAGCGTTTGTCGCCATGACCGGCGACGGCGTCAACGACACTCCCGCGCTGGCCCAGGCGGACGTCGGCATTGCGGTGGGCTCCGGCACCGACGTAGCCGCCGAAACCGCCGATATCGTGTTGATCAACAGCAATCCGAAAGACGTCGCCAAGCTCCTGCTCTTCGGCGCCGCTACGTACCGCAAGATGATGCAGAACCTCTGGTGGGCGGCCGGCTACAATATTCTGGCCATACCGCTGGCCGCCGGCGCCCTGGCCGCCTGGGGCGTCATGCTCAGCCCGGCGGTCGGCGCAGGCCTGATGAGCCTCAGTACGGTGATCGTAGCCGTCAATGCACAACTGCTGAAAGGGCAAATGGGCAAACGCTAACCCGGATTAATCATGAATGATCCGGGCTAAGAAAAAGACCGCAAGAGGAAAAGCTATCCTCCTGCGGTCCTGAAATCATTTCTATGATCAACATCGATAAAAACGGTGCGTATGTATATGGTAAACTGCAAAAACTGCGGCCAAAATGCGAGTGGAAATTTTTGCGCCCACTGTGGTCAAAGCACAAAGGTGGATAAAATCAATTTCTCCAATTTTTTGAAGGAGTTATCGGACAGTATTTTCCAGGTCAATAAAGGGCTTTTTTACTCTTTGAAGGAGTTGTTCGTACGACCGGGGCATAGTATCCGGGAATATTTAGATGGCAAAAGAAAAAATCACTTTAAACCCGTTGCTTACGCATTTACCCTTTCGACCATTTATTTTCTGCTGTCTCAGCTTTTGGAAACCGGAACCTTTATGAATGATTTTATAGAAGGTTATTCAAATGGATTGGACGACCCCGAAGAAGAGGTGAATGAACTGGCCAACCTGCAGTGGTTTGCTAAAAATTATGCCTATACCATGCTATTGCTGTTACCCCTGTTTTCTCTCGCCTCGTTTTTGGCATTTGCGGGGGCTGGCTTTAATTACCTTGAACATCTAGTGCTGAATGCTTATATCACCGGACAGCAAGCGGTTTTATATTTACTTTCAGCGATTTTCAGTTTGGTCACCCGCGATGATAATTGGCTGGCTGCATTGACGCTATTCCTGTCAACGGCCTATGTTTTTTATGTTTTTTGGCAATTCTTTTCCGAAAAAAGCCGGGTGGCCGTCGTGCTTCGCTCCGTATTAACTTACGGATTATACATAACCATGCTGTTACTGTTTATTATCTTTCTTTTCTTTACTTCGAAATTGTGACATAGAACCCGCGACGGGTTTACGATACCAACTTCGTATCCAAACAGGCCCTAACCCTGCCGGCTTTTGTTCCGCTTCTTTCTCTTCTTTTTCACTTCCAGGTGCCGCTTGTTCAGCATCACTTGTCGCTTCTGTTGTTTCTTGCGTTCGCCGATCAGCTTATCGATGAGGTCTTCGCGGCCGAGGCTCACCAGCTTTTCGCGGATGACGCGGTGGTTTTCGCGCTTATGCCAGAAGAAGAAGAGGTGCTGGCTTTTCTTTTCTTTTTTCGATTTGGCGGTGTACACCGGCTGTAGCGAATACGGATGCAGGCCGGTATAATAGGCTACCGTGGCCACCGTCATGGGGGTGGGCGTGAAATCCTGCACTTGTTCCAGCTTGAAGCCCATGTCTTTGGTCTCGGCGGCCAGGTTGGCCATGTCTTCCACTTTGGAGCCGGGGTGGCTGGAAATGAAATAGGGGATCAGCGGCTGGTTGAGGCCGTGTTTTTTATTGAATTTATCGAATTTCTTTTTGAACTCGTGGAAGTGTTTGAACGACGGTTTGCGCATCATTTTGAGCGTATCGTCGGAGGTGTGTTCCGGCGCGACCTTGAGGCGACCGCAGACGTGGCGGCTCACCAGCTGGTCCATGTACTCGTCGAGGCTGCCGTCGTGGTTCTTGTTGTAGCTCTCCGCCAGGAGGTCGTAGCGGATGCCGCTGCTGACGAAGGCTTTTTTCACTTCGGGATGGGCGTCCACCTTGCGGTAGATCTCGGTGAGCGCTTTGTGGCTGGTGTCCAGGTTGCTGCACACTACCGGGTGGATACAAGAGGGGCTGACGCAGCGGTCGCAGATCTCCTGTACTTTGCCTTTCATGCGGTACATATTGGCCGAAGGGCCGCCCAGGTCGCTGATGTAGCCTTTGAAGTCGGGCATTTGGGTGACGGCTTCCACTTCTTTCATGATCGACTCCTGGGAACGGCTGGCGATGAATTTGCCCTGGTGGGCCGAGATGGTGCAAAAGCTGCATCCTCCGAAACAGCCGCGATGCATGTTGATCGAAAAGCGGATCATCTCGTAGGCCGGCACGGAGCCCCGGTTTTTGTACTTGGGGTGCGGCAGGCGGGTGTAGGGGAGGTCGAAGGACGTATCGATCTGTTTTTCCGTCATCGGCGGGTAGGGCGGATTGACGATCAGCAAATCGTCGCCCACTTTTTGAATAAGGCGGCGCGCCCTGACCTTGTTCGATTCCTGCTCGATGTGTTTGAAGTTGGCGGCGAACGACCGCTTGTCTCTCAGGCAGGTTTCGTGAGAATGAAGCGTAAAGTCCGCCCAGTTCTTGTTGAGCGGCAGGCCCGCCGATTGCGAGCGCAGCAAAGCCGTCTGCGGTATGGTATCCAGCTTGTCAAAAGGCACGCCGCGCTGCACCAGCCGGACGACCTCGCGCAGGGGCATCTCGCCCATGCCGTACACCAGCAGGTCGGCGCCGCACATCGTCAGGATATTGGGAAAAAGCTCGTCGGCCCAGTAGTCGTAATGGGTCACGCGGCGCAGTGAGGCTTCGATGCCGCCGATGAGCACCGGCACGTCGGGATAGAGCTGTTTGAGGATCCTGGTATACACCGTCACGGCGTAGTCGGGGCGGAACCCGGCGCTGCCGCCCGGGGTGTAGGCGTCGGTAGAGCGGCGCCGTTTGGCGGCGGTGTAGTGATTGACCATGGAATCCATGCAGCCCGAAGTGACGCCGAAAAAGAGGCGCGGCCGGCCCATCTTTTTGAAGTCGCGCAAGTCATCCTGCCAGTTGGGTTGCGGCACCAGGCCCACGCGCAACCCCTCGCTCTCGAGGATGCGGCCGATGACCGCCGATCCGAAAGCAGGATGGTCGACGTATGCATCCCCGGAGATGAGGACGACGTCCAGTTCATCCCAGCCCCGTTGTTCCACTTCCTTGCGGGTGATGGGCAACCAGTCGGTAATCGGGCGTTCGCTTTCCATGGTTATTAATTGAGACACAAAAATAAGGATTCTAACGCCTGATTAACAATGGAAGAAGCCTCTTGTTTTAACCCCTGAATAATCCGGGTGCGTTTCCTTACGTCCAAACCACACTCGACTCGAAGCCCGCAATATGCCCTTCTTTCGTCAGCCCCACGAAATAAACCGGATAGACCGAATCGTCCCGTTCGGGATAATCGCCCACGATGATGTGGGTGATCTGGCGAAGGTTGCGGGTCATAAATTCGTGGAGCACCTTAAACTGGGCCTGTTCGCTGTCGCTGGCCATATCTTCGTAGATCTCGAAAAGGGCTTCGTATTCGTGGCGGCCCTGTTCGAAGATGTAGAGCCTGGTATTGGGGTCGTCCTGATCGAGGTTGAGGGTAGCCGCGAAGGTTTCGGGCGTCAGTTCTTCCAGGTCGGTCTCGACCAGGAAGAGGGTCAATTCGCCGTCGCCCTCGTTCGAGTAGCCCGGGAAATAAAGGCCTTCGCCCAGTTCGCGCAGCACCCGCACCAGGTCATCCAGGTCTTCGATGCTCTCGTCGACGGCGGCTTCTTTCAGGATTTTGGCGAAGCGGACGGCCAGTTTGCCGGTGAGCGACATGGCTTCGATCTCGGATTTCGACAGGCCGTTATTGTTGAGGTCGTAGGCGTCGACGAGTTTCTCTTTGGCGTACTGCAGCGTCTCGTCGATGTCTTTTTTCGTGATGCGGGCGCCGGGTTTGCTGTCGCGGTAATCCATAAAGCGATAGAAAACGTCGGTGAGGCGTCGCTCGACGCCGGACAGCAGGTTGAGCCGCATTCGGATGTCGCGCCGGCTCACGAAAGGATCGTCGCCGGCTGCCGACAGGATGTTCCGGGCGGCGCGGTCCAAAGCGGCGTGCACGTGGGATTTGGATAATCTGGACATGGTGGTGGTTGTTTTTTTGGGTAATGGAATTCGATGCGGAAGTTACGGAAAGAAGGGTGGAAATGGGAACGGCGGGATCGATTAGTTTTTTACGGTCAAAAATTCCCGGCGGATTCCTATTCGTCAAAAAGCCGGCCGGATTCTCCTACCTTTGCCAAAACTTTTCAAACCATGTGGCGGGAAATCCGGCAGACCCTGCAACTCGGCTGGCCCATTATGCTGGGCAATCTGACGCAGATCGCACTCGGCATCATCGATAGCGCGATGGTCGGGGCGATTCACAGCAGTCAGCTGGCGGCCGCTTCGCTCGTCAACAACATCCTTTCTCTCCCCATGGTGCTCACCATCGGGCTGAGCACGGCGATCTCGCCCCTGGTTGCTGCGGCCCGCGGCGAAGGCAATGACGATCAGCCGATGCGCATTCTCTACAACGGCGCCTGGATCGTCACCCTGGTCGCTCTGGTCCTGGCGTTCATCCTCCACGTCGGCGCCGATCTCGTTTTTCACCTGGGGCAGGATGTGGTGGTGGCGAAATTGTCGCGCTCCTATCTCATCTGGATGGGCTGGGCGACGGTTCCGCTTGCGGCCTTTTTCGCGATGAAGCAGTTTGCCGACGGGCTGGGATTCACGCGCCGGCCCATGTATTTGTCGGTGGCGGTCCTGCCGCTCAATGTGCTCCTCAACTATGCTTTTATTTACGGCCACTGGGGCGCGCCCCGCCTGGAGCTGACCGGCGCGGGCGTCGGGACGCTGGTCGCGCGGATCATTGTCATGGCGGCGCTCGGAGTGTTGATCTTCCGCCATGTCGATTTTGCTCCTTTTCGGCGACATCTCGCCGAGCAGTTGCGCTGGCGCCGCGACCGGGTGCGCGATATTTTCCGGATCGGCGTTCCGGCCAGCCTGCAATACGGCATGGAAGCCGGCGCGTTCGCTTTTTCCGGCATCATGGCCGGCTGGCTGGGTTATCAGGCCCAGGCGGCCCACCAGATCGCCATCGGCCTGGCTTCGATCACCTTCATGGTGGCCTTGGGAATAAGCGCAGCGGGAACCATCCGGGTCGGTTACGCGTACGGTCGGCGCGACTGGCCGGGCGTACGCCAGATCGGGATGACGACGCTGGTCATCGCCGCAGCTTACGGCTTGCTCTGCGGCTTGCTGCTTACCGTAGGGCGCCGTCAGCTGCCGCTATTGTTCAATGACGAACCTACTGTGCTCGGTATCGCTGCCGTGCTGCTGATGCTGGCAGCCGTCTTTCAGATCTCCGATTCCGTTCAGGCCGTGGGCGTCGGTTTGCTGCGAGGCTTACAGGATGTCCGCATTCCCACCTATTTTGTCGCCTTCGCCTACTGGGGCGTCGGCGTTCCGGCCGGCTATCTGCTCGCTTTCCCGCTCAACTGGGGCGTCAACGGCCTGTGGGCCGGCTTCGTGCTGGGCCTGAGCGGCAGCGCGATCCTGCTTTCCTGGCGGTTCCATCAACTCACGCGTTCTCGCTATCCGGCCGCTACGAAATTGGAGAATTGAGCAGTTTTTTATATCTTCACTGTTCCTTCACGAAGACCACCCTTCTTCCCCTTACACAACATGGCACAGATTTTGTCTTTACTTTCTCAAAACGGAACGCTTCCGCGTGGTTTCCGGTAATGCATCAACCGGCCGGCCCGCGGGTTAGGCGCTATTTTTTCTTCCCGCTACTTTATCGTGTAATCTACTAAACCGGTCGAATTCTGCCTTGCACAATTCGCCGCATCCTCGGTGTTGGGCGTTGCCCCTCGTCCGGGACCATTACGTAAAATTGTTAAACTCATTCGACTATGAGAAAAGTTAGACTTTCGGGGGGAAGTGGTCGCCCCCGGCGATTGTTGGCGCTCCTCGGCTGGCTGCTCGGCCCGCTGGGCGTATTCGCCCAACCGGACCTACCCTGGAACGGCAGCACCCAAACGATCGACTACAACGGTACTTTCCAGGATTTCACGCTTCCCGACCTGCCCAACGTCGACGAAGCGGCCTTTACGCTGGTCGGCGGCGACGGCGGCGCTGCTCAGGTCGGCGACTGCCGTTCCGGCGGCGGCGCAGGAGCCACCGTCAATATCACCATCGGCATCGGTCCGGGGCCCGACGCCCTGCCGGCCGGCACGGTGCTTCGGTTCATTGTCGGCGGCGTCGGCGAAAGCGGGCAGAGCGGCCCGGTGATCGGCAACGGCTTCAGCTATGGCGGCGGTGGCGGCGGCACGGGCCTGTTGTACCGGCTGCCGGACAGCACGGAATGGAATATCCTTGCCGTGGCCGGCGGCGGCGGCGGCGCTTACCAGGGCCAGCTCTTCTTCGGCTGTGTCGATAACGAACCCGGGCAGGGCGGCCGCCAGGTCAGTTTCGGCGGCCCCGGAAACGGCGATGTCGGTGAAGGAACACCCGGCTTCAGCGGCCAGGGCGGTGGCGGCGGCGGCGGTTCGATACCCGGCCTTGGCGCTTTCTTCTCAGCCGGCGGCGGCGGCGCTTTCGGCGAAGGTGACGGCGTGGCCTGTATCAATATCGGCGGCCCCCAGGGCGTCGGCGGCGGCCAGCCCGGCATGACCGAAGGCGGCGCCGGCGGTAATGCCGAGGGCTGCGACCTGCTCTCCCTGGTCTGGCGCGACGGCGGCTACGGCTTCGGCGGCGGCGGCGCAGCGCAGGGCACCGGTGCGGGCGGCGGCGGCTATTCGGGCGGCGGCGCCGGCGGTACGACCGGCCGCGGCGGCGGCGGCGGCAGCTTCGTTAATCCCGTGGTGCTGACCGCCAGCGTCACCGCCGGCGCAAGTACCGATACGCCTGACAACGGCTTTATCCAGTACCAGTTCTCCCAACCGGCAACTCCACCGGTCGCCCAGTGCATCACCGATATCGTTACCGTCGAACTGGGCCTCAGTGGCGTGGCGAGTATTACCCCCGACCTCATCGACGCCGGCAGCTTCGACCCCGACGGAGAAGCGATCTCGCTATCGGTCGCGCCGACTGTCCTCGACTGTTCCCTCGCCAACCAGCCTTCGCCGGTTATCCTTACCGTAACCAGCGCCGACGGCGAGTCAGCCAACTGTTCGACCTTCGTGGTCGCGGAAGATAAGCTGGCTCCTGACATCATCTGCCCGCCCGACCAACTGGTCAGTTGCGACGCCGACACGGAGCCGGTCGCGCTGGGCTCGGCCATCGGCAGCGACAACTGCATTTTGCAGGACCTCGCTTTCGAAGATGTCGTCATCGAAGGCGGTTGCCCCGACAACCGGCTGATCGAACGCCGCTGGACCGCCGTCGACCAGAGCGGTAACGAAGCGAGTTGCCTCCAAACCATCACCCAGGAAGACAATACCCCGCCGGTTTGTATGGACTGCCCCGACGATATCACCGTCAATTGCAACGCCGTGCCTCCGGCGCCCAACGTCAGCGCAGTCGATAATTGCGACCCCTCGCCCGACGTCTCGTTGGAGATCATTACTACCCAGGGCCAGCCCGACGGTTGTATCGATTTTCAGTTTATCGAACGCCGCATCTTCACCATCACCGATCGCTGCGGCAACGCCCAGGAATACATTCAGAAAATAACGATCGTCGATCTCACCGCGCCGGAGATCGTCTGCCCGCCGGACACTATGGTGGTGTGCGACACCAGCGCCGCCGCCACCGGCATCCCCCTCGCATTTGACTTTTGCGACGACAACCCCACGCTCAGCCATACCGACGTGGTCGTAGCGGGCGACTGCCATTCCGGCTGCACCATCGAACGCACCTGGGTAGCGGAAGACGCCTGCGGCAACCGCAGCAGCTGTGTGCAGGTCATTGAACGGCAACCGTTCTTTTCCGTCGGCCAGTCGCTCTTTATCGATACCGACGGCGACGGTCTGGCCAACCCCCTGACGCTCGGATTTTCCCGCACTACCCTCACCATCGGGCCCGAGGACGCCGAGTGCGTGATGGGCTGGCTGCCCGGCAGTACGGGAACGCCTACGGCTATGGTGTACGGTAATTACGAGGTAGATACGACCGATTGTGAACCGGGCGCCAACCCGCTGGACGCGAACGGGCAACTGGAGAATCCCCTCCTGGTGCAAGGGCTGCTGCTGGCGGCACAGCTGCGCCTCGATCCCGGTTTCGACACCACCCTCCTGGCTGACCTGCCTTGTGCAGTGCATCCCATCATTCTGCAGGCATTGCCGAACCAGGCTACCGTCGGCGACCTGATGGAGGTTACCCACTACGCGCTGGCCAACCTGATGTTTACGCCGCATATGAACGAATTGCTGGACGCCTTGACTTGCGTAAACGACCAGGTCGACTTCTGCGCGCCGGTAGATACCACCGGCGCCGCCCCCTCGATGGCCGCTTTCGTGCCGCCGGGGCAGTCGACCGTAACGCCGGCCCCGGCCGAGCCGCCCCGGAACGGCTTGGCGGTGTATCCCAACCCGGCGCGGGATCATTGCCTGGTGAACCTCAGCGCTTTTGCCGAACGGCCGGCCACCGTGCGCCTGTACCATCTGAACGGCGCCCTCATCGAGGAGTGGCGCTGGACAGCGGCGCCGGCCGACCCCGTGCGCATCCCGCTGGACCATCTGCCTGCCGGCGCCTACCTGGTGTCCGCCCAAACGCCGGGAGAGACGGTGCGCACCGAACGATTGATCGTGGAGTGATGGAAATGTAGATCGTTTATCCGCGTTAAAAGGAGCTACGTCTGGTTGATGTAGCTCCTTTTTAGATTTTTTTGCGGCAGAATTTTCGAAAAAAGGATTTTTCAAGGTAATAGCAGAAAAAAGCTACCTTTATCTGTGAACTATTGCGGGTTTAGTAATTGGCCTGCAAACGGCACTTTTTTGATTGTCCTTCGTTGCAAAAATCCTCATTTAGCTCAATCGGGTTTTCGCGCCCGTCTGTGCAGCCGGGTAAACCTCATCCAATCAAAAAATTGCTAGTTTTCGGCTCAAAGACCAAACCCGCAATGGGTTCTGTTGCAAAACACCGTAAAAAATTATGGCCTCGACACAGCTCAAAACCGTGCTTAGCCTCGACGGAGGCGGCATCCGCGGCATCATTACCGCCCAGATCCTGACCGTCCTGGAAGAAAAGCTCAACGAAGCGTACAAGGAACTTCACGACCTCGATACCCTGCCCCGCCCGCTGCGGCTGGCCCAGTTTTTTGACTTTGTCGCCGGCACCTCCACGGGCGGCATCCTGGCTTGCGCGCTGTTGGCGCCCGAAGAAAAGGAAAGCGAGTATCCGCGCTACTCCGCTGAAGAGGCGCTCGATCTCTATTTGCAACACGGCCAGGCTATTTTCTCCAAAGATTTTTCCCGCCGCGTTCCGTTGTCGACAACTTTTTTCAAATCCAAGTACGGCAATTACAACATCGAGCGCATCCTCCAGGAAAAGTTCGGAGACGATCGCCTCAGCGACCTCGTGCGGCCTTGCCTCATCACGAGTTACGACATCGAAAAACGGGCGGCGCTCTTTTTTACCCAGCACGACGCCCGTAAAAAGGGAGAAATGTACGACTTCTACGTCCGTGATGTCGCGCGTTCCACTTCGGCCGCACCGACCTACTTCGCGCCGGCTACCGCGACTTCCGTATCGGAGTTGACCCATCACACCATCGACGGTGGCCTGTTCGCCAATAACCCCACCATGTGCGCTTTCATCGAAGGCCTCAAGATCTTCGGCGCCGGCTATCAGGCGTCGGAAGCGGAGGCGCCGGAAGCCGAAAAATCCTCAGCTGAAAAAGCCCGCACCCTCTTCGAACCCTCCAAGATGTTCATCCTGTCGCTCGGCACCGGACTGGTCGAGAAAAAGTATCAGTACGACAAGGCCATCAACTGGGGCCTCATCAACTGGGTGGCGCCCATCATTGACATCATGATGACGGCCGTGGCCGAAACGGTCGATTACCAACTGCGCCGCCTTTTCGACTCCATCGGCAAACCCGATCAGTATTTCCGGATCATGCCCAACCTGTATTCCGCCGAACCCGACATGGACGACACCTCGGATGAAAACCTGCGCGCCCTGCAGCAGGCCGGCCTCGCCAACGCCAAGGACTACGACGACGAGCTGACCAAAATCGCGCGGAAGCTGGTGGAAATTAAGGGAGACGTCCTATAATGGCGTGTAACAAAAAATTTTGCTGAGCTCTTTTGGGAGCCAACTCCTATTAAGCCTTGAAACCAATTGCTTAATCCGGGTTTATCGGGGCTCGGCAAAAAAATTTCAAGGAATTTTTGCTACAGGCCACTAATGGTGTGTAACACAAGTTCCTTGTAAAAATTTTTGCTGAGTGCTCAATTTAAAAAGTTGATTTTCAGTAATTAAAAGCGTTTCCTTTCAAGAAAGGATCAGCAAAAATTTTTGTTACACACCACTAATCGCGGGAATATGAAAAAGCACCATTATCAAACTGAGTTGAAATGGACCGGCAATCCCGGTCAGGGCACCCGATCTTACGGAGCTTACCGCCGCGAATACGACATCAGCGCTGCCGGCAAGCCCGTGCTCGCCGGCAGCGCCGACCCGCATTTCCGGGGTGATCCCGGCCGCTACAATCCCGAAGAACTGCTGGTCGCTTCCCTTTCGGCCTGCCACCATCTGTGGTATCTGCACCTTTGCGCAGACGCCGGCATTACGGTAACCGAATACCACGACTCAGCAGCAGGGCTGATGGTCCAAACGCCGGACGGCGGCGGTCATTTCGAAAGCGTGACCCTGCGGCCCCGGGTCAGTATCCTGGAGGCCGACAAACAGGCCCTTGCCATGGCATTGCACCAGCGCGCCAATGCCTTGTGTTTCATCGCCAATTCCTGCAACTTTCCCGTGGCGCACGATCCGACGGTCACAGTCGCCGGCGACGGTTAATCCTATTTCCCCACCGGCTTCAGTTCCAGCACCTCTTCCGCGAAACGAAAAAGCTCCCGGCGCGGGCTGTCCAGGTCTTCGGAAGTGACGTATGAGATCATGGCGTGGTCATTCACGTCGGCAAACGCCACTTTGCGTTTTTTCTCAGGCGGCGTACCCAGTGCGTCGTACATCGCCAGCATCGCCGGTACGGATACGACCTCGTCCTGCTCGGCCTCGTTTTTGTAGTAGTACCCCATGAAAAAAGGTTGTTTGACGCGGCGGAAAGTGGCTTCGTGCATGCCGTGTTCCAGCAATTGCTGTACGGCTACGAGTCCTTCCAGCCGGTATTTGGCGTACCAGTATTTTTTGTACTCGGCATCCGCTTCGAAGGAGCGGTAGCGTCCTTTCATTGTTGCACGGCTCAGCTGCAGACCCCAGGGGTTGTTGAGGTACTTCGCGGTAGGGTCTTTGATGGCGATATTGGGGGAGAAAGTCAGGAGGGCCGATACCGTGTCGGGGTGATCGGCGGCCAGCAGTAAAGAAAGGGATGTTCCGGTAGAAACGCTCATCAGGATCACGTTTTCGCCCAGCCGGGCGCCGATCGCCAGGGCTTCCGCGGCAGAGGCGAGCAGGTCGTCGGCCGTCAGGTCGGCGAAAGCTTCCGGATCCTCGAGCCCGTGGCCGGCCAGGCGGCTGAGGTAAAGGTTGCAGCCGTAACGGCGGGCAAATTCGCGGTGCAGCGGTTCGCCTTCCGCCCAGGAGGCCGAAAAGCCATGCAGGTACACTACGCTATAGGGGGTGCGGCTGCGCGTGCTGTCCGCCCAGATGATGCGCGCTTCGTTGTCCGGTTTGAGGTCCGGGATCGAGCGCTCGGCATCGGCAACCTGCTGCGCCAGCTCGGCCAGCTCGTCGCTTACCGGAGGAATGCTTGTATCCAGGTTAGGGGAAGCGGGCTGGGGCCCCAGCAAATAAACGAGGGCCAAGGCGGCGGTAAGCGCCAGCAGTATCTTTATCATTTTCATGAGCTTTTTTTTTTGAAGTGAAGATAAAAAATCGAGAATTAGCAGAGATTAATCCATAATTAATCCGGGTTAGAAGCTTCCGAAAAAAAAAGGCAGACACCGCTGGCGCCTGCCGGAAAAAAACCGATAAATGCAAAAATTAGCTAAATCCTTTTAGGTCGGTTTGATCGGGTTTCCCCGGATTACGAAGTAGTTGGTCATAAGTATTTTTTGTTTCCCCGTCCTACCTGATCACCGTCAGTTTGCGGGCGGTCAGCCCAAAACCGGTCCGGACCACCAGGGTGTAGATGCCGGCGGGCAGTTCCCGCAAGTCGACTGTCAGCCGGTGTTCGCCGGCGGCTAGTGTTGCGGGGGCAATTTGACGCACCGGTTCACCGCCAAGGTCGTATAGTGTGAGGGTAACTGTACTGTTTGCTTTCAGGCGGATGTCGACTAGGGCGGCTTCCCGCGCCGGATTGGGGGCCGGGCCGTTCACCGAAAACCGGTCCGAGATCGTGCTGACCGCACCGGCGTCCAGCACCACATCATCTGTCAGGGGTATTTTGGTCGTAAACACTTCCACGTTGCCGTCGTTGGTGCGGCCGTCGGCCCAGAAGGGCAGCGCGAAGGCGGACGTCGTTACTACCTGGGTGTATTCGCCTACGCCGAAGCCGCCATTGCCTTCGCCGATCATGGAGAAGTCGGCCGCCTGGGAGGAGACGGCAAAATCGTCGACGAAGGTCTCGCCACCGTCGATAGAGTGGGTCATGTAATAATTGGTCAGCAGGTTGGCCGGGTCGTCACGGCGATCGTACCAGGTGATCACCAGCTGTCCCGTTTCCGCGACGTCGATGCTCGGGAAGAACTGGTCGTTTTCCGCGAGCCCGTCGTTATTGAGCACAAAAGGCTCGGACCAAGTCTGGCCGTCGTCTTCCGACCGGGTGTAGTAGACATCCAGCCCCTGCCCGAGGTCGCCCTCGAATCCGTCGGCGGTCCACACGGCATAGAGGTTGCCGTCGTAGTTGCCGCCCGAGCGATCGACACGCAGGTGCGGGCAGGGATATACGCGCGCCGAGTCGATGCCCACGATGTCGCAGGGGCCGCCGGCGCCCGGCGGGAAGCAAGGCATGTGAAAGTCGGAGATGCGCACCGGCTCGCTGAAGGTTTGCCCGCCGTCGGCGGAACGCGTATGGTAGAGGCCGAGCACCGTATCCGTAGCTTTCCCGCCGGCGTAGAGCACGTGCACCTGGCCGTCGCTGCCCACATCGATGCTGGCGAACTGTGCAAAGATCTGATCTTCCGGCGTCACGTCTACGGCAGGACCGAACGATTCTGCTCCGGCGGCTTTGGTCTTTACGAGAATATTGTAAGTCGTATCTGTGAAGTTGATCTCGGCGTAGGCCGCGTAGATGTTGTCGTGGTAAACGGATTCCGAACGGTCGACCGCCACCCATTGCTTATCTACGAAACGGCCGGTAGGATTGAGCAGCCCGTCGACTTCGCCCTGATCGATGAGCGTCTCGGTGCGGGTCCAGGTGGCGCCGCCGTCTTCGGAAACCGCCCAATGCAGGGTAATGTTGACCTCAAAAGACAGGTCGGCGGTGAAGGTCAGCCAGGACAGGTAGGCGGCGCCTTCCGAATCGAAGACGAGGATCGGGTCACCGCCGCCGAGCACCAACTGTCCGGACACGTCACTGATGCCGTCGAAGGCGTTCAGGTTCCAGGTTTCGCCGAAGTCGGTGGTATAGTAAATCGGAAAGAACAGGTTGCCGGTCAGCCCACTGGTTTCCAGGCGCATCGCCGCGACGATCAGGTTGTTGGAATCGGTCGGGTTGACAGCGGCGTGGATCTCCGATTCACTCTCTTCCGTGTTGGAGAGGTTGCCCTCCGCATTGCGAAAGCTCACCGACGATTGTCCGCCGGAATGGGCCGCTGCAGACGGCAGTCGTTTCAGCTTGTTTTGAAAAGCCGTGCGGGCCATATCGTAAACCCGCGCTTTGTCTAAAGTCTGGGATTGCACACTGACGCCCGCGCACCACAAAAAGACCAACAATCCCATCGCTTTTGGGATCATGCGATTGAAATACAACATGCTCAAATCATTTGTGAAAAATCAAAAGAAAGTCATCACGGACAGCAGAGGAGCATCCGCGGTGCAATGGAAGGATAAGTAGATAAGAAGTAAGGTGTTGGAGATTGATCTCAGTCAGGCGCAAATATAGGATTTTTTTTAAAAGGAAAGGATGTTTTATCAGCGATTCTCGGTTTGGCGGTAAGCATTTCTTCATTCGCAGCGCCGGAGGCGCAGATATTGGCAGATGGTTTCAAAAGATGGGCTCCGTACCTCGCCACGGCAATCTACCGATAGCTCGTTCCGCTTGGACGAATGCACAAAAATGTTTAAAACCGAGAATTGCTGATGTTTTATGCCGCTTCGGCGAAATAAGCTCGCCGGATAAGCGGCCTGCGGGCGGTATTATTGAAAAAGAAAGATTCGGAACCCTTCTTTGCGGTGAGGATGACCGGGACAAAATAAGTTTTGGTGAAATCTTAAGCGCTTGATAAGTAGTGAGTTAACATTAGTTTAACAGTCGTAATATACAAAATTTTAATACGCCTTTCAAGGACGCCGGCCACTTTGCCGCAATACTTTTCTCATTTTACCGCCTCCTGTTTTCCCTATCTAGCAGACAAAACTAATCTTGTTAAGATCATGAAAACAAGGCATACCATTTTACTGCTGCTCGCCGTCTTATTCGCCTGCGACTCAGAAAACGAGTTTCACCGGCTTACCGTAGTGAACGGTAATGGTTCGGGTGACTATAAAGCGGGACAGAAGGTCATCGTTACCGCTATGGAACCACCCGAGGGCATGTTCTTTAACGGTTGGGGCGGCGAGGTCGATTTTTTGGAAGACGCGCAACTGGCCACGACCAACTGCGTCATGCCGGGGCAGGACGTCACCGTCGAGGCGCGGTTCCAGGAGATCCCTACATATGACCTGACCGTAGTGAACGGCTCGGGTTCGGGCGTTTACGAAGCGGGCGTCGAAATAGCGGTCGCCGCCGATCCTGCGCCGGTCGGGAAAGCGTTTGCGCGCTGGTCGGGAGACACCCTTTACCTGGCGGCGACGCGCGCGCCGCAGACCACTTTCACCATGCCCGAGCAGGCGTCAAGGATCGAGGCCGTCTACGAAGCCTTGCCGACCTATCCCCTCACCGTTACCAATGGCAGCGGTTCGGGCGAATACCTGGAAGGCACCATCGTCGCGATAAGCGCAGACACCCCTCCCGAAGGAGCGTTTTTTGTCAATTGGACCGGCGACGTGGCGTTCCTGCTCAATCCGGGCGCAAACACCACGCAGGTAACCATGCCGGCCCGCGCCGTAGCCGTTACCGCCTACTTCGAGGTGGTCCCGACCTATATTCTGACGGTAGAGCACGGCACGGGCTCCGGTGAATATCCGGCCGGGGAAATGGTGACGATCACCGCCTCGCCGGGCGCCGATCAGGAGTTTTTGGCCTGGACCGGAGCCGTAGAATACCTCGCTCAAACGGAAGCAGCGGAAACACAGGTGACCATGCCGGAGCAGGATATCACGGTCACCGCCACTTTCGAAACGGTATCGACCGTCCCGAGCTTTGCCAATGAAGTGTTTCCCATTATCGAACTGCGGTGCCTGACCGATTTCTGCCACAGCGCCATCTCTCCGGAAGGCAGCCTCGAAACCTACGAAGATATCGCGGCTCAGAAATCGCAAGTCAAAAACTCGATCCTGACCGGCGATATGCCCCAGTCCGGCTTCATGCCTCAGGAAGAGATCGACCTGGTGATCGCCTGGATCGATGCGAGCGCGCCGAATAACTGATTGGATGATGTTGAAGACAAAAAACGGATCTTCAGTTATTCGTATTTACATGTTCACTTTTTTTCACAATATACACCAACCATGAAATACTTGTTTTTCCTGGCCGGCTTGTTGCTCTTCGCCCAGTACCCGGTGCAGGCGCCGGCTTCCCTGCCGGAGGCGGCTGCCTCATACGAAGCCGACCCTACGGTTTCTTTTTCCAAAGACCTTTTTCCCATTATCAAAACGAAATGCAACCAGGGCGCCGATTGTCACGGAGAAGACGGGACGGCTTTTCCCAAATACACGACCTACCTGATGATCCAGGCGAAATCAAAAAAAATGATCAAGCGGATCACCAATGAACGGGACCCCATGCCGCCGGCCGATTCGGAGTTTACACTGACCAAAGAAGAGATCGCCGTATTTGAGACCTGGGTAACGGAAGGAAAACTCGAAAACTAATTTTAAAACAAGCGTATCATGTTTTTTCGAACCTCACTAATAACCCTGTTGCTGTTAAGCGGCTTCAGCACGCGGGCGCTTGCTCAGGCCGAAAGGGGGGAGCCCGTGGAAGAAACTTTTCGCACCTTCCGGGTCATCAACGGCCATTCCGTGGAAACCATGTGGAAGGGCTACCTCCTGTTCACCATCACCCACCGCTTTAACGGAACGATTTCCGAAGGCCTGAGAGAATTGTACGGTATGGACCGATCCGCCAATATCCGCCTCGGGCTCACTTACGGCGTCACCGATCATCTGGCGGTAGGCGCCGGCCGGTCGCGCGACGATAAGATCTACGATGCTTTCGTGAAGTACCGCGTCTGGCAGCAGCGCACCGGCGGCCTTCCGCTCTCGGTGACGCTGCTGGGCTCTACGGCGGTTACCTCCCGGGAATGGGCGCCCGAAAAAGAGGAAGCTTACGACTTTAAGCATCGCCTCAGTTACCTGGCGCAGGCCCTCATCGGGAGCCGGCTCAGCCCCTGGCTCAGCCTGCAGGTAATGCCGACACTGGTGCACCAGAACCTCGCCGCCCAGCTCGGGGAAGAGAATACCCAGCTGTCGATAGGCGCCGCCGCCCGCTTCAAGCTCACGGAAACCTTCGCCGTATTAGCGGAATACTACCATCGCCTGGATGATACGGAGCTCGACTTTCCCGTGCATCACCCCTTCGGCCTCGCCGTCGACATCACGCGGCCCAAGCACTCCTACCAGCTGCAATTTACCAATACCACCGCCATGCCGGGCCAGGCTTTCCTGACCCAGCCCAACGACGACTTTTTTAAGGGGACCAACAGCATTCATTTCGGCTTCCGGATTACCCGCAAATTCGGGCTTTAACCCATGAATAATCCGGGTTAGGCAGGCGGCGCCCTACAGGATCCGCCTGCTTCTTTTTATGCCCTTGGAGCAATACTCCCGGTTCATCTTTCAGCTTGACGGCCTTGCCGCTTGGCGTAAGCTTCCTGCCTCCCTCCAAAATCCGCGCAAATCGAACCGAACTCCGAAGCAATCCGGCGATTGGACTAAAACCGGAGCGTCCAGCCCCGCGTGCGGATACCTTTGTAATAAAAACAACGGAAATGAAACGGACAATCATGATCATCGACGACAACGCCATGATGCGTGAGTTTCTCAATCTTTATCTGGCTCGGCAATTCGAAGTATCTTCCTTCGATCGCGCCGAAGATGCGCTGGCAAGCCTCCAAGGCGGGCATCATCCCGATCTGATCCTCCTGGATTTGAATATGCCGGGAATTTCAGGCTATGACTTCCTCGGGGAGATCAAAAAGTCGGAGGAGCTGAAAAACATCAACGTCATCATCCTGTCGGGCGTAGACAAGAGCGAAGACCGCATCCGGTGTCTGTCGATGGGGGCTTCTGATTTTCTGGTCAAGCCTTTCAATCCGCAGGAGCTGACCCTGCGCGTCAACCATCAGTTGCAGTTTGCCGCCAGACAAGGGGGCTGAACCAACCTTTCTTCCATCGCCGAAAAGCCGTTAAGTAAACCAACGAAAAGGGGGTAAGCAAAGAAATAAAACGGGTGAATCACGTACAGCCATCGCAAACTAAACCTGCTATGATAATCCAATTTGCACACTAAATTATGACGAAGAAAGAAACTACCATTCTGCCCCGGCAAACAGCGGCGGCGACCGTTCACCGGTTGAAAGCAAGCGAACAAGGGTGGCGAATACCCGGCTGGAAACGGGCGTTCGATATCGTCGGCGCCCTGGGCCTGATCCTGATGCTATCGCCGCTTTTTTTGTTGGTCGCATTGCTCATCAAACTGGAATCCAAAGGCCCGGTATTTTACATCTCCAAACGCGTCGGCCAGGGCTTCCACATTTTTGACTTCTACAAGTTCCGCTCCATGCGGGTCGGGGCCAGCAAAGTGCTGGACAACCTCAAACAGCAAAACAACCAGTACCGGGAAACGGCCGGCGCCGTAGAGACCATGATCCTGAACCAGGAAAGCGACACCGAACTGGTACAAGACGCAGGGATGATCCCCGAATCGAAATACCGGTTGATCAAACGCGAAAAAGAAGGCAATACCTTCGTCAAAATCAAGGACGACCCGCGCATTACCCGCGTTGGCCACATCATCCGCAAGACCAGTATCGACGAACTTCCGCAGCTGTTCAACGTCCTGAAAGGCGATATGTCTTTGGTCGGCAACCGGCCGCTGCCCCTCTACGAAGCGGAAAGACTCACGGACGACGACTGGGTGCTGCGCTTCAAGGCGCCCGCCGGCATTACCGGGCTGTGGCAGGTCAAGGGCCGCGGCAAAGCCGAAGTATCCGAAGACGAACGCAAAAAATTCGACCTGGAATACGCCGACAACTACAGCCTATGGATGGACCTTACCATCCTTTGGAGCACCCTCCCGGCTGCTGTCCAGGAAGCCAATGTTTAGAAATTATTTCCGTTGATAAAGTAAGCTGTTATTTCCTTTTTTCCCGACCGCTCGAATTCATTTTCGCAGCGGTCCGGGTTTTTAACCCGGATTATTCATGGATTCAGCTATTGCCGGCCGCCGTTCTGCTCCGCTCACTCACCGTATCCGGGGATACCTGTCTGCAGCAGGTGTCGCCCTCTGTGCGAACGCAAGTCTGGCCACCGACATGACGAAGAACCCATGAATAATCCGGTTTAAGCTACCGGCGTGCGCGCCGCCGCCGTCAGGTTCAGTTCTTCGATGCTTTTGCGGCGCATCTCCACTTTGCGGATCTTCCCGGTGACCGTCATCGGGAAATCGTCGGTAAACTTGTAGTAACGCGGGATCTTGAAGTGGGCGATCTTTCCCCGGCAGAATTCCACGATCTCTTCCTCGGTCGCCGTTTCCCCTTCGTGTAGCTTGATCCAGGCCATTACCTCTTCGCCGTACTTTTCATCGGGCACGCCGATCACCTGTACTTCGCTGATTTTGGGATGGGTGAACAGGAACTCTTCGATCTCCCGCGGGTAGATGTTCTCGCCGCCCCGGATGATCATATCCTTGATGCGTCCGACGATATTGACGTATCCTTCGCCGTCCATAGTCGCCAGGTCGCCGGAGTGCATCCAGCCGGCTTCGTCGATCGCTTCCCGCGTTTTTTCGGGATTGTTCCAATAGCCGAGCATTACGCTGTAGCCGCGCGTGCACAATTCTCCTTTTTCGCCGCGCGGCAGGAGGCGGCCCGTTTCGGGATCGATGATCTTGATTTCCAGGTGGGGGTGCACCTGCCCGACGCTGCCCACTTGCTTGGCCAGCGGGGCGCCCATGCGCGTCTGGGTGCTGACGGGGCTCGTTTCGGTCATGCCGTAGGCGATTTGCACCTCGGTCATGTGCAGGCGCGTTTTGACTTTTTTCATGACTTCCACGGGGCAGGACGCGCCCGCCATGATACCGGTGCGCAGGCTGCTGAAATCGTAGTCGGCAAAGTCGGCGTGTTCGAGTTCGGCGATGAACATGGTCGGTACGCCGTAAAGCGCGGTAGCCCGCTCCTGGTGGACGGCGCGCAGCACGGCTCCGGCTTCGAAGCCTTCGCTCGGATAAATGATGGCGGCGCCGTGGGTGAGGGCGCCCAGGTTGCCGAGCACCATGCCGAAGCAGTGGTAGAGGGGCACCGGAACGATCAGGCGATCGCGCTCGGAGAGGTGCATGATCTCCGCTACAAAGAAGGCGTTGTTGAGGATGTTGTGGTGGCTCAGCGTGGCGCCTTTGGGCCGGCCGGTGGTGCCGCTGGTATACTGGATGTTGATAGGGTCGTCGAAATCCAGCCCGTCCTGAATGCGCTGCAGATCGTCAGGCGCTACTTCTCCGGCGCGGGAAAGCAGCTGGGCCCAGCTGTACATGCCGGCGCCGGGGGCTTCGGATAGGCAAACCACCGTGCGCAGGCCGGGCAGCTGCTGGGCGTGCAGGCGGCCGGGCAGGCTTTCTTTCAGCTCCGGCGCCAGCGCGTAGAGCATTTCCCGGAAATTCGACTTTTTGAATTGGTCGGCCGTGATCAGGAGTTTACAACCCGACTGGTTGAGGGCGTAGGCCAGTTCGTGCAGGCGGTAGGCGGGATTGATGTTGACGAGGATGGCGCCCATCTTGGCGGTAGCCAGTTGGGTGACCAGCCACTCCGCCCGGTTGGGCGACCAGATGCCGACCCGGTCGCCGGGGCGCAGGCCGATGGCGAGCAGGGCCCGCGCGCATTCGTCGACGGCCCCCCGGAGCTGCCGGTAGGTCCAGCGCACTTCCTGGTGGACCACCACGACGGCTTCCCGTTCCGGGTAGCGGCTGACGATTTCATCAAAAAAATGGCCGATCGTTTTCCCGATCAGGGGCTCGGCGGAAACCCCGTGAGCATAGCTGAGGGATTGCATAATTTAGTTTTTGCTGGTTAGAAAAAAGCGGTTTCCCGCAACCAGCAAATTAATCCAAAGCGGCCTGATCGGAAATGAATTTTGTCATCCGGTTGATTATTTTTTCAGGGGCTTCCCGGTGGGGCGTATGCCCGCAGCCGGCAAGGAGGAGCGCCTGGCTGAGCGGGCCGATATGGCTCACCGTCGTCCACACTTGCTCCTCGGTGGCGAATTGGTCCTCCACTCCCTGTATGACGAGCACCGGGCATTCCACTTTGGAGAGTAAAGGACGAATGTCCCAGCCCGCAAACTGCTCACTGAGCCAGGTGTCGGTCCAGGCGTCGAACAGGGAGTCTGCTTTGTCGCTATGGTAAAACCGGAGCTTCTCAAGGATCTTTTCCCGGTTTTGCTGCGCTTCCCGGATCGCGCGCAGGGTAACCGGCTCCACCAGGATATGAGCCGCCTCCGTGATGACTGCCGCCGGGGTAAAATGGGCCGCGAAAATCAGCGCAATAGAGGCCCCGTCGCTATGACCGATCAGGATCGGCGCCGCGATGTTGAGTTGTTGCAGCAAAGCAGGCAATACGGCGGTAGCTTCCCGGTGAAGGTAGTCGACACCGCGGGGCCGGACCATCGGATCGGAAAGGCCGTGTCCCTGGCGATCGTAAATAATGGTGCGCCGGCCGGTGCGCAGCGCGATCTCGTAAGGAAATTCCTCCCATTGCGCCACCGAGCCGATGGCGTCGTGTAAAAAGATCAGCGGCGCGCCGTCCCGAGGCGGGTTGGGTTTTAATTCCAGGATGTTCAGCCGCGTGTCGTCTACTTCAATCTGATACTCGTGTTCCTTCATAGACCGACCAGGTTTATGCGCACAAAATTTACGGCATTTCTCCTATTTCGCCAGGGGATTTCCCGTAAAAATGAAAGGCGGGTTCCATATCTCTGCTAGATCTACGGCGCCTCGATTTTTGGCATGGTTGTTGTTTTTAATATGTTAAAGGCTGTTTTATTTCACTTTTGCGCCATTTCCGAAGATGCCACGCCCTTTTGCTGCAAATGGGTCGCCGGAATACCAAACGGCGCTGAAAGAGAGGTTTTTACTTACCGGTGAGATTTTTTGGGGTTGGGAATTACAAAATATCCCCTTATCTTGCGGCTTCAAGGCTCTTTTGGTTCGTACACGCATTCGTGCAGTTTGAGCCAAAATTCCGGTCAATTAAACATCAATGATTGCGACTTTTTCCGATGTGTTGACCACTTCTTCGAACAAACTCCACCCTCAAGATTAGCGATCCACCCCCCGGAACAGTAATCCGTTTACTGGGCTAAAGCATTTACTCCCCCCGTTCTCAACTCATCTCACCCAAATTCGCCGGGTTTTCGGAACGAAACGGTCCGACCCAACGGCCTGCGATGTGTCGCATTGGTCCGGTGAAGCGCCCGGCTCGCATTTTGATTTGTTTACCCTTGCTTAATAACTGTTTACTTATGAGAACCCTACTGTTCCTGATGCTCTGTTGTGCGACGAGCTTTGGTGTTTGGGGGCAGCCAAACACTCCGTTGACCCAAAAAGTGCTCGCCGCCCGCGAAAAAGGGCAGGTCTTTTCCAAGGTCGAGGTATTCGATCAGCTGGGGGATGTAGATCCGGCATTACGCGAAAAAGTGCGCGCCGGAAAACTCCTCCGTCTGCGCACCGGCGCCTTGAGAAATTTGCGCACGGCGCGTCCCGACGCCATTGAGATGACCTTTGCGGCGCCCGACGGAAAACCGCTTACGGTGCAGCTGTTGCGCCATCAGCTGCTCAGCGATGATTTTACCACGCTGACCGCCAGTGGCAAAAACGGCGCCGCCTATGAACCAGGGCTGTATTTCCGCGGTGTAGTCGTCGGCGAAGAACGCTCCCTGGCCGCCGTCAGTTTTTTCGACGATGAAGTGATGGCGGTATTCAGCACGCCGGAATACGGCAATCTGGTGTTGGGTGTATTGCCCGACGACCGGGAAGGGCGCTACTTGTTGTTTCGGGAGCGCGACGCCGTCGAACGGCCGGAGTTCAACTGCGGCGCGCCCGAACTGGGCGGCCCGGTCAATCCCCTGGAAGCGGCCGAAACTGCTCTGAAAAATGACGGCGACAACTGCGTTTCCGTTTACCTCGAATGCGATTACGATATGTATCTCGAAAAGGGCGGACTGCAGAATACGCTCGATCACATGACGGGGCTGTTCAACGTGGTCGCCACCCTTTACCAGAATGAGAACATCAGCACCGATATCTCCACCATATTTGTTTGGGATACGCCCGACGACTACCCGACGGGCTCCACCTATGACGCCCTGGTGGCTTTTCGCAATACGCGGCCCTCTTTTAACGGCGACGTGGCTCACCTCATTTCCCGGGGCGCTCCGGCCGGCGGCGGTATTGCCTGGGTCAACGTCCTTTGTTCTTCTTTCAATTATGCTTACAGCTACATTACCTCCAGTTATAACCAACTCCCGGCCTACTCCTGGTCGGTAGAGGTCATTACCCACGAAATGGGGCACAATCTGGGGTCTAACCACACCCACGACTGTGTCTGGGACGTGGACGGGGACGGCCTCAACAGCGAAGCCATCGACGGCTGCGGGCCGGCCGCCGGCGCCGACGGGAGCGGCAACTGCTCCGACGGCCCCGTGCCCGACGCGGGCACCATCATGAGTTATTGCCACCTCGGGCCGGGTATCGACCTGATGCTCGGCTTTGGCCCGCTTCCCGGCGATCGCATTCGCAGCCGGGTGGCCGGCGCTTCCTGCCTCGACGCCTGTAGCCCCGGCGCCGACTGCAACCTGTCTGCCTCCGCTACGGGGTCGAGTGTGGACTGCCACGGGGGCGCCACGGGCTCGGCGGTCGTTACGGCCTCCGGCGGCGCCACGCCCTACGCCTATGCCTGGTCGAACGGCGCCGCTACCGCAACGATCACCGGGCTGATCGCCGGCGATTACAGCGTAACCGTTACGGACAGCGAAGGCTGTACGGCGACTCAATCCGTGAGCATTACCCAGCCCGAAGACCTCGAGCTGATGACGGCCGTGACCCCGGTCTCGGATTTTGACGCCGGCGATGGGGCGATCGACCTCTCCGTTTCCGGCGGCAAAGCACCCTATGCGTACCAGTGGTCTACCGGCGCTACCAGCCAGGACCTCCTCGGCTTGTCGCCGGGCGTTTATACCGTCACCGTGACCGATGCCGCCGGTTGCCAGGCCACCGAATCGGTAACCCTGTCTTCCAATGGCTGTCCGGGAGAGGTCAGCGAATTTCCTTTCTTTTCCGGGTTTGAGGACAATATGGGCGTCTGGGCGCAGGACCTTCTCGACGAGGGCGACTGGACGCGGAACAGCGGTGCAACGCCTACTGCCGGCACCGGGCCGAACGACGCCTTCGAAGGAGGTTTCTACCTCTACGTCGAAGCTTCCGAGTTTATCGGCAAAGCTTTCTTGCTGAGCCCTTGCCTGGACCTCAGCGGCCTTTACGAGCCTGTCCTCAGTTTTGCCTACCACATGAAAGGAGGCCAGGTCGGCACCCTGCGCATCGAGGCGAGCACCGACAACGGCCAGAACTGGGTGTCGATATGGTCGGAAGCACGCCACCAGAGCGGTAGCTGGCTCTTTACACAGGTCCCCTTGTCCGGCGTACAGTCCGCCAACACCCGGCTCCGCATCGTCGGCCTGACTACGGGGGGAAGCCTGGGCGATATCGCCATCGACGCCCTGACCGTGGAAGGACAACAGCCGCCCTGCGAAGCTCCGGAGCTCAGCTTTTCCAAAGTCAATCCTTCCTGCGCGGGCGCTTCCGACGGGTCGATCACCGCAACGCCCGACGGCGGGCAACCGCCCTACCAGTACGCCTGGTCGAACGGGCTGACTTCGGCTGCCATCAATGACCTGGCGGCCGGCGTTTACGGCCTTACGGTAACCGATGACGCCGGCTGCCAGACGGTCGGCGCGGCGACCTTATTATCGCCCGGGCCGATCAATGTGTTGCTGGAAATCACCAATGAAACGGCCTTTCCCGGCGGCGACGGCGCCATCGACCTGACGGTAACCGGCGGCAATGGCGGCTTCAGTTATGCCTGGTCGGACGGCGCTACTACCAGGGACCGGACTAACCTCACTGCCGGCGACTACGGCGTGACCGTCACCGATTCCAAGGGATGCACCGGCGCCGGCTTCGGTACGGTGGAAGTGCAGCAGGCCTGCTCGCCGGTATTCAGCTTGCCCCAAACCGAAGATTTTGAAACCGATCTGGGCGATTGGTCGCAAAGCACGCAGGATGATTTTGACTGGACACGCTATAGCGGGGAAACACCAACACGCAACACTGGGCCGATCGATGCAGCCGACGGCGATTACTTCGTCTACACCGAAGCGAACGAAAATTACAACGAGCTGGCGCTGCTGGAAAGCCCGTGCCTCGACCTCACCACTGCCGGGGCGCCTACCTTCACTTTCTCTTACCACATGTACGGTTCTCAGATGGGAGCCCTGGCCGTGGAGGTAAGCCTTAACGCCGGGGCAAGCTGGGAGGAAATCTGGGTGCTATCGGGCAATCAGGGCGACGTCTGGCATACGGCGAGCATCGATCTGTCACCCTACGTCGGCGAAATAATCAAACTGCGCTTCGCCGGTGTTCCCGGTCCGGTGCGCAGCGATATGGCCATCGACGCCGTATCGATCACCGACGGCGGCAACGCACCTGCCGGCCTCTCGCCGGTCGGGGATGATGCGCTGCAAGTATCGGCCCTGTACCCCAACCCGGCTTCCGACTGGCTGACCGTAGTGATCAACAGTCCGGAAAGCCGCCGGGTAACCGTGCTCGTTTTCGATCAATTGGGCCGGTCCACGCCCATGGGAACCGTCGACCTGCAGCCGGGCGCCAACGAAGTGTCGCTATCGCTGGCTACACTGAATGCCGGCCTGCATTTCCTGGCCCTGCAACACGCTGACGGCCGGGAAGTGGCGCGCTTCGTGGTGGAGTAGTCATTGGTTATTGGTCTTTGGTCTTTGGCGCCGCTCAGGAAGCCAAAGACCAAAGACCAAAAGCCAAAGACCAACCCCCAAACCCAATTACGCCCGCGCCATCAGCACCACCTGTTCGGTGTAGACCTTACCTTCCTGCACGATACGCAGCAGGTAGACACCCGAATTTTCGCTGCTCAGGTCCAGCGCGCGGTTGTAATAGCCGTCGAAGCGGTTTTGGACGTCTTCGAAAATTACGCGTCCGGCAGCGTCGATAAGTTGAACGGTGGTCGGCGCCGCTACTGCTTCGAATTCGATGCGCAGATCTCCGAAAGTCGGATTGGGATAAGCCTGGAAGCGGACCAGTTCCAGGGTGTTATCGACCGGTAGCGCCGTTTCGGCCGGCTGCTCGATCGCTTCTGTCGGCGTTTCCTCCACGATCACCTCCGGTTCTTTTTCTTCTTCGCAGGCCGGGAACTGGGCTTGGACGTCGTACTCCTCGCCTTCGCGTTCGTAGGTCAGCACGAAGTAGTCGCCCGGCTGGTGTTTGTTGCGTTCGTGCAGCAGTTCGCCGAAGGTGCTCACCGCAACGCCGTCCATCGCCAGGATGCGGTCGCCTCGCCGGAGTTGCGCTTTTTCCGCCGGGGTGCCCTCGATGGCGCCGTCGATCCGGGTGCCGGAGAGTTGAACCCCGATGAATACCTGGCAGGGATCGCGATCGTAGGAGCGGCCGGACCAATCGAGGTGACTATTGAGGGTCAGATCGGTAGTAACCGACTGGCCGTTGCGCCGGTAGGTCGCCTCCACCACATCGCCGGGCTGGAAAGGACGGAGCACGGCGCGCAGTTCGCGCGTATTGTCGACGAGTTCGCCGTTAATAGCCGTGATGACATCGCCGCCGCGCATACCGGCTGCTTTGGCGCCGCCGCCGGGAATGATCCGGCCGATGGCGACGCCGGCGCCGTCGTGATGGTCGTCGGGATAAAAACCGACGTAAGCTCTTTCGTTATCGTGGCCCTGGGAATAGGAATAATGGATTTGCTTTTCGATCCATTCCACGCCGGCTTCGCCGCCAGTTTTTTTGATAATGCGAATTTGCCGGGTCCGGGCTTCGGTTTCGTCTTCTTCTCCGGAAGCGGCGCGGCGGATCAGCAGTAAAGTTTCCGCCTCTTCGGCGCCTTCGACCTCAATTTGGGTTCCGTCTTCGGAGATCATTAGGAAGTCGACGTTTTCGGCGTCTTCCAGGTCCATTTCACGGAGGGTAGTCAAAACGCTCTCGCCGTCGGCTACCCGCGTTTTCTTTACCATTTGGGCGCCGTCAATCGTTTCCTGCGTTTCGATAATGATGCATCCGGTCTGGGCTGATCCGGCGTTGAATGTGGAGACGAGCAGGGCCAGGACCAGCGCCGTCGTCAGTCGGGTAAAATGAAACATAGGCTCAACTTTAATTGAAGGTTTTGGAAAATAAGATACGGTCGAAAAGACAAGGCGCCGAACCATTGGTTGCACGGCCCGGCGCATTTATTTTTTCTATTGGCGAGAAAGGCTTACTCCAGGTTGCGGAGGTGCTCTTCGAGTTGTCTGATGGTCGCATCGAGGGTGGCGGCATCGGCGGCGTCCAGAGCTGTTTCCAGGGAGCTCAGGGGGACGCCCGTCCAGGCGGCGGGTAGTTTGTTGCGGCCCTGGGCGAAGGCGTGGATATCCCGGATGGTCGGCCAGACCACGCGTTTTTCGTTTGCCAGCAGGTTGGGGTTGCGCACCGACAGGTCGCGGAGATACTGGAAGAAATGGGCCATAGAACGCAGCTTGCGGGACATCAGCTGAGCCGGCTCGCCCTGGTCGGCGAGGTGGAAATAAGCGAGCCCCAGGTTTTGTTGTTTGCGAACGGCCAGGGCGTAACGGTTGGTGTAGTCGATATACTGTTGCAGGCGTTCGGCCTCGGTAATTTGCCCCTGAGAGATGAAGCCGGCCAGCCGTTCGAGGATCTCGTTGCGGCTTTCGAAGCTGATGGGAATGCCCGGGTTGGCGTCCAGGTCGGCCAGTGCCCCGAAGAGGTCTGCGATACTCCGGGTCTCTTTAGGGTATTCAAAACCCCGCCAGATCTTGCCGTAGGTGATCAGCCGGCGCTGGTCGTCGGACAATACGATGTTGCGCAGGGAGTCGCGGTAGCGGTCTATAGTTGATTTTAACGTTCCGTTTTCCTGTTGCAGGACACTGAGCCGGGCCGCCAACTGTTCGTCGTCGTTCCGGTCGGGCGGCGTTGTTTCCTGCTGATCCTTAGCTTCCGGATCCCCGGCGATCTTCAGTAAGCCGAAAGAATGCCCTGCGCCCAGGGTCAGGGAAACCGAGCCGATGATAAGCAGGGCGAATTGTACGATCTTGCTCTTGAGGGCGTCGCTGATCACGCGGTGCCAGGGCGCGTACGCGGTGCCGGGCCGCAGCGGGCAGGCCGGATCGTTCTCCTTGGTGCAGGTATAATTGTAGGCCTTGGCGCCGGTGGCTCCCTTCTGTTGGTCTTCGATCTTCAAAGCCGAACCGCAAAGCGGGCACCGGGGCTTCAGCCCTTCGGCGATTTTCTTTTCCAAGGCTTTTATTTGTTCGGACTGGGTCATTCCCGCAATGGTGTAAGCGTTCATAGAAAACAAGCCCTACCGGCTCGATGAGCAAGTAGCCTTCAAATGTATGTAAATATAGGGAATAACTTGCGGAAACGACTTAAGCCGGATCAAGTTAGTGCTCCCGGAGCATCGCCAGCACTTCGGCCAGTTGTTCGGCCAGTTCCGGAGCGTGGAGGATGACCTGATCGCCGGCGATTTCGACCTGGCCTTCCAGCAGGTGCTGGCGTTTGAAATAGAGGTAGAGGCCTTCGGCGGAGACCTTGTGGTTGTTGAAACGGCGCAGGGCGCCCCGGTCTACCCGAAACTCGTTGTCCAGGCTGATCTCGTTGTCCTGCAGGTAGTGTTGGGTAACGGGTTGTTCGCCGTAGAACTGTTGGTTGAATTGTTCCAGGTTGACGGTTTTGTGCGGATTTTGCATAGCGAAATGAACCGCTTTTTCCTGGAACTGGTGTTCGTTCCATTGTTCGCCCGTATCGGCGTCGACGGGCGGCGGCAGTTGTTCCACCATTTCCAGGAAGGTTTCGGTGAGGGCCCGGCTGCTTTCGGGCCGGTCGAGCCCTACCCAGTTGATGAAGTACTCGGATACCTCTTTTTGGCTTTTATTGTGTTTGATCAGTTCGACGAAGCGGCCGCCGGCCTCCTCCGTGCGCTCCAGGCGGATGCGGCAGGCCAGCGCCAGGCGGTCGGTATTGAGGTAGGTGATCGCGTCGAGCGTAAAGGCGGCGTTGTCCGCCGTTTTTTGAAAGACGATCCCTTCCGTATCGCGTACCAGGAAGATGCCCAGGAAGCGTTGTTCGTAGGCGGTGTAATCGGCGTATACCAGGTAGCCGCCCTTGGCGCCGGTCACGCCCTGCAGGGCGAGTTGCAGGGCCGAGGCCGTATCCCGGGAGAAGCTGAGAAAAGCCGCCGGCGAGAGCGCTTCGTCGAGCAACTGCTGGAGGTAGCCCGGAAAGAGGGTGTCTTCCGGTGAGCCAAGCGCTCCCTGCAGGGTATCGTCCTTTTGGCTGAAAGTGCGATCGAGCTTGGTTGCCAGCTGTTCGGCGCGTTCTTCGATGGTCGCCAGCCTATCGGTGAGGAAAAGCCGCGCCTCGGCGGCGTCGGCCTCTTTAATCAGTTCGTGAATCGCGAGATGGTGCAGGTTGAATTCCATGAAGCAGTCTTTTTCCGCTCCGTAAGGTACGGAAAAAGACTGCTATTATCGCTTACAGTGGCTTGACCGGCACACAGATGTCCACCAGGTGTTTCCCTTCGGGATGCTGCCCGGGGTCGTTCCGGTAAATTTCCAGGCTGAGGCCGTCAGCGGGCTGATAGCCGCTTTCGGGGAGCCAGCCGCCGAAGACGGCGTCCCAGGCGGCTTCGTATTCATCGGATGCCAGCTCGAACCGGGCCACGGCGTAATTGCCGCCCGGGATGGTCATCTTACCGATCTCGCCCTCCACTTCCGTATTCCCGGGCACGGTGAGGCAAACGCTGACCATGAGTTTGTTCTCCTCCGTCACGTTGGGGTCGTTGTGGTAGGCCGACAGCATCAGGGTTTCCGGGAAGCGGATCAGGCCGCGCGGCCCCGCCCAGCGCATCAGGCGTTCGAAGAGGCCGGCAAAGAGCTGCTCGTCGCCCTGGTACGGCCCTACGTGGCGGATGTACGCTACGTGCAGGTCAGGAAATTCCTCGACCGTTACTTGTGCTTTAATTTCGTTCTTTATCATGATGGTCCACTTTTGATTTCCGAATACACTAGCAAGGTATTGGACCTGCACCTTCCATGCTTTACCGTAATTGCCCATCGTTTGACGGATCTTGCGATCTGTGGATGCCGTTTCGCCGGACTTATTCAGGGAATGTCGTCGCCATTCGGTGGCCGACATCCTGAAGGCTTCCCGGAACGCCCTGGCGAAGGGCGCCGAACCCGAAAATCCGCAATCGAGCGCGATCTCGGTGATCGGCTTCCCGGGTTGATAGACCAGTTGCTGCGCGGCCCGTTCAACGCGCACGCGCCGGATAAATGCGTTGAGCGTCTCGCCCGTCATGGCGCGGAAGATGCGGTGGAAGTGAAAGGGCGAGAAATTGGCCACGCCGGCCAGTTGTTCCAGCGATAAGGGGGCGCCGAGGTGCGTCTCCACGTGATCGACAACGCGGTTGATGCGGGCGATGTATTCTTCCCGCTGCTTGGAGTGGACGGGGTTCATGATTTGGTTTTTTGCTAAGATAGGGTTTTGGGGGGAGGTTGAGGTTGAGGTTGAGGTTGAGGTTAAGGTTGAGGTTGAGGTTGAGGTTGAGGTTGAGGTTGAGGTTGACAAAAGTCTTTTGGGGGTTTGATTTTTATCATCTTCCGGGCTTGTTTTTTGTCGTAAACTACTGCTGATAGAAAACGTACGCGCGCGATGCGCCAATCAGATCTTTGAGTCAAATACCGCAGCTATGTTAGAGATACGCGGACACGCCAGAGGCGGCCAGGGCATGGTTACCGCCTTTGAAATGCTGGCTAAAATATTTGCTCAGCTCGGTGATTTTCAAGTCCAGGCCTTTCCTGCTTTCGGCGTGGAACGAACGGGCGCCCCCATTCAGGCTTTTCTCCGGGTTGGTAAGGGCGCCATTCTCAATCGAAGCAATATTTACCATCCCAATCTCATTGTCGTCTTCGACGAGAGTCTGCTCGCCCAGGTACCGGTATTTAACGGCCTGCACGCGGGGGGCGTCGTATTGCTCAATACCGGGCAGTCGCCCGGCGACTTTGAAGACGAGTGCGGCAACCTCTACACCGTTCCCGCTACCCGTATTGCGCTGGAGCTCGGCCTGGGCAGTAAGTCGCTGCCCATCGTCAACGCGGCGATGATCGGGGCGATGATGCGCCTTTTCGAGGCCGACTTATCGCTGGCGGAAGCGGTCATTCGCGCCAATGTTCCCGCCAAGCCCGACGCCAACGCCGCAGCTGCCCGACGGGGGTACGATTTCCTGCTCGGGGCGAAAAATGCGGCTACCGGCGCCTTGATCGACGCCTGGCAGGCCGTCCCCGCCACCGGCTTGCGACAATTGGCGGATTTGCGGATCGATCCTACGCCGCTTCCCGAGGGCATTGCCGCGCCGCGCTGGTCCGGCCCCCTATCTGTCAGCAAAACCGGCAACTGGCGGCTGCTGACGCCGGAATACCAGGATCGGACGCCGCCCTGTAACGCCGCCTGCCCTGCCGGCACCGATGTGCGGGAGCTGGTGAAGCTGATCAGCCAACAAAAGTTTGACGCCGCCGGCGCCTTGTTGTACGAACACAATCCATTCCCCGCTGTCTGCGGCCGCGTCTGCCCCCATTTTTGCGAACAGCAATGCAACCGGCGCGATCTCGACAGCGGTCTCAATATCGGCGCCCTGGAGCGCTTTGTCGGCGACCGCCTGCTGAACCAGGAGGTCGAGCCCCAGCCGCTGCGGTTTCCGGAGCGCATCGCGGTAATCGGAGGAGGACCGGCGGGACTTACCGCGGCCCTCCGGTTACGCGACCGCGGCTACTCCGTCACGGTTTTCGAAGCCTTGCCACGCGCCGGCGGCATGATGCGCGCCGGCATCCCTCGCTTCCGGCTACCCGATCCGGTGCTCGACGAGGAGATCCGCCTGATCGAGAAGCGCGGCGTCCGCATCGAGTGCAACCGCAAAGTCACCGTCGATGACCTCGCCGGGCAGTACCAGGCCGTCATCGTGGCCGTCGGCGCCCACCAATCGGCTTCCCTGGGCATCGAAGGGGAAGAGCTGGCGGAAGAGGGCATCCGCTTCCTGCGGCAGTTCAAGCTGGAAGGCAGCCAGGTGGAGATCAAACGCCACGATCAGGTCGCCATCATCGGCGGCGGCAATACGGCCATCGACGTCGCCCGCACCGTGCTGCGCCTCGGCGCCAACCCCACGATATACTACCGGCGCACCATACGCGAGATGCCGGCTATTCCGGAAGAAGTTAAAGCGGCTATGGCCGAAGGGGTCAAGCTGCGCTTCCTTACGGCGCCCACCGCCCTGGCCGCCAACGGCGACGGCCAGATCATGCTGACCGTGACCCGTATGCAGCTGGGTGAAGCGGACCGCACGGGGCGCCGCCGGCCGGAACCACTGCCCGGAACGGAAAGAAATATTCCAGTCGATAAAGTCATTGCCGCTACCGGCCAGTATTACGACGCTTCCGTTTTCAACGGCCGCCAGGTGAAACCCGCGCAGGGGCGCGTCACTTTCGAGAGCGACCCTTATCTGTTCTGCGCCGGCGATATGGCCTGGGGCGGGACAGTCACCGAAGCGATCGGCAGCGGCAACCGGGTAGCGGAGGTCGTACATGCCTTCCTGAGAGACGAAGCGCCGCCGGCGCCGCCGGCCCGCGACCACGTAGTCAGCCCCGACGAGATCAACTTCGCCTACTATCTGCCGGCAGCCCGACAGTATAGCAAGGTGCACCACCCGCGCCGCTTTTACGGCGACTTTGCGGAAGTGGTGAAAGGGCTGAGCGAAGCGGAAGTCGTCGCCGAAGCCGGCCGCTGTCTGCATTGCGGCGATTGTTTCGACTGCGGCAACTGCCTCAACTTCTGTCCTGACGCCGCCATTTACCTCGACGATTCCGGGCGCCCGCGTATCGACTACGATTACTGCAAAGGTTGCGGCATCTGCCAGCGGGAGTGCCCCTGCTCGGCCATTGCATTTCAACAAAAAGAAGCCACGCCATGAACGCGGACAAAAACTTAGCACTAACCAAATCAGCTCCTACCCGGTACCCGAAGCACCGCGCAAAGGTTATGAAAGGCAACTTCGCCGCCGCCGAAGCGGCGCGGCTCTGCCGGGTAGGCTTTGTTCCCGCCTATCCCATCACCCCGCAAACGACCATCGTCGAGCGACTGTCCGAGCTGGCGGCCACGGGCGAACTGGCGGCTACTTACATCAACATGGACAGCGAGCACTCCGTATTCGCCGCCGCCATGGGCGCCGCCATCGCCGGCGAGCGGGTCTTTACCGCCACGGCCGGTCAGGGCTTATTTTACGCCCACGAAGTACTGCAGGCCATTGCGCACTTTCGGTTGCCCATGGTGGTTTGCAACGTAGGGCGCCCCTCGATCCCCTGGAATATCTGGTCTGACCAGTCGGATTCCCTCTCGCAGCGCGACGCGGGCTGGGTGCAGTTTTACGGCGAAAGCGCCCAGGAAGTACTCGACAGCGTCATTCAGGGATACCGCCTCACGGAACAGCTCAACATTCCGGTGATGGTCGTACTCGACGCTTTTTACCAAAGCCATACCAGCGAGAACGTGTGGCTCCCTGAACAAGAACTGGTGGATGCTTTCCTTCCGCCGCCCGCCATCCAGGGCCTCGACCGGGAAAAACCGGCGTCTTTCGGCGGCCTCATGAAACCGGAGCACTACAACGCCCTCAACTATCAGCAGTGGCGCGACGCCCAGCGGGTGGAAGAAACCGCTGAGCGGATCGCCGAAGCATTCGGCCGACAATTCGGCCGAAACTACGGTAATGTCGAAGCCGTAAATATCGGCCCCGATACGCGCCTGATCCTGGTGACCGCCTCCAGTGTGACCTCGACGGCGCGCGGCGTGATCCGGACCTTGCCGGAGGTCGGCCTGCTCAAGCTGCGGCTGTTCCGGCCTTTCCCCATTGCGGCGGTGCAGCGCGCCCTGGCGTCCGCTCCCGAAGATACGCCCCTGGCGATCATCGAACGGAACTTCCTGGGGGACCGGGAAGGGGCCCTCATGCAGGAACTGAAAAGGGCGCTCTACGGCAGCCGGCGCCCGCTTTACGACTTTTTCCTGGGCGTGGGCGGCGTCGACATTCCGCCTTCCGCCGTCGAGGAGGTCATCTACCGGTCGGTCAATAACCCGCAGGAAGTAACGTGGATCACCGGCGCATGACCGGTTGCATCTATTTAACGGATAAATGACAGCACCATGAAACCACCTCTGGAATTTCTCATAAAAGACGAACAGGTCTATTCCGGCGCGCTGAGTTGCCGGGGTTGCGGCTGGGCGCTGCTGGTGCGGCACCTGAGCAGCTTACTGGGGCCCGACACCGTCTACGTCGTGCCGGCTTCCTGTTTTTCCATTATTTCCGGCCCCTATCCGCTCAGTGAGCTCAAAGCTAATATCGTGCATACCGTTTTCGCAGCGGCGCCCGCTACGGCAACCGGCATCCGGGCGGCGCTCGACCGCCAGGGCAGGGAAGCTACTCAGGTGGTGATCCTGGCCGGCGACGGCGGCACCTTCGACATCGGGCTGCAGGCCCTCTCCGGAGCAGCGGCCCGCAATGAGAACCTGCTCTACATCTGCAACAATAACGGCGCATACATGAATACCGGCATCCAGTCGAGCACCGCCACCCCCTACGGCGCCGTCACCACTACCAACCCGGGCGCCCACTACAAGCGCAGCTGGCCCAAAGACCTGATGGGCATCATCGCCGCCCACCATCTGCCGTACGCCGCCACGGCTTCGCCGGCTTTTCTGGAAGACCTGCATCGCAAGGTGAAAAAAGCGAAATCCATCCGCGGCTTCCGCTTCCTGATGATCGACGGCCCTTGTCCGCCGGGGCATAAGACCGATCCGGCCCGTTCGATCGAACTGGCCCGCCTGGCGGTGGATACCTGCCTGTTCCCTTTATTCGAGGTAGAACTGGGGCGTTATACCGTCAACTACCGGCCCGAGCCGCCGCTGCCCGTGGAGGACTGCCTGCGCCACCAGGGCCGGTTCCGGCCGTTGCTGCAGGAGGAGAACCGTTCGCTGTTGACGGAGGTGCAGCGCCATACCGAACGGATCTGGACCCAATTACTGGAGCGGGAAAAACCGATAATACCCTAAACGTCCCAAAAGGTTTTACCTTTGCAGCGGGAGAGGGGCCGTGAATCTTCTCCCCGCAAATTAATGGGACGATGAGTAGCCTTCCCAAGCAAAGGGTGACCTTCTTTTTCAGTGATATTGAGCGTTCTACGCAACTCATCGCCGAGTTGGGCGAACGGTATGCCCGGGTGCTGCAGGAATACCACTCTACGATGCGGGCGCTGGCTTCTGAGTACAACGGCCGCGAGATGGACACGGCCGGCGACGGCTTTTTCATCGTTTTCCCGGAAGTGCAAGACGCGCTACAGGTCGCCATAAGAGCCCAGCGGGCTTTCGCCGTGCAGGCCTGGGCGCGCCGCATCGGTTTTCGGGTGCGCATCGGCCTGCATACCGGCGACGCCGTCGTTTCTCCTTCCGGCTATATCGGGCTGGAGGTGCACCGCGGGGCCCGCGTATGCAATGCCGCCCACGGGGGGCAGGTGCTGTTGTCGGAATCGACCTGCCGCCTGGTCAAAGACCGCCTGCCGGCCAATGTCACCCTACGCGATCTCGGCGAGTTTCTACTGCGGGGGTTTAAAGAACCCGAGCGCCTTTATCAGCTCGTGATCATGGGACTGCCGGACAAGTTCCCGGAACCGCGTTCCGAAAAACCCGTCCCTACGGTCGCGGTGCTGCCCTTTACCAACCAGAGCGGCGACCCTCAGCGCGACTTCCTGGGGCGCGGCATCGCCGAGGAGATCATCATTGCGCTGGGTAAGATACCCGGCCTGCAGGTGGTGGCGCGCGCTTCCGCCTTCGCCATCGCCGACCAGGGGCTCGACATGCGCGATATCGGGGAACGCCTTAACGCCAACGTCGTACTGGAAGGCTCCATCCGGGTCATCAACAACCGGCTGCGCGTCAATGCCTCGCTCGTCAGTGCCGATACCGGCTACAACCTTTGGTCGGGCTCCTTCGATCGCAATATGGAAGACATCTTCGCGGTGCAGGACGAGATTGCGGAAAATATCGCCACTACGCTCAAGATCAAACTGATCTCCAGCCGGGTGCGCCCTATTCAGACTATTCAGACGGCCGACCTGCGCGCCTACCAGCGCTACCTGCGTGGGCGTCAGTATTACTACCAGTTCAGCCCCGAGCGCATCGAGCAGGCGATGGCCCTGTTCCGGGAAGCCATTGATTTCGACCCGGAATACGCCCTGGCCTACTGTGGCCTGGCCAACTGCTATGCTTATCGCTACCTCTACGTCGACAACCTGGAAGCCAACCTCCTGGCCGCCGGCAGCGCCAGCCGGCAGGCCATTGACCTCGATCCGCTGCTGGCCGAGGCTTACGTAGCTTACGGCCAGGCCCTTTCTCTGGAACATCGCTACGAGGAAGCCGAAGCCGCTTTTGAGAAAGCGCTGGAGCTGGATCACCGCCTTTTTGAAGCGCGTTACCTTTTCGGGCGCCTTTTCTTTGCGCAGGGGAAATTGGAGGAAGCGGCTTACTGGTTTGAGGAAGCCAACCGCAGCCGTCCCGACGATTTCCAGTCGCTGTTGCTGGCGGGGCAGGTTTACGACGACCTGGGCCGCGCCGACAAGGCGACCGCCGCCCGGCGGCGCGGCATCGAAGTGGCCGAACACAGCTTATTGCTCAACCCCGGCAACGTGCGCGCCCGCTACCTCGGCGCCAACGGCCTGGTGGCCCTCGGGGAAAAAGCAAAAGGCCTGGACTGGATACGGAGCGCGATCAAACTGGCGCCGCACGACCCGATGGTGCTCTACAACGCCGGTTGCGTCTTCGCCCTGTTGGATATGCCCGAAGAAGCCCTTGGCAACCTGGAAGCCGCCCTGCGCGAAGGCATCACGCAGCTCGCCTGGTACGAAAACGACAGCAACCTCGACCGCCTGCGCGGGCTGCCCCGGTTTCAGCAACTGCTCGATCGACTGGCGCAGAAGCGGGTGCAGCCGAAATGAACCCCGCAAAAGTCGTCAATTTCGTAAGCAAATGATGTAGCGCAGCCGCTGCGGTGGCCGGATCGTATAATTCTGCTTGATATCCGGCGTTGTCTTGAGCCGGCGCACCACGAGCCCGTCGATCAGGAACTGCCAGACGCTGCCGGGCGTAGTGCGTTCGGTGAGGGTGGCGCCGGGGCGCATGATGCCGAAATCCAGCGCCTTGCCTTCCGCGTCGAGCCATTCGACGCGCAGCTCGTAGGGCGTGTCGTTCTCGAATTCCACATCGATCTCCTGTCGCGACCGGTCGGAGCGGATGGCCGCCACGACGCTGCCCGGCGCCGGTATGATGAGGCCCTCCAGGTCGGGCAGGGCGAAGTTGGCGGCCCCGTTGCCGCCGTATTGCGTACCGATAACCGAGAAGAGCGCCTGATTTTCGGCGACCGGCAGCAGGCGCCCGTCGCAATACGCCCAGTTGCGCGGCTCGACATTGCCGGCGAACAGCCGGATCTCACCGACGATGCCTTCCTGCGCCGGCGTCGCCCCCGCCAGCGCCATGATGAGGAACAAAATGAAAGTTGATTTTTGCATGGGGAAAATGGGTTTTGTGGCAGGCAAGGTAAGGAAAATAAATGGGTGTGGAGGGGCGGCCGGCGCCAACTCCAGGGCAATCGCATTTAATTTTTGGATCTCGAAAAAGTAGGAAAAAACCTCGTTTGTACCTCGATCCTAAAGGAAGAACGAGGATTTTTCCTTCCGTTGCATATGCATTTTATGGCAATGGAGAGATAGTATCTTTTAACCCGGATTATTCATGGGTTCATCTATTGCGAGGCCAGGCGGCTCGCCATTATTGCGTTTGCGCGTCGGTCGATACTTACCGTATGGGGGGCGTACCTGACTGCCTCGGGCGGGCCCCTGCGTGTCGCCCTTCTTTGCGAAGGCAAGCCTGGTAAACGTCATGACGAAGAACCCTTGAATAATCCGGGTTAAATGCGGTTGCCCGCCGTCGGGCGGATTGGGAATAATTTATTATCTTGTATGCCGGCTTGATATCCAATCGTTGTCTATACGTCCATTTTCCAGTCGCCTGATACCTGAAGAAGCTGTTTTCCGACTAATGTTGTTTTGCCGAAGTCTGCCGGTTTGATATTGATTTCGGCAAGCATCGGGCCGGTGAATTTTAATAGACGCGCATGACTGATCAACAAAAGCTTTACCGGGTATTCCGGCTGATCCAGCTGCTCAGCCAGCGGCCGTACCGCACGGCCTCGCACCTCGCGCAATTGCTGGAAGTGAGCGACAAGACCGTCTACCGTTATCTCGATCTGTTGCAGGCCGTGGGCTACGTCATCGAAAAAGAAGCGGGCCACCGCTATTATTTACGCCTGGAGATCGAGCCGCGTCAGGATTTTCTGGATAAAGAGGAGGCGGCTTATTTGCAGGAATTGTTGTGGACCTCCCCGGCGGGCGCGCCCTACCGCGATCGGCTGCTGCACAAGCTCAACCGCCAGTATACGCTGGCCCCCATCGCGCAGAGCCTGACCAAGTTCGCCGTCTATGAGCACATCCGTGCGCTGGGCGCGGCCATCGAAGCCAACCGCCAGGTGATGCTGCGCAACTACTATGCCCCCTCCAGCGATACGCTGCGCCACCGCCACGTGGAGCCTGTGGAGTTTATGCAAAATTACACCTATTTGTGGGCTTACGACCTGGAAGCGGAAGACTACCGGCAGTACAAGCTCGAACGGATCGGCCAGGTGGAGATCCTCGATCAACGGATCAGCCGCGACCACGAAAGCCGCGTACTCGACCTTTTCGGGTGGACCGGTCCGGAATGGCTGCCCGTGAAACTCCGCCTCAGTCCTTACGCCCACAATCTGCTGCTGGAAGAATATCCGGACGCCCGGCCTTTTCTACACGCCCACAAAGGCGCCGCCTACTTCGACGGCACGGTGCGCGACTGGCGCGGCATCGGCAGGTTTGTGCTGGGCCTGCCGGGAGAGGTGGAAGTGGTGGCGCCGGAGGGGTTTCGGGCTTATTTGCGGGAGCGGGTGGATTCTGTTCTTTTTTAACTAATCTTTGTACTTATTTTGTTATTATGTGTTCTGTTCCATTAAAAAGTGGATTGAAACATAGGGTGTTAAGGCGAAAGAAAAGTTTTTCCATCAAAAAAAGGCATTTACAACAACTTTCGCCTAGCCCACTTGACAGTCAAGAAAAGATAGTATATTTTTGCAATAAATTTTAATAGGCTGTTAAGTAAATGTTCCTTGAAATAAAATAACATGTACGCCTTTTATGCAGATGAGAGTGGCTTTTCGAAAGCCAAAAAGTTCGAAGTCAATCAGCCGATTTTAGTAACTGCAGGCATTTTAATTAATACGGTTAAGCTCAGAAAAGCTTTGGAAGTTTTTACCAAAATACTGGAAGAAGTTAATTCGAAAGTCTCTATGCCCGTATCGGAGCTTAAATTTTCGGAAATAAGAAATAAAAAACCTTATAGAAATGATATGCCTAATGTTGCGCAGAGAGCTGATTTTTTAGAGGGCGTTGTAAAAAGGTTTAAAAGTGAAATTAATTTTAAGATAATGTATTGCGCAATTGATAATAAACAGTTTTTTATTGATCGAAGTAAGAACGAGTTCTTGAGGAAAAAGCTTAAGCATCCCTACTTAGCTGCGACTTACAAAATGCTCAGTCAGTTGGACCAATTTCAAAGAAAGAAAAAGAGAAACAAAGGAAAGACCTTTGTCATATTAGATGAACAAAATGCTTATCAAGGTTTAATCGAAGAGTTGATTGTTCATCCTATTCACTGCGAGAGTTTTCAGGAGATATTTGATACTGCATATTTCGGAAAATCGCACTATTCCAAAATCATCCAGATCGCAGATTTGTTCTCAGGAATGTTTAGGTATTATTTAATGCGCCTGCATCAAGGGTTCCAACCGGATAACGATTATTGGACTTATCGCTTAGATGGGATGATATCTTTTTTAAGGCAAGATATCACTAGGCAGAATTGTTTTGGTAGAGAGTTAAATACGATTTATCAAAACTTTGAACTAACTGTATAAACAACAAGCCAGCCCATTGAAGGGCCGGCTTGTGGGGTGAACTAGTGGGATTTTAACCCACTTCCTCCCATCGGAGGATTCGGTCAGAGACCGATGCGAACATCGCCTTAGTTCACGGTTGTAAAATAAGAAAAAAAATCTTTCCCGTCAATGGTTGGAAAGGGATTCAAGCTTTTCCTAAAAGGGATAGATGAGTAATTATTTGGGGAAGTTTATAGTGACCTAGTGGAAATGTCTTTACTGAAAAAAACTTAATCGAAAAAGAGTTTTATTTGATCCGGTATATCGAATTCAGCTAGGTATAGGGAGGGAGTAAGGG
>CAYQQU010000052.1:0-42873 GCA_964419545.1 uncultured Saprospiraceae bacterium | reverse complement strand
ACGCGTGGCCGGGTATGGAGCGCTGCGCCTGGCAGGGTTTGAGTGATATGTCCACCCAGCAATTCTCGGTTTGTAAATATTAAATGTCTTCATTCGAGCAAAGGGAAATCGATAGGTCTGCCTTTTGCCACGAAACGATAAATAGCGTTCATTGACAAGGCTGGTATTAAATCAAAGACTTGACGAATCTTTTCCCAAAGGTTTTTCTTGGTTTTACAGGCTTGCCAAGCCAATTGAAAGGCCTGATCTTTTGCCTGCGCAATCTGGTCAAGCAGAAAGGTAAGCAACATGAGCAGGGCAAAGTTGGTCGCCAGAAATTGCCGACCGTGGCCATAATTATGCTCCAGTTGGTAGCCCTGATTTTTGAGGGTATTGAAAGTCTCGTTTTCAATTTTCCATCTGGACCTTCCAACGGCCACTAATTCTTTGACATTAGATCGATCAATCGGTAAGTCCGTAATCCAACTACTTTTGAAAGTGACCGCACCGCTGCGGATGTCCATTTGCTCATATTCCAGGTAATTGCCCCGAATTTGCTGATGTTGGCCATTCAGAACGAGCTGACTGGCCCATCGAGCCTCACTGCGGGTTTTAGCGTCAGACCAAGTGTGGTGATGTAATTCCTTTTTCTGCGCCAAGCGTTGAGCCTGCACCAAGACGTAGCCTTCCTTAATCGTGATCAAAAAGCTGGCCCGTTGTTCTTGAAGTAACTTTACAAAAGGGCCGCTAGCATATAAGGCATCGGCTACAAAGAGCAGCGGATCGGTGGGCAGCATTTGGCGAACCTTCGGAACTAAGCGCTTAGCTGCATTCTGTTCACAATCATTTTTTACCGCACCATCCTGACGCACGATCGCTTCACCGACAACAGGAAAAACCTCCTTGTGTTGCGGATGAACTTGGACAGCCGCCAGGAGTTGGTGATAGTATTGTTCCTTGCCGTTGCGCGATCTTTTGATCAAACAGTGAGGGCAGGACTTCTTGGTTGAGCAATAATGCTGAGTGCCGTCAACACTGATCGCCACATACCCTCCCAGGACTTTGCGGCTTCGCCAGAAATCTTCCTGGCGAATTTCACGCCACGGAAGGGCAAAGACTTCTTGCAAGCTTTCCGGATCGACCCCGTCGATACTCTCCCGCATCGCATTATCACCGGGTATTTGTTCCAGGCCATAAATGCGTTTAAGGTTCTCCTGACGTTGGTCAAAACGCTGGCGAAACAGAAGCAACGACCGATCTTTCAGACTGAACATGGCCAAAGCGCCCTTCAGGCTATCACTCAAGTAATAGCTGCTGTTCGAAGCTCGATGGTCTTTGATTTTGGCAAATTGATTGCCTACTCGCCTTATCAAGTCATCAATCATTCAACTTTTTGAATGAAATTTATGATCGATTCACGGTAGTATTTTCAAACCGAGAATTGCTGATTTTTTATCTGCTCAAATTAAACCAGATGGGCACAGATCAAACCGGCCAAAACATGCAAACCACATGCAAATGAAAAAGGGGCTTCACATGCAGTGTGTGAAACCCCTTGTTTTTACTGGGTGGGCGATGATGGATGAACTTCGTTGATCCGTTGCTGGGGGCCCTTACAAGCCCGTCGTCAGGCCCGCGCTATCGCGCAGGTTTTGTCTTTTTACGCCTGCTTACAAAAGCTTGGGGCTTTTGCCGCAGCCATAAAAAGACAAAACCCGTTTGGCATTCGCCAAACGGGCCTTCCTTAATACTTGTGGGCGATGATGGATTCGAACCAACGACCCCCTGCTTGTAAGGCAGGTGCTCTAAACCAACTGAGCTAATCGCCCTTCTTTTTGAAGCGAGTGCAAATATAGGGCAGGCGGGGGTCAGGCGCAAGCGATCAACCAACTTTTTTTCGGATGCCGGGCCCGGCGATGTAAAAAAGAGGGAGGCCGGTTGACTTATAGCACAAAAAGTAATAGATTGCAGCTTTATTTGGAAGGCCGTAGGCTTTCCGGTTCCTCCCCCTGCGCTCAGGGATATATTCCTCCAACCTACTAAAGCTTGCCTGGAAAAGGCTTGTCCCCTATGTGGGCGGGAAGTGTGTTGATATCCGCGGCTACCTCCCTGCCAAGCGTTTGTCGATTTGAATAGAGGGGTGTTTACCTCATCCTTATATATTAATTTATTTATTAATGTGAAATTGTGAACCGTAAAAAATATCAACCCAACATGAAGCTCTATTTTTCTTTTCTGTTCATGCTCGCTTGCAGCGCTCCGATGATCGCCCAGAGCGGCGCCTACGCCACGATGATGCAGTCGTATCAGGGAGAGGAGATCTCTTTGATCCAGGCTGACGAAAACGTAACCGAAGCTTACACCGCTTACGCCAATACGGTCCAGGCGGTTGCTCAAAAGCCGGGTTACGGCCAGAACGTTGATCCGATCAACTGGATGACCAACACCGTCCCAGTACTGATCGTTACTCAGAACCAAGGTATTAAGGAATGGGTGAGTGCTTTCGGAGAAGCTTACGAGCTTTCCAATACCGAACAGCGCAACATCCGCAAAGAACTGAGAAAACTGACGAAAGCTTATCGCAAATACATGGCGAAGCAGTACCAGTCGGGCGACGGCAACGCTCCGGTTCCGCCGCCGCCGCTGCCTGCTCCCCAGATGCACAACTAATCTTTTGCACGAAGCCGGAAAATAAACGGCCTGCAGTTGGCGAAACAGCAGCCGTTTTCCGGCTTCGTCCTTATTTTCAAAATGGAATATTATGAACACTATATTTCTTTGTGCGAAAACGCTGGCCTGTGCTGTACTGGTTTTGTCGATGCTGCTTCCGGCCGGTAATATGGACGCTCAGGTAGCCAATGTCGCGCTGGGTATTCCTACCGCATACGGCGGCGACCTGGGGCTCGTGGCCGGCGGGGTCGCTTTTCAAAGCCGCACCCGCAATACCGAAAAAGGATTCAAGCCCGACGCCAACCTCGGGCTTTCCGTAGGGCTGGGTAATTCCCGCGACCTGGTCGGCGTGATGGCCACCGCCAACATCTTCGGCCTTTCCAACCAGGTCGGCGAAGACCAGAACTTCGGTTCAGGTACGCTGGATCTGCAGTTCAACCGCCGGATCAACGATTACATCAGCGTCGGCGCCGGCGTGCGCAACCTGACCAACTGGCTGCCACCCGAAACGGTAAGGCCGCCGCGCAACAACCGCTCTTTCTTCGCCGTCGGTAACTTCATCATCCCGACGAGCCGCAATTATACGCAACCGTTCAGCCTGTTGTTCGTCACCGCTGGCGTCGGCAACGGCATCTTCCGCCTCGACCGCGACTTTGACCCCAACACCAGCGGGACCTTCAATGTCTTCGGCAGCGCCGCCGTCCAGGTGCTTCGCGGGACCAACGTCATCATGGAATGGAACGGCTATGACCTCACCTCCGGGGTGTCGGTCTATCCTTTCAAAAAACTTCCCGGGTTGGGCGGCGTTTTCGCCTTTACTGACCTGACGGAATCGCGGCCGCGCTTCAATGCCTCGGTCGGTTATTTTGTTAACCTCAATCAGCCTAAGCCTCAGCGCCGCGCAGTGCCCTGATCTTAGGGTAATGTCGAAAAGCAAATTTCTGATCAAGCTGCCCGTCGATCCTTCAGGCAATCCGGGCAGCTTGATTGGTTTTAGCGGGCCGCTCTACCGCTAAAAAAATAATACCCCTCTCATCCTACCTTTCTGGCCTGAAAACCGTATTTTTTTGGAACCGAAAACGTTATTTATGAGTGCTATTCCTGTTCCAAAAACCCGATGCTGTCATGAAGCGATTCCTCAAGCGCTTTGCGTTAATCTCCCTAGTTACTATCGTTGTGCTCCTGCTGTTGGCTTCCGCCCTGACCATGGCCTTCGAAAAACAGATCGGCCGGCGCGTCATCGCCGAGCTGAATAAACAACTGGCCACGGAGCTGCGGGTGGAAAAATTCGACCTCTCCGTCATCCGCACTTTTCCTAATGTGGCAGCCAACCTGCGCGGCGTAGAACTCGACGACAACCGCGGCGGCGTCCTCCTCGACGCCGATAATCTCTCCTTCCGGTTCGGGCTGTTCAGCCTGCTTACCTCGCGCGTGAAGATCAAATCGGTGGTGGTGCAGAACGGCAAGCTGGCGGTGCGCACCGACCGCAAGGGGAACGCCAATTACGACATCCTGGTCAAAAGCGAGACGGAGGCGGAAGCACCGGCGTCGGAGGGCGGCTCCACAGCCATTTCCCTGCAGTCGGCCCGCCTGGAGGACATCGAGCTGGTGTACGCCGACGAGATGACCGACCAGTTTGTCGACCTCGTCGTCGAAGAGGCCGAGTTTTCCGGCGAGTTTTCCAGCAGCCAGTTTTCGCTGGCCAGTGATGCGCAGCTGCAATCGCGCTTTTTCGATATCGACGGCGTACGCTACCTGCCGCGTACCGCGCTGGGCTATTCGGCAAAGGTTTTTGTCGACCTCGAAGCGCGCCGCTACGAGCTGGAGAAGGTCGACCTCGAAGTCAACAACAATACCTTCAAAGCGGAGGGCGCCGTGGAGCGGCGCGACGACGGCATGTACTACGACCTGGTAGTCAGCAATGAAGAAAGCAACCTCGGCGGCGTGCTGGCGCTGCTGCCGGCCCGTTATCTCGATCGACTCGGCGGCTTCGAAAGCTCGGGGCGCTTTGCGTTCCAGGCGTCAGTGCAAGGGCTGGCCGGCGCCCGGCAAAATCCGGAAATCAGGGTAGACCTCACACTCGAGAACGGCCGCATCTCGGGGCCGCAGCTGGCCGAACCCCTGAAAGACGTCGCTCTGAACGCTAGTTACGACAACGGCCGCAGCCGCAACAACGCCTCTTCCCGCTTTGAGATCAGCAACCTGAAGGGCTACTTTAACCGCGAACTGTTGGAGATGCAGCTGCGGGTGGATAACTTCGACGCGCCCCGCATCGACTTCGCCTTCGACGGGGTGTTGCCCATGAAAGCGATTTACGGCTTGTTCAATAATCCGCGCATCACCGCCGGGGAAGGCGAACTGGAGATCAAAAATCTGGTGCTCAAAGGTGACTATGCGGATATGGTCAGCACCAGCCGCATCGGCCGCGTGAAGGCGGGCGGAGAGGTGGAATTCGACGACGCCGGACTCACCATCAACGGCGAGGAGATGCGCGTCGATCGCGGCCGCCTGCGCCTGGAAGATAATGCCCTTACCCTCCAGGATTTTCAGCTGGAAGGGGCGGGCAGCGATATCCTGTTCGAGGGCGCCGCCTTTAACCTGATCCCGGTGCTATTCGCCGATTCGCTGAACAGCCGGCGCGCCGAACTGGAGTTCCAGGCCAAGCTGGTCTCGGAGACGCTGGACCTCGATCGCCTGATGCAGCTTTCGGCCGTCACCGCCGAGGAAGCCGCCGCTGGGGAAGCCGCAGTCGATTCGCTGAAAGCGGAAAAGATCAATAAGCGCGAGCAGTTTACCGATCTGCTCAACGGCACTTTTACCGCAAACGTCGCCGCCTTTAACTACCATAAGATCGAGGGCAAAGACTTTGAAGGGTTGCTGGAGTTTAACAATAACGAGATGAGCATCGAAGGCAGCACCCGGGCAATGAACGGCGCTTTCGACCTCAACGGCCGGGTTTATTTCCAGAACGAACCTTATCTGCGTGCGAATCTCGACTGCGGCGGCATCGACTTTAAGGAGTTTTTCCGGCAAACCGAAAACTTCGGACAGGACGTCTTCCAGGATCGCAACATCAGCGGCACCCTCAACGCCAAGATCGCCATCGATGCTTTCTGGGACCAGCAGGGCAATTTTCGCGATGACAAACTAAGGGTGCTGGCCGGCATCGGCATCGAAGACGGGGAGATCGTGGATTTCGAATTGCTGGAGGGCTTTTCCACTTTCGTGAAAATCAAAGACCTCAAGCGGATCAAGTTCATCAGTATGACGGAATACCTCGAAGTGCGCAACCGACGCCTGTATATTCCGGCCCTTTTTATCCGGAGCAACGCCCTCAACCTGACGGTGAGCGGTGAGCATTCGTTCGATAACGACATCCGCTACAACATCAAAGTCAACGCCGGGCAGGTGCTCGCCGACCGGTTCCGCAAATACGACCCCAGCCTCCACCCCAAAGAAGCCCGTCGCAACGGCTGGTTCAACTTGTACTATACGATCACCGGCACTATCGACGATTACGAGGTGAAGTCGGCCAAACGGCAGGTCAAAGCCGACTTTGAACGCAGCGCCCTGCGCAAGCGCGACATCGCGATGGCCCTGCGCCAGGAATTCGGCGCTCTCGACCTGATCGACGAACCCGAAGAATGGCTGGACGAAGGAGAAGAACAGGAAGAGTTTTTGTGGGACGAAGAAGAGGTGATCGTGCCCCGCGATGAAGAAGAGGAAACAATGGAAGAGAGTAGTTTCCTCGACTGGGAAGCGGATGCTGAAACGATTGCTCCCCGGAAAAAAGCAAAGCGGCCCGCCAACGCTTTCTTCAACAAGGAAAAAGCCGTAGCCGTCGACACCACGGAAAAAGCCGATTTTTTGTGGGATGACGATGGCGACTGAATCTTTTTCTCTTTCGGGTCCAAACATGCTTACCTAAGGCCCCTTCGCACCAGGTCCATGATCTCGATGGCGAGCTGGTTCTTCTGATTGTTGAGCTCGTTCCAGCCCAGGTTCTTTTCGCCTTCGTCCTGGCGAATGCCTTCCAGGTGGTGTTGCAGCCGAAGCACCTCCGCGAGGGATTCGCTATTGGGCGGAAACACTTTTGATAGCTGATCCAGCGCTTCCGATAGCTCATCCTGCCGGATCAGATCTTTGACCCGTTCCCCGACCGCGCCCAGCGGTTCGCTCCGGAAAGTAGTGCTCGCCTCGGCCAGGTGTTCCCACACCCGCTTTTTGATCTGCAGCCGGACGTCCGCCAGGCCTTCTTTCAAAATCTCCACTTTGGCGGAAGGGATGAGTTCGACGAAAGAGAAGATCAGGTTGTGGAGCTGGCGCTGCGATCGGCCTTTCTTCTTTTTATGGTGGAAAAACTTGACTTTATCCAGTAGGTAGCGATCCAGCACGTCGTGGTCGAAGGTCAGCCGGGGATTGTCAAACATGGCCAGCACCAGAGAGAGGACCTGATGCTCGAAATACATGCGCATCAGGCTGATGCGGGTATTGCGAAACGCGGGATCGTTCCGGGGGCCTTTCCGGCCCAGCAGAAAGACATTGGCGGCGGTGCCGTCAGTGGTGATCCGCTGGTGGGAGAGGATCGCGCCGTCCTCCAGAACAAAATCCGAATCGGTGAGCGATACCGCGTCGTTCAGTTCGTCCAGGGGATACTCGATGAAAACCCCTACTTCCCCGTTCTTAACCATCGATCCGAAGCTCTTCAGCTCCTTATTTCCGGACGATTTGACGTAGAGCCGGGCCAGGGATTTGCCGGCGTGCAGGATGGTGGTCGGCTTGGGCGTTTTATTCAGGTTTTTGATGAAAAGGGGAATCTGGCCGAGCAAAGCGTCGGCCAATGGCCGGACGGCGGCGCCGCCTTCGGTTGGTAACCGGGACAACCAGCCGTCGTCGTCGCAGCCGAGCCCGAATTCGTAGCGAATGCCCGCGACCTTGTCGTTGAGGATGCGCCGGTAGATGCAATCCATCGGGCCGAGCCCGTCAATATGTACGGTTTCCAGGCGATCGAACTTGAGACCGCCGCGGCCGCCGATGTAATAGTACTCGTCGTGAAAATAATCGTGCCCCCCTTTTTTTCGCTCCTTGAGGTGACCGAAATAAGGCAGGAAATGGCGGTTGGGCAACGGCTTTTTCCAGTTGGGCAGCGGCTTGACCAGCGACTTGTCCTCAATGAGGTTGCGCAGATCACAAACCGGATACTGAAAATAGATGGCGAGTTCCGATGCTCTTGGCAGCATATTCGGTAAACAGATGCAGTAAAATCTTCCCCCAGTCAAGGCCGAAGTGAAGCGAACTAGTCTACTTGATACAGATAATCGACAGTTATCTACTAACAAACAAACATACAACGTTCAGAACCAAATTAAGGATTACGGGTTAATTTGACAATACCCGCCGGCTTTCTTTTTCGGGCGAAAACGCGGTCAAAATTATGCGATCATGAAAAACGGCGACGCCGGTCACGAGATCAAGGTCTATTCGCTGGCTTCGCGTTTCGCCTTTCAGGTGAAGCGCATGGAAGACATTTACGACGAGGCGGCCGGCCGGTCGGATACGCTGCACCGCCACGACTACTATACGGTCATCTGGGTGATCGAAGGGGAAGGCCGGCACACCATTGATTTCAACACTTATCCGCTCGCCGGAAATGCCGTCTTTTTTGTCACTCCCGGGCAGGTGCATCAGGTGAACACCATCGACCGGCCCCGGGGCTGGGTGATCACTTTTTCCAAGGAGTTTCTCCAGCACGAATACATTGACGAGGGGTTCATCCAGGAGGTCAACCTGTTTCGCTCTTTCGGCGAGAGCCCGCCCCTGCTGATCGACGCGCCGGCCGCCGCAAAGCTGAGCGCCATCGTCGAGATGATGGCAGAGGCTTACAATTCTCACCTTCCGCACAAGATCGCCGCTCTCGGTGCGCTCCTCAAGCTTTTTCTGATCTACTGTGATACACAGTGCACCCTCGACGAACCGGATGTGGCGGGCGACCACAAAGGCAAACAGTTGTTGAAGACGTTCAAAACGCTGGTCGCCGAAAACTTTCGCACCCAACACTAAGTATCGGAGTACGCGCAGGCCATGCACATCTCGGCCAAGTACCTCAATCAGGTCGTCAAGTCCCTCATCGGACAAACCGCCAAAGCAGTGATCCAGGAAAAGATCATCCTCAACGCCAAGCGCGAACTGCGGTTCACGGAAAAAACCATCAAGGAGATCGCCTACGAGCTCGGCTTTGAGGAACCGCTTCACTTCAGCAGCTTCTTCAAGAATTGTACAGGCGTTTCCCCTTCTGCCTTCCGGGAGCAATGAGCGCATGACGGTTTTGCTACGGAGAAGCGCTGACCGCCGCCATTTTTATATCGACCGCTGCCATTTTTGTATCGCCTTTCGGGCTTTTCTTCGTCATTTTTGTAATCGAAAGTTAAAACCAAGACGCCATGAACCGCAAAAAGTTTCTTAAGCAGTCCCTGCTCGGCGCCGCGGGCGTTACCCTGGGCGCCGCCGGGCTCAAAGCGGAGGGGAAATCCTCCACTTACGATAAATTAATGGATCAGGTGGGGTTCAACCACCTGCCCAACCAAGAGGTCAAAACTATGAAAACGGTCTTGCATAAAGCCGACAGCCGCAGCCACGCCAAGCTGGGCTGGCTCGATTCGCGGCACTCCTTCAGCTTCGCCAATTACTATAACCCGCAACGCATGAACTTCGGCATGCTGCGCGTACTCAACGACGATCGCGTCGCGCCGGGCCGCGGCTTCGGAACGCACCCGCACGACAATATGGAGATCATCTCCATCCCGCTCGATGGCGACCTGGAACACCAGGACAGCATGGGCAACGTGGCGGTGATCAAACAGGGCGACTTGCAGGTGATGAGCGCCGGTACGGGTATTTTCCATAGCGAATTCAACAAAAATGCCGATCGCGAAGTGAAATTCCTCCAGATCTGGCTTTTTCCCAACCGCAAAGGCGTCAGGCCGCGTTATGACCAGATCACCCTGCAGCCGGAAAAGCTGAAGAACAACCTGCACCAGATCCTCTCGCCCCATCCCGATGATGAAGGGGTATGGATTCATCAGAACGCCTGGTTCCATCTGGGCGAGCTGGAGCCGGGTTGCACCCTGGAATATACCCTGCACGATGCCGCCAATAACGGGGTCTATGCTTTCGTCATCGAAGGCGAGGTCACCATCGAAGGTCAGTCGCTGCACCCGCGCGACGGCTTCGGTCTGTGGGATACGGATGCGATCGGGATCCGGGCGGAGGGCAAAGCTAAGTTGCTGCTTATGGAAGTGCTGATGGGGTGAGGAGTTTGGGTGTGAGTGTGGGTGTGGGTGTGGTTTAAAAGGACGTATTATGAAATATACACGGTTGTTTACGGGGGAGGATGGGCACGCTTATTTCGAAGAGGTGGAAGTGGAACTGCGCGATAAGGGGGCGATCGGGTTTATCTCCGAAAGTTTTGCGGTGAAAGAACTGAAGTTTCGGGAAAATGCCGCCGATTACGATTACGACTTCCACAACGCGCCCGACCGGCAATTCATCATTTTGTTGGACGGAGAGATCGAGATCGAGACCAGCCGGGGTGAAAAGCGCGTCTTCCGGGGCGGCGACATCCTGCTCGTAGAAGATACGGAAGGCCGGGGCCACCGCACGCGCCATACCCGGCCGCAACGCCGGCGGTCCATCTTCGTTACTTTGCAGTAAGTAGCGGTCGACGAACAATGATCAGTTTTTGAAAAACATTCAAACAAGCCAGCTATGACCAATCAATATATCAAGGGCATTCACCACGTGACCGCTACGGTCAATGACGCGCAGGAAGACTATGATTTTTATACCCGGCTTCTGGGCCTGCGGTTGGTGAAGAAGACCGTCAATTTCGACAACAACCAGGTCTATCACTTCTACTACGGCGACGAGCACGGCCGGCCAGGTACGATCATGACCACCTTTCCGTACAAAGGGCAGAACGTACGCCAGGGGCGGCACGGTACGGGGCAGGTTGCGATCACCAACTTTTCGGCGCCGCTGAATGCGATCGGCTACTGGCGGGACCGCCTGAGCAAAGCCGGGGTCGCGGCGGAACAGGATATGTCCTTTGGGCGCCCCGTGCTACACTTCCGCGATCCTTCGGGTTTGCGGCTCGCCATCACCGGCAACGAGGAGGACCGTCGCAGGCCGTGGACGGGCGGAGGCATCGACGCAGAGCAAGCCATCCGCGGCTTCTTCGCCGTAACCCTGGCGGTAGCTGAAGCGGAGCCTACTTTTAACTTTCTCCGGCAAGAGTTCGGCTTCAGCGAAGTCGGCGCCGAAGGTCGGGTCACTCGTTTTGCCGCCCAGGGCGGCGGCCCCGGCCAATTGGTAGATATTCGCTACGAGCCGGATGCCGAACGCGGCCAGAACGGCATCGGCGCCGTGCACCACGTAGCCTGGCGCATCGAAAACGACGAACACCTGCTGGCCATGCGGCGGCGCCTGGCCGACGAGCTGGGCTTTAAAGTGACAGAGGTGAAAGACCGCAAGTATTTTCACTCCATCTACTTCCGCATGCCCGGCCACGTACTGTTCGAGATCGCCACCATCCCACCGGGCTTTGCGGTAGACGAATCGCCGGACCAACTCGGGCGGGAGCTCAAACTCCCGGATTGGGAAGAACCGAACCGGGCGCAGATCGAATCCGTTTTGCCCAAAATCGAAAACCAGTAAAATCAACACATCATGTCCAAACAACTCATAAACGGGCTGCATCACGTCACGGCGATGGCCGGCAGCCCCCAGCAGAACGTCGATTTTTACGCAGGTATACTCGGCCTGCGCCTGGTTAAAAAGACCGTCAACTTCGACGCGCCCGATGTATACCACCTGTATTACGGCGATGAGACCGGGCAGCCGGGCAGTATCATGACCTTTTTCCCGTTCCACAATATCAGTCCGGGACGCCACGGCCTGGGACAGGCGGCGGTCACCACGTTCTCGATCCCGACGGGGGCGGTGGATTACTGGCTGCAGCGCTTCGACCATTTTAAGGTTCGCTACGAAGCACCGCAGGATCGCTTTGGCGAAACGGTCATTTATTTCCAGGACCGCGACGGGCTGGGGCTGGAGCTGGTTGCCAACGACCGCGATGAGCGACCGCCTTTCAGCTATGGCCAGATCCCGCTGGAGCACGCCATTCGCGGCTTCTACAGCGTGGAGTTGTGGGAACGCACCTACGAGGACACCGAAAGCATGCTTTCCGGGCTGCTCGACCACACGTTCATCGCAGAAGCCGGCCTGCGGCGCCGGTATGCCTCCGGAAAGGATGCCCAACCCGGTCAGATCATCGATATCGTCCACGACGGCGCCAAGGGGTACGGCGCCGGCGGCAGCGGCGTGGTGCACCATATTGCATTCGACACTGCCACTGACGAGAGCCAGCTTGCCGTACGCGAAAAGATCGCCAGGGCGGGCTTTCACCCTACGCCCGTGCTCGACCGGCAGTACTTCCATTCCATCTATTTCCGGGAGCCGGGCGGCGTATTGTTCGAAGTGGCCACTACCCCGCCGGGTTTTCTCTACGACGAAGACGTGGCGCACCTGGGCGAAAGCCTGAAGCTGCCGCCCTGGGAAGAACAACGCCGTAGCTATATCGAAAAGCTACTGGAACCGATCACCGTCAATCCCGAAAAATATGCATCGCCATACTAAAAATATCGTCACCGCAGGAACGCCCCTGGCCGAAGCGCAAAAGGCCATGATCATGGTACATGGCCGGGGCGACAGCGCCCGCGGCATCCTGAGCCTCGCCGAGGTGCTGCGCACCGAAAACTTTGCCCTGCTGGCGCCGGAAGCGACCGGTAATACCTGGTACCCCTTCAGCTTCATGGCGCCGGCGCCCCAAAACGAACCCGGCCTGTCTACGGCGCTGGAGGTCCTCGACCAGCTCGTGGATGACGTGCTGGCGGGCGGTTTGGCAAAAGAAGACCTGTATTTTCTGGGTTTTTCCCAGGGCGCCTGTCTGACGAGCGAATTTCTCGCCCGCCGGGCCGACCGCTACGGAGGGGCCTTTTTGTACAGCGGCGGCCTGATCGGCGCGGCTATTGACCGTTCGAACTACCGGGGCGACTTTCGGGGCACGCCCATGCTGCTGGGGTGCAGCGATGTCGACCCCCACATCCCGCTGAAGCGCGTGCAGGAGACGTCGGTGATCCTCTCAGAGATGGGCGCCGAGGTCGATGAACGCATTTATCCCCATGCGCCGCATACCGTGCTCGAAGACGAAATCGAGCAGACCAACCGGATGCTAATATCAGCAAGAAGTTAACCCGGATGATTCATGTGAAACTTCTCTTGTTTTAAAACGAAAAGGTTGCTCCCCGTCCCATCTCATCCGTCCAGTTGCGGTCCTTCCAGCAGCTTGAAAAACTGATCCAATTGGGGCGTGATGACGATCTCGGTGCGGCGATTGACGCTGCGGCCCGAGCTCGTCTCATTGTCCGCTTTGGGCTGGAACTCGGAGCGGCCGGCGGCGGTCATGCGGCCGGGGTCGACGAAATATTCGTCTTCGAGGATGCGGATCACCGAGGTGGCCCGTTTGACGCTGAGGTCCCAGTTGTCGGCCACGCACGAATTGGCGATGGGTACGTTATCGGTATGGCCCTCGACCGTCACCTCCAGGTTGTTGTGGTCGTTGATGACGCGGGCGATCTTTTCGAGGACGCCGCGCGCCTTATCGGTGACGGTAGCGCTGCCCGACTGGAAGAGCAGCTTATCCGAGATGGAAACGTGTACGAAGCCGCCCTTCACTTCCACCTGGACGTCTTCGTCGTAGAGGTCGTCCAGCGATCGTTTCAGGTTCAATACCAGCGCGAGGTTGAGGGAGTCTTTTTGCTGGACTTTGGTCGTGAGGTCCTGAATAAAAGAGTACTGCTGGTTAATGGATTCCAGCGATTCGCGGATGCTCTCGGCGCCGGCTTTACTGACTACGGAGAGGTCGGACATGCGGTCGAGCAGGCTGGCGTTGGTGTACTGCAGGTGTTTGAGTTGTTCTTCCAACTGTTCAACCTGCTCTTCTTTCAGGGCTACCTCGCGTTCCAGCTGCGCTATTTTTTCTTTGTTACAGGCGCTAAGGGCGATCGATGCGACCGCCGTTAGCAGGATTAGTTGCTTTTTCATAATCTGCTGTGGTTTCGTTTTGCTTTTCATTGTATCAAACAGCTTTCCGGGGTTTTTTATTATGAACCCATTGCGGGTTCTATGGATCGGAAGTCGGGGAATAACTTTTTGAAACCCTCACCCTTCCCAGTAGTAAAAAAATAAGGGTTCATCGAAAAGACTGTTATTTTTGAAACCAATTCTTCAATTTTCCAACAAAAAAGATTGGCAATGATGAATGCACACGAAATCGATTATCAGATCCAGGGTGAAGAAATGCAATTCGTAGAGATCGAGCTCGACCCCTACGAGACCGTTATCGCCGAGGCCGGCAGTTTTATGATGATGGAAGACGGCATCGAGATGAAGACCATCTTCGGCGACGGCAGCGAGCGCGATGCGGGCGGCGGCCTCTGGGGCAAGGTGTTCTCGGCCGGCAAGCGCCTGCTCACCGGCGAGAGCCTCTTCATGACTGCCTTCACGCACGGCGGCATGGGTAAGAAAAAAGTGTCTTTCGCGGCGCCTTATCCCGGACGGATCATCGATATCGACCTCGCCGAGATGGACGGTAAGATCGTTTGCCAAAAAGACGCCTTCCTCTGCGCAGCGCAGGGCGTAAGCGTCGGCATCGAATTTTCCCGCAAACTGGGCCGGGGCTTCTTCGGCGGCGAAGGCTTCATTATGCAAAAACTGGAAGGCGACGGCCTGGCTTTCCTGCACGCCGGCGGTACGGTGGTGCGCAAAGACCTCACCATCGGCGAACGCCTGCGCATCGATACGGGCTGCCTCGTCGGCTTTACGCGCGATGTCGACTACGACATCGAATGGGTGAAAGGCGTCCGCAATATGATCTTCGGCGGTGAGGGCCTCTTCTACGCCCACCTGCAGGGGCCGGGCGCCGTCTGGGTCCAATCACTGCCCTTCAGCCGCCTCGCCGACCGCGTGCTGCGCGCTTCCAAAAATTACGGCGGCCAAAGCAAAGGCGAGGGCAGTATCCTTGGCGGATTAGGCGATTTGCTGGATGGAGACGGATGGTGATCGTGGGATGGTCTCTCGCCGGGGCAACCGGTGAACAGGGCAATTCGAAATGAATGATGTTTTGCGTCCGGCTGCTTTAGGTTCGCTTTGTTTTGCTTCGCCGTCCTTTGGGTCTAATATCAAAATAAAATTACGCCCGCTCCGCCGGCTGTCCCGTTGCGTTTTAACTGCTGCGTTGCGTGTTGATTTCCGGTAATTTTGTCATAGAAACCGAAAACCCGAAAATACCTAAAACCGTGCAACCATTAATCGCAACCCTCCGCCGGCTCAGTCAGCTACTGATGATCATGGGGATGCTGGGCGTCGTAGCCGGATTGCTGCGGCATCAGTTGGGCCCTCCGGCTTACGAGCCCTTGGCTATTGGCAAACTGGGGTCTGATGACGAGTGTATCATCGAATGCCCCGGTCCCGCCGCCGCTGAGCGCTCCGCCAAAATGCTGTGCCTTACCACCCTTCCTGAGGGTGAAGAACTGTGCTACTATCCCGAAGAGGTCATTCTGGTGACCAAGCAGAACAATCGTTACATCCTCTACGACTATCAGGGGCGGGGTCATTACATACATGAGAACCTGAGGGAAGTTGAGCGCAACGTCCCGGACCCTTACCCTCATTTCTTCCGCGTCAACAAACAGAACCTGTTCAATATGACCTATGCGCGCCGCCTCGACAAATGCCGGGCGGTGCTGGCGCTGGAAGACGATTTCGAATGCGACGTACCCCGCAACAAGCTGAAGACCGTAGAAACCCGCTTTTACGCCACCTGCCGGGTTGCCGGGCGATAATTTTTCACCAAATCAACTCAATCTGCAATGGATCAAAATGCTGAAAAGCTGGAACAAGCCCAGAAAATTGTCAAAAATCATGTCCTGATCGCTCTGGGCGCCGGCCTGGTGCCCCTGCCCATATTGGATATTGCTGCGGTGACGGCCGTGCAGCTTGATATGCTCAAGCAGCTCGCCCGTCATTTCGAAGTGCCTTATTACGAAAGTTCGGGCAAAGGCATGGTTAGCGCGCTTACCGGCAGCACCCTGGCGCGTATCGGCGCCAGTGTGATCAAGGCCATCCCCGGCGTCGGCACCGTACTGGGCGGCGTTTCCATGTCGATCATGTCGGGGGCTTCCACCTATGCCGTCGGGCAGGTCTTCCTCGATCATTTCGCGGCCGGCGGCGGATTTCACGATTTCGACCCGCTCAAGAAAAAAGACAAATACCAGGAAGAACTGGAAAAAGGCAAGCGCGTAGCCAAGGAGTGGAAGCAGGAAAAAGAGGAGGAAGGGGAACCCGAAGACGACGATATGCGCCTGTACGAGAAGCTGGCCAAACTGGGCGAGCTGAAAGAAAAAGGCGTTTTGTCGGAGGAAGAATTCAAGCGTATGAAAGCAGAGCTGCTGGGAGAATTGTAATCAGGTTTGCCGGAGATTAGCAATAGATACCGGGCGCAGTTCCCGCCTTTTTTGTAATTTCCGGCAAATCATCCTGTTTATGCCGTTTGTCGCCCGCCCCGGTCGCTTGCTTCTTTTTGTTGGGTTGTGCCTGCTGTTGCTGGCCATTGCCTGCCGGAAAGACGATGACCTCGTCGATATCCCCGAACCCGCCGAGAACCGGGCGCCGGAATTGCTATCCGACACCATCGCTACGGCCGTTGCCGACTCGCTATTCACGTATCAGTTTCAGGTGGCGGATGCCGATGGCGATTCGGTGAGTGTGGTCCTCGACGCCTTCCCCGCTTGGCTGGATTTTAACGACGCTGCCCGGGTGCTGAGCGGAACGCCCGGCCGGGAAGATGTAGGCGAATACAAAGTGCAATTGCAACTTTCCGACGGCGAAGCGGTGGTGGACAAGAGCCTCGAAATTACCGTCGTGGAACCTCCGGAAAACCAGCCGCCGGTACTGCTTTCCCCGACTGAAACGACGGTGCTTGCCGACTCCCTTTTTTACTACGTCCTGGAATTTGAGGATCCGGACGGCGACTCCGTCCTCGTAAGCCTGAACGGCGTTCCGGACTGGTTGACTTACGACGCTGCCGGGCGGGTGCTGAGCGGCGCGCCCGACTATACCCAGGGCGGGGATTACACGGTGCTCATCCGCTTCACCGACGGGCAGTATCAGGAGACGGCGAATCTCAAGATCACGGTGCTGACGCCGTTTTACTTCGAGCAGCACCTGCGCACGGCGCTCGAGAACGGCTATAATCAATATACGGCTGAGTTGCCGGGCGTTTCGGTTGCTGTAGTGCGATCTGACGGCGCCCTGACCACCACCGCTGTCGGCAGCCGGCACTTCGCGCTCGACGAGCCCATCGCGCCGCATCATCAGTACCGGATCGCGAGCATCACCAAGACCTTCACCGCCGCGCTCATCATCCGGATGGCGGAAGAGGGCCATCTCGATCTCGACGACCGGCTGATCTACCACCTCCAGATCGAGGGGCTGGAATACAGTCCGCTCATCACCATCCGCCAACTGCTGAGCCATACTGCCGGCGTCTTTGACCATCTCAACAGTGATGTCTTCTGGAATTCTCCGCTCAACACCTCGACCAAGGTGTGGACCAATGACGAGATCTTCCAGTTTGCGGTCGACCAGGGCGCCTATTTCATTCCCGGCATGGGGTACGCCTATTCCAATACCGGCATTTACATTTTGGGCGCCGTCGCCGAGGCGATCCTGGAACAACCGCTGGCGGAGCTCTACGAAGAATGGATCTTCGAGCCCCTGCAGTTGGAAGAAACGTTTTACGACGATTTCAGCTCCGAGTCCAACCCCATTCCCGACCTCGCCCTCAGCAGCCGGGCGTACGACTACCACCTCTCGGCCGTCGGCGCTGCCGGCGCCATCGTCTCGTCGCCGCGGGATGTCGCGAAGTTCGGGCAGGCCCTCTACGGCGGCGGCTTCATTCAGGACACCTACCGCGACCAGATGCTGGAAAACCTGGGCGCCGTTTTCGGCGGGTCCGACTATGGGCTGTGCACCCGCATCTGGAATGACCTGGGCATTTACCACTACGGCCACACCGGCTCCCTGATGGAATATCGCAACATCCTGATGTTCGTCCACGACAAACAAGCGGCGATCGCCATTCACACCAATGCGGCGCACGAGAACTGGTTCGACCTCGTGAATTACATCCTGGCGGAGGTGGAAGCGGTGTTGTGAAACGCTCCGGGCCTCGTCATTCTTAGCAATTAGATAATCTAAAAAATTTCTCCCGCCCTGCATCGGTGGCTACATTTGCCGCATACCAAAACCGAGCAAATGAGACGCCTGATACTTGGGTTAACCGCTGCCCTCCTCTGGCTATCCGCCTGCGGCCCCACCGCCTACACTGTGTATCCCGAAATGGAAACGGAACCCGTAGCCAGCGAGGACGACGCTGCTGACGATCCCGCCATTTTTATCCATCCCGACGACCTTGCCAAGAACGTCATCATCGGCACCGATAAACAAATGGGGTTGATCGTATACGGCGTCGACGGACGAATTCTGCACCAGTATGAAGTGGGGCGGATCAATAACGTCGACCTGCGGCAGGAAGTGGAGTGGGACGGCGACCGGATCACCATCGTCGGCGGCAGCAACCGCTCGGATAACAGCCTCGTTTTTTATCAGCTGGATGAAGCAACCCGCGCGCTGACTTCCCTGCACGATCGCCCGATCGCCTCGGACGTCAACGAGGTGTACGGCTTCTGCCTCTACCATTCGGAAGAACTGTACGCTTTTGTGGTGGGCAAAGACGGCATTGTAGAACAGTGGGCGCTCGCTCCCGGCAATGACGACCGGCTGGAAGCCCGGCGCGTGCGCACCTTTGATGTCGGCAATCAGTGCGAAGGCCTGGTGGCCGATGACGAGCTCGGCTTTCTGTACGTGGGCGAAGAGGAAGTCGGGATCTGGAAATACGGCGCCGAACCGGCGGATGGCGACAGCCGCCGCAAAGTGCAGACCATCGACGAGAATAAGAACCTCAAAGCCGATATCGAAGGGCTTACCATTTACTACGGAGAAGGAGAGACCGGTTATCTCATTGCGTCGAGCCAGGGGAACCACACCTACGCGCTTTACGAACGGGCCGGCGACAATCGCTATCTCGGCAGCTTCAGGATCGAGGGAAAGAACGGCATCGACGGCACTTTCGACACCGACGGCATCGACGTTACGCACCGGGGGTTCAGCGAAGCTTTTCCCCATGGGATCTTCGTAGCGCAGGACGGCAAAAACGGCCGGGAAAGCCAGAACTTCAAGGTGGTCGACTGGCGGCAGATCGAAAAGCAGATCCCGCCCGCCGCCCCGCCGGGAGAAAAGTAATACCGGGCATTTTACAAACTTTACACAAAGTTAACCAATCCTTAACCGCTTCTCTTAAAGGATTTTAGGCCTGCTGCCGTTTCTTTACGTTTAATCAAAATTTTTCCAAAAAGAATCTCTAGTTCTATGAAGCGATTACTACCTATTTCATTAACCCTATTTTTCGCCTGTTTTGCGTTTGCCGTTCAGGCGCAGAACTTCGTTTTCTCCACGCGAATCGTTGCGACGGACACCATCATGGATGGCGGTGAAACCCTCGCGGTTTCTTCCGACGACGCCGAACAAGAGAACGACGCCATCGACGCCCTGTTTGACGACGACATCGACACCGGCTGGGAAGGCGAGCCCGAAGATCAGAACATCCTGACGGCCGGGCTGCGTTTTCAGAACATTGCCATTCCGCAGGGCGCCCGCATCGACTCCGCTTTCATCATCGTGCATTCGCATGAATCGAAAACGGAAGAAGACGTGGCCCGCATCACTATTGTTGCCGACGCGACCGACAATGCCGAGACCTTTACCGAGGATATGCTGATCGACGCCCGCCCGCAGACGAGTGCATCCCTGCTCTGGATCGTCGATGAGCCCTGGGGCCTGTGGACGCCGCACCGCACGCCGGACATCGGCAATATCGTGCAGGAGATCGTGGACCGCGACGGCTGGGCAGCCGGTAACGCCATCGCTTTCATCCTGCTGGGTGAAAACCAGGGGCCGAGCGAAGTGGAAAACGCCCGCGAATTCGAATCTTTTGAAAATATCGCCGACCCGGAAGACGGCGGCGACGGCCAGAACTACCCGGACCGCGTTCCGGAACTGGTGATCTACTACTCCGTGGAGTCGGCCCTGCTGGACGTACCCATCGTCGCAACGGGCACCGTTGAAGACGAGGGGGAGATCATCGAGGTTTCTTCCGACGACGCCGAACAGGAGAACGACGCCATCGACGCCCTATTTGACGACGATATCGACGCCGGCTGGGAAGGCGAGCCCGAAGACCAGAATATCCTGACAGCCGGACTGCGTTTCCAGAACATCACCATCCCGCAGGGCGCCGTTATCGACTCGGCTTTTATCCTGGTATTCTCGCACGAATCGAAAACAACGGAAGACGTAGCTCGTATCACCATCGTCGGTGACGCTACCGACAATGCCGAAACTTTCACCGAAGATGCCCTGATCGACTCCCGCCCGCGCACTGACGCCCAGTTGGTCTGGGTGGTCGATGAAGAATGGGGCCTGTGGACGCCGCACCGCACCCCGGATATCAGCAATATTGTGCAGGAGATCGTGGACCGCGACGGCTGGGCAGCCGGAAACGCCATCGCTTTTGTTCTGCTGGGCGAAAACCAGGGACCGAGCGAGGTGGAGAACGCCCGCGAATTCGAATCCTATGAGAACATCGCCGACCCGGAAGACGGCGGCGACGGCCAGAACCACCCTGAGCGCGTACCTCGCCTGCTGGTGTATTACTCTTCGCCGAATACGACCTCGGTGCGCTCGGTCTTCGTGCCGGAAGCCGCTGAGCTGAAGCTCTATCCGAACCCCGCCGACCAGTTGGTCACCATCGAACTGGAAGACGAGGCCGCGGCCGATATCGTAGTGTACAACCTCAACGGCCAGCTGATGCGCCGTCTGCAGAGCGACTTCGGCAAGCAGGTACAATTGAATACTGCTGACCTGGAAGCCGGCATCTACGTGGTGCAGGCCCGCCAGAACGGCAAACTGTTCGTTCAGAAACTGATCATCGAATAAATTTCTTTCTTTCACAGAAGTGCGGAGCGCGCTTTCGGGGCTCCGCACTTTTGCTTTTCGCCTCCCGCAAAACCGCCGGCGCCATGTGGATAAAAAACAAAAAGCTCCTCGGCTTTCTCTTTGCGATTTCCTGCCTCTACCTGAATATAAACGCCCAGAATGCCGTATCCGGCCGGGTGTTCGACGCCCAGACCAACGAACCGCTGGTGGGCGCTACCGTCGCTATTGAAAATACGACCAAAGGCGCCAATACCGATGGCAACGGCTATTTCTCCATCGACAACATCCGCCAGGAAGCGTTTCAGCTGGTCGTCACCTTCATGGGCTACGAAACGGAAACCCGCCTGATCAATACCAATGGCAAACCGGTATCCAACCTGCGATTTCGCCTCCAACCGACGAGCTTCGACCTGAACGAGGTCGTCGTCCGGGGTATCGCCGAAGGCCAGATCAAGGCCATCGTTGAAATGAAAAAAGCCGAGAACATCAAAAATATCGTCTCGGCCGAACAGATCATCACCTTCCCGGACCTCAACGCCGCGGAAGTCATGCAACGCATTCCGGGCATCACCCTGCAGCGCGACCAGGGGGACGGCCGCTTCGTGCAGCTGCGGGGCACGCCGCCCGAGCTGACCAACTTCAACATCAACGGCGAGCAGGTGCCTTCGCCGGAGGGCGATTTCCGGTATGTCGGTATGGATATCATTCCTTCCGATCAGATCGAGGCCATCGAAGTGACCAAGGTGATGACGCCCGATATGGACGGCGACGGCATCGGCGGCTCGGTCAACATCCGCACCAAAGAAGCAAAAGGCGGAAAACCGGAGATCCTGACCACCATCGCCGGCGGCTACACCAACCTGCGGCAGCAGCCCCTCTACAACCTCCAGTTTTCCTACGGCCAGCGCTATAATAAGCTCGGCTTTCAGATCAACGCCAGTTATTTCGAAAACAATCAGGGCTCCGACAATATCGAATACAAATTCGCCAAAGGGCCTTTCTTCAATACGGGCAGCCAGGAAGAAGGCACCGACAACTTTTTCGTTCATTACCGCGAAGTGCAACTGCGCCACTACGACATCACCCGCACCCGCATCAGCGTGAGCCCTACGCTGGACTACAAGTTTAACCCGAATTCCAAGATCTACCTGCAGGGCATGTTCAATCGCTTTTCTGACGACGAAACGCGCCGGCGCCTGATCTACGACCTGGAAGACCCCCTCAACGCCACCTATTTCCTCTTCGGAGGGGTGGACCACGACGTCAGGGACCGCCTGCAACAACAAGATCTGAGTAGCCTTGCCCTGGGCGGCGAACACGACTTCGGATGGGTGAAGGTCGATTACCAGATGTTCTACGCCCAGGCAAGCGAGATGGAGCCCGACCGCCTGGAAGCGCGTTTTGAAAGCCCCGGGCAGGCCATCGCCATCGACTTTGATGTGTCTGATCCCGAGTATCCCCGGGCGACTTTCCCCAATGAATCGAATGCCGGCAACGCAACCGATTACGAAAATTTCGAACTCGATGAAATGTTGCTGGAAACCAGCGAAACCCGGGAAGAACTGCTGACACCCAGGTTCAATATTACCATTCCGTACGCGCTCAATAACGGCCAGGACGGGTACTTTAAGTTTGGCGCCAAACTGCGCTCTCGGACGAAACGGCGGGATATCCGTTCCCAGACTTTCGGCGCTTACCGCGAAGAATCAATCCTGTATCCCGGTACCGGAGCACCGTTAAACCTGGTGACCGCTTCCGACGATTTTCACGAAACCGATCTGCTGAATCAAGGGTATGAACTTCAGTTTATGCCTTCTGCGAACATCCTGCGAGACTTCTACGAGTTTTACCCCCAGTATTTCATCTTCGATCGCAATGAATCCCGGAAAAACTCTTACAACCAGGACTATAGATACAAGGAAGACATCTACGCCGCTTACGGCATGTTCCGCCACAATATCGGCCAGCTGATGATCATCGGCGGCCTGCGCTTCGAGCGCACCGATGTTACCCAGAACCAAAGCTTCGGCGTCATCCTGGACGGCAATCGCTTCGTAGGGATCGATACGATCAACCGGACGCGTATCCAGGATTTTTTCCTGCCGCAGATCCAGTTTAAATACGAACTGACGCCCGAAATCAATGTCCGGGCTGCATTAACCTACACCTACGCCCGCCCCAACTACGTAGACGTGATCCCCTCGCGTGAAGAAGACCGCAACGAGGTGAGCATCGGCAACCCGGATCTCGACTTCCCGCGTTCGACGAATATCGATCTGATGGTGGAGCGCTACCACAACAATACCATCCTTTCCGGAGGGTTCTTCTACAAGAATATCCAGGATTTTGTCTTTTCCTACAAGCGCTTCGGCCGGGAAGGGGCGCCGGGATCGGGAAACTTCCCCGTCTTTGAGTTTACCAAGCCGCTCAACGGGCGCGACGCCCAGGTGTTCGGCGCGGAATTTCAGGCTCAGTTTAAGTTCGACTTTCTCCCGGGCTTCCTGCGCAACTTTGGGTTATACACCAATTACACCTACACTTTCTCCGAAGCGTTCATTCCGCGCCGCGTGCCGGCCAACTACGCCGAAGCCATCATTTTGGATCCATTGGAGGACGACCTCAGTGAATTTTTTACTGAAGAGGATAAAGAGGAGATCTCGCTGCCCGGCCAGGCGGAGCACAATGCGAATGTGGGCTTCTTCTACGATTTCCGCAAGTTCTTCGTGCGCCTGACGGCCAACTATCAGGATGACTTTCTGGTGGAAATCGGTCCGGACGTCGACCTGGACGAATACTACGACGAGGCCCTGCGCCTGGATCTGACCACCAACTACCAAATCAGCCGGCAGATCAACTTTTTTGCCGACTGGATCAACATCACCAACACCCCGCTGCGCTTTTACCTGGGCGCCAGCGATGTGATCAAACAACAGGAATTTTACTCCTGGTGGACGCGCGTGGGGATGCGCCTGAAGCTGTAGGAAATTGGCTTTTGGTTTTTGGTGCTCAAGGGGCGCCAAAGACCAAAAAGCTCCATTTTCACTTATCGCTATCCGAAAGGTTCTGCATTTCCCAGTCGCCGTCTTCTTTCAGGTCATTGGGAACGTCTTCTTCGCTGCCCTCGACGGCATCTTCCAGCGACCGGGTAGGGTTGTGGGTGCGATCGCCGACGTAGCGACCGGAATCATCGGCGTCATTGATGTCGCCTACCATCTTTTCAGGCGAGCTATTCAGAAGCGTGGAGAGATATTTACCCGGATCCTCGTTAAAGGCATCGAGGTTGTCGGCATTAGCGAAATGAAAGGTCACCTTGTCTACGGTAGCCCGGAATTCAGGCGTTCCGCGCAGTGGTTCTCCCTGGGCGTAAGCAACCGGATCAAGTCCGTCCAAACCAATACCATCTTTATTCAAATCTGCAATATTCATAGTCAGCTTTTGATAATAGAAATGCTGGCGGGCGCAAATGTTCGGCCTTAACGCCACCGGCTCCGGCCATTTGGCTTCGCAATAGATGAATTCATGAATAATCCGGGTTAAGTCCACGACCCTCAAACAAGCGCTCGGAGGGGATCGAACATGCGCCGGTAAGGTTGGGTTTTTTAATAAAAAACGAATATTCAATGATCGTCATCACCGCCATCATAGTTCTTGCCGCCGTCCTGTTGTATTTGAATCTCCGTTCGGGTGCTTTGCGGCGGAAGGTTCGCGATCCGCGTCGTTTTCTGACGCCCAATGCGACCAACTACAATATCAGCGATGTATTGCCGGAAGAAGTGATCGAACAAGCCAGCGCCGCGGAAGCGGAAGAGATCATCCGCAAGGTGCGGAGTGGGGAGCTGCCTTCACTGACGGAAAAGGATTTTCACCGTTTGCAGCGAAAAGTTGCCCGCAAATGATGGCCTCAGTTGCGGAACTTGCCGACAAATAACGGCGCCGGGTCATTTTCCAATCGCACCTGGTAATAATAAAGCCCCCGCTCCAGGTCGATCAGTGTATCGAAGGAAATGAGGTAGGCTTTTTTGGCGGCGAAAGCGAAGGGGCGGTCTTCTTCAACGGCAATCGGCTCCAGGGGAACGCGCAGGAAAGGCTGTGCGGCGTAGCTGGCCGGCCGGCGATCAAAACCTTCCAGAATAAAGGGCTGTTCCGGCAGTGCGGCGCTCAGCAGCTCCCCTTCGATGGTCAGAAATACCAGCGAGTCCGGCCGCAGGTCGGCGGTCAGATCAAAATCATGAACATTGCTGTGCCGTTCGGGGTCAAGCAAGGCTTCCAGCGCCGGATTGGGTTGGTAGGGGTCGGGAGCAGGCGCCGGTTCGGGTGCTGGCTCGGGCGCCGATTCGTTTGTTCCCGCGTCGGGAGTCGATTCGGGTTGTGCATCGCTCGGATCATCCTGAGGAATCACCTGATCGGTGCGTTCGGTCGGAGCAGGCGGCGTTGTTTCGTTTTCCGCCAGCGGATCGGGCGCAGCGGGGCGCAGCAGCAGCCAGGCGAAGACGCTGCCTGCAAGGATAAACAACAGCAGCCCCGGGATAAACCATCCATTGCCTTTAGCCGGCGGCGGGTCGTCGTCGGGCGGCGGCATATCGCTTTCCTGAATGGAAGCGCCGATCGCTTCCAGGTTTTGCCGCAGTTGCCATTCGCCGGCATTTCCCAGCACCTGGTGAAGCCGGCGATGGAGGGCTACCTCTTGGGCGAATTCCGGGTCTTCCTGCAGTCGTTTTTCAAAGCGCTGCAATTCCTCTCCGGAGAGTTCGCCGTCCAGATATTTTTCGATCTTATCGTATTGCTCCTCCATCGGTTTTTTCTTTATCGATCAATTCTTGGTATCGCTCATCGGCTTTCACCCATTTTACCAATTGTTCTTTGCATTGAAATTTGCGCTTCTTGGCGTAGCTTACGCTGCTGAGGCCCAGCTGTTCGACGATCTGCGCCATTTTGACTTTGGCGAAAAACAGCTGCAGCAGTTGGCGGCAATCGCGCCCCAGTTTTTTGAACGCATCCCAGAACACCTGCTTTTCTTCCTGCTGTTCCACGAGCTGGTCCAGGCCGGGTTCACTGGTATATTTGTAATCGTCATTTAATGTTACCTCCGTGCGCGATTTCTTTTGCAACCGGTTGCCCCAGAGATTGCGGCAGACGCCGTACAGCAAAGTGTAAAAGCTGCTGGTGAGCTGGAAATGGTCTTCCCGCGCTTTTTGGAAAATGATGATGAGCGCATCCTGAAAAACGTCTTTCGCGTCGTCGAAGCTTCCGCCGTTTTTGGATATGAAGTAGGCGATGCGCGGCAAAAACTGGTCGTACAACCGGCGTAAGCCCTGGCTGTTGTTCTCGCGTATCGCCTGGATATATTGTTGGTCGGTCTCGTTCATTGTGAAATGTTGGCTGGCAAAAAATATTACTTTTTTTGCAATCGCAGGTAACTATTTCCGAACAAGCAAAGGAACGGCTTGAAAAGAAGGGGGATTTACCCTTAACCCGGGTCAGGTCTGTACCATTTCCTGGAAGAAGAGGACGGCAGAGACAAACCGGGAATCCGCTAAGGGCATTCATTCTCAGTACGGAGGCTCCCTACTGCAGGTAATAATGGGCCCAGCGCTTCACCCGCTTTTCTTGGTCGAGGAAAAAGAGCATCTGTTCGTAGCCGATGATGGCGCCGTTTGTTGCTTCGTAAGCAAATTTCGGCTCTCCGTATTGGTCGGTGATGGTAGAGAGGGGCGTACCCACTTTGATGCCGTCGTAAACCTCGCCGGGATAGTCCGCATTTGTAAGGTGGAAATAGACGTCGGGGCTATCGTCGCCGAAGGGCGGATCGCAGTGGTAGATCCTGGAATTTTTCAACTTTCCCATATTTTCGTACACCCGGAAGCGCAGTTGTTCGAAGAGCACTTCTTCCCGGATCTCGTCCCGGTTGGAGCGGGTGAGGTTGCGAATTTCGGTGCGGATATCATCGATCTCGAGATCGTTGATCACTTCGTATTCCGGTCCGTTGGGTTTTGACGGTTTTTTAAGCGGCTGTCCGGTGAGGACGCGGAAGTTGTAATCGGCGACGGTCGTTTTTTTCCGGGCGGTTTCCAGGAGTTGTCTGGCGTCTGCTTCCTTGCCTTCGGCGAGTGCGATGAGGGCCAGCAGCACGTCCGCGTCCCAGGCTGTTTTTTCGAAACGGGCGTTCGCGGCGGCTCTTTGTTTGGCTTCTACGCCCGCGTAGAAGCGCGCCCGGGTGAGATCGTCTTGCTCCAGCAGGAAGAAGGCGCAGGCTTTGTTGAGGTAAGCCGGCGCGTAGTCCGGGTCGAGGCTGATGGCGTTGTTGAAATAGACGACGGCTTCGCGCAGCAGGGCGTTTTTGATCTTTTCGGAATCGCCCGCCCCGGAGCGGGTGCTGCTGCCGAAGTTGAGGTCCAGCTCCAGGGGCAGCCGGTAGCGGCGTTCTTTTTCCGTGAGGTAGGTCATCGCCTGGAGTACGGTGAGTACGCCGAGGTTGTTGTAGATCTCCCGCCCCTGGTAATCGATGAGGATGTGTTTGTAGAAAGCGCGGGCGTCGTTGTAGCGGCCGACGGCGGTCATCAGGTTGGCCATGTCGAATACTTCCACCAGTCGGTTCAGCTTTTCCATGGCTTTGCGGGCCATCGCTTTGCGATCTTCTTTGCTGGGGTAATTGTCTTCCATCTCTTCGTCCTTGAGCGGGTATTTGGCGTAGAGCTCGTCGAAGAGTTTGGGCAGGGCTTCGTAGACGTCGTAGCCGGCGGAATACGCCAGGAAGCCGCCCAGGTAATCGGCTTGCGTTTCGTTGCTCAGCCGGTCGGCGCCGGCGATGCGTTGCAGGCGGGCGCCGATGGTCAGGTCGGCGTTGGTTTGGGCGAAGCCGGAGCGCCACTGGTGTTTTTCGTAGAAATGGATCAGCTCGTGTCCCAGCAGAGCGGCGATGGCGTTTTTACCGGTCTCTTTTCCCAGGCTCATACAAATGTCGTACGCCTTTTTTTCGAGTGCGATCCGATGGTCGGCGCCGACGAAAAAAGCGACGGAGCGTTCGCCCATATCCATGGTAAATACCGGCTCTTTAAAGCGGCGGTCGCCACGCGCCTCCACGAGACGCCGGTATATTTCGGAAGCCATTTCGTATTCCGGGCCTTCCGTGAGCGGGGTCCCCTCGTTTTCCACGTTCGCTTTGGAAACGAGCCGCAGGGTGCTCTGGCCGCTTAATAGGGCGGGCGCCGTGATAGTGACCAGGAGAAATAGTAACTTTACCGAAATTGCATTCATGACGGAAAGGTTTTAGGTAGCTTTTTCAATGTAAAATAAAACAATTATTCTTTGCGGTTAACTATTGAGGTCCCTCCTTTTAAAGGCATTTTCGCCCTTTGTTTGCCCCGACCCTAAACGGGAGCAAAGGGCGAAAATGCCTGGGCTCCCATTTAGGGCCGGGGCAAAACCAGGCCTTTTCGCCTCTCAATCGGAGGGACCTAAGTAGTTGCCTTTGCGGTTAAGATCCGGGCTACTGTTCGGTATTCGAGCAAATAAAAAACCAGTATGATCACCCATTTTGTTCGTCCCATTGGGTCGATTAGCCTGTTCCTGATCTTGTATTTCATTGGCTGGGCAAAGGTTACCACCGCCCAGATCAAACCCATCCGTCCATTCGGAAAAATCCACGCCCTGGTGGTGGGTATTTCCGATTATCAACACCCCAAGATCACCGACCTGTCTTACGCGCACCGCGACGCGGAAGCTTTTGCCCGCTTTTTACAATCGGAAACCCACTGGCAGCTCGACCGGGAAGATATCGTATTGCTGACGGACGAAGCCGCCACTTACGCCAAGTTCCTGAACGAGCTGCAGGCCCTTACCGAGCGGTGTGCGCCCAAAGACCGGTTGATCCTTTATTTTTCGGGACACGGCGACGTGGAGGTCGTCTCGAAGGAACGCATGGGTTACCTGCTTTTTTACGATGCCTCGCCCACCACTTATGCTTCGGGCGGGGCCTGTATGGTCAACACGCTCGATCAGTACCTTCGCACAATGGTCCTGGAAAAAGAAGTAGAGGTATTTCTGATCTCCGACGCCTGTCGCTCGGGCGCACTGGCGGGAAGCAAGGTAGGCGGTCCGCGCGCGACAACGGCTGCCGTAGCGGAGCTTTTTACCAATTCCATCAAGATCCTCTCCTGCGAACCCGAAGAGTTTTCGCTCGAAGGCCCGCAATGGGGCGGCGGCAGAGGCGTCTTTTCGTATTATTTGGTTAAGGGGCTGCAAGGGCAGGCCGATACGGATCGCGATTTGTATGTCGACCTTTTCGAATTGAGGCGTTACGTTCAAGACAGCGTACGGGAAGCCTCCGAACGGCGGCAGACGCCTTTTATCAACGGCGGGCTGAGCAGCGTAAAAATGGTGCGAGTAAAGCCGGAAGTGGCCGGCCGGGCGGCCCTGCCGTCGCCGCCGGCGGTTCCGGAGCGTCCGGTTGTCGCCGACACCGGTTATCTGGCGAAGCTGGCCCGTTTCGAGGCGGCGGTAGCCCGCAAACACCTGTTGTTTCCGGATTCGGGCTCGGCTTATCAGATTTATCAGGCCATGCCCGACCATCCCGTCAAAAAGGTGATGAAGATCAGCCTGGCGACGGCGCTGCAGGACGAGGCCCAGCAGGCGCTCAATGAATACATCACCTCCCCGGGTAAAGAGCTGGCCCGACGCTGGGCCGACCAGGAGGTGTACGCCCACTACCCGGCCTACCTGGAAAAAGCAGCGGCGCTGCTGAGCGACGCCCGTTTTTTTCAGGACGACGTCATATCGCGCGAGCATTATTTTCGCGGTGTCAACCTCCGGTTGGCTGCCGATGCTTCCGAAACGACATCCGACAGCCTCTTGCTGCTGGCCCTGAACGAGCAGCAAACCGCGCTGCAACGCCAGCCGGTAGCGCCCCACATCTACAACGAGCTGGGCCTGCTCTACCGCCGGCTCGGCGATCAGTTACAGGAGTTGTCCAATTTCCAGAAAGCGGTGGCGCTTTCCCCTAAATGGGGGCTGGCGCTGACCAACCTGGCCTACAGCTACAAACGCATGGGACAACCCGGGCAGGCGGAGCAACTCTATGAGGAAGCCATTGCTACGGACGAAAACCTCGCTTTATCCCACTACAACCTTGCGGTGCTGTACCAGGAGCTGGGCCGCAAGGCGCCGGCCGTCCGGGAATTTCAGCGCGTCATCGAGCTCGATCCCCGGCTGGCGGAGGCTTATTACAACCTGGCTGATCTCTACACCGAGCTGCCGGGAATGCTGCCGCAAGCGGAAGCGGCCCTGTTGACCTACCTGGATTACGAGCCCGATGATACCGATGGATACGCCCTGCTCGCCTATGTGTACAATGCGACGGGCGAATGGGAAAAAGCTCGCGCCACCCTGGAAAAGGCCTTATCGATCGACTCCAATTCCTACTACAGCCATTATTTGCTGCTGCAGGTCCTGATCAGGCAGGGGGACTATGCCGCCGCCCGGCAGGCAGGGCAGGCGGCGGTGGCCGCGTTCCCCGACCGGTTTGACCTGCACTATCTCCTGCTGGAAGCTCTGGCCTTCGGAGAACACCAGGAAGCAGCGATCCGGCAGCTGGAAATCATGCTCGAGATGGGCTACGACGATTACGACCGGCTCACCACCGCGCCCAGCCTCAAGGATATCCGGGCAATGGATCGCTTCGGAGCATTGTTGAAAACCTATTTTCCGGACCGTTAACCCTCGATTTAGCCGTCAGGTTATACCTGGGGGCAGCTCCAATTATTCCACTATCGCCTTCTTGACGGCGCCCACGATCATTCGGGCTAGTCGCCCGGGGTCGTTCGCCGGGCGGACTTCAAATCCGGGTACTTCCGCTTCTCCTTTGAACAATTTGATGTTGATCGTGAGGTCTTCGCCTGACTTTTGGTACAAACCGGTCAGGTAGTAGGCGCCGGGATATTCGTTGACGTCGACGTAGAGGAAGTCGGCGGCGCTGCCTTTTTCGGTTTCCGCCCGGAATAGTTTTTCCAACTCGTCCACCAGCAGGAGGTCATCTTTTAAGGTTTGCTGATTGAGCAGGTTGCTGCGGATGAGCACCGGTTTTTTCCCGCTGAGGGGGATGTCGACCCGTTCGTTGAAAATGCCGATATCGAAGCTGGCGCCCTGGGTGGGAAAGCCGAGCATGGGCGTCTGTATGCCGTTGATGGAAGCGGCGAGGCGGGGCACCTCGTCGCGGGCGTGTTGGAATAAGGTCATGACGTCTATCAACTGCCGGCCGTCTTTATCCGTTTTGGTCGCTACGCCCAGCATGCCCTTCAGCAAGGCGTACGTCAACAGGCCCTGCCCGTATTCGCTGGCTTCGTAACTGACTTTGTCGGAGGCGCTACCGGAAAGGACGAACATCCCGGTGCGGTCCTGCATGCGGTCGAGCGCCCGGATCTGGCTGGCGTTGAGCGACTTGGAGCCGCTGGTCAGGTTTTCGATGATTTTGCCGGAATTGCAGGCGTCGATCACCAACACCTGTTTGAGGGCCGGGATGGCGTTCAGCCAGCGGGTAAACTCTTCGGTAGAGATGCTGAATTTGTTGCGAATGCCGGTATCACTCAGGTCGCCGTTGGAGATTCCCTGGGTGAGGTAATAAAACTGGGCGTTTTCCGCGCTGCCGTAGGTGAGGCCGTGGCCCGAGAGGTAGACCAGGATGACGTCCTGGGGCCGGGCTTTTTGTTGGATCTCCGCAAATGCGGCCTGGATGTTTTCCTTGGTGGCGTACCGCCAGTTGATATTATCCCCGGCGGCGTGGGCCTCCATCGTCTTGTCGGTGCTCAGGCAGTAGGCTGCTACTTCGCCGGTAATGGCGAATAGCTGCGCGCCCACCGACTGCACGGCGCGGGCCATGACGTACGCGTCTTTATCCGCGTATTTCAGGTCGAGCTCATCGCCGGTGTATTCAGAAGTGCCGATCGTCAGTACGTAGAGGCTGGGGTCGCCGGATAAAGCAGGGGTATCGGTTCCGGTGCTTCCTTCACCGCGCGCCCATTTTTCCGGAATGTAGCGCAGCACGATAGCCGGGCTTTTCAGCCATCCCTCGCGATTGTAGGCCCGCAAGCTGATGTAGTTGGTGCTGTCGGGATGGCGGTAGAGGTATTTTTGTACCGGCACGAGATCGAGAGTACTCCGGGTGGCGCCGCTTTCGTTGGCGTCAGCGACGACTTCCTTTCCGTTGGCAAAAACGGTTACCCTTCCGATGCCGCCGTTCCGTTCTTTCAGGCTGACGAGCAGCTGATCTGCATCGATACGGGCGGCTACTTCCGGATAAAGCGGTATGGCGTCGAGCCCTTCTACCGGCCGCGGGCGTTCGTCGGAGAAGCCCAGCAGCTTCTGGAGCAAGCCCGGTTCGTAGTACCTGGTTTTGAGCTGCTCCAGTTCGATCACCTCGGTTTGCTGTTCGTAATTTATTTTGTAAAACAACAATTCCGTCGCTTTCTGGGAAGCGTCGAAGAGTCCGTTGGGGGAGGTCACTACCCAGTTGCCGCCGTCCAGAGCGATCAGGGAGGCGATTTTTTCTTTTTTCGGAATATCCCAGATGGTAGCTGTGCCGTCTTTGGCGCTCGAAGCGGCGATGATCTTTTTGCTGTCTGCCGAGAAAGCGACGGCGCGGATGGGGGCGGCGGCCCCCTGAAAAGAATGGATCAGCCTGCCGCTCGGAGCGTCGCGGAGGTGAATCCCCCCTTCGTAGCTGCCCAGGAGGATGTAGCGGCCGTCGGGAGAAATGGCGGCGCAGGTCGTTTTTCCACCGTCCGGTTTTTGATAAGATTGAATGGCCTGGTTGGCCTCCAGGTCCCAAAGCACATCGGTGGTGCTAAAAGCTTTGATGTTGGCTTCCCGCAACAGCAGGATTTTAGAGGCATCCTGGCTAAATACCACGGAAAAGTAGCCTTCGTCATCGCCCAGCGGCTTTATCCGGCTTTGCGTTTCCAAGTCCCACAATTCGAGCTTACCCTCGTTGCCAGCAGCCACGCCGAGTTTGCCGTCCTGAGATTTGCCCAGCCAAGCTTCTGCTAAGCGCGGGGCTTCCGCCTGGGAGGAACGAACCCAACCGGCCGGTAAATCCCAGGTCCACCGCATACCGCTCTCCGATACGATGACGATCCGTTGGTCGTTTTGAGCAAACTGTACGGTGGTCAACGACTCGGTATATCCCCGGAGGGTGTTGCGCAGTCTGCCGGTGGCCAGGTCGAATAAGTAGATGGTCCCATTCGGCGTACCTCTCGCCACCAATTGACCGTCGGGCGAAATGGCGGCGCTATGGGCTAAAAAGTGATAAGATGCTGCCTTGGGATAAGATGGGTCGGCCGTACTGGTTAAATACGTCCGGACGATTTTGCCGGTGGCCAGGTCGTACAACCTACACTTTCCGTCGGCAGACAGGGTGAGTGCGGAGCGGCCGTCCGGGGCGATATCACTTAAAAACACCCTATCCGGCAGGCGGAGGGAAGCCTGTTGCTGTCCGTCGCTCAACTGCCAAACCGTATATTCTGACGGGTTCGTAAGCGAAAAAATATAGGCGGCATTGCTACTAAACTGGAAAGAATCCGGCACACCCGCTATGGATACCATGCCATAACTTTTTGCCTCTGCGACGGTGAACAACTCGAGTTGGTCTTCGGTCCGGGTGAAATAACCTTTACCATCGGGAAGGAATCCGGCCGGTCGGGGTGTTGCTTCCGCGTCATTTCCCTCATCCGGGAAAGACAGGTCTGCTTGCGGCTCCATCAGCGCGGACAATTGATCGCCCAAGCTGGGGGGCGGCGGTTCGTTATTTCCGGGTTCTTCCAGGAAAAGGGGCAACTCTGGTTCTACCACCCGTTGCCCCACCGGGCGGGCATCTTTCAAACTACCGGCGGCGATGTCCCAGAGTATCCGGGGCATAGGATTATCGTTGCCCCAACCGTAGAAAGGGGTTGAGAAAGCAGCGTACCGTCCTTGGTCGAAGAGGAAAACGGCGCCCTCCATTTCGGTGATCGCCGGCGAGGTAGCCAGCAGTTTTCCACTATTTACCTCCCATAATTTCAGCGCGTCATTGGCCGCGCTGGAAAGCAGGTACCGGCTGTCGGGCGAGAAGCGCAGGCTGGTTACTGCATTTGCGTGGCCGAGGTTGACGCCCAGGGTTGGCTTTTGCGCTCCGGCTGTCAGGGGGAGCAGGCAAAGGAGAACGAGGAGCAGTTTTTTCATTGCGTAAATTTTCCTGTTGTTATCTCAACCCATGAATAATCCGGGTTAAAATTTGTTCTGTTGTTGAAAATGTTCACTGATCTTTTCTTTAGCCTTGCGCATCAGCTGAATGACCAGGCGCCCTGGTTTATCCGAGTGGTTAATGGCCAGGGTATCGATCATTTTTTTTCCGTAAAACAATCGGGCGTCCACCACAATCTGATCCCCTTCCCGGCGGTAAAGGCCCCGGAGGGAATACCCTTTGGGGTAGGCGTTAACGTCGACGTAAACCAAGTCGGCATCTTTGCCTTTTTGGGTCTCCTCACGGAAAAGGTTTTCAAGCTGCGCCACTACTTCCAGGTGATCATCGAAGGTTGTTTCATCGAGGAAGAGACTGCGAATGACTACGGGTTTTTTATTCGCCACCTCGATGCTGACCGCCGCCAGTGAATCCAGGATTCCTATGTCAAAACTGCCGGCCTGGTTCGGAAAGCCTAACATCGGCGTCTGAATGCCGTTGATGCCGGCGGCGAGCACCGGCACCCGGTTACGAGCGTGCTGGAAAAGGGCCATGACGTCGATATAACTTGCCTTTTCGCCTCGCCGGATGGCTTCCCCCTGCATACCTTGTAATAGCGCGTACGTTAACAGGCCCTGCCCGAATTCACTGGCTTCGTAACTCACCTTATCCGAGGCGCTGCCGGAGAGGACGAACATGCCGGTGCGGTCCTGCATCCGGTCGATAGCGCGTATTTGACTGGAATTGAGTTCTTTGGCGCCCCCCGTGAGGTTTTCTACGATTTGACCCGAATTGCAGGCGTCGATGATCAGCACCTGCTTCAATGCAGGCACATCGTTGATCCAGGCGGTCAATTCTTCGCTCGAAATGGTAAAGGCCTTGCGAGTTGCCGGATCGGCGAGGTCGTCTTCACTGGCTATCCCCTGGGTGAGGTAATAAAATTCGGTTTGATCCGCGCCGCCCTGGGCCACCCCGTGGCCGGAGAGGTAAACGACGATCACATCCTCTGCTTTGGCGCTTTTTTCGATGCGATCAAAGGTGGCTTTTAGGTTATTTTTATCGGCGAATTGCCATTCGAGCGGCAAGTGCTCCCCAGCAGATTGGTCGGCTTGGGTGGTGGAAAAACAATAGACCTCCAGACTATCTTTCGTAAACTGGGCGGCGCCAACGGCGGCCAGTGCTTTGGCCATTCTGAACGCATCCTGATCTGCGTATTGAAGGTCCAGTTTGGAGCCCGCATAATTGGAAGTACCCATGCAGATGACGTAAAGTTTGGGGTCCAGTGTTCCGGTCCACGCTGCGTTTTCCCGGTTGCCGCCCGGGCCCTTAGTCCGTGCTTGCACCATTTGATAACTCAGGTTGACCGCTTCGCTTTTGAGCCAGCCCTCCTCGTTATACGCCCGGATGGTGATGATATTGGTGCTGTCGGGGTGGCGGTAGAGATACTGTCGGTGTTGCTTCAAGTCATAGCGAATGGTGTGGTCCCGTTTGGCGTTCTCTTTGCGGGGTAAAGGGTTCAATTCTTCTTCCACTTCTTTGCCGTTAATGGCCAGGCTGACCCGGCCGATGCCGCCGTTGCGTTCTTTCAGGTCAATCATTAAAGAGTCGCCGTTGATGATCGCTTTGACCTCTGGGTAAAGCTTTACCGCCTCGAAATTTTCGACGGGCCGGATCGGTTCGTCGGAAAAGCCCAGTGCTTTTTGCAGCAACCCGGGTTCGTAATAACGGGCTTTCAATTGCTCCACATCAATGGTGATGTATTCCCGGTCTCTTTCGTAAAAAAGGCTGTAGTGCATGAGGTACATGGCCCGGGGGGAGGCGTCAAACAGGCCGGAAGGGGTCTTGACGATCCAGTCGGTGGAACCCATCAGGACTAAGGTAGCAAGCTCCCTCCCCGTTTTGGCTTCCCAAAGCTTAATGGTACTATCTCCTCCGGTTGCCAAAAGCTTATTATCGTGTGAAATGGCCACCGACCAAATGACGCCCGTATGGCCAATTAAGGTCTGTAAATTTTCCCCTTGCAGATTCCACAATTTTGCGGTCCGGTCCTCGCTTCCGGTCAGGATAAATTGCCCATCGGCAGAAAAGGCGGAAGAGACCACCGAATTGGTATGGCCGACAAAGGCAATGGTCGAATCTCCGCCGTATAAATTAGGGGTTGGTCCCCCAAATGCGGAACCAAATACGTACTGAAAATCAGGAGAATTTAAAACGTCCCCGGTAATACCGCTGTAGAAGGGACGCACGCTATCGGTAGGGGTAATGAGATTGGTTTTGAGGTCCCATACTTTATCCGGTTCCATGACGAGGTCCGTACCATTCGGTAAAAAGAACGCTCCCGGCGAATGGTTAGCAAAACCTTGTAAGACGCTTTTGATTTCGAGATTTTGGTCGAGGAGGTAAGTAGTTGCCTCGGTAGAGATCAATACGGTTTTACCGTCCGGTGAGCAATGGATTTCTGAAATAGAAATTGGAAGCGTTCTGAGAGACTGCTGACTTTTCGTTTTTACATCAAAAACCTTTAGGAGCGTACCCCCTCGTTCTTGGTGCTCTGCCGTGAGGAAGGTTTGGTTGTCCGGAAGGAATACAACGGCTTCTACCCGATCGTCGAAACCCGGAATAGTGGCTATTTCCTCCGTATGTAAGTCTATTAATTCAATGGTAGGCTCTTTTTGCTTCTCATGGATGAAATAACGACCATCCGATGAAAATGCGGTGGCGACATTCTGCCCGGTGGTCAACATAGCTTCTCCTTCCAACGTCCAAAGCTTTTTGGACTTATCGCGATATTCAGCCAATACCAGACGACTATCGGGGGATAAAAAAGCACTTAATGCATCCGGGAATTCCAAGATGGTCTCTCCATTTAGGTTCCGCAATCGAAGGGTGTCTGCAAAGTAAAGAGGACCATTTTCGAGTAAGTATCGGTTGCTGGGGTCGATGGACATTGGCATATCGCTATCCGATAAGTCTAACACTAATTTCCGACTGGACAATTGCCATAGCTTGCGCTCCGATGTTTCCGTCGTCGCATCCCGCTTACTTTTAGTAATGATATATTGCCCGTCCGGTGATTGGGTAATGGATTCAACACCCTTGTCGTGCGCCTGGAAAGAAAATAATTCCCGGCCGTTTTTATCCATTGCGCGCACCTTGCCATCGGGCCCTCCCGTAATCATTGATTTTCCATCGGGAGCAAAAGTGGCATAATTGATTGCCGCTAAAGCGGGAATGGATTCCACCCGTTTACCACTTAAATCCCATAGTTTCACAACCTGAGGTCGGTCCCACCAATCTGAAAATTCATCTTCGCCTTCCTCCCAACCGGTAGCGAGAATATTTTTCCCATCCGGAGAAAAGGTCACGGTTATATCTCCTGCCAGTTCAAATGGATAAGATTTTAGTTCCCGCCCCTGTAAATCCCATAGCTTGGCTGTATTTATATCCCACGTCAGGACGTATTGCCCATCTGGTGAAAAGGCAGTGGATACTATACGCTCCTCATGACTGGTTGGCACTACCAGTTCCGGCTGTTGCCCGTAGCCGCATACGGCCAGTATCAGATACAGAAAACAAATGGCGGTTCTCATCTTGCAAAAGCCTTAAAGTGAACCCATTGCGGGTTCAGTAAGTGATATGGCAAACCCGGCCGGTCGCTGCAGGAAGAGCGCCGTTCCATTAAGCATAGAGATGGGTCATTCCACAATGTCGTATCGCCACAAAAAGGCTTTGTACATCAGGTCGGCCAGCTCGTTGCGCTTGTCAGCCCGGCGTGCGGCCAGGTAGCGGGTATGTGCGGCGGCGAGGAAACCCTCATTTTCCAGCACCACGCCCTCCAGCAAATACCGGGTAGCGTCGTCCGCTTGGGCATACATTTTGCTATCCTTCAGGGCTGCGGTCAGGTCGCTGCGCTGGTCAGCGGCGACGTAGGTAAAGGGAACGTTCGTGGTGGCGATATCGGTATCCTCGGCAGCTTCTACGCGCCATTGGTAGGAGGCGCCGGGTTGCAGTTTCACTTCACCGGGGAATAGCGTAAAGGAATAGCCGCTTACGGCTTTTTTCAGCAGCACTTCGTCCTGATCACCGGTCAGGATGAAGTGAAAATTTTTGATTCTGGGTCTTTTTTCGGCCGGCTTCCAGCGGAAGACAGGGGCCGGCGCCGCGATTTTGCCGCCGGTAGGTTGCACCCGGACCACCTTGAAATTTTTATTGCCGGCGCCGTCCTTTTCTTTTTTGGGCGGCGGCTTGGGCGGGTCGTCGGAAGAGGTGTCGCCGAAGCCGTACCGCTTGAGCTTTACCGCATAGAAATAAGGGTGCAGCGCGGCTTTCACCTGTTTGCTGAACAGGCCGGCGTAATCGCTTTCCCGGAACTGCTCGATGTCGCCGATGATTTGCGCCACGGTATGTTCTCCTGCTTCGCCGAATTGTGCATATTCGGTATCAAAAACAATGCTTACCGAAGCGCCTTTTTTCAGGTTTAGTTTTCCTTCCGGCGCCAGTTCGGCGCCGGTGGAAAGCTTAGCATATTTGGCGTCGGCCGTTGGTGCGTATTTCACTTTTCCGGAAGTGCTGTAAACGATGGCCCGGATGTCGGCCTGCGCCGGGAGCAGTCCGCTGCTCAGCAGCAACAGGAACAGCAGGTAAGCAGCCTTTTTCATAATGAAGGGTTTTAGATGTCAGAGCTTTATGGTTTTTTCCTAAAGATAACCCAATGTTTCAGGCGATCTGTTTCATTCAGGATAAATAATATGTTTTTGTCTTGGTAGACCAGGCAGGCGCCGTCGCTCAGCTCCAGCACGCGGGTCGGGCTCTGGTAGACGTCCAGGATCTCCGCGCGGCTTGCTCCGAGCTGAATGCCCCACTGGGTGCTGCCGGGATAGTCCGGCCGGGTTTGGTGGAATAACGCGTACGTCTTCCCTTCTTCCGCATAATGCATCAACAGCCTGGTCTGTTTGGCTTCTTTGCGGCCGCAGTAGACGCCCTGGCTGACTTCGACCTGGGTGGTAAACTCGGGCGCGGCCAGAAAGTCGTCCAAAAACAGTTTGTCGATCATTTCCACGCCTTCCGCGGGGCGCACCTGGCTGGTGCGCAGGGCCGGTTGTTTTTTCAGGAGGGCCAGGTTGAAGGCGGCCATCGCTTCGTTGCCTTTCCGGGCTTCCCGGAAATAAGCTTCCGCAGCTTCGTTTTCTTCCTGCAGGGCGGCGATGACGCCCAGTGCGATCTGAGCGTCGGCGATCTGTTTTGAAGCCTGCTGTTCCCGGCCCAGCTCGACGGCTTTGCTGGCCCAGTACCGGGCGTCCATCCATGCCTTTTCCAGGGTGTGCGCGACGGCCCGGTTCAGGTAGGCGACGGGTTCCGCGGGGGCCAGCTGGATGGCGCTTTCGAACCAGCGGTGCGCATCCCGGAGCAGGGCCCTCCTTTTTGCTTCCGCGTCGGCGGGCAGGCGGGTGGCGAGCTGATCGAGGCGGCTGGTAAGGTCCAGCTCCACGGGCAGGGCAAAAGGCATTTCCGCGTCTTCGTAATAGCTCAGCGCAGCCAGCAGGGCATTGACCCCGGCGTTGTTGTAGATCTCATAACTCTGGTAGTCGCCCAGGATAAAGTCATAATAGGCATTGGCCGCTTCCCGCATATCGATGAGGGAAAGCAGGTTGGCGGTTTGATAAACGCCGTGGATGTCGCGCAGCTGTTCGGCTGTATTTTTCCCGAGCTGGAGGCGTTCTTCCAGGCTGGGGTAGCCGTCGATTTGGGAAGGCAGGCCGTACGATTCGTAAGCCTGTTTCAGGAGTTCTTCGAGGACGCCGTAGGTGTTGTAGCCGGCCGACAGGGCAAGGATGCCCCCCAGGTAGTCGGCCTGGGTTTCGAGCTTCAACCCTTCTTTGAGCTGCCCGATCTCCGCGCTTGTCGTCAGGTTGCGATTGAGGTTGATGAAATGTCGGGTCCAGTCGTGTTTTTCGTAATAGTGAATGAGTTCATGGGCGAGTAGCGCCGCGACGGCGTTCAGCGAATCTTTACCCAGGCGGCGGCATACGTCGTACGCTTTTTCTTCGATGCCGATGACGCGCTCTTCCGGGTTCATCCAGGCGACGTAGCGCTCGCCGTTATTCATTACGAGCGTCGGTTTCGGCATCCGGAAATCCCCTCGCGCCGCGATCAACTGATCGAATATGCGTTGCGCTATTTGGTATTTATAATTGTCGACCGGCTCCGGAGCAAACCGGGATGTTCTGCTGTAGACATAGCCGAATACCGGCTCCTGGGCAAAAACAAGGCTTGCTGCGGCTGTGTACAGGCAAATGGACAAAATGAATTTTCGCATATCTTTGAGCGGTTATCAGGCCTGGAAATTAATTTAAATAAGCGTTTGCGCAGCAGCCAGGTCGTTCATCCGCACCAAAAAGGCGGCGAATACTTTCCGGTAGAGCCGGTTGTCGGGCTGCGCCTCGATCAACTGTTCGTATTCCTGGTAGGCTTTTAAGTAGAACCCTTCCTCCTCCAGTACGTGCAGCCGGAAGAGCGCCTGCTCTGCCGGTTCCAGCGCCAGAAAATCGTCATCCGCTTCCAGGTTGCGCAGGAAAGCGACCATTTCCCCGGGTTGATAGCTGAAAAGAGAAGGCGGCGAGACCGCCAGCGTGCTGTCGGCCGCAACCCCCGTCACCTGCCAGCGGTAGATGGCTTCTTCTTCGAGGTAAAGCTCGTGCAGGTTGACGGTGAGGCGATTGGACCGGCTCAGCGCCTGGAAGACTACCTGATCGGTGATCCGGTCCCGGATGCGGAAAGTATAACCGCGCAGCGTAGGGATGGAATCCCATTGAAAAACGATGACCTCTTCGCCGAGCACTCCGGAAAAATAGCGCAGCGACTGAATGGCGAACGCCCGGTCGCCGAATCCGCGAATGCCGGCCCGGGCGTTGGTGAGGTATCTTTTGTGGTAGCGTTCCAGTTGGTGGGTATCCTCGGCTTCCCGGACGGCATTGGTCAGAAAATCCCAGAAGCGGCTGAGAAAAGTCGACTTTTTTTCTCCTTGCATTGCATTCGCCAGTTCGGCAAGCGCGTAGTCGCGGGGGCCTTCCAGGCGCTTTTTGCGGTTGTTGAATAATAGGTCGACCCGGGCGCCGGCTTCCAGCTTCAACTGCCCCTTTGCAGGTAAGCGGATGCCGGCGAACACGCGGCTCCGATCCATAGCCGGCGCTTCGTAATGAACGCCGCTGCTGGTATTGGTGTACAGAACCGTAAACTGGCCGTCCTCCTGGGCCCGGATCAGTCCGGCGCTGCCCAGGCAGATGGCGACGATCAGGCAGATTTGGTTTCTCATAGCCGTTCCTGCTTTATTCGGTGGTGTATGCTATCAGTCTATTTGTTCATTCAGCGTTTGGTTACCGGCCACGGGGGGATCGGTGGTCGTACGGTCGGCCGAATCGGTTGCAGCATCGGGCGTAGGCGCCGTCTTCCATTCCAGGTACCCCGGGAGGTCGGCCAGCCAGGGCGCTCTTTTTTTGATCAAACTCTCGTAGATCATAATGATGTCGTACGCCAGCAAAAGCGCCAGAATACCCAGGCTGAATTCCAGTCGCAACCGGAAGAAATAAAACAGCAGGGCGATCACCAGAAAGAGCAGGATAAATTCCACGATCTGCAGCGCCCGCGTAATGCCGTGGAAGGCGGCGTGAAATTTTTTGTAGATCCAATGGATCAACAGCACGTTAAAATAACAAAATAAGACGGAAAGCAGGCGGTCCAGCCAGGCTGGCGCTTCGCGAATGTATTTCGACTGCAGGATCATGCTGATCACGTTGGCGTGGATGACAACGCCGTACATGTCGGGAATGGATTTGCCCTGGTAGTTTTTGTTGAGCGGCGTGTAGTGGCGGTCGGTCAGCGGGTTGGCCCAAACGTCCTCCGCCACGTAACCCACCAGCACGATCTTGCCGGCTATGGCCATGGTCAATTCGGGGAGGGTCAGCGAGTCGAGCACCTGCGCTTGTTCGTAGCGAATAAAATCGCTTTTGTCGCCCCGGTAAAAGATGCGTTCCACTTTGTTTTTGCGGGCCAGCAACCGTTGCACTGCTTCCGGAGCATATTGCTGCACAATGGCGGTGGCGAAGGCCGGCTGGGTGTCGGTTTGCACCATTTCCTGCGGGCTGAAAAGGCGGATGGTTTTGGTGGCGTTGGCCGGGAAGTTGACGTAGCCGAGCGCTGCGTGTTCCGCAAAAAAAGGATTTACGCCCACCCGGCTTTCAAAATGGTCAAAATCGCGATTGTATTCGTGGAGTTCGCAGGCCAGCACCACATTGCCGGCCTTTTTCAGGCTTTGCTGCAGGAGCGTATCCTCCTGGGCGCCGTGCAGCTCAGTAAAAAGTAGGTCCAGCCCAATCACGCGGGCGCCGGCGGCAGTGAGTTTGTCGACCAGGGCGGCGATCCGGCTCCGGTCGGGCTGACCGCAATTCACCAGCACCACCTGTTCTTCCACGCTTTGGGGCCGGCGGCTCAGGTTGGCGTAGACGATGTCCGTTATTTCGTAATCTTTCAGGCTGTTGTTGAAAGGGTCCAGGTAATGCATGTTCAGCCGTATAAAATCGAGAAACCAGATAAACAGGAATATCAGGAGGGTAACTATAAGGCTATGTGGCTGAATTAACCGTTTGAACATAAAAGGGACCTGTAGTTAGTAAAAACAGACTTTTTTAATTTTGCGTCTGGCTTCCTTTCGGCAACTTTTCTTTTAAGAGCTTGTTTGAAGGTAGTCATTTTGGCTGCAAAACCCAGCTTTTGGAACCTCCCTGTGGCATTTT